>CAZWFQ010000013.1:25962-64339 GCA_964633225.1 uncultured Anaerolineaceae bacterium
AACCCTACACCCAGAATCCTCCAAACGTGCTAAAATCATAGCAATGGCTGAGAACACCCTCCTCAATAATCGATACCAATTGGAAACCCGCCTCGGCAGCGGGGGGATGGCTGTGGTCTATCGCGCCCGAGATCTGATGCTCGAACGCACGGTGGCTGTCAAGGTGCTGCGCGAAGATTACTCCAACGATCCTGCTTTTCGAGAGCGCTTCAGGCAAGAGGCAAAAGCCGCTGCCAATCTATCACACCCCAGCATTGTCACTGTTCACGATTTTGGATTAGATGCTGGTAAGCTTTTCATCGTGATGGAATATGTGCCCGGTGCCGACTTAAAAACCATGCTGCAAACCCGCGGCCGCTTCAGTGTCGAAGAAGCTCTGCCTCTGCTCATCCAGGCTTGCGCCGGCATTGGCTACGCTCACCGGGCCGGCCTGGTCCACTGCGATGTGAAACCGCAGAACATGCTCGTCACCCCTGACCAACGTCTGAAAGTAACTGATTTTGGCATTGCACGCGCCCTGGCATCGATCAATCCAAATGAACAGGCGAAGGTGGTTTGGGGCTCGCCGCAGTACTTCTCTCCCGAGCAAGCCACCGGGGCGGCGCCTTCGCCCGCTTCAGATGTTTATGCGTTGGGGGTGGTCATGTACGAGATGCTTTGTGGGCGCCTGCCCTTCACCGGGAATACCGCCGCCGAGCTGGCGCAGATGCACCGCAGTGTGCCTACGCCCCCGCCAAGCCATTTCAACGCTAATATTCCCCCAGCCCTTGAGCAGATCATTCTAAAGGTGCTTTCCAAAGAGCCTTCGGCGCGCTACCGCACTGCCGACCAGCTCGGGCGCGTGTTGATGACCTTTAACCGCGCCACCACCGTCTCCCCCGTCATCGAAGCCGCCCAACCGCCAGCCGCAGCCACAACTGCCAGCCCTTCTGCCAGTTATACGGCCCCACCCAAGGCCAATCTGCGCCCGGCCCCACCGGCACCGATGGTGGCAGCCCCAGCCCCCACTTCACAACCCATCGCCAAGACCAGCCAGGAAGACCCACTTGATATTGATTGGGGCACCTGGGCCTTGGGCTTGCTGGCTGCGATTGCCGTGCTTGGGCTTGTGCCCTTGTGGACCTGGGTGATCTTACTCTACAGCCGCTAAGGACTTCCCATGCCCAATCCCTACAAGATCTCTGCCTCCATCCTCTCTGCTGATTTCACCCGCCTGGGTGAGCAGATCGCCGAGGCTGAGGCCGCCGGTGCAGATTGGATCCACATTGATGTGATGGACGGCCACTTTGTCCCCAACCTGACGATGGGGCCTTTCATCGTGCAAGCCTGCCGGCGCGCCACGCAACTGCCACTGGATGTGCACTTGATGGTGGAAGCACCCGAACGCCTGATCCAGGCCTTTGCCCAGGCTGGCGCCACATACATGACCGTGCACGTAGAGAACAACCCCAACCTGTACCGCACCATGCAGACCATTCGCGAGCTGGGCTGCAAGCCTGGCGTGGTGCTCAACCCCAGCACCCCCGCCAGCATGGTTACCCCTGTGCTGCACCTGGCGGAGATGGTACTTGCCATGAGTGTCAATCCTGGCTACTCAGGGCAGAAGTTCATCCCCGAGGTCCTGCCCAAGGTTGCAGAGCTGAGCCAGGCCATCCAACGCATTAACCCTCAAACCCTGCTCGAGATTGACGGCGGCATGAATACCAACACCTTGCCCCAGGCCCTGGCTGCGGGGGCCCAGGTCTTTGTAGTTGCCAGCGCCATCTTTAACCATCCCCAGGGCCTCACTGCGGGCATCCAGGCACTTCGAGGATGTTTTTAAACCGAAAATCACGGCTTGCGCCGCGATTTTCGCCGCTATTACAAAGCTATGCCAATTACGAGGTCTTTACCATGGTGCGCAAGCACCGAGCACACAAGACCTTACGCACTTTCTGGTCGCCCTCGTAGACCGTCACGGTCTGCAAGTTGGGGCGGAAGGTCCGCCGGGTGGCCTTATTGGACCATGGGCGATTCCGACCAAAAGATGTCGCTTTTCCACAATGTGCACACTTCGCCATCGTACACTTCCTTTCGCAGCACTCCAAAACTGGAGGCTTTTTTTCAGAATTCGGACAAAAAATTGATGTATGATTCTGCTTAATTCACGCTATAATTACGTTTCACCTGCACCGGAACTAAGAAGCCTGGGTTAAGCGGGCCAATCTTACCACAAATCGTATCTGTTTACAAGCCAGATTGTTAACTACTTCAGAGGTTTGCTATGCCCGATGAATCTACCCCTATTGGCAGTATCAAAATTTCCCCTGGCGCAATCGCCAGCATTGCCTATCATGCCGCCCGTCAATCCTACGGCGTGGTTGGCCTGACCTCCAAAAACCTGGTAAATGGTTTGACCCAGGTTTTGGTCAAAGACCCCACCTATGGGGTTGAGGTGACCTATGATGGGCAGAACATTATCATTGATCTTTATGTTGTCATTGAGTATGGCACACGCATTAAGTCAGTTGCCTTAAGCGTGCGCAATACTGTGCGCTACCAGGTTGAAAAAGCACTGGGCATGCCGGTTAGTGAAGTGAATGTCCATGTACGCGGTCTACGCATCAGCGATCCAGACTAACCTGTTGTGGACACTCAAAATACTGGTATATCCTCAGGAGCCAACTTCATGAGTTCAGATTTGCAAGCCGTAGATCAACCCACTTCTCACGCCCGCAAGTATCCCATTGACGGGCAGGCTTTTAAACCCATGGTTGAAGCAGCCCTCAACTGGCTGCGGACCAACCAGCAGGCTGTCAACGCGCTCAACGTTTTCCCCGTTCCCGATGGCGATACTGGCACCAACATGGTGCTAACCATGCAAGCCGCCTATGACGAGATTGCCAACTCGGCTGAGCGCAATGTGGGCAAAGTGGCCCATGCCGTGGCCCATGGCGCCCTGATGGGAGCACGCGGCAACTCGGGCGTTATCCTTTCTCAATTGTGGCGCGGCATTGCCCGCGCCCTAGATAACCGCGAGGTTTTAGATGGCCCCGCCCTGGTAGCAGCCTTCCACCAGGGGCGCAACACGGCCTATAAAGGCGTGGTGCGCCCGGTTGAAGGCACCATTCTTACCGTTGCCAAAGATATTGCCGCCGCCGCCGAGCAGGCCATTACTGAGACGACAGACCCTTACGATATCCTGGCCCGCCTGGTGCAAGCGGCTGACGAATCGGTACAACACACCCCTGAGCTGCTCTCTGTGTTGCGCGATGCGGGTGTTGTTGATGCCGGCGGCAAAGGCCTATATTTCATCCTGGAGGGGATGGTGCGCTACGCCAACGGCCAGCCCCTTGATTCAGTCAACTTTGCCGTCCAACCCCTCTCTGCCATGAAACTAGAAAACGCCGTCGATTCAATTGAGCCAGGACAAGATTATGAAGTGGTGGTTGATTTCCGCCCGTATGAGACCCTGGATTTGATCCACTTTTACGAAGATTTGGAAGAGATGGGCACCTCCATCCAGGTCGGCGAGGGCGATCGCATGTACCGCATGCACATTCACGTTCCCGCCGAAAACCTGTACCGGCCCATTGAATACACCAAGTCGCTTGGCACGGTCACCAAAGTTGCCATCGAAAACCTGGTGGCCCAGATGGAAGAGATCGAGCGTGAAAGCGGCCCCAAGTTGAACCTCACCCCCGTTGAGCCAGGCCAGATTGCCGTTGTAGCGGTTGCCCCAGGGCCAGGGCTGGCGCGTGTCTTTGCCAGCCTGGGCGTGTCAGCCATCATCGAGGGCGGGCAGACCATGAATCCCAGCACCGAAGAGATCCTGCGTGCCTTCGAAAATCTGCCCACCGACCAGGTCTTCATCCTGCCCAATAACAAGAACATCATCCTGGCGGCCCAATCGGCCGCACAGCTAACCGTCAAGCGCCTGACTGTGATCCCCAGCCGCACGGTTCCCCAGGGTATGGCTGCCATGCTGCGCCTGGCCCCTGATGGCGACCCCGAAGAAATTGCTGCAGAGATGCAAGAGGCCCTGGACGAAGTAGAAACTGGCGAGATCACCACTGCCACCCGCAGTGTTGAAATCGATGGGGTTAAAGTTCAAGAAGGCCAATTCATTGCCCTGCACAATGGCAAACTCATCCTGGCTGCATCTACCCTCAAAGATGCCACCATCAGTTTGCTAGAAAAAGCGCATGCAGACCACTTCGAACTCATTACGATGTTCTATGGCGCCGATATACCTCGCCCTGAGGTGAATGCCATTGTAGATTCAATTCGTAAAGCCTACCCCAACCAAGAAGTGGAAGTTCAAGATGGCGGGCAGCCCCATTATCATTTCATCATCTCCATCGAATAAACCATGCCCCGCATCTGTATTCTCACCGACAGCACCGTCCACTTTACCAAGCAGACTTTTCTTGGGCATGACCATGTAACGATCATCCCGCACACGGTCCGGTTTGGTGAGCAAACCCTAAAAGACAGCCCGGATCTATCGCTTTACAAATCGTATAAACCCAATGATCGCTTTGACCGGCCCCAGGTTTCTGCCCCTAGCGTAGAAGCCTTTCGCCAGTCCTTCACCGAGCTGGGCACGCGCTACCAGGAAGTAATTGCCATCCTGGTCTCATCGTACCTGAGCCCAGCCGTAAGCAATGCCCGCCAGGCCGCCGAAACACTTAAAAGCCCTGTGACCGTCCATGTGATCGATTCGCAGACCACCGCGGCTGGCCTGGGCTTTCTGGTACAAGCTGCGGCTGAGGCCGTGCTGCGCGGCACATCTGCCAATGATATTAACCGCCTGGTGCGCGGCCTGAGCCGCCATATCTACGCCGTATACTGCCTGCCTGACCTGGTCTACTTATCCGGCTCGGGGCAGATAGATGTCTCTCAAGCTGTGGTCGGCGAGATGCTCGGCATGATCCCCATCTTCATCATGGAAAATGGCCGCTTCATCCACGTTCAAAAGATCCGCAGCCCGCGCCACCTGGTAGATGTGATGTATGAATTCATCCTGGAATTTGAACGCCTGAAATACCTGGCCATCGTCCAGGGTGTTCCTCATTTTGAACAAGAAAGCCGCAACCTGCGCGAGCGGATCATCCAAAATATGCGCACCACGCCCCTGACTGAGCAAAACTTCAGCCTGGCTCTAGCCACCCTGTTGGGCCCGCACAGCATTGGATTGATCGCCATGCAGCATCCCTCTCAAGAGATTTAAAATGACCGTTGCCATCGTTACCGACAGCACCTCAGACCTGCCGCCTGAGTTGGCTGCCGCTCACTGCATTACCGTCATCCCTGCCATCCTGACCATCGGTGATCAAAGCCTTTTGGATGGCAACGGCATTTCGCGGGCTGACTTTTACCACCAGCTCCCATCCATGAAGCAGATCCCGACGACGGCTGCCCCCGCCAGCGGCACGTTCGAGCAGGCATATGAAACCCTGCTCAGCCAGGGCGCCACCCAGGTACTGTCCATTCACATTGCTTCCAGCTTAAGCGGCATCTTCAGTGTTGCCCAATCTGCCGGGCGCACCTTTGGAGGCCGGGTGCAGGTTCTCGACAGCGGTTCCTTATCCATGGGGACAGGTTTTCAGGCCCTGGCCGCGGCTGAAGCCGCTGCACAGGGCCTGTCTTTAGATGGGGTGCTCTCTGGGGTCTACGCCATGCGTGCCCGGCTGCATGCCAGGGCAATGTTGGATACGCTCGAATACGTGCGCCGCAGCGGGCGCATTTCTTGGACCAAGGCCAGCATTGGCTCGCTCTTACAGATCAAGCTCTTTTTAAGCATCTCAAATGGCAGCGTTTCACGCCTGGGCGAGGCACGCACCCGCCGCAAAGGGATCAATCGCTTCATCCAAATGATGCGCACCCTTGGCCCGTTTGAACGCCTGGCTGTCTTGTACACAGATGCCGAAGCAGATGCCCGCCAGGCCCTGGCTGAATTTGCCCCCTCCTGCCAGTATCCGCCTCTCATCCTCAGCGTCACCACGGTCATTGGCACGCATCTTGGGCCAAATGCCGTGGGATTCGCAGCAGTTACTCGCTAGATGGTACAATATCAATCTCATGAAACCATCCTTATTAAAACTTCAAAAATTCTTCCGCCTCGAAGCCGAGCGGAACTACGATAACCGGGCTGTGGTTGGCGGGTTAGAGCGCATGCTAGAGACCTGGCAAGCCGAAGCCCAGGCCGACCAACTGCCGCCCGACCTGGTACAGGCTGTGGGGGCCCGCTTGCGCGATTATGCAGGCCTGAGCCCCAATTCGCGCGCCGAGATACTTGGCGGATTGTGGAAACGTATCCAACGCGAGGCTGGCGGCGGCTTATCTCCCCTTCAGCCTGCCACCACGCAAAGCGAAAAGCCCCAGCCCAAAGCCAGCCAACCCGCACCGGCTGGCAAGCCTGCCCCTGCTGGCAGACCAGCCGATGCCTCCCGGCCGCGCCGCCCTGAGCAGATCGCCCCCAAAGAGCGCCCCGCACCTGCCAGGCCAAGCACCCCCCAAGAAACACCTCCCGATACCACCGCCTCCGTGGAAAGCACCGCCACCCGCCCGGCGCCCCAACCCGAGATGGAAGAAGAATTCACCCCTGCTCCGCTGCCCCCGCCGCCAGCCGCACGGCAGCCTGTCTCAGGGCCGCCCGCGGCCCTGAACGCATCGATCACTGTGCTGCCGGGTGTTGGCCCGCGTCACGGGCAAACCCTCACCCGCCTGGGCCTGCATACCCTTAACGATATGCTGTACTTCTTCCCCCGCCGCTACGATGATTACACCCAGCTAAAGCCCATCAACCGCTTATCCTATGGCGAAGAAGTCACCGTCATCGGCAGCATCACCAGCCTCATCACCCGTCCTATTCGCAGCGGGCGCATCCAGGCCTCTGAGGCCGTGGTGGCAGATGGCACCGCATCGCTGCGTGTTACCTGGTTTAACCAGCCCTGGATCGGCAAGCGCCTGCGGACTGGCATGCAGGTCACCCTTTCAGGCAAGGTGGACCAATACCTGGGCCGCCTGACCATGACCAACCCCGAATGGGAGCCGATCGAACAGCAGAACCTGAGTACCAATCGCATCGTCCCTGTTTACCCGCTCACCGCCAACATCACCCAACGCTGGCTGCGCCACCTGATGTACCAGGTGGTAACATATTGGGCGCCGCGGGTTGCCGACCCCCTGCCTGAGGCCATCCGCCATCCTGCCGGCCTGATGGACCTGGGCCTGGCCCTGGAACAAGCTCATTTTGCCGAGAACGCCGACCAACTGCGGGCCGCGCGGCACCGCCTGGCCTTCGACGAGATCTTTCTGCTGCAACTGGGCGTCTTGCGCCAGAAGCGCACCTGGCAAACACGCACCGCCCGTTCTTTCACCGTCACCGATGAGTGGCTGGCAGAGCAGGTGGCTGGTTTACCCTTCCCCCTCACCGGTGCACAGCAGCGCGCCTTAGCTGACCTGCGCACCGACCTGGCCTCTGGCCGCCCGATGAACCGCCTGCTTCAAGGCGATGTTGGCTCTGGGAAGACCGTCATTGCCGCCCTGGCGGCAGCCATCCTGGTCAAAGACGCCGCCCAATCGGCCGTTATGGCCCCCACCAGCATCCTGGCCGAACAGCACTACCGCAGTTTTCTCAAGCTATTGGCCGGCGCAGCAACAACCGAGCCCATGCCAGCCCTTCTGCAGCCAGCCGAAATCCGCTTGCTGGTCGGCGCCACCCCCGAGGCTGAGAAACAGGAGATCCGTGCTGGGCTGGCTGACGGCAGCATCAAGCTGATCATCGGCACGCACGCCCTGCTAGAAGACCCGGTTATCTTTGCCAACTTGCAGTTGATTGTGGTGGATGAACAGCACCGCTTTGGCGTTGAACAGCGCGCCCTGCTGCGCGCCAAGGGCGAGAATCCCCATTTGCTGGTGATGACCGCCACCCCCATCCCGCGTTCCCTGGCGCTCACCATTTACGGCGACCTGGATCTCTCGGTGATGGACGAGATGCCGCCCGGCCGCCAACCCATTGAAACCCATGTCATACTGCCGCGCGAGCGCGAACGCGCCTATGCCTTCATCCGCAACCAGGTAGAGCAGGGTCGCCAGGCATTCATCATCTACCCCCTGGTCGAAGAGAGCGAGAACAGCGAGGCCCTGGCGGCAGTCGAAGAACACGCCCGCCTGCAAAAAGACATCTTCCCCAAGTACCGCCTGGGCCTTCTACATGGCCGCATGAAGCCAGAAGACAAAGAGGCTGTGATGACCCAGTTCCGTGATGGGCAGCTTCACATCCTGGTTTCCACCTCGGTAGTTGAGGTGGGCGTAGACGTTCCCAACGCCACCGTGATGCAGGTGGAAGGCGCAAACCGCTTTGGCCTGGCCCAACTGCACCAATTCCGCGGCCGCGTGGGACGCGGCCAACACCCATCCACCTGTCTTCTCATCCCTGATGATCCCGATGCCGCCGAGAACCAACGCCTGGCAGCCATGACCGAAACCAACGATGGCTTTGTGTTGGCTGAACGTGACCTTGAACAGCGCGGCCCGGGAGAATTCCTGGGCACTCGCCAGGCCGGTTACTCCACCCTGCGCATGGCCAGCCTCACCGATGTGCGCCTGATTGAGAAGGCGCGCCGCTTTGCCCAAGAAATATTTGAAACCGATCCCGAGCTCGCCAAACCCGAGCACAGCCTGCTGGCGCAGGCACTGCAGCGATTCTGGAACAGTGGGCAAGGCGATATTAGCTGAGATCCAAAAACCATCTCTTCTAGGGAATACAGACCATGACCATCCGAGCACTTTTTCCGGGAACTTTTGACCCCATTCACTATGGCCATATGAACATTGCGCGCCGCGCGGCGCGCGTATTCGACGAGGTCGTCATTGCGGTATATGACCGCCCGCTTAAGTCACTGGTCTTTACACCTGAAGAGCGCATTGCCATGGCCCGCCAGGCAGTGGAAGGCGACCCGAAGATCAGTGTCATGGGCTACAGCGGCTTGACCGTGCACTTTTGCCAGAAAATCGGTATCGGGGTCATCATCCGCGGCCTGCGCGTCTTCTCAGACTTCGAATATGAATTCCGCATGGCCCTGGCCAATAATCGCCTGGTGCCTGAGATCGAGGTCATTTCATTTATCACCCACGAAGAGCACACCTTCCTCTCGTCTTCCACCGTGCGTGAGATTGCATCACTAGGTGGAGATGTCAGCAGCATGGTGCCCGCGCATGTAGAAGCGGCCCTAAGACAACGCTTCAATGAGCTTGGACCAAGCCAACAGATCGTCCCCCCCACATCCATGCGAGACTGAGGGAGAACCAGGCAAGACATCCCTGAAAAAGGTTGACGTTTTGACCGTTTCCGTGTAATCTTTATTCTATCTATTCGCTTCATACAAAGATCTTGCCCCAGATTGTGGGGTATAGCACGAATCTTGCATCATAGATGGTTGAAAATTGGAGGGCCTTATGGATATCTTACAGATGATTGACCGCTTAGAGGAGCTGCTGAACGAAAGCCGCCCCCTGCCTTTCACCCACAATGTGATCGTGGATGAAGACCGCATGCTTGATCTGATCGATCAAATGCGCGTTTCGATCCCCGAAGAAGTTAAGAAGGCGCAGCAGTTCTTGGCGCAGCGCGACCGTCTCATGGCCCAGGCGCAAGAAGAAGCCAACCGCACGATTGCCATCGCCCGTGAAAAGGGTGAACAGCTCGTCGAGCGCGATCCTATTGTCCAGGCAGCCCAGATCCAGGCTCAGCAGATCATCGAAAAAGCCCACGGCGATGGCGACGCCATCCGCGCCGACGCCGATGGCTACGTTTACGATACGTTGACCGGCCTGGAGGTTGAGCTGGACCGCATCCTGACTCAAGTGCGTAACGGCATCCGCACCTTGCAGACGGAAGAGCCAAAGAGCGAGTAAGAACACTCCCTGAACCGCCCTGCTGTCAAGGCAGGGCGGTTTTCCAATACCCAAATCCGCATGTCATCCTTTACAGGTCATCCAACCCCACACGCTTCGAACAACGACCGGGCCGTCACGGATCACCAGCCCCTGTGCGGCCCCAAGCTTCACCTGATGCGCACAGGGTGGACCCTGGTGATCCTGCTGGCATTTGGTCTCTTCATCTTATCTATTCCATCTACCCTTGGCCGCCTGGCACAGGTGATGCCCCAGCCCGACCGGGCCTGGTTCAGCGCCTACAACTTACCGGTTGAGATCTACATCTACTTCATCCTCTTTTTGGATATCATCACCCTGCTGGGGTTTGCAATCCCTGGCTTCCTCATCTTTTTCAGCAAAACGAACGATTGGATGGCAGCCCTGGTTTCGGTGGCTCTGATCACCTTTGGGGTGACGGTGACCAGTTCGCTCGGGGCCCTGGAATTCGGCCGCCCCATCCTGTCTAAGCTGACCTTACTGCTGCGTGGGATTGGCGTTGCCAGTACCCTCTTTGTACTCTATCTCTTCCCAGATGGGCATTTTGTCCCCAAGATAACCCGCATCCTGGCTGTGATCTGGCTGTTCTGGTTAGCAGCCTATGCTGCCATCCCTGCCGCCACCATCAACCTCGAAGAAGCCCACCCCCTCCTGCGTTTTTTGGCTTACCGGTTCTTCTCAGACCCCGGCATGCTCCAGGTGATGCAGCAAAATATGCGCACCGGCAGCCTGGCGGTTGTGCTCCTGGTCTGGTTTGGCAGCGGCATCCTGGCACAAAATCACCGCATCCGGCACCATGCTACCCCGGCTCAAAAGCAGCAAACCAAGTGGATCGTTCTAGGGATTACCGCCGCCTTCATCGGCGCAATCGTTTATTATGGTCTGCAGCGCATGTTCCCCGTCTTGGTACAGCCCGGGGGCGCCCACCTGCTGTACGAATTTATTGGGCTGAGTCTTTACCGGGCTGCCTTGCTGCTGGTGGCTTTTTCGTTTGCCATTTCCATTTCCCTGTACAAGCTGTGGGATATTGATTTCATCATCAACCGCACCCTGGTCTACAGCCTGCTGACCGGCCTGCTGGGGGCCGGCTTTGTCCTGGAGATCTTAGGCCTGCAGTACCTGTTCAGCCGCTTCACCGAAATTGACTCGACCATTTTCGTGGTCATCTCCACCGTGGTGCTCATGCTGCTCACCCAGCCGCTCTACCACCGTATCCAGCGCTTCATCGACCGGCGGTTCTACCGAGAGCAAGTAGACTTCCGCCAGGCCTTCACCAGCTTCTCCAAACAGGTACGCACGATCATTGATCTGCCCGAGCTGCTCGATGTGTTGGTGGAGCGCACCACGGGCCTGCTGCACATCGCCCACGGGGCCGTCTTCTTGTATAGCCATCAAGACCACAAACTTACCCTGGCTGAAGAGCGCAACATTGAGCTGCCATCCACTACCACCCTAGACCTGGACTGGTCGGACGAACAGGTGCTGAACAAAGGCAGCGTGGTCAGCCGCATGCGCCACCCCACCTTCCCCATGCTGGTGCCCCTGATGGCCCCGCAAAAATTAGATGCCCTTACCAGCAAAGACGGCGCCCCCTCTACTGCAACCCCGGCCCTTTTGGGTGTACTGGCCCTGGGTCCTCAGCATTCCGGCCTGAGTTACTCGCGCGAGAATCGCGATCTACTGCTTGGCCTGGCTGACCAGGCTGGCACCGCCATTTACGTTGCCATGCTGATGCAAGAAAAAGAGGCCGAGGTCTTGCGCCGCGAAGAAGCCGAACACAGCCTGGATCTTCACCGCAGTTCTCCCCTGGGCCAGGCTGAAGCGCGCGCCCAGGTGCTAACTGCTAACCCGGCCGGCGCCATTGCCACGCTGCATGAGTTGGCCCAGGCTGCCGGAGGCAATCCTGATGCGGCCCAAATGCTGGCCAATCTGCCCAATGCCCTCAATAACCTGGGCGAATCTGCCCTGTCATCCCTGGCTGAAGGCTATCATTATCTCTACAGCAGCCAGTACACCACCGAGCTGCTGCCGGTTGGGCTGCGCAACCTGATTGCTCGTCTGATCGACCCCCAAGCCAGCGGCTGGGAAAATGCCGAACAAGCCCTGTCTATTTACCAGCGCTGCCACATGGCGCTTGAAGCCAACTCGATCCCCCAGATCCTTGAGCTGCCAGATGATGCTGTGCCTGCCCCGCCGTGCCTGAGCAGCCTGGCGCAGACCTTGCTGGGTTTCCAATCAGTGGTCACCCTGCTGAACGCGTACGAACGCGTGGACTCGCCCCAAGATCGCCTGGCCTACCTGGCATCGGCCGTTGAGCGCCTGCGCCATGTAGAGCGCAGCGCCCGCGCCGAGCTGGGCAGCGCTGACCGCGCCATTGCCCAGAGCATCGCCGAGAGTTGGTTGGCCATCATCACCGGCACCATCAGCGAGCTGCAGGCCCGCTCACGCCTGGTATTCCAACTGCTCACCCGCCACACCTGGCAGGTGGATGTGGTTTCTCTGGCACTTAACGTGCGCAACGAAGGGCGCGGCGCAGCGCTCAACGTGCGCGTTTCCCTGGCCTCTGACCCGGCCTACACCCTGCTAGACAGCAGCGCCACCGTAGAACGCCTGGCTTATGGCGAAGAAACCCAGGTCACCTTGCGCATCCGCCCTCACCTGGAGGCCGGCAAAGATCATTTCCGCGCTCGTTTTGTCATTCTTTACACCGATCCGCGCGGCCCCGACCAGGTGGAAAACTATGCCGATATGATCCACCTCCTGGCGGCCGAAAACGATTACCAGTTCATCCCCAATCCTTATGTTGTCGGCACTCCCTTACAGACCGGCTCGCCGCTCTTCTTTGGCCGAGAAGACATCATCACTTTCATCAAAGAGAATCTCGCCGCCCTGCACCGCAATAACCTGGTGCTGATCGGTCAACGCCGCACCGGCAAGACCTCTCTGCTCAAGCAAATGCCGGCCCATCTGGATGACAATTACCTGCCTGTGTACCTGGATGGGCAAGCCCTGGGCCTGGATCCCGGCCTGCCCAACTTCTTCCTCAGCCTGGCAACCGAGATCAGTTTTGCCTTAGAAGACCGCGGCTTCGAGATCGAGCCGCCCAGCCTGCAAGATTTTACCGCCAGCCCATCGGCAGCCTTTGAGCACACCTTCTTGAACCGCGTGCGCCAGGCCATCGGCGAGCGCCACCTGCTGCTCATGTTGGATGAATTCGAAGAGCTAGAGACCGCCGTGCGCCGCGGCGATCTGGAAGCATCCATCTTCAGCTTCTTACGCCACCTCATCCAACACACGCCCAACCTGAGCGTCATCTTTTGCGGTACCCACCGCCTCGAAGAGCTGGCAGCCGATTACTGGAATGTACTCTTCAACATCAGCATCTATCGCCACATTGCCTTCTTGGAACAGACCGAGGGCCTGCGCCTGGTGCAAGACCCGGTGGCAGTGCACGGCATGCATTATGACGACCTGGCCCTGGATAAGATCTGGCGCATTACCGCCGGGCATCCCTATTTTCTGCAACTCTTGTGCCACAGCCTCGTAAACCATCATAACAAGGTCCAGCGCAGCTACATGACCATTGCCGATGTCAACACCGCCCTGGACGAGATCCTGGCTTCTGGCGAAGCGCACTTTGTCTATTTATGGGCTGAATCCTCTCCCCTCGAGCGGGTGACGCTCACCGCCATGACACGCCTGATGCCCCTGACCGGCCAGATCAGCCCGGCCCAGATTGCAGATTATCTTGAAGAGCGCGGTGTAAGCTTTGAACGCCAGAATATTGCTGAAGGCCTGCACCGCCTGGCCCTACGTGATATACTGAATGCCAACACCTCTGATGACAGCATGGGTGAGACCTACCGTTGGAAGCTGGGCCTCTTGGGTTTATGGGTTGAAAAATACAAATCCATGAGCCGTGTCATTGACGAGATGAGAAAATAACATGCCAAACCCTTACGTCTCACGCGGGCCGGTGCGCGAACCGGCCATGTTCTTTGGGAGAGAAAACGAACTCCATGAAATAGCATCCTTCTTGCGGGGCAACCAATCCGTCTCGATCGTTGGGCCGCGCAAGATCGGCAAGACCTCACTCCTCTTCCATCTAATGCGCTCGTCCACCTTCACCAGCCTGGGACTGGACGAAAACTTTCTTTTCGTTTACCTGGATTGCGAGGTCTTGGGTGATGGCAGCCACGAAGAGATCTTTGGCCAGTTTGCCGTTGAGATTGCCGAAGCTTTGCATGAGCGCGGGCAGGCCCCAGAGCCCGCCCTGGATGATGCCGCCGACAAACCAGGGCGCCTGGCGTTTGAGCGCGCCATCCGCCGCCTGAACCAGCGCGGCCTGCGGGTCGTCCTCTTATTGGATGAATTTGAGCGCATCAGCACCAACCCAAGCCTGGATGTCAACTTTTTCAATGCTTTGCGTTCTGCCGCCGGCCGTTACCAGTTGGCTTATCTCACCGCGTCAGCGCTCCCGCTCATTCAACTAACCTACTCGGGCAGATCGCAAGAGATTCTTTCTAGCCCCTTCTTCAATATTTTTGCCCCCCTCTACCTGGGCCTGCTCTCAGAAACCGAAGCCCGCCAATTGATCCGCCAACCCAGCCAGGCTGCCGGGATAACCTTCACCCCTGAGCTTGAAAATTTTATCTACACCCTGGTCGGCGGCCAACCATTGGCCCTGCAGGTGGCTTGCTTCTACAGCCTGGATCATCCCAACGATCCAGAAGCCATCGAACAATCTACCACCCAAGAACTGGGCGCCCACTTCCAATACTACTGGCACAACCTGACCCCCGCCGAACAGGCCATCCTTCGCCAGGTAGATGAAATTGCCGGAAGAGCCGCTTCAGATACCACCCTGCGCGGCCTGCTGCGCGATCTGACACAGAAATCTCTGCTGATTGCCGAGGGCAACACATATTGCTACCCCAGCCGGGCCTGGGCAACCTTCGTAGCTGCCCAACAGCCCACCAACCCCACCGGCGAACGCTTCTCTTCAACCACCATGCTCATCACCGGCACCCAGGTGGGACCTTACGAAGTGCTGGAACCGATCGGACGGGGCGGCATGTCAGAGGTCTACAAAGGCCGCCACACCCGCCTGGACCGCAGCGTAGCGATCAAGATCCTGCCAGCCGGCCTGGCAACTGAAGCCGACTTCCGCTCTCGCTTCGAGCGCGAAGCACGGGCAGTGGCTTCTCTGCGCCACCCCAACATCGTACAGGTCTTCGATTTTGGTGATATCAGCGGCACCTACTACATGGTGATGGAATACATTGCTGGCAAAGACCTCTCCAGCATTATCCGTGAGCGCGGTCGTTTGCCCATTGACCAGATTGCCCACGTGTTGAAGGAAGTCAGCTCGGCCCTGGATTACGCCCACGAACTGGGCCTGGTGCACCGTGATGTCAAGCCATCCAACATCCTGCTCCAGCCCCTGGATGAGCGCGCCGCCCACAGCGGCGAACGGACCGAAACCTGGATCAGGGCTGAACAGAACCTGCGGCCGGGCATACCCTTCCATGCCATTCTCACCGACTTCGGCATTGCCAAGATGCGGGGCGGCGATACGGCAGCCACCAAAACCGGCCTGATGATGGGCACCCTCAACTACATGGCTCCCGAACAGATCCGCTCGGCCGGTGAAGTGGATGGCCGCGCCGACACCTATGCCCTGGGCGTAGTGGCCTACCAGATGCTGACCGGCCAACTGCCCTTTGCAGCCGACAACCCCGGCGCCATGATGCTGGCCCATCTCCAACTGCCTGCCCCCGACCCACGCGAGCTGGCACCCGAAACCCCATCCAAGATCGCGCGCGCCATTTTACGCGCCCTGGCCAAAGACCCCCAAGAACGCTTCGATACTAGCTGCGCCTTTGCGGCTGAATTCGCCCTCGCGAGCTGACCCGGCCCGCGGGAACAACCTGGAGCAACTTATGCACCCCTTACCCAAAATCTTCAACCCTCGCATCCTCTTCGCCGCCAGCCTGGCATTGGCCCTGGCCTTGTTTGGCGCGGTCAGCATTGCCCAGGCGTACCAATTTTCTGAAGATGGCTACATCGCCGCCGGCACGGTCATTGACGACGATGTTTTCGTTTCTGCAGATACTGTCACCGTAGATGGCACCGTCAACGGCATCTTGTTCGCCAACGGCAGCACCATCACCATCAACGGCACAGTCAATGGCGACCTCTTTGCCAACGGTAATACCGTCACCATCAACGGCCAGGTGAACGGAAACCTGGTGATGAGTGGTGCAACCTTAGATTTTGCTGGAGAGGCCGAAGGCAGTGTTTTTGCTGCCAGCCAAACATTGACCATTGCCCCTGGCGCAAGCATTGGCCGCAACCTGTACTTCGGCGGCTTCAGCCTGGATATTCAACCTGGCGCCAGCATTGCCAAAGACCTGGCGGTGGGCAGTTATCAAGTGGTCCTGGCTGGGCAAGTGGATCGCAACATCGATGCTTCTACAGTTGCTTTTGAGGTATCTGGTAAGGTCGGAGGCAACCTGAACCTGGATGTTGAACCCCAGGGAAAAGAAGGCGACATGTCTTTCTTTGAATATGTCAATATTCCTGGCATGCCTGAAACCATCTTGCTGTCTGGCCTGCGGGTTGCCCCCCAGGCTGAGATTGTCGGTGAGTTGAAGTACACCAGCTCGGTTGACCAGGCTGCCGGTATCCAGACTGTGCCTGGCGGCGGGGTTGTCTACACCTATCGCCCGGCACAGGGCCCTGATACCGCCGATAAGCCCCCCGTCTCGGTGCAGATCGGCAACTGGTTTTTGGACCGTATGCGCGAGCTGGTAACGTTAAGCGCCATCGGCGCGCTGGTAATCGTCTTGCTGCCCAAGCTCCTGCCCCAGGGCGTCCAGCAACTGCGCAGCCAGCCCTGGAGCTCTTTAGGAAAAGGGCTGCTGGTGCTGATCTTGAGCCTGCTGGGGATCTTCGCGGCCTTCCTGGTGATCCTCACCGTAGGCATCCTCCTATCCATCATCACCCTGGGCGGCCTTAAAGACACAGTCTTTGGATTCGGCTTTTCTACGCTTGGGCTGTTCACGGCTGTTTTCTGGCTGATGGTCAATTACGGCAGTAAGCTGTTGGTGGCCTCGCTCTTGGGGAGTTGGCTCTTCAAGCGCATGGGCCCCACCTACGCCGGGCACGCCTTCTGGCCGCTGCTAGCCGGGATTGTGACCTACGTGATCTTGCGCGGCATCCCGGTGCTGGGGGTTCTATTCGGGGCCGCCGCCACCCTGATAGGTTTGGGCGCCGCCTGGCTGGCGTGGGTCTCCTGGCGCAAAGGAGCCGTGCCAGGTCTTGTTCCGGCCGCGCCGCCGCAAGCAGAGCTCCCTTCAATCGGTTAAATGCATCCATCGCCCAGCGTCTTTCCCCTCAGGCGCTGGGCGATGGATTTTCGATCTACCCCCTCTTGGTTCTCCGATGTACTTCCAACCACCCTTAACGTTGCCCCCCTGGTACATCGCAGAAACCGAGAAGAACTCCGGCCAGCTCTCGCCCCTCAGGAAAAAGACTGACCGCCCAGTTGTTCAACTGACCAGGTAGGCTCATCGCGTGCTTACCTGATGATTTGAATTATAAGCACCCCCCCATACCGCATCGTCACCGCAAACGTCACCACAGCTTGTCAATTTCCGCACGTTGACTTACAATAAAGCAAGGTGAACGCTATGTCTATATTAGAACTCTCCTTGCTTGGCTTGCCATCCTTGCGGCTGGATGGTCAACCGGTCCACATTCACACGGTCAGGGGTATTCCCCTCCTGGCTTACCTGTTGATCAATCCTGGTCTCCACTCACGTTCCACCCTCGCCACCCTGCTATATACCAGCCGGGAACGGACGCCGGCCTTCGCCGCCTTACGCACCACCACGTGGAGGCTTAAAGATGCTGGGCTCGGCCCCTGGCTGGAGATTCAACGCGAGCAGTTGGGCTTCCAAGAAGGCAGCCCGGCAGGCGCGGATGTGCTTGAGTTTCAAAGGTACCTGAAGGAATACAAGCAGCATAATCACCCGGACGATGAGGTGTGTGCAGACTGCCTGCCCATGCTAAAGACGGCCGCCGAACTGTATCGCGGCGAATTTCTACAAGGCCTCACCCTACGAGATGCTATTGTCTTTGACGATTGGCAGCGCAGCCAGGCTGATCTCCTGCAGTACCAGGCCTCGCAGGTGCTGGAACGCCTGGTGCGCCACTTCCGCAAACAAGATGACCTGCTCCAGGCCATCCACTATGCCCGGGCCTGGTTGGCAATCAACCGAACCAATGAAGAAGCGCATTACCAGTTGATGGCTTTGTACGCCAACGCGGGCCAGAAGCAGGCCGCTTTGAACCAATACCAGGAATGCGTCCGCGTACTCAAAGACAGCGGGCAAAGCCCCCAGCCCGCGACCACCGCCCTTTACCGGCAGATATTTGGCGGACAGCGGAATAATTCCTCAAGCAGCCGGTCAGCAGACAAGCTGGCAAGCCCGATCATCTTGTGCGCTGATATTGAAAATTCTGCTGCCCTGTGGGGCCATCACAGCCAAGAGATGATCAATCTCATCCAACAAGTGAGCGCAAGCATCAAGGAATTTGCCCGGCATTACGGCGGCCGTGTGCTCATTTTGACCGATGATATCTGTCTCTTCTACTTTGAGAGCGGATCACCGTTACAATTTGCGATTGCTTTGCAGAAGAACGCCTTGCATCCGATCGAGAAAAAACTGACCCCGCTGAAAGTGCGTATTGCCATCCATCCCGCCAACAGCCCCAAGCCCAGCATTGACAGCAATGCCACCAGCATCCACTTCACCAAGCGCCTGCTCACCGCCGGCCGAGGCAGGCAAATCTTGCTCAGTGCGCAAGCCCTGGACGTGCTCGAACTGCCCGATGCCAGCCGGGTGCATGATTATGGGCAAAATACCCTCAAAGACCTTGGTGAGCCGATCCATATCTTTGAGCTCTTATATCCCGGGGCAACGACAGAACGGCGCCTTTCTCAGCAGTCCTTGCCCACCTATTCGATTAACCTACCGACTTACCCAACCCCTTTCATCGGCCGCGAGAAAGAATTGGACGATCTGGGTCAACGGTTGGCGCAGCAGAACTGCCGCCTGCTGACCGTCACCGGCCCCGGAGGCATTGGCAAGACGCGCCTGGCAGTCCAAAGTGCGGCGCAACAGAGCGAGCGCTTTCCGGATGGGGTTGTCTTTGTCTCTTTATCCATGATCCAAAACCCTGAGCAAATCTTATCCACCCTGGCTGAGGCATTGCACTTTAATTTCTACCAGCCCAAAGATCCTGCCGGCCAGCTAAAAGATTACCTGCGCTCCAGGCACATGCTGCTCATCTTGGATAACTTCGAACACCTGGTAGACGGGGCCGCACTGCTGGCAGACCTGCTGAAAAACGCCCCAAAGCTCAAGATTCTCGTCACCTCGCGCGAACGCCTGGATCTGTATGAAGAATGGCTGTACGAATTGTCCACCATGGACATTCCCAAGATAGGGGATGATAAGCTGGAAGAGTTCAGCGCGGTGCAGCTTTTCTTGCAAAATGCATCCCGGGTTTACCCTGGTTTTGCCCCCAGCACCAGCGATTTGGAGAGCATCGTCAAGATTTGCCAACAGGTAGAGGGCCTGCCCCTGGGCATTGAGTTGGCCTCGGGCTGGGTACGTACCATCACCTGCTCTGAAATCGCCAAGCGACTTGGGGAAAATATTGATTTCATCGAAAACAATTCCCCCGATCGCCCGCCTCGCCAGCAGAGCTTACGCGCCGTCTTTGATTATTCCTGGGCTTTACTATCTGAAGAAGGCCGCCGCACCCTGCGTAAGCTATCTATCTTTCGCGGCGGATTTACCCTCGATGCCGCCCAGGCCGTGGCTGCCACCCCCCTGACCCTGCTGACCGGCCTGGTTGATCGCTCGCTGCTGCGCAGTACCCCTGGTGGGCGCTTCGAGATCAACGAGACCTTGCGTTACTTTGCCCATCAGAAGTTGGAAGAAGTACCAGAGGATCTCGCCTCCACCGAACGCCTGCATTGCGAATATTATTCCCAAATGTTCGTCCAGAAAATCCCCAAACTGATCTCTAAATTGCAAATGCAAGCCATTGACGATGTCTTTATGGACATTGAAAACTTACGCGCCGCCAAGGAGTGCACCTTAGCGCACAAATGCTGGGATCTCATCGGGGTAGGAATTAAATCATCCATCTTGTTCCTCGAAATATCTGGCCGCGCTGTAGAAGGCTATTACGACTTCAATCGCATGCTGAGTGCTGCCCGCCAGGAACCTGAGGCTATGCAGGCAGAATGGTTCCCCTGGCTGCTGATGGGATTAGGCTGGTTTGCCTTCCAGACTAGCAGACACGCAGAAGGGCTGGCTTGCCTGGAGGAGAGCCTGGAAATCCTAAAAACGAGGGACGACGAGGATGGCAAGGCCTACAACCTGGCAATGTTGAGCAGTTACTACTCAAGCCTGAGATACCTCGACCAGGCCGGTCGCTACCTGGATGACTGCCTGGCGATTTACAACCGCGGCTGCCTGCCCAATGATTCCATGACCCAGGCCCACAAACAGTTCATCCTCTACACCGCCAGCAAATACTATCTCCAGATCAATGAAATTACCCTGGCCGAACAATACGCTCAAGCCGCGCTGGCCCTCGGTGAACAGACCGGCTCTCGCTGGGCCTTGGCCCGGGGTTTGAATGTCCTTTCTCAGATTGCTCGCTGCCAGGAAAAGCTAGTGGAGGCAGAGGTTCTCTTGCACCAGGCGCAAGAGATTGCCGAAGAAATCGGCGATAAGCGCGGCTTGGGCTCAATTTACAGCGGCTTAGGGCAAATCTACGAAACACAAGGCCTTGTGGAGAAAGGCATTGAAACAGAAAGTCTTGCTCTCCAAATTGGGCAGGAGTTGGGCGATCGCCACTTCTCGGCCATTGCCTTGAACAATATGGCTTACCTGCACCTGCTGTTGAAGGACCCAGATCCCCTCAAGGTGACGCAGTATTACCGCGACAGCCTGGCCTTATTCCAAGAGATCGCTGACCAACACGGCCTGCTTTTCACCAATTACGACCTGGGGCAGGCATATATCAAGCTGAGAAACCCAAACCAGGCATTGATCTGCCACCAGCAGGCCTTGGGCCTGGCGCAGGAACTGGGCCAGGCCAGCTTAATGCTCTACGTGCTGCACGGTTTTGCCAGCCTGGCTGCCCAGCGCGGCGAAACCGAACGCGCCCTGGAATTGTGCGGACTGCTGCTTACCCATCCCCAGACTCAAGACGATACCCGCCAGCGTACCCAGAGCCTGTTGGACGAGTTGAACGCCGCGGCCAACCCAGACCTGGCCCAGGCTGCATTCCAGCGCGGACAGACCCTGGAACTGGAACCAACCGTCACTGAATATTTGGGCTAACGGAGCAATCAATTCCCTGTTGGCGAGAAATGTTTCTAAAATGCCTTCGCGCGGCTGCATGGCCCTGGCGAACCGGCTCACCTGAAAACGCATCCTAGTCAACGATGCGCCCCCCATCCTTGACAACTCTTGTCTTGTCCTATAAAATAATACCGACCGGTCGGTTTTGTCATCATATAGGAGACCCAGCATGCAGCAGCGCAGTGAAGAAACCCACGCCCATATTCTCGAAGCCGCCAACCGCCTCTTCTCTTTCAATGGGTATGATGCCACCGGCGTGGCCGAGATCTGCCAGGCAGCGGGCGTCAGCAAAGGCGCCTTTTATCACCATTTCCCCTCCAAGCAAGCCCTCTTCTTAGAACTGATGGACGATTGGTTGGCTGGCCTGGATGCCGGTTTCCAACTCACCCGCCAGGAAAACGCCAGCGTCCCCCAGGCCATCATCCAAATGGCAGACATGGTGGGCAGCGTCTTTCAAAATGCCGATATCAGCCCGGCCATCTTCCTCGAATTTTGGACTCAGGCCAAGCGCGATCCAACCATCTGGCAGGCTGCCATTGCCCCTTACCGCCGCTACCAGGAGTATTTTGCCCGCTCTTTTGAAGAGGGCATTGCCGAAGGCTCGCTGCAAGCCGTAGATCCCCATCTCGCCGCTCGCACCATCGTCTCGCTGGCGTTTGGCCTCTTGATGCAGGCCCTCTTTGACCCCCAGGGCGCCGATTGGCAGCAAGAAACTCGCCAAAGCGTTGAGCTTTTACTGAAAGGTCTTTCCCGCAGTTCCACCGATCAATGATCAGCAGCTATTTCAGGAGGCAGCACATCCATGTCTACCCATCTCATCACCGGCGCCACCGGCCACATTGGCAACGTCTTGGCGCGTGAATTGATCGCCCGCGGGAAAAGCGTCCGCGCCATGCTCTTGCCCGGCGAAGACGCCACCCCCCTCAGCGACCTGCCGGTAGAGCTCGTGGAGGGCGATGTGCTCGATTTTTGCTCTCTGCAGGCTGCTTTTGCAGGCGTAGATATGGTTTACCACCTGGCTGGACTGATCTCCATCTTGCCTGGCAAGGACCCCATGGTGCAAAACGTCAACGTGCTGGGCACCCGCAACGTCATCCAGGCCGCCCACCTGGCGGGCATCAAGCGCCTGGTTTACACCAGCTCCATCCACGCCCTACAGCGCGTGCCGCACGGCATCTTGATTGACGAGAACGTCCCCTTCGACACCCAGCACGCCATCAGCGCCTACGACCACTCCAAAGCCCAGGCCTCACTCGAGGTACTGAAAGCCGTCCAGGAGGGTCTGGACGCGGTCATTGCCTGCCCAACCGGGGTCATTGGCCCTTACGACTTCCGCCGCTCTGAGATGGGCGGCCTGATCTCAGACTGCTTGAAGAGCAAGTTGATGTTCTATGTAGAAGGAGCCTACGACTTTGTGGATGTGCGCGACGTGGCTGCCGGCCTGATCCTGGTTGGCGAGCGGGGCCGCACCGGCCAAACTTACATCTTATCCGGCGAGCGCATCACCGTTCACGATATCTTCAAGCGTGTTCAGAAGATCGTCGGACACCAGCAGATCAGCATCAAGATCCCCCTCAGGCTGGCGCGCCTGGTTGCTTCTTTCACCCCCCTGCTCTATCGCCTGACCCATATCAAACCCCGCTTCACCCCCTATTCCCTGGCCACCCTGGCCAGCAACTCGGTCATTAGCAGCGCCAAGGCTGTGGCTGAGCTGGGCTACGCGCCTCGCCCCCTGCACGAGTCGATCACCGACACCATCCGTTGGTTCAGGCAGCGCTGCGGTCTGAAGACCGTCTAAGCGGCGGCGCATGGTATGACGGCTTAGACCCTTGCAGATGATGATGTCCACCCTTTCCCCCTTCGACGTTGCGCCCCCCAGCCTGGTCTTCATGATCATTGGCGGCCTCCTGGTCTTGATCATTCTCGCCATCCTGATTGCCCTGGTAGAGGGCGTGGTCCTGACCCTGCTGCGCTGGGACAGCTTCAAACGCGCCTACCTGGTGGCCCTGCTAATGAATACCCTCTCCACCAGCCTGGCAGCAATCTTGCTCTTTCTCATGCCGCAGGAACAGAACCTGTGGTGGGTGCTCATCTCCTTCGTCCTATCGCTATTGACCGATGGTGCGGTGCTGGCGTACTTCAAACGCCGCGCCGCACGCTACAACTGGACTGCCGTGCTGGCTGCCAACCTGGCCAGTTACCTCATCCTGATCGTGCCGATTTATTTCTTCGGCGCTGGTTAGATTCCCCGCCCGCCTTGCACACCTTGAGGAAATGCCGATATTTGTTCCCAAAATCGGGCAATATTCGGGTAGAATCTATTTATCCGAACCCTGGAGAACGACCATAATGACCCTAAAACACACCTCCCCCCATTCCAGCAAACTGCTGAAATCGCTCCGCTGCCAGGGCCAGAGCAATGACTGTGGCGCCTATACCACAGCCACCGTGCTCAAAGCCCTACGCGGCATTGACCTGGAGCCATCTCAATTGGCGCGCGAAATGGAAAAGCCCGTCCGCCGCGGCCTGCTGCCGGTAGTGCGCAAGCTCCCCAATTCAGCTACCCTGCCCTGGGGCATGGTGGATGTCTTTAAACAACATGGCCTTAACGCTCACTGGCGCTTCTTCTCAAATACCGATTACTTAAAGCAGCAGCTTGACCGCGGCAACGTGCTCATGCCCATCATTGGCAATTGGAAGCCGCTGTGGGCGCATGTGATGACCCTGGTGGATGTGGATGAAGAAAAAGGCTGGGGCTTTGCCAACACCCAATACGATGTTCAAGATCCCTTCTGGGTTGAGGATGCCACCTTCGTCTCGCAGTGGAAGGCCATGGGCAAGTTGCTGGTTGAGGTGGAGGTAGAGGCCGAGGTTGGTTGATTGGTGTCCCAAATGCCGGGCCATGCTGCCCCCAGGCCTCAAACAATGCCCACAATGCGGCAAGAAATTGCACCCCAAGAAGAACCCGGATGAGTGGTCGCTGCGTGACATCTTCTGGGTCAGCGCCACCGTCATTGGCTACACCCTGATCCCAATCCTCATCGCCATTGTGGTCGGTGTGCTGTGCCTGCTCTTGGCACGTTGAGTATCCCGTGTCCCCCATTCATTTACCTGCCTCTCGCAAGCTTTTGTTCGCCTCCCTGGCCCTGGCCTTGTTGGGGCTGGCTCTGGTTGCGTTTGGCCTGCGCAAGCGAGTGACCCTGGTGGTGGATGGGCAAAGCCAATCACTTGCCACCTATGCCCTGACGGTTGGCGGTCTGCTGGACCTTGAACAGATCGCCCTGGCCCCTGCCGACAGCCTCACGCCATCAGCCGAAAGCAACCTCAAGAACGGTGACACCATCACCCTTGAGCACGCCGTGCCTGTGCAGATCCTGGCCGATGGGCAGATCAGCAATTTCTACAGCACCGAACGCCTGCCCGCCCTCTTGCTGGCCCTGGCTGGGATTGTTCTAAATACCGGCGACGAGTTGCTGGTCTCGGGCCAACTGGTGGACGCAAGTGAGATCCTGCCGCGCCAGCCTGCCATCTCACTCCAGGTGCGCCGCGGCGCAGCCATTACCCTGCACCAGGATGGCAAGGTGTTGGAACTGACTTCCACCGCACCTGACCTGGGCCAGGCTCTCTGGCAGGCTGGCATCACCCTCCAGGCGGCCGACCGCCTGGTGCCGCCAGCCTCCACGCCCCTTACCAACGGACTGGAAGCCGAACTGCAGCGCGCCCGCCCCATCACCATCACCACCGCCATCTCTGCCACCCAGGCAGTGACCATCACCGCCCTCACTGCCGCCGCCACGGTCGGCGAGGCCCTGGCAGAGGCCGGGCTGCCCATCCAGGGCCTGGATTACAGCCTGCCCCCAGCCGGATCAAGCCTGCCTGCCGATGGCCTGGTACGCCTGGTGCGCGTGCGTGAAGAAGTGCTGGTTGAGCAGTCACCCCTGGCCTTTGAAACACTTACCCAGCCCGCCCCCGATGTGGAACTGGATACCCAGACCATCATCCAAACGGGCGAATACGGCCTGACTGCCCAGCGTGTACGCATCCGTTACGAAGATGGGGTCGAAGTTTCACGCCAGGTGGAGGGGCAGTGGGTGGCCCGCCAGCCCCAGGCCCGCATCGTCGGTTATGGCACCAACGTGGTCGAGCGCACCACCAACACCCCCGACGGCCCCATCTGCTACTGGCGCGCCCTCACCATGTGGGCCACATCTTATCATCCATCCACCACCGGCAGCACCACCGCCTCAGGCCTGCCCCTCGAAAAAGGCGTGGCGGCTATTGATCGCCGCTATATCCCCTTTTACACCCGCATGTACATCCCCGGGTATGGGAACGCCGTCGCCGCCGACGTTGGCGGCGGCGTGATTGGGCGCATGATTGACCTGGGTTACAGCGATGATGACTATGAAGCCTGGCACCAAAACGTGACCGTCTATTTTCTTTGTCCAGCCCCAGCGAGTATTGTATGGATCATCCCCTGAAACTCCCCCGCACCAACCCACCCGGCCCACCCCTGCCGCCTGGCGGCCCGCCAGACGTGCCTGGCCTGCTGCGCCGCCATAACCTGCGGCCCGATAAACGTCTGGGGCAAAACTTCTTACTCGATGAAACTGCCCTGCGCCGCATCATCATGGCAGCTGAGATCTTGCCCCAGCACGATATCCTCGAGATCGGACCCGGCCTGGGCAGCCTCACGCGTCACCTGGCCGCGGCGGCTCGCCAGGTGGTGGCAGTAGAACTGGATCCTGACCTCTTTGGCCCTCTGGAGGAAGTGCTGGGCGGCACGCCCAACGTACACCTGGTGCAGGGCGATATCCTGGCCCTCAACCCGGTTGAGCTGATGCCGGAAGCTGGTTATCTGGTCGTCGCCAACATCCCCTACTACATCACATCGGCTTTACTGCGCCACCTGTTAGAAACCGAGCGCCAGCCCTTGCGCATGGTGCTTACCGTGCAGCGCGAGGTAGCCCAGCGCATCTGCGCCCTCCCAGGCGATCTGAGCCTGCTGGCGTTGA
The DNA here is from genome assembly GCA_964633225.1 of uncultured Anaerolineaceae bacterium. Lineage (GTDB taxonomy): Bacteria > Chloroflexota > Anaerolineae > Anaerolineales > UBA4823 > JAKQIM01. Next base: position 52,352 of record CAZWFQ010000013.1, read on the forward strand.
GCGTGCAGGTCTACGGGCAGCCCAGCATTGCCGCCCACATCCCAGCCGGGGCCTTCTACCCGCCGCCCAAGGTTGATTCAGCAGTGGTGCGCATCGATCTCTTCAACACGCCTGCTATTCCCAGCCCCCTGCTTGAAGGTTTTTTTCAGTTGATCAAAGCCGGATTCAGTCAAAAGCGCAAGACCCTGCGCAATTCACTCTCTGGTGGGCTGAGATGGCCCCCCGCCCGCGCCGCCGAACTGCTCTCTGCAGCAGGCATTGATCCTCAGCGTCGTGCCGAAACCCTGACTTTGGCCGAATGGAGCCAGTTGACCCAGGCTTACCAGCTTACCCCCAACGATACAACATCCAGCCCGCGGCCAGCCTGACCACCACCGCCACCAGCATCGCGTCCCGCAGGCCAATCCATTCGCCCACCACCGGCCCCAGCATTGAGCCCGCCAGGATGCCCAGGTTCAATGCCAGGTTATGCAGGGCCATGTGCGCCGGGCGGTCATCCGCTGGCACACGCTGCATCAACCGGTTGATCAGCCCCCCCGACAGGAAAGCATACACCCCGCCGCCGATCAGGCAGGCCGCATAATACCAGATGGCGTTGTGCCCCAGCCACAGCATCAATGGATACTGCGCAAACAGCAGTGCGCCCCACACCATCAACTTACGGTGCCCCCAACGGGCGCTGGCCCGGCTGAGATACAGCGAGCAGATCACCATCGCCCCATGAAAGACAGCCGTCCCCAGGCTGATCATCCCATCAGTCAAGTTCAGATCGTTGACGTAGAACAGCGGAAAGATCGGCTGCGGGAAATATTGGAAGGTATAAAACACAAAATACGCCAGCATAAACAGACCAAACGGCCCTTTGAGCACATCCAGCCGCAGCCAACGCCCTTTCCCCTGGGCAGCCGCTCGATTGGGACACAGCCAGGCTGAGAACCCTCGTCGCAGTGTTTCTAATCGGCCTGGCCTTTCCAGGCCCTGGCTCTCTTGCCGGGCAGGGATGTCAGTTTCGTCCGTCTGAACCCCTGCCGCCAATTCCTGGCTGCTGCTGGCCTCACCCGGCTCAGGGTGTGTGCGCTCTGTTAAGGCAGGCACCCTGGCCTTGAGCCGCCCCAGGTGATAACTACTCATCAAAGCCCCCACCGCCCCAATACCAAATACGATCTGGTAATTGACCGGGAAAATGACCTTATCCAAGATTTGCCCACACGCCAGGGTAGTCGCCGTCACGCTGACCGCCACCAGCGCATTGCGCCGCCCCACGGCGTGAGCGCGCCATTCATCCGGCAGTACCTCCGCCAGGGTTGAGTTGAAGGCAATCGACAGCAAAGTCCCTGGGGCAGACATTAACAAGGTGATCCACACAATACCCTGCACTTGCCCCCTGGCACTGGCAAACATCCAGGGCAAGGCAATCAGGGCCACAAAACCCAGGCGCTGGAAAATCGAAGAGATGAAGGTGGTACGCAGAAGCGCATGCCGCTCTAACCACTGCCCGGCTGGCAAGGTGAGCAGTAAGCTCACCAACGCCGGCCCAGCGCTCAGCAAGCCAATCTGGAAGCCGGTGGCATCCAAACGCGCCGCATACACTGCCAGGAAGGAGAGCGTGCTGCCCACCACCATGCCATACCAAAAGACATCCGCGTAAAGCTGGCGCAGATTCCAACGCAGTTCAGAATTTGGGGCCGGTAAAAGTGTGGCGGTCATAAGGGGGCTAAGGGATTATCCCAAAACGAGTGTGATGCAGCGCCGTGGCACTGCATCACACTCGTTTTTATACAATCTTATACAGGGCAGCCTATTGCAGCAGTTTGGCCTTTAACCCTGCCAGGTTTTTGAACGGTCCATCGCTGGCAGCCAACTTCTGGACATCCAATTTGAGCCGCCCCTCTTTCAGGCTGCGGCGCTCACGGTCCTTCAGTGGGTAGAAGTAATCCAACGACTGCTCCAGGCGGGTTTGGATGCGCTCATGCAAGGCAGGCAGATTCTGCAGCGAAGTGACCAGTACAAAATCATCCGGCGTCAGGTGCCCGATAAAATCACTCGTGCCGCCCACCTCGCGCACGGCATTGTGCACCATCAAGTTCACCGCTCGCAGCACATCATCAGCCGCCACGAAACCGTAGGTCTCACGAAACTTTTCCAGGTTGCGCAGCGAAACCAGGATGATCGCCCAATCGTTGTTCTTCAAGCAGTCTTGCAGGCGCTCTTCCACCAACACACCTTCTGGCAAGTTGGTGACCGGGTTGGTTAGGGTCCCTTGGGTTGAGCGGCGCAGCGCATTGCGCACGCGCAAGCGCAGCTCCTGCACATCGAATGGCTTGGTGATGTAATCATCCGCACCAAGCTCCAGGCCCTGCAAACGGTCAGAGCGGGCCCGTTTCTCGGTCAAGAAGATGATCGGGATATCTTTCGTCTTGCGATTATTGCGCAGGCGGTAAGCCACCTCAAAACCATCGATATCCGGCAGGCGGATATCCAAGATCACCAGGTCAGGCGGCGAGGCCTGGCAAGATCGCACAGCGTCTTCACCCCAGTTGACCGTGCGCACTTCATACCCCTGGACGTTGAAATAGGCGTTGACCATTTCGGCCACGTCCAGGTCGTCTTCAACAATTAATATGACCGGTTTCGGCTCAGCCACAGCGCCACCTAACTGATCGGGGTCTTCTGGATCGTGTACTCGCAGACAGGGTCACCCATTGCGATACACTTCGACTCATTGACACGGAACTCGCTGCCGCCAGAGACCCACTTCAGGCCTTCTTGCAGTAACCCAGCGCCGATGAAGCACACCGGCTTATCCATTCCATGACGGCTCCAACACTGCGGACAGCGATGGATCGTATAGATGAATTCGTTATCTTTTTCTTCGACGGTGGAGTACTGATCGCTGATCTGGCTGAAGATCTTCGCCATAGCAGGGATACCAATGCGCAGCTTGGTCTGCATTGGCAGCACTTTGAACGCCAGGTCACTGGCGCCTGCCAGCGCACCGAAATTCCGTAAGGCATCTGCAAAGGCCGCACGCCCAGCACGCAGTGCCAGGCCACGCCCGCCGCGCGGGCCGTACATTTCTTCCAAAGCCATCTGGATGGCAGTGAAATCGGCAAAATCAAACTCTTTCGACAGGTTATCGAGAGGATAATTGTCAATCAAATTAGGCAGGTGGGCCAGGTTCAGAATGGCATTCAAGCCGTTCTTACCCATCACGTCCTCAAGCGCCTTAATCGTGATCAGGACGATCTTATTTGCGTAGTAGTAGCCGCTCTTTGGGATTGGTTCCATAATTCTCCACCAGTCTAAATAAGTTTGGAGAGCGCTTCAGTAGCTCGGCGCATGTCCAGGAAAATCAGCCCCAGCTTGGCCTGCTCACGTGCCAGGGCGGTCAAAACCGCCTCCTCACCGACCGACATGAGCACGACATAGCCGTTTACCCCTTTGATATAAACCTGTTCCAGCGAGCCACGCCCCAATTCAGAAGCAATTCGTTCACCCAGGGAAAGCATGGCTGCTGACATCGCCGCGACGCGGTCTTCTTCAACCCCTTGCGGCAAGGCAGAAGCGATTGTCAAACCATCGACGCTGACGACTGCTGAAGCCTCAATATCCGGTGAAGAAGCCTGCAAGTCTCGCAACCGGTCAACCATCATTTGGGAGCGTGATTTGGTCAAGGCATTACTCCTCGTTGTAAAATTCGGGCCATCGGAAAATATTCCGCGAGCCCTTCCAGTGGTGCAAGGACCAGCTCTTCAAAGTGGAGTGCTGTGCTGTACTATTGTAGAATAGGGAATGAAAAGTGTCAAGCGAAAACGTGCTATAATCTGCCCGGTTTTATTGCAAAAGGGTCAAAATGGCATTTCAAAATCTGCACGATTTCATAAAATTACTCGAAGAGCGCCGCCAGCTCGTCCGCATCACCCACCCCGTCTCGGCAGATCTCGAAATCACCGAGATCACCGATCGGGTGATCAAAGGCCCGCCCGAGCTGAACAAGGCCCTGCTCTTCGAGCGCGTAACAGGCTCAGAGATGCCCCTGCTGATCAACGCCTTCGGCTCTGCCCAGCGCATGGCGTGGGCCCTGGGCGTGGAAGACCTGGACGAGCTGAACCAACGCCTGGGCAAGCTGCTTGATATGCGCCTGCCTTCGGGCCTGGCTGAAACCTTCGGCCGCGGGCAAGATTTCTTAGGCGCATTCAAATCCATTGGGCTGGGGCCGCGCAAGGTGCGCCGCGCCCCGGTGCAGGCTGTGGTTCACACCGCTGACGCCTCCCTGGAACAACTGCCCATTCTCAAATCCTGGCCACAGGATGGTGGTCGCTTCATTACACTACCTCAAGTCATCACCCGCGACCCCCAGACCGGCACCCGCAACGTGGGCATGTACCGCCTGCAAGTGGTGGACGAGCGCCGTTTATTGGTCCACTGGCAGCGTCATAAAGGCGGCGCCGAGCACCAACGCGCTGCTCAGCGCCTGGCCAAGGAAGCCATTCCCGCCGCCATCGTCTTGGGGGGCGATCCCGCCAGCATGTGGTGCGCTTCTGCCCCCCTGCCTCCCAACATCGACGAATACATGCTCGCCGGTTACCTGCGCGGCGCCCCGGTCTCCTTCGTCAACTGCATCACCCAGCCTCTGGAAGTGCCCGCCCAGGCCGAGATCGTCATCGAAGGCTATGTAGACCCCAACGAGCACCTGCCCGAAGGCCCCTTTGGCGACCACACCGGCTACTACACCCCGGTGGAGCTTTTCCCGGTCTTTCACGTCACAGCCATCACCCACCGCCGCAGCCCCATCTACCCCGCCACCATCGTCGGCATCCCGCCCATGGAAGATGTCTGGATGGGCAAAGCCACCGAGCGCCTTTTCTTGCCGCTCATGCGCATCTTTCTGCCCGAGGTGGTGGATTTCAACCTACCCGCGGAGGGCGCCTTCCACAACCTGGCCCTGGTCTCGATCAAAAAGCGCTTCCCGGGCCATGCCCGTAAGGTCATCTTTGGCCTGTGGGGGCTGGCGCTTATGTCGCTCGCCAAGGCTATCGTCATCTTTGACGAGTGGGTGGACGTGCAGAATCTGTCCCAGGCGGCCTGGCAGGCCCTGGGCAATGTAGATTGGTCTCACGACGTGGTCATCGCAGACGGCCCAGTGGACCACCTGGACCACGCCTCTCACCAGCATTCTTTCGGCGGCAAGATCGGCATCGATGCCACCGCCAAGCTGCCCCAAGAAGGCTACGCCCGCGGCTGGCCCGAGGTAGCCCGCATGGATCCGGCCACCCAATCCCGCATCGACGCCATCTGGAAGCGGCTGGGGATTGAAGAGTAAACTGGCATCACGAAGAGCTCACCACGGAGAACACAGAGAAAATATAAATAAACCTCTGCGTCCCTGCGTTTTTTTCTCATTTTTGGCTTACAATCAATCTAGGAGATATATGTCATGAGACGGTATCCATTTTTCGTGTTTCTTACCATCCTGGCGGTAATCCTCACCGCTTGCAGCCAGGCCTCACCTGCTGAGGCGATCACCCTGCGCTTTGCCGTCTTGCCCATCATGGACGCCCTGCCCATGTTCGTGGCCCAGCAAGAAGGCCTCTTTGAGCAGCAAGGTATCCAGGTGGCCTTCATCTCTGCCGCATCCGCCGCAGAGCGCGACCAACTCATCGTTGCCGGGCAGGCTGACGGCATGATCAACGACCCCGTTGCCACCGCCCTTTACAATAAAGACACGCTTCAGGTGCAGATCGTGCGCTACGCCATCACCGCCACCCCCCAATACGGTGCCTTCTATATGTTGGCATCTGGACAGAGCGGCATCACCACCGTCGAGGGCCTGCAAGGGGTGCAGATCGGCATCTCGCAAAGCACAGTCATCGAATACCTGACCGACCGCTTCCTGCAGGCCGAGGGCTTCAATCCAGATGAGATCCAAACCATCGCCATCCCCAAAATGCCCGACCGCATGAGCCTGCTCGGCTCCGGCGAGCTCTCCGCCGCCTTGCTGCCCGACCCGCTCGCTTTCTTGGCTGCCCAACAGGGCGCCCAGATCATTCTAGACGGCTCCAGCCATCCAGAATATGCCTACAGCACCATCGCCTTCCGTAAAGAGACCATCGACGCTCACCCCGCAGCCATCCGCGCCTTCCTGGCAGCCATTGAAGAAGCCACCCAAATGATCAACGCCGACCCCACCCGCTGGAGCGGTTTGCTCAGCGAGCAAAAGCTGGTTCCCGCGCCCATCATGGGCAGTTACCAGGTGCCCCCTTACCCCGCGGCTGGGGTTCCCAGCCAGGCGCAGTGGGACGACGTGTTGGATTGGATGCAAGATAAGGGCCTGCTGACTGTTGCCCTGCCATATGCCGATTCGGTCAACCCGGCCTTTTTACCCTGAGCCCCATGATCCAGCTCGATTCGGTCACCTACGCCTATCCCGGCAGCGCTTCCATCTTCCAAGATTACTCCTGGCAGACTGAGCGCGGCCAGGCCTGGGCTGTGCTGGGGCCGTCGGGCTGTGGCAAGACCACCCTGCTCTACCTGTTGGCGGGCCTGCGCTTCCCCACCGCTGGGCGCGTGCTGGTGGATGGACAGATCCTGCCCCGGCCGCGGCCCCACACCGGGCTCATCCTGCAAGATTACGGCCTCTTGCCCTGGGCCACGGTGCGCCAAAACGCCGCCCTGGGCCTGCGCATTCGCAACTTCTACGGCCCCGATGGCAAGCACGCCCCGCCCGACTATCTCCCCGAAAAAGACGTCCAACCCTGGTTAGAACGCCTGGGCCTCTCAGACCAGGCTGAGAAATACCCCCACCAGCTCTCCGGCGGGCAGCGCCAGCGCACTGCCATCGCCCGCACCCTGGCCCTCAAGCCCGATCTCCTGCTCATGGACGAGCCTTTTTCGTCCCTCGACGCCCCCACCCGCGAGGCCCTGCAGGCGCTCACACTTGAGTTGTATATCGAACAGGGCCTGACCCTGGTGCTAATCACACATGCCATCGAGGAGGCCGCCTTTATTGGGCGGCACATTCTGCTGCTCAGCCGCATCCCCAACACCCAGGCGCAGGTGATTGAAAACCCCTCCGCCGGCAGCCCCGATTACCGCCACAGTCCCGAATACACCGCCCTGTGCCGCGCCCTGCGCCAGCGCATGGAGACGGCATGAGACGCCGCGACCTGCTGTATGCGGTGCTGGTCCTGCTGGTACTGTGGCAGCTTGCCGCCTGGGCTCTCGATAAACCCATCTTGCCATCTCCGTTCCTGGTTGGCAAAGCCCTTGTGGAAGAATTGGCCGGCGACCTGCCCCTGCATTTCCTGGTCAGCCTGTGGCGCGTCGTCGCCAGCACCTTGCTGGCAGTAGCCCTGGCGGCCCCGGCCGGGTTGGTCTTGGGTCAATCGCAAAAATTGAACCGTCTTTTCTCGCCCCTGGTTTACCTGCTTTACCCCATCCCCAAGGTCGTCTTTGTGCCGGTGGTGCTGCTGCTCTTTGGCATTGGCGACCTGCCCAAGATCATCATCATCTTTATCATCCTCTTCTTCCAGGTGCTCGTCTTGGTGCGCGACCAGGCTGCCGCCCTGCGCCCCGAGCTGATCCAGAGCGTGCGCTCATTGGGCGCCGGGCGCCGGGCCCTCTTCCGCTTTGTCTATTTGCCCGCCAGCCTGCCCGCCATCCTCACGGCACTGCGCCAATCGGTGGGCACTGCGGTGGCCGTCCTTTACGTGGCCGAATTATTTGCCACGCAAAAGGGCCTGGGGTATTATATTTACTATACCGGCTCCACGCTCTTCGATTATCCCGCTATGTATGCTGGCATTGTGGCCATGAGCCTGCTGGGCCTTGGCCTGTACTTTACGGTTGATTGGCTTGAACACCGCCTCTGTCCCTGGCAAACCGCCAGGTGATCCTTCTCCCCCATCGTCGTCACAACTTCAGTCGTGACGTTCTTTCTCTTCATCCCATCCTTCCATCCCCGCCGGATCATAATCGCCCCATTTTCCGCTGAACGATGAAGCAAAGCTGATAGCGCTGTCGCGCTGCGCCTGGCGCGCCGCTCGTTCGGCCTCTGCCCGTCGCTTCTCGGCTGCCTCGGCGCCCACCTCTTGGGCCAGGCTGACCGCCAGGATGCGCACCGCCCGGATATCGTGCATGGCGTAGGGCACCTGGCTGCCCGGCGCATGCCCCAACAGGGCCTGTGCCAGTGGGGTGCTCACCCCCAGCAGCCCAGCAGCAAAATCCGCCGCCTGGTCTGGCACAATATCAAAAGCCATCTGCTCATTCCCCTCTGCCCCCAACATCTCAATTTCTACATGACAGCCCAGGTTAACTTTCATTCCATTCATCTCCACTTTTTCCATTATAATCCCCTCCCGATGAAACCCCTGCGCGACTTCCTCGAGCTGATCAAGTTCGAGCACACCATCTTTGCCCTGCCCTTTGCCTACCTGGGCATGCTGTTGGCGGCTAGCGGCTGGCCCACCTGGCCCCAGTTCATCTGGATCACCCTGGCCATGGCCGCCGCCCGCACCCTGGCCATGGGCTTCAACCGCCTGGCTGACCGCACCATCGATGCCCGCAACCCGCGCACCGCCGGGCGCCCACTCGTCACCGGCGCCATCTCGGCCCGCACCGCCTGGACCGGAATCATTCTCGCCGCCCTGCTCCTGGCCTTCTCGGCCTGGATGCTCGGCCCCTTACCCTTCCGCCTCTTGCCCGGCGCCCTACTCTTCTTGCTGGGCTACTCCTTCACCAAGCGCTTCACCTGGCTCTCGCACTTCATCCTCGGCTTTACCGACGGTCTGGCCCCGGCTGGAGCCTGGGCCGCGGTGCGCGGCAGCCTCTTTACCCCGGCTGACCTGCCCGCCTGGCTGCTCACCGCCACCGTCACCCTGTGGATCGGTGGTTTTGACCTGATCTACGCCTGCCAGGATATCGAGCCCGACCGCCGCGATCGTCTGTACTCCATCCCAGCCCGCTTCGGCCCGGCCTTTGCCCTGCGCCTCTCTGCCATCTGCCACGTTGCCACCGTCTTGCTGCTCGCCGCCCTGGGTTGGGCCATGCACCTGGCCTGGCCTTACTGGTTAGGCGTGCTCGCCACCGCCGCCTTGCTCACCTGGGAGCATACCCTGGTCAAACCCAATGATCTGACCAAGATCAACCTGGCCTTCTTCAACATCAACAGCTACATCAGCATCGCCCTCTTCGCGGCCGTTTTAGCTGCCCTGTATTTGTAAATAGCAATCTATTCCTGATCGTTGTATCAATCGCTAAATCAATTTAGCCTTCTTACCGCGCCAGAAAGTTTAGTTCATAATGCAAGGATCAGTAGCTGCCTTGCCGGCCTGCGCCGTTTCTCTTGGCGGGCAGAGATTTCCCCAATTCTTAATAAGACTATTCATATCTCTAATCTCCCACTAACAAATACATGGTAAAATTCCTATGATTAGTGCGTTATTTCACAATTCAACACCGCTTACCGGCACGCCGGCGAGCGGCGAATAGAGAAAGCTCTTGTAAAGGAGACATACTATGCGTTTACAAAATAAAGTTGCGGTTATCACCGGTGCAGCATCTGGCATGGGACTTGCCATCGCCGAATTATTCACCCAAGAAGGCGCCAAGGTTGTGGCGGCGGATTGGAATGGAGAACGGTTGAAAGCCGCGGTCGAAAAGATCCAGAAAGATGGCGGCGCCATTATGGGTGTCGAGGGGAATATTGCCGACCAGGCGGCTGCCGAGGGCCTGGTTGACAAGGCCATCGAGGCTTATGGGCGTATCGATATCCTGGTCAACAACGCCGGTGTGATGGACTACATGCACGGCGTGGGCGATATGCCCGATGAAGTCTGGCGGCGTGTGTTGGGCATCAACCTGGATGGCCCCATGTTCACCAGCCGCCGGGCTATCCCGCACATGCTCGAACAAGGCGGCGGATCTATCATCAACGTGGCCTCCACGGCTGGCATCAGCGGCGGTGCGGCTGGGGCAGCCTACACCGTCTCGAAACATGGTCTGGTGGGGCTGACCAAAAACACCGCCTGGATGTATGCCAAGCAGAACATTCGCTGCAACGCCATCGCCGCTGGCGGCACCAAGACCAATATCGGCGAGACCATGCCCCCTGAGAAGATCTCTCCCGCTGGCTCGACCCGCGCCCACGCCTTTGCCACCCTCATTCCTGGCTTCTTGGAAGCGGGTGACATTGCCAACCTGGCCCTCTTCCTGGCCTCAGACGAATCGACCATGATCAACGGCGCCATCATCCCCGCCGACGCCGGCTGGAAAGCCGTGTAAGCGAAACATTTGGGGTGTGAACAGGTAGTTTCACTACCTGTTCACACCCCAAACCCCTAAATTGCCGTATAATTGAATATAGAAACTGATGCTGGAGCGGTTTGCCGGTACAACCGGAAAGGATAAGCGAATGAACCTGATCCAAAAACTTCGCTCGGCAGATCAATTTTCCTGGCTGGCCATCCTGGCCAGTATCATCCCTCTGTGGCTGCTCTCACTGGCTGTCACCGCCGAGGGCTTCCCCGCGCCTCCCGTTCCGGGCAATGTGGCGCAAATCATGGTGGGGCTTGCCATTGTCATCAGCCTGGTTTTGCTCATCAAAGGCTGGCTGATCTACGATGTGCTCTTGCTGACCATCTTTCCATTCATTCTTGTGTTCATTTTTGATGAAATTGCCACCGGCTATAAGACGCCCTTTATCCTGCTCTGCGCCGCCATCTGGTCGGTGGGAATCATTGGCGCCCAACGCAGCCAATCATTGACCTGGCGCTGGCTGATCTTATTGTTCGTTGCCGTCCTTGCCCTGGTGCTGGCAGTCAACGCCACCCAAAATTACTGGCAGATGGGCGACGAGATTGGATTTGTTAAGTGCTTCCCTGACCCAGATAGCCTCCTATGCCCACCGGTGAACGGCCAGGCAGCACCCTGGTGGGTGCTGTTCTTCAGCAGGTAAGGCAAGCCGCCATCAACTGGCTGTGAGCAAAGCAATGATATGACCCTTAAACAAGCCATCCGCGATCGTGTCCGAGTCTTCAACAAGCATGTTACCAATAAGCTCCTGATCCACATTGCAGGGAAAAACTTTGGCCATTTTGCCATCTTGGGCCACACCGGGCGCAAGACTGGCAAGCGCTACCATATCCCCATCATCGCCGAACCAAGCGGGCAAGGGTTTGTCATTGCGCTGACCTATGGCAAGAAGGTAGATTGGTGCGCCAATGTACTGGCCCATGGGGGCTGCACATTACGATGGAAGAACCAGGAATATACCCTGACCCAGCCGGAATTCATTGATCCAGAGATCGCACTGCAAGCCTTTCCACCGTTCATCAGGCGGGCGCTGCGCGCCGCCGGAATTGAAGATTTCTTGAGGCTGCAGAAACTTCTATCCTGACGGGTAGAAAATTGCCAGGTATTTCCCAAAAATCATAACGCCACTGATAGGATGGAACAATGTCTACGCTCATCTCACGCGCCCACGACCGCCTGCTGGTTGCCCGCCACATCCTGACCCAGCTTGAGCTCATCCAACAATGGAACGCCTTCGGTAAACCCGTTTTGGTGGGTGCGGCCGCCTACGGCCTGCTGGTGACCCCCGATATCGACCTCGAGATATACTGTGACGAGCTGCACATCGAAGACGGCTTCGAGGTGCTGCGCGCTTGTGCCATCAACCCGCACGTGCACAGTGCCCGCTTCTCCAACCAGCTCCACGGCCCCGATATGGGCCTGTACTGGCAGCTTCGTTACCTGGATGAAGACGGGCTGGACTGGAAGATCGATATGTGGTCTGTGCACAGCGACCACCCCGGGCCCACTTCTGCCGCCCTGGTCGAGCCGATGAAGAGCGCCCTGACCCCCGAAACCCGCCAGGCTATCCTCGAGATCAAAGAGCAAGCCCTGCTGGAGGCCACCCTGCCCTGCCCATCCATCCACATCTACCGCGCCGTGCTCGATGACGGTGTGCGCAGCCTGGAGCAGCTCAAA
>CAZWFQ010000014.1:0-4408 GCA_964633225.1 uncultured Anaerolineaceae bacterium
ACCCGATGATCCTGCTGTTTGATCTGGACGATACGCTGCTTGATAATCCAATGGATACCTTCTTGCCTGGGTATTTGCAGGCCTTGTCTGCGCGCATGGCCGCTTATGCAGATCCACAGCAGATGGTGCGCACTTTGCTCGCGGCCACCAATGAGATGGTCGAGCATGCCCGCCCCGACCGCCGCCTGGTTGAGACTTTTGACGCCGCTTTTTACCCCCCGCTGGGTTTGCAACGTGCCGATGTCCAGCCAAGTATTGATGCCTTCTACGCACAGGATTTCCCGGCTCTGCGGCAGCACGTGCAGATACGCCCCGAAGCGGTTCGGGTGGTTGAAGATGCGCTGCAGCGTGGTTACCGGGTGGCAATTGCAACCAACCCGCTCTTTCCCCTGACCGCCATCCTTCAGCGGCTGGAGTGGGCTGGGCTGTCCGTGGGGCAGTATCCCTTTGCCCTGGTGCCTTCTTATGAAAGTTTCCATTTTGCCAAGCCAAACCCGGCATATTTTGCAGAATTCTTAGGCCGCCTGGGCTGGCAGCAAGAGCCGGCGGTGATGATCGGCAACGATGTGCACCTGGATATCGGTGCTGCGCGCCAGCTTGGCTTACCCGTCTATTGGGTCAATGGAGCCGAACAATGGCCTGGACCAGAGGCTGCGCCCCCGCATGGCGGGCTGGATGGTTTGCTGCCCTGGCTGGAGAGCCAGGATGTGGACGCTCTGACCCCCAAGATGACAACCCCCGCTGCAATGTTGGCGGTGTTGGAATCCACGCCGGCGGTGTTGGATGGCTTGTGCCAGGGATGGGCAAGCCAGGCCCTGGCGCGGCGGCCTGCGGAGGGGGAGTGGAGCCCTGCGGAGATATTATGCCATTTGCGGGATGTGGAGCAAGAAGTCAACCTGCCTCGTGTGAGCAGCGTGGTGCGTACAAACAACCCCTTCCTTGCCGGGCAAGATACAGACCCGTGGGCTCAAGAGCGAGATTATATTCACCAGGATGCTGCCCAGGCTCTTGTAACTTTTACCCAGGTGCGCATCGAATTGGTTAATACGCTGCGGGAGCTTGGGGCAGAGGGGTGGAACCGGCCCGCGCGTCACGCCATCTTTGGTCCCACTTTGCTGCACGAGTTGGTCAATATCATTGCCTCTCACGACCGGCTGCACATCCAGCAAGTTTTCAAGGCATTGTGATCTTCGCCCTCCCCACAGCTTAAAGTTGACCGGTTTTTTATCCCTTTTTTGATGGGCCTTCTTCGGCGTCAGGTGCGGTCGGTGCAGGCAGGCTAGAAAAGGCCTCTGTGGCTGCCCCAGCGCTGGTATTTTCGCTGCCCGAATCGGTGTCGAAGATCTTGATCACCCGCTTGACCAGGCTGGTGAATACGTTGTGCTGGTAGCCGGCCAGCCAGCCCAGGATGTAAATCACCCATGGCGCTTCAACAGCCGTATCTGCATTGGTTATGGCAATCAGGCCGCCGCGCATGATCCAGTAAACGAACGCACCTAATCCTGCCCCCATCAGAGGGCTGTTGAGATACCACATGGTGTGTTGTTTATCAAAGTCTTGATCTTGGGCTGTGTGCTTGATCAGGGCAAACCAGGCGCCTGTTACACCGCCCAGGCCGCCGCAGATCATGGTCGCCAGCATCCCGCGCACATCGGCATTGAAGCCTGCAAAGACCGGCGTGTGGAGCGATAGGAACAGCAAGATAAATGCAATTCCCCACACCACTTCATAAAAAAACAGGGGCAGACCGTAACTGGCTGACCATTTGCGGGCCTGTAGGTTTTGTTTGAGCAAGAATTCCACTTCGTTGATGTGGCGCTCAGCCTCTTCATAATAATCTCGGCCTGCCAGCAGGTAGTTGCGGGCATATTTGATCTGGTCTAAGAGCATCCGGCCAAGTTCAATAGTGTGGACATCTGTATCGAGTTTTTCTTTTGCGGCATCGGCGCGCTTCCACAGCTTGTCCATGCGTTCATCTTTAATGAAGAAGCGGACTAACTCTGGCTCGGCAGGCAGGGCATCTTTTTGGAGGGGGGATTCTTTGCTTTTTAAACCACCCGTGGGGCCGGGGTCTTGGTATGCCTCAGGGCTGAAGGGCAGGGCGCCAGTGGTTGATTCGGCGGGTGGGAGGGGAACCGCATCTTTGGGCAGCCCGGTGTAACCGGCTGGCTCTAGGGTTTCGGTTGCAGAGATCGCATCCTTCATCCCTTCGTCTGCACCCTGTGCTTCACTGCCCGGCTGAACGCTGGCTAAGGCGGCTTCAATTTCTGCCAGCTCGGCATCCTCTTGGGCAGTGCCCATTGCCCCTTCACTGCCGCCTTCTGCTTCCGGCTGGCCCTGTGGTGGTTCGGGCTCTGTGATCTTTTCGTCTTTCACCGTCCCGCCCATATAAGACCTCCTGACCATGTGTTTTTGTTAAGATCGTGGATGACGCGCTATATGTCAGTATAGATTAAGTTATCCATTCCGTCAAATGGCATTTGGAGATTTGATTTTGTTAGAAGCTTGTTAGAATTGCGATTTTTGAGATAGGAAAATTCCCTATACAAGCCATAAGATTGGTATAATCCTGGTTGGTCTGGCGAAAAGGTATTCGGCAGACGCTTTTCCTTTTTATAAATATTTCGGAGGTGTCCGTGAATTCGAATCGCAACCGTTCAACGATCGTGTACGTGCTTTTGTTTGCCATCATCATCGTGCTGGTGATGTATAACTTGCAGTCAAACCCGGCTTCTCAAGAAACGCTCTCGATCAACGAGGTAGCTGCTGATGTCAAGAGCGGCAAGGTAGTACGTATTGTTGAAAACGACAGCCAGTTGACCGTGGTGTATCAGGATGGCGGTGAAGACAACGAAGAGCGTACGTCTCACATGGACCCGGGTGCTTCGTTGGTTGAACAACTGCTCGACCTGGGCGTAACCCCGGCTGACCTTTCTCCTGAGCGGGTAAAAATTGAGATCAAGCCCCCCAGCGCATGGTTGGGGGTGGCAACTGCCCTGGGGTATATTCTGCCCTTCTTGCTGCTGGGCGGCGTTTTTTGGTTTGTCTTCCGCCAGGCGCAGGGCAGCAATAATGCTGCTATGTCGTTTGGTAAATCGCGGGCCCGCATGTTCACCGGCGATCAACCCACTGTGACATTCGAAGACGTAGCTGGTGTGGACGAGTCCAAAGAAGAACTGAAAGAGGTGGTTGAGTTTCTGCGTGAGCCTGAGAAGTTCATTTCTTTGGGTGCGCGCATCCCCAAGGGTGTGCTGTTGGTAGGCCCTCCCGGAACGGGTAAAACACTGTTGGCCAAAGCTGTTTCTGGTGAAGCTGGCGTGCCGTTCTTCTCCATCTCGGGCTCGGAGTTTGTCGAGATGTTTGTGGGCGTAGGCGCCAGCCGTGTGCGCGATCTGTTCGACCAGGCCAAGCGTCATTCGCCTTGTATCGTCTTTGTGGATGAAATTGATGCCGTGGGACGGCAGCGCGGGGCAGGCTTGGGCGGCAGTCATGATGAACGCGAGCAGACCCTGAACCAGATGCTGGTTGAAATGGATGGTTTCGATACCGATACCAATGTCATTATCATGGCAGCCACCAACCGCCCTGATATTCTCGATCCTGCACTGCTGCGCCCGGGCCGTTTTGACCGTCGCGTGGTGCTAGACCGCCCCGATATGCGCGGCCGCGAGGCGATCCTGAAAGTGCATTCCAAGGGCAAGCCCTTAGCACCCGACACCGATATGAGCGTGTTGGCTCGTTCTACGCCTGGCTTTGTAGGCGCAGACCTGGAGAACCTGGTTAATGAGGGCGCTATCCTGGCGGCTCGACGCAATAAAAAGGCGATCGAGCAAGAAGACCTGGAAGAGGCCATTGAGCGCGTCATTGCCGGCCCTGAACGAAAAAGCCGCCTGATCAGCGAAGAAGAGAAGCGTATTGTGGCTTATCATGAAGCTGGGCATGCGATTGTGATGAATGCCTTGCCCGAGGCCGACCCGGTGCATAAGGTATCGATCATTGCGCGCGGTACGATGGGTGGTTACACGATGGCACTGCCCGAAGAAGACCGCACCCTGATGGGGCGCAAGAAAATGCTGGCAGACATGGTCGGTTTGTTGGGCGGGCGCGCCGCTGAGGAATTGGTTTTCAATGACATTACCTCTGGCGCAGCCAATGACCTGGAACGGGTGACCCGCATGGCGCGTGCCATGGTGACGCGCCTGGGCATGAGCGACGCCCTCGGCCCCATGGTCTACGGTCAAAAGGAAGAATTGATCTTCTTGGGCCGCGAGATCTCTGAACAGCGTGATTACTCAGACGCGGTGGCTGAGCAAATTGACCAAGAGGTGCGCAAGCTGGTCGGTGAGGCTTATGATCGCTCCCGGCAGATCCTAACCGAGTACCGTGACAAGCTGGATGGTGTTGCCCA
>CAZWFQ010000014.1:4508-60473 GCA_964633225.1 uncultured Anaerolineaceae bacterium
ATCGCTCCCGGCAGATCCTAACCGAGTACCGTGACAAGCTGGATGGTGTTGCCCAGCGACTTTTGGAGGTGGAGACCATTTCGCGCGATGAATTTGAAAAGCTGTTTCCAACCCCCAATCCTAAAAATAACGGCACCCCAATGCTGCAAGTAGTCTAAGCCGGATGGCTTGGGCTACCAAAAGAACCTTCTAATTCAATGGCGGGGCTGTCTCGAGCGCATCTTTTTGAGACAGCCCTGTTTTTCCTGCCAAAAGATATTAATAAATGTTAATTGTTGTAAACATTTTTTGACTTTTGTTCGTGAGCTTGGTATAATTCACGTTTGCGTATACACTGGATAAATGGAGAGTGAGCTATGGAAACCAACCCTGCCGAGGTTTCACAGAGCGATATGGTTAGTGAGATTAAGCAGAAACAGCACTTTACGGGCAAGGTGATGAAAATCACACTGGCTGGGGCGATCGTTGATATTGGCAGCGGCGTTCCTGGGGTCGTGCACATTTCGCAGATCCAAAAGGAGCCGGTCAAGCGCGTGGAAGATATCATTCAGGTTGATCAGATGGTTGAAGTGTGGGTGCGGCGCGTATATCCCAAGAAGAACCGCATCGATTTAACCATGATCAAGCCGCTCGACCTGGATTGGGGCGAGATGAAGCCTGAGATGGTTGTGTCGGGCAAAGTGACGCGCCTGGAGAATTTTGGCGCCTTTGTCGATATTGGTGCAGAACGCCCCGGCCTGGTACACATCAGCGAGCTGACCCACGACTATATCAAGACTGTTGGCGATGTGGTTAAAGAAGGCGATACGGTTGAGGTCAAAATCCTCGAAGTGAACCGCCAGAAGAAGCAGATCAAGCTCAGCATGAAGGCTTTGCAAGACAAGCCGGATGACATGGTCAAGGCTGTTTTGACTGGTAAGGCGAAGGAAAAAGAGCGCGATCGTGAGCGCGAAAAACCGGTTGATACCGAGCCAGCAGAGAAAGAAGAGCCCATTCCTACTGCCATGGAAATGGCATTGCGCCAGGCTATGGAGCGCAAAGGTGTTGGAAATGTGGGTGAGTTAGCTGGTAAGAAAAAGCGCAAAAGCGACCACAGCGATGACCTTGAAGGTATCTTCTCGCGTACCCTCAAGAACCGTGTGGTAACCAAGTAGGCTCTCTCTTAAACGGATAAAAAAATAAGCAGTGCGGATGCGCTGCTTATTTTTTGTTTGTTTGGCTCAACTGGATCAACCGACCTGCGCCGGGTAGCCGGTTATTTGCTGGATCTTCTCATACAGGGGGCGCAAACGGCGGTACATTTGGGTGTACACAGTTTGATACAGTTCATCATAGATGGCGTGCTGACGCGGATCTGGCTCGTACACCTGGCTGATGCGCGTCATGGCGCTGATGGCCTGCTCAAAGTTGGCGTGTAGGCCCAGCCCTACTGCCGCGTCAATGGCCGCACCCAACCCCGATGTTTCGTAAATATGCGGCCTGCCGGTGGGTAGGCCGAACACATCGGCTGTGATTTGCATCGCCACGTTGCTTTGCGAGCCGCCGCCCGAAACGCGCAGCTCGGTGATGGGGGTATGGCTGCGTTTCTCAAAGCGGTGCATCCCATCCCTCAAATCATAGGCCAGCCCTTCCAGGATGGCGCGGTACATATGGGCCCGGGTATGCACATCGCCAAACCCGATGATGGCGCCCTTGGCTTCTGGCCCGGGAATTTTTAGCCCAGGCGACCAGTAAGGCTGTAACATCAAGCCCATCGAGCCGGCTGGAATCTGGCCCACCATTTCGTCGAAGATCACCTCTGGGGGCACGCCGCGTTCCTCTGCCGTATGCAGTTCGTGCTGGCCAAATTCGTGCTTGAACCAACTGACCATCCAAAAACCGCGGTAAACCTGGTATTCCATGCAGTAGGCATTGGATACTGCCGATGGATAGGGCGGGATGAGGGGGATTGGTTCGATGTAACGGCGTTGGGTGGTGCAGAAGGTGGCGGATGTGCCGTATCCCAGGCAGCCCATATAGGGCTCCAGGCAGCCTGAGCCGATCACCTCGCAGGCCTTATCGGCCGCGGCTGCGATGAGGGGCAGCCCTTGGGGGATGCCGGTAGCAGCAGATGCCGCCGCGCTGATCTCGCCCAGAGGGTGGGCAGGGTGTACCAGCTCAGCCAGCACAGATGGCTCCATGGGCACAGCTTGCCATTTCCAGTCGTTCTTATTTGCCCAGCGTAAATTCTTGTAATCAAACGGCATGTAGCCAACCTGGCAGCCCACCGAATCGGCAAAGCGCCCGGTCAGGCGGTAGGTCAGGTATCCAGACAGGTACAGGTATTTATGGGTGGCGTGCCAGATCTCGGGTTGTTGGGTGCGGATCCAGTTGGCTTCTGCCTCAGCTTGCAAGTAAGCCACGGTTTTGCGCATGCCGGCCGCCGAAAAAGCCAGGCCCCAAATGCCTCCCACGGGCGGCTCGCCAAAGGTGCGTCGCTGATCCATCCAGGTGATGGCGGGGCGCAGCGGTTGACCGTGGGCATCTAAGTTGATTAGGGTTGAGCGCTGGGTGGTCAAGGCCACGCCTGCGATGGCATCTTTATCAACCACACCCTGCGCCCACAATCCCTGGCAGGCCTGGCACAGGTTTTCCCAATAATAGTCAGGATCCTGTTCGGCGTACCCTGGTTGGGGTGAAACGTAGGGCTGGAGGGGGATGCGAGACTTGGCCAGCAGATTGCCAGCCAGGTCGAAGACAAGGGCGCGCACCGATTGGGTGCCGTTATCAATGGCGAGGAGCAGGTCTTTTGTCATGGGGAAATTATACGTCCAAATCGTCTTTTGGTTGGTATTTCTTCCAGAGCAAAAATCCAAGTACCCCCGCCAGCCCGGCCAAGATCCCAATTTGCAGGGAGCGTTGCATGGCTTTCTGGCGGTTAGAGATGCGCCGTGCCAACCGCCGTTGGCGGGCCTCTGCCAATGCTGCTTTCCAGTCTGGAATGTCATCAGGGTGGGGCAAGCTGTAAGAACGCTGCCATAATGCCAGGTACTGCTGCACTTCTTGCTCCCAGTGGGCATCTGTCCAGCCCAACTCTGCCTGGCAAATGGACCGGATCTCTGGCAACAGGCTGGCGCCGCCGCCTGGTAAGAGCAGCCCAAGGCGGGTCCGGCGCAGCAGCAGGTCTTCCAGATGCATCACGCCCTCCGAGCGGGCCGCCCAACGCAGCTCGGCCCAGAGCACATTGGTGCCGGGAATGGCTTCCATCTCACCGGGTACGGCGGCTTCTACCAGGGCAAGGGCCTCAGCCCCGTAACGGCCCAACAAACGGCGGCGAGCTTTTTCGTTCAACCCTTCGGCGCCGGGCAAACTGACGTTGATCTGGTTCAGCACCGGCAGGTTGCGCTCGATCTCGGGCAGTTCGGGCAGGCGGTGGCGAACGGCCTTGATTGCATCCAGGGCGATGAGGCGGAAGGTGGTCAGCTTGCCGCCGGTAATGGTCAGCAGGCCGTTCTCTTCCCAAACAACATGGTCGCGCGATTCTTGAGAAGGGTCAGCCTTGCCACTGCCGATGACGGGGCGGACACCAGAGTAGGTTGAGATGACATCATCGAGCGTGATGCTCAGGGAAGGGAACTGCGATTCGACCGCCGTCATCAGGTAAGCCACTTCTTCAGGGCTGATGCTGGGGTCGTCGCCCAGTTGGCCGTGGTGATCGACATCGGTTGTGCCGACCAGGGTTACATCTTCCCAGGGAAAGATGAAGACGGGACGGCGGTCGACGGGGTGCAAAAAACTGACCGCCTGGGCCACCGGAAGCCTCCAGGAAGGGAAGATCAGGTGGCTGCCGCGCAGCGGACGTATACGGGGCGTGGCTCCCAATTGAGAGCGCAAACGGTCTGCCCAGGCGCCGGTTGCGTTGATCACTACCTTGGCCCTCGCCTCGGCCGTTCGCTCGCCGATCAGGTCGTGCAGGCGGGCGCCAATCACCTGGCCTTCGCTGCCCACCAGCAAATCTTCAGCCTGGGTATAGTTCAGAGCCATACCGCCCGCTGCTGAGGCTTCACGCAGCACGCGCAGCACCAGGCGGGCATCGTCTGTTTGTGCGTCGCCGTACCGGAATCCACCTTGCAAATCCTGCCGGGCGATGTGGGGTGCCAGGAGTTGGAAATCTTGCGGGCTGTAATAGGCATGATCCCAGCGCAGGGCCAACAGGTCGTAGACGGTCAGGCCCAGCTCAAAGGTCCAACGGCCTGGAAAATCGCCTTCGTAAACGGTGAGTAAGAAACCCAAGGGGTCGATCAGACCGGGGCCTTCGTGTAGAAGCTGTTGGCGCTCTTGGACAGAAGCATGCGTCAGCAGGACGCGGCCTTCCTTCAGATATCGCAGACCGCCGTGTACCAGCTTGGAAGAGCGGCTGGATGTGCCCCAGGCGAAATCGTGCTGTTCGACCAGCAGGGCGCGCAGCCCCAGGCGGGTGGCCTCGCGCAAGATGCCTGCGCCCGTGATGCCGCCGCCGATGATGAGCAGATCCCAGGGATTAGAGATTTCAGACCAAACCGTATCACGCCAGGTAGTATTCCACATAATGGTTCATCCTATTAGCTTGCCAGGGTTCATAAGGCCATGAGGGTCAAATTGCTTGCACAGGCTGTGGAGCGCGGCCATACCCAGCTCGCCTTTTTCGGCCGGCAGGTAAGGGCGGTGATCCAAACCAACCCCATGTTGGTGGCTGATGGTGCCCCCTTGGGTAACAATGGCCTGGCTGGCAGCGCTTTTCATGGCCTGCCAGCGGCGCAAAGTCTCTTGCGGGTCAGAGGCCAGGCGGAAGAGGTAAGTGGTGTAAATGCTGGAGCCCTGGGGGTAAAGGTGCGAGAGGTGGGTGAAAATGTGCACCCTTTCGCCGGTGCCGTCCAAAGCGGTTTGCAGGCCAGTTTCAATGGCTTGTAAAGTAGCGGAAACTTTGCTCCACGTGGTGGCGGTTTCCAGTGTGTCGATGGCGTAGCCTTGTTCCCACAGCGTGTTGCGCAAGTAAGGGGTGCGGAAGCGGTTCTTGTGCCACTGCTTGCCAAAGGTGCGCCCAACGTGAACGCCGCCGTGGCTGTTGCTGGTGGCGATTGCTTCGTCACGCGCTGCGCGCACGATGGCGTTTTGGCCGGTGAAACCGATCAACAGCATACTTTTTTCGTTTCCCATGCCGCGCATGCTGAGCAGCTTTTCAAGCGCGCCGATCAGGTTTTCGTGCCCGGCCAAAGCCAGGGTGGTGATTGTCTCGCGGGCAGTGCTCAGGCGCAGCATGGAGAGAGGCAGATTGGCAGCCAAGATCTGGCGGGCGGCTGCCATGCCATGCTCGAAATCGGGGAAGAAAATGGCGTGGAAATCCTCGCGCTGGGGCAGGGGGCTGGTGCGCACGCTGGCTTCGGTGATGATGCCCAGGCGACCTTCGGAGCCGAGCACCATCTCGCGTAGATCTGGGCCAGCAGCCGAGGCAGGGAAGGGTGGCATCTCCAGCGTGCCAAGCGGGGTTTCCATCTGCCCTCCGGCAAAAAGTTTCTCAATGCGTCCATAGCGTAGGGATTGCTGCCCGCTGGAGCGGGTTGCAATCCAACCGCCGAGGGTGGCATATTCAAAAGATTGCGGGTAGTGCCCCAGTGTCAGGCCGTGGGCGCGCAGCTGCGCCTCCAGGTCTGGCCCGCTGACTCCCGCTCCAAAGGTGGCTAACAGGCTGGTGCGGTCCAGGTGCAGCAAGCGGTTCATGCGGCTCATGTCAATCGTCAATACCGGGGCGGCAGCGATTGGTGTGATATGCCCAACCACGCTGGTGCCGCCGCCGTAGGGGATGACTGCTGCCCCCACCTGGCTGGCATATTGAAGCAGTTGACGCACTTCTTCGCTGCTGCCCGGGTATGCAACCCCATCTGGGAAGGTGTCGATCTGCCCGCTGCGTAAGGCCAGCCAATCGGACAGGCTTTGACCACGAGCATGCTGCAGGCGCACCAGTGGGCTTGTATCCACCAGAGGGTGTGGGGGCAGGCGGGTGGGCGGCACATGTTTCAGCACCTGCTCAACACTTGGCTCGGGGAGCGGGGTGCCAGGGCCCACCAAGGCGGTGAGAAAACGTGCGGCCGATTCGGGCAGGGGATAGATGATGCTATCATCCCCCCATCCATTCCAACGACGCATATTGAACCTCCAGGAAATGTTAAAAACTAAGTCGGTTTGCCAGCGCTTTACGACTCTAACCACAGGCGGATGCTTTCTTGCATCGCCTGGCGTGTGATTTGTTCAGCGCTGTCTGGATCGCTCTGTTGAGCGGCTGACTGCAAAGCGGCGTAAAACATTTGCGAAGCGTGGCGGTGTGGGGGGCTGGCAAAATAAACCGCCGCGATCTGTTCGTAGAAGCCAGAAAAACCGTTCAAGATCAGGGTATAGATTGGATTTGTGCTGGCAACGGTCAGGGTGTGGTGTAAGCGCCAGTCGAAGCTGGCGTATGCGGCTGGCGCGTCGGCCAGTGCAGGGGCTTCTTCCAGGCATTGTAATACCATGGGTGCCCGATTGATGACTGCCTGGCGCGTATAAGCCGGGGCCATTGCCAGGCGCACCTCTAAGAGATTGGTGATGAAATCGGCCGGCACACGACCACTGCGCACCAGCGCACTGAGCACATTGAGCCCGCCCTGGCGCCAGAAATCGTTGACCCGCGTGGGCTTGCCCTGTTGGATGGTCAACCAGCCATCGCGTTCCAATCGCTGCAGGGTTTCGCGCAGCGTGGGGCGGGTGACGCCCAGTTGTACACTCAACTCGCGTTCGGCGGGTAAGGTGGCGCCGGGTGGATAACTGCCGTCTAAGATGGCAGAGAGCAGGGCTTGCTCGGCGTATGCAGCGGGACGTTGGGGCGGGGACCAGCGATTCATCAAAGCATCATCCTAAGGCTCGGCTTACTGGTAAGTGGTCATACCAGTCGAGTGGATTCTAACATGCGTCCAAATACCCGTCAAGAGGGCCTGATTTCAGCCGCCTGACCCGAGGAAAGATGAAACTTTGCTTTGTATATCGCCCGACCTCTGCTATAATCCGGCGTACTTAAACCTGGCACAGCCGGATGGGTTGTATGCCAGCGAGGATTTCTGGATGCAGACAGACAGCTCAGTGACTGGTTCGCCGACTTTCTTTGTGGGTTCAATCCCGGTTTACGGAACGGCGGTATTATCGCCGATGGACGGTTATTCCGACCTGCCGTTCCGTTCAATTTGCCGCGAGCTGGGGTCGGCTATGAGCTACAGCGAATTCATCGGTGCGTTGGGCATCCTGGGCGGTTACCCTCACCTGGAGGATAAGC
The DNA here is from genome assembly GCA_964633225.1 of uncultured Anaerolineaceae bacterium. Lineage (GTDB taxonomy): Bacteria > Chloroflexota > Anaerolineae > Anaerolineales > UBA4823 > JAKQIM01. The sequence continues at coordinate 11,827 of CAZWFQ010000014.1, forward strand.
TGGCATATTTGCCGCAAGAGCATCCGGTGGTGTACCAGATCTTTGACAACGATCCTGATCGCCTCCTCAAAGCAGCCTTGCATTTAGCAGCGGGCCAGATCGCACCGGGTTACAAGCCGGATATCATTGATGTCAACCTGGGATGTTCGGATCGCAGTGTGTCGAACCGTGGGGCAGGGGCCGGATTATTGCGGACACCCCATTTGATCGCCGAGATCTTCCAGAAATTGACCCATCACCTGCACCTGCCCGTGACCGCCAAAATACGCTTGGGCTGGGACCATGCCAGCCGCAATTATCTTGAAGTGGCCCGCATACTCGAGGATAATGGTGCGGCTTTGATTGCCGTGCATGGACGCACCCGGTCCCAGGGCTATACGGGAAAGGCAGATTGGGATGCCATCGCCGAGGTGGTAGAGGCTGTCTCGATACCGGTTTTGGGTAATGGCGATGTGCGCACGGTTGCCGATATGGATCGTTTGAAGGCCCATACGGGCTGTGCAGGGGTGATGATCGGGAGGTCAGCCGTAAGCAACCCCTGGATCTTTGCCCGCCTGGATCGCGGGCAAGTTGCCCTGGAGCAGGTGCGCAGCACACTGTATGCCCACTTGCAGCGCAACCTGGATTTCTTTGGTCCTCATCTGGGTTTGCTGCGCTTCCGCAAGAATGCTGATACGTACTTAAGGCCCTACAGCCTTTTCTCTGAGCTGCGGCGCAGCCTGTTGACCACGACGGACCTGGACGAATTTAAGGCTTTGGTAGAAAAAGTACTCTCCAGTACTTTGCTTGCATGATCTTCCCTGGCGTTACTTGACCCCCGCAAACAAATCATCCTCGCGCAAGCCTGGTTCGGCCGCAGGATAGGCGCGCATATAGTACTCGTCCTGCGCCATCCATTTGCGCACCGTCCCCAGCAGGCTGAAGCGCTCAGGGGTTAGCCCGCCAAGCTGGCTGGCATGGCAAGCGCTGGCGCTGTTTTTCTTAGCCCGCACCTGGTTGCAGCGAATGCGGGCGTGGATGGGGAAATTGCCCTCTGCTACAATTGAGGCCATATCGATATCTTTGTTCCGGCCCAGGCGGCGTGGATCCATTCCCAGCAGAGGAGCCACGTGGGTCAAAAAACGCAGGTAACCTTTGCCTACCGTATAATAGTAAAGCTTTTGTACCTGGTGTGGCGGCAGGTTGCCGGCAAAGGCTGGGTCGGCTGCCAGGTGAAAAGCCTGCACGGCAGCTTGGTGGATAGCAATATGGTCAGGGTGTTTGTAGCCGCCGATTGGGTCAAACGTAATGATGACCTGCGGGCGGAATTGGCGAATGTAAGGCACAAGCCGGGCAGCAACGTTTTCGACCGGTTGAGCAGCCAGGGCATTGGGGTGCTGATTATCTGGCGAGCCAGCCATGCCCGAATCACGGTAATTTAAGAGCTGCACGCTTGCCAACCCAAGCACATTGGCTGCGCAGCGCAGCTCGGCCTCACGCCGCTCGGCGATCGATCGGTAACCATCCAGGCAGTCGGCGTCCATCTCTCCAGCCTCACCGCGCGTGGCACAGATCAAGTGCACCTGTGCGCCGCGTTGAGCATATAAGGCCAGGGTGCCTCCGGTGCCAAAGGTTTCGTCGTCAGGGTGGGCCAGGATGGCCATCAGGGTATGGGTTGGGTCAGAAGCTGGGTTCATAGAATCAATAAATGGGCAGGCTGGGGTCTACTTCTTGAGCCCAGGCGTTGATGCCGCCTTTCAGGTTTTTGAGTTTGTGAAATCCGGCCCTGGCCATAAGCTCCAGGGCGCGCCGAGAACGAAAGCCGGCCTTGCAGAATAGGACAATTTCTTGGTTGGGATCTAGTTCTGAGAGGCGAGCCGCCAACTGCCCCAGGGGAATGACCTGGGCCCCGGCTAAGCTGGAGATAGCCAGTTCGTGCGGCTCGCGTACGTCCACCAGGCAGAGCGCCTCTCCGCGCCCCAGGCGTTCGGCCAGCTCGCTGGCTGTGATATCCCATCCCTGCCCGGCTGAGCCTGTTTCAAGATCGTGACCTGGCATGCCGCAAAAAGCTTCATAATCAATCAGCTCGCTCACACTAGGGTCTGGCCCGCAAACTTTGCAGCCTGGGTTCTTGCGCAGCTTGATGAATTCAAAAGACATCTCAAGGGCATTGTAGAGCAGCAGTTTGCCCACCAACGGTTCGCCGATGCCCAACAAGAGCTTGATGGCCTCGGTGGCTTGCAGGGTTCCGATGGTGCCAGGCAGCACGCCCAGCACGCCGCCATCTTCGCAAGCAGGCACCAGGCCTGGCGGGGGCGGAGCCGGAAAAAGACAGCGGTAACACGGCCCGCGGCGGGCGTCAAACACACTGACCTGGCCATCAAAGCGGTAGATAGAGCCATACACATTCGGCTTGCCTGTCAGCACGCACAGGTCATTGGTCAGGTAGCGGGTGGGGAAGTTATCGCTGGCATCCAGGATCAGGTCGTAATCTGCGGCGATCTGGCGGGCATTGGCCGAAGTGAGCGGCGCATTGTAAGCATCCACCTGGATGCCAGGGTTCAGATCCAGCATGCGGCTGCGGGCTGATTCGACCTTGAACTGGTGCAGTGTGGATGTGCCGTGGATGACCTGGCGCTGCAGGTTAGAAGTGTCCACCCGGTCGTGATCTACCAGGCCAATGTGCCCAATGCCGGCTGCCGCCAGGTACAGGGCTGCCGGCGATCCCAGCCCGCCCACACCCACCACCAAAACCGAGGCGCGTTTTAACTTACTCTGGCCTTCTAAACCTACCTCAGGGATGAGCAGGTGGCGTGAGTAGCGCAAAATTTCTTCGTGAGAAAGGCTGTCCGTCATACAGTAGCTGTATTATATCGAAAAATCCTCCCCACGCCAGGCACCAGACTCTGGCGCATGTACATGGATATGATCTGCATGCGGGGCGGGGGTGGTTTCGTGTCCGTCCAGGCGGCTTTCAAGGTCTTCAACGCGCTGCAAGAGCGAAGGCAGCGTGACCCCCACCAGGTCTGGCAGGGCGGTGTGATTGAGGTCGGGGGCATCGGATGAGCGGTGGGGCTTGCTGCGAGATACGATCTGCCCCGGTACGCCCACCACCACCGAGTTGGGCGGTACCGGCTTAACCACCACGGCATTGGCCCCAATGCGGCTGTCTGCGCCGATGGTGATGGCCCCCAACACCTTGGCCCCTGCGCCAATTACCACCCGGTCGCCGATGGTTGGATGGCGTTTTCCTTTTTCCAGGCTGGTTCCGCCCAGGGTCACGCCGTGGTAAAGTGTGACCTGGCTGCCGATTTCGGCGGTTTCGCCGATCACCACCCCCATGCCATGGTCGATGAAGAAGCCTTCTTTCACGGTAGCGCCGGGATGGATTTCAATGCCGGTCAGGCTGCGCACCAGTTGCGATACCATGCGCCCCCAGAGTTTGAGGCGGTGCGTCCAAAGCCAATGTGCCAGGCGGTGCCCCCACACGGCATGCAGGCCGGGGTAGTTCAGCAGCACTTCGAGCGTGCTGCGCGCTGCCGGGTCACGCTCAAAGATGGCCCGGATATCCTGTCGGAGGGTCTGCAAAAGACCCGTTTTGCCGCCCGCAGGGGGAGTGGCGAGCGAAGGCAGTGTCTTGGCTTCCATAAGGTTACTCTCCCAGGTTGGCGTACAAGGCGGTGCTCAAATAGCGTTCACCAAAGGATGGGATGATGACCACGATCAATTTGGAGGCGTTCTCAGGGCGGGCTGCCACTTGCAGGGCGGCCCAGGTGGCGGCCCCAGACGAGATGCCTACCAGAAGCCCCTCCTCTTTTGCCATACGCCGGGCAGTTTCGAAGGCGTCTTCGTTTTTTACACGTATGATCTCGTCCATCACCTGTGTGTTGAGTACCTCGGGGACGAAACCCGCCCCGATGCCCTGGATCATGTGCGGGCCTTTGGCCTCACCAGAGAGCACAGCCGAGGCATCGGGCTCAACTGCCACCACGCGCAATGAAGGTTTATGCGCTTTCAGGGCCTCGCCCACGCCGGTTATGGTGCCGCCTGTGCCCACGCCCGCCACCAGGATATCCGCCTGTCCATCGGTGTCGCGCCAGATTTCTTCAGCGGTAGTCAGGCGGTGAACCTGGGGATTGGCAGGGTTCTTGAACTGCATGGGGATAAAGTAACGCGAGTCTGATGCGGCCAATTCTTCTGCTTTGCGAATGGCACCGTCCATCCCCTCGCTCCCCGGTGTTAGGATCAACTCTGCCCCGTATGCCCGCAGCAGCATGCGGCGCTCTTTGCTCATCGATTCGGGCATGGTTAAGACACATTTGTAGCCCTTGGCTGCGCACACCATCGCCAGGGCAATGCCGGTATTCCCACTGGTTGGTTCGACGATGATGGTATCTGGCCCGATTTGCCCGGCCTGTTCAGCCGCCGCGATCATGGCGGCGCCAATGCGATCTTTGACCGAATGGGCCGGGTTGAAGAATTCTAGCTTGGCAACTACTTGCGCCGGCAGCCCATCTGCCAGGCGTTGGATGCGTACCAGGGGGGTATTCCCGATCAGATCTGTGATATTGTTTGCGATTTTCATCGTATTTTCCTTTGATTCATAATAAAACGACCAACAGGCACCAAAAAAGGTGGCGCAAGCCGTGGCGAAACATGCTCGCCAACCCATCCGCATTGTCATGCGGGGCTGCAACCACCTTCTTGTCTGGCTGTTGGTCGTCCGGTTTCCCGGTCTGATCTAAGGCAAGGAGGCGGCTACGAACCCCGCCTCAGACACGTGCAAGTTAACATAGAGATACTCCGCTCAAACATTTACGACAAATTTAGTAGCAATTATATCCAAGATGATCGAATTGTCAATAGGGGCGTCGCGGTCTGGTGGCTTGCCGGCAGCTTCGCCCGATCAGGAATCGCTTTGCTTATCAAAGGGCAGATTGGGAATGAGCCAAGAGAGAAAAGCGTGCGGGGAACGCGTTTGCATCAAGAGCCGCCCAGGCCCGGTCAGCTCAACCACCAGGCCCTCTCCGCTCAGCAAGGTAGATTTGAAACCGCCAACAGCCTTGGGAGAAATAGGCATGTTCCCGTCAAACGCCACCAGGTGGGTGGTATCTACAATATACCGTTCGCCTGGTGCCAGGTTTTTCTCGTGGATGGCGCCATAAGATGAGAGCAGCATGGTACCGCTGCCAGTTGCTTCAAGCATCGAAAAGCCTTCGGCTGAGACAAGGGCCTTGGTGCTGACCTTGGCATTCAGTTCAACGCCAGATTCGCAAGCCAAGAATGAGCCTGACTGCACAAAGAACTTTTCGCCCTTCAATTCCAGTAGAAAAACGTCGCCAGGAAGTTCTGGCGCCAGTGTGATTTCGCCGCCCTCAGCCGAGGCTTTGAAGTAGTTCTGGAAGAAGCTCTCACCACCTAATACAGCCCGGCTCAGGGATTTCAAAAAACCGCCCGTGGCTTTGGTTTCGATGGTGACGCTTTGTGACATGCTGACCATTGCCCCTGCTTCGACGCGAATCTCTTCATTGGGGTTCAGCTTGACCACGCTCAGTGAATACGATGGGCGATATAAGATTTCGATTTCCATACAAACTCCTCCGTGCTTGGTTAAATTAATCGTGGGGATTGCAAGAGCAACCCCCACGATTGGATCATTCTTTATCGTTTTCTTCGCCAATGCCCAGGGGCATCCATTTCTTGGCGTCTTTCAGACGGTGTTGAATGCCGTGGCGGTCGTGGGTTTCATCGAAACCTTCTGGTTTGATGAACATCTGCTCGCCATCCAGCATGCCCGTAATGCCGGTTTGGCCGGGTTCGGGTCGTTTGGGGCCCAGGAACTTGGCAGATTTGTCGGGGACATAATCAACCGGCTCTTCGTAGGTGGTGATGTAGCCTTCGAAGTTGCGCAGGACCACCTTGTGATCTGACATGCTGATCAAGTAATTGGGCAAAACAGGGATCTTGCCGCCGCCGCCCGGAGCATCAACGATGTATTGGTGGACGGCATACCCTGAAGTGTGGCCGCGCAGGCCCTCCATGATCTCGATGCCTTTGGCAACAGGGGTACGAAAGTGCCCTGCGCCTTCCACCAGGTCGCACTGGTAGAGGTAATAGGGACGAACGCGAATGCGTACCAGCTTTTGAACCAGTTCGCGCTGCACATGGACATTATCATTGACACCTGCCAGCAAGACAGCCTGGTTGCCCAGGGGGATGCCGGCGCGGGTCAGCTTGTCGCAGGCTTCAGCCAGCTCAGCGCTGATCTCATTGGGGTGATTGACATGGATATTGAGCCACAGGGGGTGGAATTTCTGCAGCATATCGGTCAATTCGCTGGTGATGCGCATAGGCATAAAAACCGGCACCCGCGATCCGATACGGACAATCTCAATGTGTGGTATCTCGCGCAGCCGGGTGAGGATCTCTTCCAGGATCTTGGGCGCCAATACCAGCGGGTCTCCGCCAGAAAGCAGCACGTCCCGCACCTGGGGGGTGCGCTTGAGGTATTCAATCTGCATCTCAAACTCAGAGCGTGAGAATGTGGCCGAAGGGTCGCCGACGATGCGTGAGCGTGTGCAGTAACGGCAGTACGAGGCGCATTGGGTAGTGACCAGCATCAGCACACGGTCGGGATAACGATGTACTAACCCGGGCACAGGCGAGTGACGATCTTCTGCCAGCGAGTCTTCCATCATGGCGGTGAACGGTTTTAGCTCGTTCGCCACCGGGACGATCTGCTTGCGGACCGGGTCATCGGGATCGTTAGGGTCAATCAATGAGACAAAATAGGGGGTAATGTCCACGCGAAAGAGCCCGGGAGCTGATAGGGCCTCGCGCTCGCTGTCGGTTAAGTTAAGCACTTTGGCAAATTCATCAACCGTGTTGATGCGGTTGCTGAGCTGCCAACGCCAGTTATTCCATTTTTCATCGGGGATGTCGGCGTAAGCGGCCGCGCGTTTGGAAATGAAAGGGGTATTGGCCATTCGGTCTCTCCTTAAAGTGTGTTTTTTTAATTATACCGAAAATTATGGACTGAGCAGGAGTTCAAAGCTGGCTAACTGGCGGATACCGGCAATGCGCCGGCCGGTCTCTTTGACTATCAGGCGTACCCGGGTTGGTTCAGTGACCAGGTAGCTGACTGTGCTTTCAAACGCAGCATAACTGCCGTTTTCTCCACCTGTGATGTAAATATCGCTCGTGCCCACCACTTTGCCATCTTCGGTAACCAGCTCAACATGTAAAATTGAAACCTCGCTGATGCGTGCCAGGCCGCTGAGAGTCAGCTTGCCTCCCTGGATCAGGTGGTTGGGCATCGGCTCTCGGATGACGATCGGTTGCATCAGGTCACCGGATGGATTGATTTCATTCTCCCCCACTTGCAGCAGCAGCAGGTCTACTGAGGCCACGCCAACAGGGCGGTTGTGAGTATCATACGTGCTGATGCGAAGCTGCCCCACTTCAGAAAAGCGTGTCAGCTCAAACTCATATTCTTCTGTGAGATAGATAAAGGCTAACGGATCACTGACAAAGTTATGCAGATCGCGCAGCAGCAGGCGGGGCTGTTGGCCCGCGCTTAGCGGCTCAACCCACAGCTCAACCACGTAATACCCCCCTGGCACGCTGGTAATCATTGCCCCCACTGCTAATGGGCTGACAACCTTTGACATTGGACCAAGAGAGTAGATCTGGATTTCTGCGGGGGGAATGCCAGGGGTGGGGGTTACGGTGGGCGTTTGAGATGGGCGGCGTGTATTGGTGGGCGTGGGGCTTGGCAAAGCCGAGGTGGGGGTGTCAGTTGGTGAGAGGCTGGGCTCTGGGGTGTGGCTTGGGCTGGCTGGGGCCTGGCTTAGGGCCGTAGATGGTGCCTGGGTAGATGGCTGGTTTTGGGTAATGCCGGTAGCCAATAAGGGCAGGGCTGTTTCAGTTGCTGCGCGCTGGGCAGCTTGCGCTGTCACCGCTACCACTGTAGGGAGATACTCAGTGGGGATGGGGGTGGGCAGATCGGGTCCAGTTAAACCAGAGCAGCCGCCCAGCAGGATGGCCAAAACCAGCAAAATCAGAATGGCGAGGCGCGTTTTCATGCGGGCGGCTAGCTCAGGAAAAAGACCACGGGGTTTAGAACCCGTAGATAGTACTGTACTTCTCCGTCAGATAGCGCAGGTAAGGCGCCGGATCGATCTTGGTGCCGGTGATCCGTTTGACCAGCTCTTGCGGCTCATATTTCGAGCCATGCCGGTGCACCTTCTCGGTCAACCAGCCGCGCAGGGCGGCAAACTCACCGTGACGGATTTGATCGGGCAGATTGGGAATATCTTTGTTGATGCACTCCCAAAGCTGGCCCGAGACGAGGTTGCCCAGGGCATAAGTAGAGAAGTAACCCACCATACCTCCCGACCAATGCACGTCTTGAAGGACACCCTGGCTATCGTTGGGGGGCGTCAGACCCAGGTATTCTTGCATGCGGGTGTTCCAGGCTTCAGGCAGGTCCTTGACTGCCAGTTTGCCCTCTAAGACAGCAATTTCTAATTCCAGGCGCAGCATCACATGCAGGTTGTAGGTGGCTTCGTCCGCCTCGACACGGATCAATGACGGCTGCACCTTGTTGATGCCTTTGTAGAAAGCCTCAAGCGAGATATTGCCCAACTGCGCCGGGAAGGTTTGTTGCAAGAGCGGGTAGAAATGCTGCCAGAACGGCAGAGAACGTCCCACCAGGTTCTCCCACATGCGTGACTGCGATTCGTGAATTGCCAGCGATGTGCCGCCAGCCAGAGTCGTGCGCTCGTAGCTCTGGTTTACACCCAGCTCGTACATGGCATGCCCGCCTTCATGCAAGGTGCTAAACAAGGCAGATCCCAGGTTGTCAGGGATGATGCGGGTGGTGATGCGCACATCGTTGATGCTGAAGTTGGTGGTAAAGGGGTGAGCGGCGCGATCCTGGCGGCTGCGCTTCCAGTCATAGCCCACCTGGTTGAGCACCTGCACGCCAAAATCCCACTGCTTTGCGTCTTCGTACTGTTGGTGCAAGAAGGCATCTTCTACCTGTGGGCGGGCTTTGATCTCTCGCAGCAGTTCGACCTGGTGAGGGCGCAGGGCATCAAAGATTGCTTTGACATCGGTGGTCTTCAGCCCAGGTTCAAAATCGTCGAGCAGTGGATCGTAGACATGGTCATAGGGCCCAAAGCAGTCGGCATAGCGCCGGCGCAGCTCAAAGATTTTTTCCAGCGCGGGTCTGAAGCTGTTGAAATCATTGTTGGCGCGTGCCTGTTCCCATATCTGGTGAGCATTGGATGTTACCTGGGTGAATTCCACCACCAGGTCAGTGGGAACTTTCGTTGCTTTATCGTAGCCCCGCTTGGTTACCTGGATCAGCCGGACATCGTCTGACTCTGGGTCGCCCTGGGTGGCAAAGGGAGCCAGCTCATCCAGCAGCTTGCCGACATCATCAGATGTGCGTTTTTCGTGAGCCAGGCGGCCCAGCGTAGCCAGTTGGTTGCCGCGCGCCTCTGCACCCCCATGGGGCATGTAGCATTGCATATCCCAATGCAAAAGCGATGCAGCATTATCGAGATCGGCGATCTCGCCAAGCATCTCTTTTAGCTGTTCAAGCTTGGGGTCGGTGGTCATCTGATTAGACAACTTTCCAGCGCAGTGGTTCGCCGCGCAGGGCTGCCAGGATCTCTGAAGCAATGTCTTCTGCTGCTCGTACCTGAGCCTCAGCCGTTTGGGCGCCGATATGCGGCGTGGCGACAACTTTGGGATGAGCTACCAGGGCGGTTAAGCCAGGTGGTTCCTTTGAGTAAACATCCAGGCCCACGCCGGCAACCTGGCCCGATTCCAGGGCAGCCAGGAGGGCCGTCTCGTCGATGATATTGCCGCGGGCGGTGCAGATGATGCGCACGCCGCGCTTCATCTGAGCAATGGTCTGCCCGTTGATCATGTTGCGGCTTTCGTCGGTCAATGGGATGTGCAGGCTGATGTAATCGGAGCGCGCATACAGTTCGTCCAGCGAGACAGGTTCGAAACCCAGGCTGCGGATTTCATCTGGCGTGCGGAGCTTATCATAGCCAAGCACAGTCATGCCCATGGCCGCGGCGCGTTTGGCCAGCGCACTGCCGATATTCCCTGTGCCAATAATGCCCAGGGTCTTGCCATCCAGCTCAACGCCTTTCAATTCTTTCTTCAGCCACTGCCCACTCTTCATAGACGCGTCAGAGGTGGTGATGGAATGCGCCAGGGCCAGCATCAGGCTCAAGGCCAGCTCAGCCACAGCTACCGAGGTCGATTTGGGGGCATTGACAACGCGTATGTCGTGGGCAGCAGCAGCAGCCAGGTTGATGTTATCTACCCCAACTCCGGCCCGCCCGACGACTTTGAGCTTCTTGGCGGCCTCAAAAACCTCAGGCGTAACCTTGGTACGGCTGCGTACAATCAGAGCATCATATTCGCCGATCACCTTGAGCAGATCTTCAGCAGAGATATCATTCTTGTCGTCTACCTGGCAGGCGGCGCTTAAGATGTTCTGTCCCTTTGATGACAGGCCATCGGTAATCAGGACTTTCCAATTTGACATAGCAGCTCTCCCTTTTAAAGTATGTGACAATTGTTCATGTCAGGAGGACCGCCCTCAAACATGAACAATCGTGAGTTGCATGTATTTTACCCTAAAAGAGTGCCCCGGCTAGGTGGTGTCAAAGGAAGGTGATTTTTATCCTATGAAATGGTGTGAATAATCGCATGACACTGGCGAAATGAAACGCGGGTACAATTATTTTCTATTCTGTAACCGATCTAGAGGAGTAAGCTTCATGATGACGAGAATTTACGATTTCGACCATACACCTGAGCGGCGCGGTACAGGTAGTTTGAAATGGGAGCGGTATGATGCGGATGTCTTGCCGCTGTGGGTGGCCGATATGGACTTTTTGGCCCCCGATGCGGTCATCCAGGCCCTTCAGGCCCAGGTGGCGCATGGGGTTTTTGGCTATCCCAGTGCTTTTGGTGGGACCGGCATCCAGGTTGACTTGAGCCAGGTTTTGGTGGAGCGCATGGAGCGCCTGTACGGGTGGCGTATTTCTGTGGACGATCTGATCTTCATCCCTGGCGTGGTGACCGGTTTTAACCTGGCCTGCCACGCATTGACCGATCCTCAGAGCGGTGTGCTGATCCAGACGCCCGTTTACCCACCTTTCTTGAGCGTGGCCCAGAACGCGCACATTGCGCGCCAGGATAATCCCTTGCTGCGCCTCCCCGATGGGCGGTATGAAATTGATTTTGATGCTTTTGAAGCTGCCATCACTGAGCAAACCCGCCTGTTCATTTTGTGCAATCCTCACAACCCGGTGGGGAGGGTTTTTCGGCAGGCCGAATTGGAGCGTATGGCAGAAATCTGCCTGCGTCATGGGGTGTTGATCTGCTCAGACGAGATTCATTGTGATTTACTCTACCGTGGCCAACAGCATATCCCTATCGCATCCTTGAGCCCTGAGATCGCCCAGAACACGATCACCCTGATGGCCCCAAGCAAAACCTTTAATATCGCTGGGTTGCAGTGTTCCTTTGCCATTGTCCAAAATGCAGAGCTGCGGAACAAATTGATCCATGCCGGAGAAGGCCTGGTGGGTTGGGTCAATGCAATGGGGCTGGCTGCCGGTCTGGCTGCTTACCAGGATGGGCAAGAATGGCTGGATCAACTGCTGCCTTACCTGGAGGCAAACCGGGATTTCTTGTACGACTACATCAGAGCAGAGCTGCCCGGTATCCAGATGGCAAAACCTGAAGGCACTTACCTGGCCTGGTTAGACTGTCGTGAGCTGGGCCTTGCGCCCGACCCGTACGAATTCTTCCTCACACGGGCAGGCGTGGCATTGAACAAAGGTGCAACCTTTGGGCGGGGCGGCGAAGATTTTGTCCGCTTGAATTTTGGCTGCTCGCGCGCCCTGCTGGCCGAAGCCTTGCAGCGGATGAAGAAGGCGCTTAAATAGACTGGATGTATATATAATGAAGCCCCCCAGGCCTGGGGGGCTTCATTATATATATGGTAATCCTCGAAAGAGTTATTCGTAGCGCAGGGCTTCGACCGGTTCAAGGCTGGCGGCCCGGTTGGCCGGGTAAAGGCCAAAGAACAGACCCACTGCGGTAGAAAAGAGAGTCGCCAGCAAGACGATATCGATGCCCATGCGTGGGGTGATGGGGGTATTGTTGGCAGCGGCAACTTCTCCAACCACTGCGCCAATCGCCCAGCCCAGCGCAATACCGATCAGCCCTCCGAACAAGCTCAGTACCGATGATTCGGCCAGGAACTGCACCAGGATATCGGCCTTATGCGCCCCCACAGCTTTGCGCAGACCGATCTCACGCGTGCGCTCGGTGACCGATACCAGCATGATGTTCATGATGCCGATGCCGCCGACCAGGAGTGAGATGGCGGCAATGCCGCCCAAGAAAATGGTCAATACGTTGGTGATGGTGCTGGCAGTCGCCAGGAAGTCCTCTTGGGTCAAAAGGGTAAAGTCATCGGCGCCAATGGCTGTGCGGTGGCGGGTGCGCAGGATGTCACTGACTTCTTGGCTGGCTTGCGGAACAGCTTCGGCGCTGATGGCCTGCACCAGCAGCATGTCCACCCGGTCGCGGGTGCTGCGGCGCAGGAGGCGTACCTGGGCGGTGGAAAGGGGGATGATGGCGATATCATCTTCATTCGAAAATCCCGAGCCGCCTTTTGATTCCAGGATGCCAATCACCCGGAAAGGCTGGCCTTCAATGCGCACCGTCTCGCCGACCAGGCCTTCTCTGCGTCCGAACAGGGTTTCGGCTGTTTCGGGTCCAAGCAAAACCACTGAAGCCCGGCCCAACATATGGCTTTCATTGATGAATTCGCCTTCGGTTACGCCGTAATTGCGCACGCTGGCATATTGCGGGGTGACCCCGGTGATGCTGGTGTTGGTGCTTTCCCTACCCACCGTGATCTTTGCGCTTCCGGTCAACATGGGGGCCACGGCGATCACCGATGGGGCCTGAAAAGGATCGGCAATTGCTTCTGCGTCATTCAATGTAACGGGCTTTGGATTGCGCACATCTTCTGAGCCGCCCCTGAAGACAAAGATCACGTTGGTGCCAATGCCCTGGATCGAATCGGTGATGGATGCCTCGGCTCCACGGCCGATCGAAACCATGGCGATCACTGCCGCCACCCCAATCACGATGCCCAAAATGGTTAGACCAGAACGCATTTTGTTGGCGGTGAGGCTTTCAAGTGCTTCTCTAATCGCCTGAAAAATGTTCATGCTACTTCCTCCACCACACCATCTCGAATATGGATGATGCGTTGAGCCATGGCGGCTACATCAGGCGCATGGGTAACAATGATCAGCGTGGTGCCGCGATCGCGGTTGAGGGCCAACAGCAATTCCATGATCTCTGCCCCCGATTTGCTATCCAGGTTGCCAGTTGGCTCATCGGCCATGATAATGGCAGGTTCATTGACCAGGGAACGTGCAATGGCCACGCGCTGCTGCTGCCCTCCCGAAAGCTCGTTGGGGCGGTGATAAATGCGGTCTGCTAAGCCAACCGATTCTAAAGCAGTGCGTGCCAGCTCACGCCGTCCGCGGGTAACCCCAGCATAACGTAATGGCAGCTCAACATTGGCCAGGGCAGTGGCGCGCGGCAGCAGGTTGAAACTCTGAAATACAAAACCTACTTTGCGGTTGCGGATGGTGGCTAACTGATCGTCGCTGAGGCGCGAGACACGCTCGCCATCCAGGATGTATTCGCCAGCCGTTGGCCGGTCCAGGCAGCCGATGATGTTCATTAATGTAGATTTGCCTGAACCCGATGGCCCCACGATCGCCACCACTTCGCCGCGGGCGATCTGGGTAGAAAGACCGCGCAGGGCGTGTACTTCTACATCACCCATTTTGTATATTTTGGTCAGGTCTTGTGCCTCAATCACCCAGTCAGGCATTGTTACCTCCCAAAAAAGCCGCCGCCAGCCTCAAAAAACTGCGGCGGGTTGAGAACGATCAGGTCGCCAGATTTCAAGTTGCCATCTACCACTTCACTTTCAGTATCTGATGACGCACCCAGTGTGATGCGCACGGAGACCAGTTCGTTGTTTTGCAGGGTGTACACCACGCGCTGCCCATCCACCACGCGCACTGCCCGGTTGGGCACCAACAACACGTTATCCAACTGCTGTACCACAATGTTGATCGCGGCTGTCATGCCCGGCTTGACACTTTCATCTGCATCGGTCAGCTCCACCGTAACCAGAAACTCAACCACGCCCTGGTTGATTGAGCCCACCTGAGCCACCTCAGACACCAGGCCATGATATTCTTGATCCATGATGGCATCAAATGTGAGGTTGACTGGTTCGCCGGTCGTGATGCGGTTAATATCCACTTCAGAAACGTTCACGTCCACCAGCAAGCGATCGAGGTTGTCAATGCGTACCGCCAGGCTGCCGGGGCTGACTTTATCGCCCGCTTTGGATGAGATTTCTGTGATGGTGCCTGCCATTGAGGCCTTGATCTGCGTTGAATCGATGGCAGCTTGGGCTGCGGCAATGCGCGCTTCCAAGATGGTCACTTCATCTGCGTCCGGACCGTCTTTGAGACGATCGTATTCGCGCTCAGCATCTGCCAGGATGGCCTGGGAGGCGTCTAAGGTGGCTTGCGCAGCTTGCTGTTCTAGTTCGAGCAGGTCAACCACGCGTATTGCCTCGTCGTAGGCATTTTGCGCATCTTCCAATTCTTGCTCATAGCGTTTGCGCGTATCGTTGTCTTCATCCCAGTCAGCATACGGTTCGAAAGTATCCTGGGCAGCAGTCAGCTTGTCTTCGCGATCGATCACATCTTTGCGGGCAGTTTCTAGCTTGTCTTTGTATGCCTTTTCATCATACACATCCAGGGCGCGTTCGGCCTCGATCACAGCCTGGCGGGCCTGGTACATGCGCTGCAAAGCCTGGGCTGAAGCACTGTTGGAATTTAATAGATCATCCAGCGCGTTTTGAGCACTGATCAGGTCTGCTTCTGCCAGGATGGCATTTTGCGGTAACGAAGTCCGTTCCAACGTGGCAATGACCTGCCCAGCCTCAACCCGATCACCGACTTGGACCGTGACTTGTTCAACTGTGCCGTAAGTCTGCCAGGTTAAAAGAACTGTCTGATCTGTGCGCACCATGCCGGTGGCACCCACGGTGGCAACCAGACTGCCGCGCGTGGCTGTGGTGGTTTGCAAGTCGTTCATTTCACCAGCTTTTTGCCGTTCGCTGATGTAAAACCAGCCGAGCACACCAACAATCAACAACACCACAATTGCTAGTAAGATTGGTAAGGCTTTTTTCATGAAATACCTCCTCAAACGATGAAATAGTCAAGCAGGAATCAAGGGCACCTGGGCGTCGTTGCTGTGTGGGGATGTGGCCCTTAAGAATAACCTGCTATAATTATCTCACAATACTTCAGGAACCTGGTGAAGATCATATTAGATCGTTTCGCCGCCCCCAGCATTGCGCTGATTTGGCATTTGTTCTGATTGGTGACAACCGTCACTTAATTACATGACATCTGAAACATAACATAAAACCATCAGAATCGGTATCATCAATACATGGTGAATTAGGTGGTTTTAGTGAGTTAGAGGAGGTATTGGTATGGAGAAAATTTCGAGTGATGATTTAGCCATTGATCGGAAGACGCGCGCTCGTCTCCCGTCGTTGGATGTTGCTCACCGCGCAGTTACCCAGCGGGTTTGTGATTTTAACGATATCTGTATCCCCCTGACGCCCGAAGAGGCCCAGTTCGAGGCTTCTCGCTGTGTGCACTGCCCCGACCCGGCGCCTTGTGTAGAGGCATGCCCTGCCCATAACGATATCCCTACTGCCATGTGGCTGATCGAGCAAGGTGAATTCTTGGAAGCAGCCAAGCTTTATCGCCAGACCAGTTCCATGCCCGAAATTTGCGGTAGGGTCTGCCCGCAAGAGCAGCTATGCCAGGGTTCTTGTTCGCACATCAAGACCCACGCATCGGTGCTCACCGGCGACCTGGAAGCATGGGTCACTTGCTACGAGCGCCGTACGGTGGGCGTCAAGGTGCCCGTGGGTGAACCATCGGGCAAGAAGGTGGCGATTGTGGGTGCTGGTCCGTCTGGGCTGGGCTGTGCAGAACAATTGCTGCAGAAGGGCCACGCGGTCACGTTCTTTGAGGCAAAGCCTGCCCCTGGCGGCATGTTGACCTACGGCATCCCACCCTTCAAGATGCCCAAAGAAATTGTTTTTTGCCGTATTGGCGACCTGGAAGACGCGGGGGCCCAGTTTGTTTTTAGCACCACTATCGGCAAAGACAAGACGATTGATGATCTGTTCGCCGAGGGGTTTGACGCCGTCTTTATTGGCGTTGGTTCAGAGGTCGATGCGCCGATGGAAGTCCCCGGTGAGGATCTGCCCGGTGTTTACAAGGCCACCCAATTCCTGGCCCGCTGCAATGTGGCCTCAGAGCTTTTGCCTGAGGATATGCGCCAACGCCCCGAGGTGGGTAAAAAGGTGGTTGTGATCGGTGGTGGCGATACTGCTTCTGACTGCTTGCGCACTGCTTTGCGCATGGGCGCCGAGGATGTTACCTGCCTCTACCGCCGCACGATCAAAGAGATGCCCGGTGGTGTGAAGGATCGAGAGTTGGCCTTAGAAGAGGGCGCCCATTACCAGTTCTTGACCCAGCCCGTGCGCTTCATCGCCGATGGGGCAGGGCATTTGGCGCAGATTGAGTGTATCCGGATGAAGCTTGGCGAGCCGGATGCAAAAGGCCGCCGCCGCCCGGTGCCGGTCGATGGCTCTAACTTCATCGTTGAAGCAGACACCGCAGTCTTGGCCCTTGGCTATTGGCCCGACCCGGTGATCAGTGAGACCACCCCCGGGTTGGAAACGCACAAGTATGGATTGATCATTGCTGATCATCAAACTGGCGCCACCTCGCGTCCGGGCGTGTATGCGGGTGGTGATGATGTGACCGGTCCGGATCTAGTGGTTACGGCAATGATGTTTGGCCGCCGGGCTGCCGCAGCCATTGATGGTTACTTGAAGAGCAAATAACCGATCGGTCGAAAAAAAATCAAGCGGCGCGCTTGCGCGCCGCTTTTTCGTGAGGAATATATGATGGAAATTGGTACTGTACAACAAGTTGATATTGACGAACAAATGCGCACTGCCTACCTCGATTACGCCATGAGCGTGATTGTGGCGCGCGCCTTGCCAGATGCCCGGGATGGGCTGAAGCCGGTGCACCGCCGCATCTTATACGCCATGCACGATATGGGTATTCGAGCTAACTCGTCTTATAAAAAATCTGCCCGTATTGTGGGTGAGGTGCTGGGCAAGTACCATCCGCATGGTGATGCCGCCGTATACGAAACGATGGCGCGCCTGGCCCAAGATTTTTCAATGCGCTATATGCTGGTTGATGGACAGGGGAACTTTGGCTCGATTGATGGCGATGCGCCGGCTGCCATGCGTTATACCGAGGCCCGTCTATCTGTGATGGCAGAAGAGATCCTGGCTGATATCGACCAGAACACGGTTAACTTTTTGGATAACTTTGACGGCTCGCTGAAAGAGCCGGAAGTGCTGCCTGCTCGATTGCCAAACCTGCTGCTCAATGGGTCCTCTGGCATTGCCGTGGGCATGGCCACCACTATCCCGCCGCATAACCTGGGTGAACTGGCAGCCGCGATTGGTTTCCTGATCGATCATTATGAGCAGATTGATGATATTCCCACGGAAGATCTGCTCCATTTTGTGCCCGGGCCAGATTTTCCGACCGGGGGAGTGATCGTAGGCAGCGAGGGTATTCGCCAGGCTTACAGCACCGGGCATGGGCGGATTGTGCTGCGCGGCCAGGCACATATCGAGGAGATGACCAGTAACCGTCACCGGATTGTGGTGACAGAGATCCCTTACCAGCTCAACAAATCCAATTTGCTCGAACGGATTGCAGAGTTGGTGCGCGAAGAGAAGCTGCCCGATATCTCTGACCTGCGCGATGAGTCAGATCGGCGGGGGATGAGCATCATTATTGAGCTGCGGCGCGGTGCGCAGCCTAAAAAGGTGTTGAACCAGTTATTCAAATTCACTCCCTTGCAATCTACCTACGGCGTGCAGCTCCTGGCATTGGTGGATGGTGAGCCGAGGCTGCTGTCGCTCAAACGGGCTTTGCAGGTATATATTGAGCACCGCCGCCAGGTGATCATGCGCCGCTCACAGTATGAGTTAGAAAAGGCCCGCTCGCGTGCCCACATCTTGCTGGGTTTGCTGACCGCCCTGGCCAACCTGGATGCCGTGATCCAGACCATTCGCGAGTCTCCGGATGTCGATGTGGCGAAAGCGCGTCTGATGGAGCGTTTCCACTTGAGCGAGGTGCAGTCTCAGGCCATCCTGGATATGCAGCTTCGCCGCCTGGCAGCCCTGGAGCGCCAAAAGATCGAAGATGAGCAGCGCCAGTTGTTGGAACGGATCGCTTTCTTGGAAGAACTGCTGTCTCAGCCGCGTAAGATCTTGGACCTGATCAAGGAAGACCTGGCCGAGCTATCCCAAAAGTACAATGACCCGCGCCGTACACATATTGCCACCGATGCCAAAGAAGATTTGCGCGAGGAAGACCTTGTTGCTGACCAGGCTGTTTTGGTCAGCCTCACCCAGCGCGGCTATGTCAAACGCGTGGCAGCACAGCGCTTCAGAGCGCAGGGACGTGGTGGGCGTGGGGTAACAGGCCACGCAACCAAAGAGGAAGACGAAGTCTTGTTCCTCTTCCCTGCTCGGACGCTGGATACAATCTTGTTTTTCTCCGACCGCGGCAAGGTGTATTCTGAAAAGGCTTACCAGATCCCCGATGCCGATCGCACGGCGCGCGGTATTCCAATCGTCAATGTACTTTCGCTGGATGCGGGTGAAACCATCACCGCGGCGGTGCCAATCCCTGACTTTGTGGCCGCAGAATACCTGACCATGGCAACCTGCAATGGGAAGGTAAAACGGATGGAATTGCGCGAGTTGAGCGCAGTGCGGCCTTCAGGGTTGATGGCCATCACGCTTGAGGAAGGTGATCAATTAGGCTGGGTGCACCTGACACATGGGGATGATGAGATCATATTTGTGACCGAACAAGGGCAGGCACTGCGCTTTGCCGAAGCCAACGTCCGCCCAATGGGGCGCACGGCTGGCGGCGTGAATGGCATCAACCTGGCGAAGGGTGACCATGTGGCCAGTATGGAAGTGGTGGAGCCGGATGGTGATTTGTTATTGGTGACTCGGCGCGGGTTTGGCAAGCGCACTTCGCTGGCTGAATATTCGCCCAAGGGGCGGGCCACCGGCGGCGTGGTGACGCTTGACCAGAAGGCTTTGGCAACCGTTGGGACAATCGCCGCGGCCCGGGTTGTGCAAGGTGACCGTGAAGGGGCGCCAGGTGACGACCTGACGTTGATTTCGGCCAATGGCGTGGTTTTTCGTACGGGGGTTGAAAGTATCCGGCGGGCCGGGCGAAGTGGGCGCGGCGTGGCGATCATGGCTTTGGAAGATGGCGACCAGGTGGTATCTCTGGCTCGCATTGTGGCGGCAGACTTAAAACGGGTGGGGGCGAGTGAGTGATAGAAAAAGAATCAGGAGCGAGCACCTGCACAAGCCAGGCGCTCGCTCCTGATTCCAGGATACGCGCTTTACATCACCGGAACGACTTTTTCGGTAACCAATAAGCAGAACGCGCTCAATATGCAGGCCATCATCAGAAGAATGGTGGCAATGATAAACCGCTGCGGCGCGGTCATGCCAAGAATTTTGCTTTGGGGCTGAGGATTGGCGAATCCCTCATCAAAGTCATCATTCCCCAGATCTAGGGAAGCCTTTCCTTCTTCAGGCTCGTCATCATCAAAGAAAGATGATGATTCAGATTGTTTGCGCATATCATCAAAAGACATGGTTTTCTCTCCTATTCCCCAGCTGTTTGTGTTAAATTGCCAGCCAGGCGTAACTCGCCCACGTTCACAATAATTTCTTTGTCCTGCCGGTTTTTCAATCGCAACGCACCATCTGCTGCCAACCCTAATACCAGGCCTTCGAGCATGGGTCCTCTGCCATCACCAGGGGCCAGCAGCACCCACTGGTTACGATAAGCCAGGGCATTTTCCCAGGCTGACATAAAACTCGGGCTGTCTAACCGCCGCCGCCAATCGATCAGGGCTTTCAACACGCCATGCAACAATTCCAGTCGCTCTGGCGTGCGTCCCAGGTTGGCCTCCACACATGTGGCGGGATAATTCAGCACCTCTGTACCCAGAAAGGCAGTTGCAACGTTTATGCCAATTCCAAGCACCAGGGCAGTGGGTTGGGAGCCGTCCCATTGCGTTTCGGCCAGCACCCCGGCCAATTTGCGCCCTGATACAAGCACATCGTTGGGCCATTTGACCTGGGCCTCCAATCCATAGCCGCTGGATAGGGCCTGGCAGACAGCCAGTGTACCCAGGGCCGTGGCGCGGGCCAGGTAGGGCAGCTCGGTGGGGTGGGGGCGTAAGACCAGGCTGAAAGCCAGGGCAGATCCTGGAGGTGTAATCCAGCGTCTGCCAGTCCGGCCGCGCCCAGCGGTTTGTTCGTCAGCCACTACCAATGCCCAATCTGGCGCGCCTTGCTCGGCCCAAGCGATGGCTTCATCATTTGTAGAGCCGATCGCCTGATAAAAGCGAATTGCCGGCAGGTGCAAGTCAGCCAGCTCGGTTGCTAAAGTGCGGGCATTTATGTCCATCATGCTAGATACTATACTTAATTCTACCTCAAGTTGGCTAAACCCGCTTTAAAAATGCGGCTTAAAACAAGCCCCAAAGAACACTTCTGATTTGAGTTCGTGGAGATAACTTAAAAACGGGCATGATGCAGGGCTTTGGCAGTGCATCACACCCGTTTCTACCCCGTTATCGATCACTTGCGGGCGCGTTCTTTGAAATACTCAAACACTGCTGGCAAGACCGAAATGAGAACAATGGCAATCACCACAAACTCAAAGTGCTTTTGAACAAATGGCAGGTTGCCAAAGAAAAAACCCAAGAATAAGAAGATTGCTACCCAGGCCAGGCCGCCGATGATATTGTACGAGATGAACTTGCCATATGTCATCGCTCCAACGCCTGCCACGAACGGGGCAAAGGTGCGCACAATGGGGACAAAACGCGCCAGGATGATGGTTTTCCCGCCGTGCTTTTCGTAAAAAGCATGGGTGCGGTCAAGGTATTCTTTCTTGAGCACCTTCTTCAGGATCGGTATTTCGCCGCTGAAGGCGCGCGGTCCAAGCGTGTGGCCGATCCAGTAATTGGCCGTATCGCCCAAGAAGGCCGCCACAAACAGCAGCAGGAATAGCAACCCAATATTCATGTAGCCCATGGCAGCAAAGGTGCCGGCTGCGAAAATGAGCGAATCTCCGGGCAGGAAGGGGGTGACTACCAGGCCGGTTTCCATGAAGATGACGATGAATAACAGCAAATACGTCCAAACGCCGTAATCGCGAATAATATCGCCCAGGTATTCATCAATGTGCAGAAAGATATCAACGAGTTGAAGGATAAAGTCCATAGGATAGGTTCAGCTTAATTTTCTAATAGATTTTGGTTGTTGTCGACTGGCGCGCTGTCTGGTTCGCTCTGGATGGATGGCTCTGCAGCCTCATCTGCAATCACAGGCAGGGCAGCCGGGTCATCTAGAGGGGCCAGATCCAGTGCGGGGGCGGGTTGGGCAGAGGGCAAGTTGCGGCGCAGGTAGCGGTTGATGCCAGCATAAGCCGCCGCATTGACCACCACCAGGATCACCAGCCCCACGATTGCCGCAATTCCAAACGCGCGCAGGGATTCTGGAAAAACCAGGGGCTCGGGGAGCTGCATGGCCCCTATGCTTAAGATTGCCATCCCATTCCATAACCCGTGCAGGGTAATGGCTAAGCCATATGTGAGCCCCAGGCGCAGGTAGCGTCTTTCGTTCCAGGCAGATACCAATGCCCAGCCGGTCAGGCCTGTGGTCAGCATATGCAGCAAAGCCGTGGCAATGCGCACGGTGACCAGCGCACTCCACCCTTCGCCGCCCATGCTGGCATTCCCCAGGTTTTCAAACAGGGCAAACCCGGCGCCGCTTAAGACGCCCGCTGCAAAACCCTCGGCAGGGGTCAAGCCATGTTTTGCCAGGAACCACAAGCCGATGGGCTTGAACGTTTCTTCGATCATTGGAACGATTCCAGCTACCATCAGTAATGTTGCCAGCCACGTGCCTGGGCGCATGAGATAAGGGCCGAGAATGCGCAAGATGGTTTCTTCATTCGGCGGGGCATATTGCAGGCGCTCTGTCAGGTCTGTGATCTCGGCTGCCAGAGATGGTTGGCTCGTAACCCAAACTGCCCACAGGATGATTGCCACGACAAAGACACTCAGCTCAATCACCAGGATCAGCGAGGGCCCAATGACCAGCCCTGAAGCAAAAAGCCCCCAGGAGCGTTGGAAAGAATGGTGTGGCAGGCCCCGCAGGCCTAAGAGCGCCAGCCACAGCACCGGGATGCCGATAGCAAGCATGTGCAGGGGCGCCAGCAGCCACCCCAGACGGTCATTGCGTGAGATAAAGTTGCCAAGCAGCAAAGCCAGCAGCAGCAGGGCAATGCAGGTAACGGTAATGATGAGCCAAGAGCGGCTGTTTGTTGGCGAAAGTTTGGTCAGCAATCCATTCTTCTTGGATGCTCCCCAACCAAACAGGCGCCGGGTGGCATACCAGGCTGATGGCAGAATCAGCGTGCCGCTCATCCCCAGTCCGGCTGCCAATAAAAACGACTGCGTGGCAACCGAATTGGGCGAAGCAGGTTGGAATAACTGCACCAGGCCCACAACCAGGCATAACAGGCCAGCCAGCAGCAACATGGCTGATGCCAGCAGGCTTAAGACCATCTGAAAAGCAGATGGCCAATGGAATGGTGGTGTGGCCGCAGAAGGGCTTGGGGTGGAAAGAATTGTTTGCATAGCGTTTATGTGAAGCGCGTGGTTTGGTACCACCGCGCCACGCGCTTCATGAACACCTCATAGGTAGGGTTTTACTTGGTCTCGATGGTGATGTTAATGATCTTGTCACCAGGGGGCAGGTCGGCGTTTTGAGATGGATCTCGCGGGGTCAGGCTGGCAAGAACGTCCATCCCCTCAATCACCTCGCCAAAGATGGTATAGCTGCCATCCAGGTTGGGGGCTGATGCATATGTGATGAAGAATTGACTGCCGTTGGTATCGGGGCCGGCGTTTGCCATGCCCACAAGTCCTGGGCGGTCGTACTTCAAATCAGCCACCACTTCGTTCTTGAAGGCATAGCCTGGGCCGCCAAACCCGGTGCCAGTTGGATCACCTGCCTGGGCTATGAAGCCAGGCAGAACTCTATGGAAGGTGACCCCATCATACCAGCCGTTTTGAGCCAGGAAGATGAAATTATTGACTGCCAGCGGGGCCGTATCGGGGAATAACTTGATCACCACATCGCCTTTTTCGGTGTGCAGCGTGGCAATGTATTCGTGATCCGCATCCACCGTCATCGGCGGGCACTGGGTGAATTGGAGATCCTCCAGGAGGGTGAGCTTGACCACTGCCGCGACGTTAAAGTAATCCATCGAGACATTGGTCGGCCAGGAATTGCCATTGATCAATATGAATGGCGTGCCGGGGATGCCAACCTCATTGCCAAAATCCCAGGCTCCCTGTGCAAGGTCAATTAATTCCTGGCTTTGCAAGTCGCTATTGAACTGATCTAGATCCAGGTCGAGCGTTTCAGCTTCCTTGGCCAGCCAACCCTCAAACTCGGTGACCGATAGCCCAGACCATTCTGACTGCTTGGTGAAAAGCACATCATGCATTTCCCAGAACTTGCCTTGATTGCCCGCTGCATCAGCACCGCGTGCTGCCAACGATGCCTTGTCGTGGAAGGGTGATTCAGGAGTGCCAATTAGAGGAAAATGGCGATATACAAAACGAACATCATTCGGAAATTCTTCGAGGAGTCGCTCCATCACGGGAGCGATAACTGAGCAATATGGTCATTGAAAGTCGCTGTATTCAATGATGGTGACTTTGGCATCAGCCGGCCCTTTTACCCAATCCGATTCGCCAACAGGCGGGAAGATTGATTCCTGCGTGGGGCCCGGGGTAGGCTGGCGAGATGCCACAGTGCAGCCTGAATTAGGCTCAGATATAGCGCCCTCAGTGGGAACGTTGCGCGTGGCGGTGGGGGCGGCAGCCTCGGTATCGGCTGGCCTGGTTGTAGGTGCCTGTGTGGCGGCTGCCTGCGTGGCAGGCGCCTGTGTGGCGCCTCCATTACAAGCACTGACCAATATCGTCAGCAGTAGCAAAGGAAGGATCAACTTTCGCATGTTTTGCTCCTTTAAAGGATATGCAGGCAATTTTACCAGTTAAAGGAGTATTCCGGGTACCGTCGTAAGAGATTCACGGCGGCTTAATCTTTATAGTAAAATGGGCTGAGTTATGAACCTGGATGATCTACCGCGCTTGAAACCGATATTCTTGTTTGCCCTGGTGCTTTTGACCCTGGTGGGTTGTACGCCTGGCATCATGCCCAGCGTAACGCCGGGGGGGCATCTTACCCCAGCATGGACGGCAACTGAAACGCCAACCTTTGTTCCCACCCTGTCGGCAGCCACCTCCACGGCCTCCCCAACCGTCACGCAAACTGTGGCGCCATCATCGTCCTCTACACCTGTGCAGCCATCCGCCACCCCCACCGCGGCGGAACCGGGCTGCCAGAGCCTGCCCGGGGTGGTTGAGATGCATAGCCTGGAAACCACCCTCTTGCCAGATGCTTTGGACTTCCGCGTTTACCTGCCGCCATGTTACCACGAGCAAACGGGCCAGGCATACCCGGTGCTATATCTGATTCACGGGCAGAGCTTTACAGATGACCAGTGGGAGCGTTTGGGTGCCGGCACCACTGCCGACAAGTTGATCGCATCAGGCGAGTTGCCACCCTTCTTGATCGTTATGCCGCGCGATAGGAGCTGGCAAGAGCCAACGGTGGACTATTTTGGCCGTGTGATTGCTGAAGAGCTGCTGCCGTGGGTGGATGCTCACTATCGTACCCGGGCTTCCCCTTCTGCACGGGCTGTGGGTGGTTTGTCGCGCGGCGGCGGCTGGGCAGTGCACCTGGGCCTGGGGTATTGGCCTCTGTTTGGGTCAATTGGCGTGCACAGCGGGTTCGCCTTTCAAAGCGACGCTAATACTGGCGATGTCAGGCGCTGGCTGAGCAATATCCCATCCGAGTTGATGCCGCGCATTTACATGGATGTGGGGGATAATGACCGGCCCGAGATTGCCCAATCGGCGGCCTGGTTGGAACGTTTGCTGACCGAATATGGCGTGGCGCACGAATGGTACATGTTCAGCGGTTACCACGAAGAAGAGTACTGGCAGGCGCATGTGGAAGATTACTTGCGCTGGTATGCCGAACCCTGGAAATGATATAATCCTCAGCATGGGCCTCCGGCTAGAAGAAGTTGAGCATATTGCGCTTTTGGCGCACCTGCGCCTGGCAGAAGCGGAAAAGCTGCTGTACCGAGAACAGCTTTCGGCGATCTTGGAATATGCCGCGCGCTTGCAAGCGGTGGATACCAGCGGCATCCACCCGCTGACCAGTTTGCTGGCTGGCGAGGGCGGCTTGCGTCCAGATGAGCCGCGCCCTGGCCTGGGGTTGGATGATGTGCTGCGCAATGCCCCCGAGACTGTCCAAGATCAGTTCCTCGTTCCACCCGTATTGGCTTCGAACCCTGAATCGTTGACCCGCATGGCACAACCTGCATCCTCTTCTTTAGGCAGCGAGCCTTTGAAGGCGGCGGGTGATGTGAAATCGCCATGGATGGCGGCTGTGCCTTGCCTGTATGATGGAGGGCTGATCGAAACGATCCAGGCCCTGCGCCAGGGACAGTTCTCAAGCCAAGAACTGGTCCAGGCTTGCCTGGAGCGCAGCCAGCAGGTAGAGCCGGCCTTACATGCATTCATTACCCTTGCACCCGAGCAAGCCTTGGCCCAGGCCAAAGAGGCAGACCGCTGTCTGGCTGCTTACCGGAAAGACCCATCGGGGGGCCTCGCGCCGCTGTTAGGGGTGCCGCTGGCGGTGAAAGATAACCTGTGCGTGGCTGGGCTGCCCTGCACTTGCGGCTCTCGGATCTTAGAAAGCTTTGTTCCGCCATATCACGCTACTGCCATCGAGCGTTTGCTGGCTGCTGGGGTGGTGATCTTGGGGAAGACCAACATGGATGAGTTTGCCATGGGGTCCTCAACTGAGAACTCAGCCTTCGGCCCCAGTCGCAACCCTTGGGATTTGAAACGGGTGCCGGGCGGCTCAAGCGGTGGAAGTGCCGCGGCAGTTGCGGCAGATCTGGTGCCCGCGGCCCTGGGCAGCGATACCGGCGGCAGCATCCGCCAACCGGCAGCCTTTTGCGGGCTGACGGGATTGAAGCCTACCTATGGACGCATCTCGCGCTGGGGGCTGGTGGCTTACGGTTCTTCGCTGGATACGGTGGGGGTTTTGGCGCACAGTGCGGCGGATGTGGCGGTGGTATTGCAAACCCTGGCAGGCTACGACCGGCGTGACCCTACCTCGCTGGATTTATCAGCCCCAGAACTGCCATCAGAAGGGGCGCTCAAGGATTTGATAGGCTTGCGTATAGGCGTACCGCAAGAATATTTCCTGCCGGGTATGCAGTTTGAGGTAGAATCAATGGTACGCCAGGCAATCCAGGTCTTTACATCATTTGGAGCGGTCGTTTGCCCGGTCAGTTTGCCGCACACCGCCATGGCTGTGCCGGTCTATTACTTAATCGCCCCGGCTGAGGCCTCAGCGAACCTGGCTCGTTATGATGGCGTGCGCTATGGCGCCCGCCTGGCAGGTGAGACCTTGTGGGATATGTTTGACCAGACCCGCGGCGGGCTGTTCGGCCCAGAAGTCAAACGCCGGATCATGCTGGGGGCCTACGCCCTTTCGGCTGGTTATTATGATGCTTACTATGGGCAGGCGCAGAAAGTGCGTAGCCTCATCTGGCAGGATTTTGAAAATGCGTTTGCCGATGTGGATGTGATTGCGGCGCCGGTTGCTCCGACCACAGCCTTCCCCGCCGGGGCGCACCGCGATGATCCGCTGGCGATGTATTTAGAAGATATCTTTACCCTGCCGGCCAACCTGGCAGGTATCCCGAGTGTGGCCTTCCCGGTTGGCTTTGACAACCAGGGGCTGCCCGTGGGCATGCAGTTAATGGCTGGGCGCGGCTGTGATGAGTTGCTGCTGAAAGCCGCAGCAGCTTACCAGCAGGTGACTGATTGGCACCTGCGCAAACCTGTGTGATTGTTCGATCTGATATGCCTGGCGCGGCTGACAGCGCTCAAAGAAAGGACTCGCAATGTTCTCTACACTTCCTGGCTCTGTTAAGATATTCAAGGATTGGACCTGGGAGCAGGTTAAGCCCTTTGCCGATGACCTGACCAGGCGCACTTTGAACGCCGGCAATGTTGAGCCCTGGTTAAAAGACTGGTCTGACCTGAACCGCTTGGTTTCAGAGATGTATGCCCGTAAACACCTGGCAACCACGCTCAACACCACTGACGTCGAGGCCAGGCAGGCCTTTAATGCTTTTCTGGATGATATTTACATGCATGCCTTAGAAGTGGACCAGGTTTGCAAAGAAATGCTCCTGGCGAGCGGCCTGGAACCCCAGGGTATGCAAATTCCGCTGCGCAACATGCGCGCCGAAGCCGATCTTTTTCGCCAGGCCAACCTGCCGTTGCAGGCCGAGGAAGTCAAGCTGGCCTCACAGAATGATGAATTGAATGGTGAGCAAACTGTGCAGTGGGAAGGTAAAGAACTGACCATTGCCCAGCTCCAGCCGATCTACCAGGACCCTGACCGCTCAAAGCGGGAGCGGGCCTGGCGGGCGGGCATGGAGCGCCAGTTGGCAGATCGCCAGGCATTCAATGATCTGTGGGCGCGCTGTATGGATGTTCGTGGTCAGATGGCTGCCAATGCCGGTAAGCCTGATTACCGGGCTTATCGTTGGCAGCAGCTGCTGCGCTTTGATTACACCCCTGATGATAGCAAGCATTTCCACCAGGCGATTGAAGATGTGGTCGTGCCGGCTGCACAGCGCATTTGCGAGAGGCGCCGTAAACAATTGGGCCTGGAGACCCTGCGGCCATGGGACATAGACGTAGATCCGCAGGGGCGTCCGCCCCTACGCCCCTTCCAGACCATCGTTGAGTTAGAAGAAAAAGCTTCGGCCATTTTCCATCAGGTCGATCCAGAGCTGGGCGGACGTTTTGACTTGATGCGCCGCCAGAAGCTGCTGGATCTTGAAAGCCGCAAGGGCAAGGCGTCTGGCGCTTTTTGCACCATGTACGCCATTCCTCACCTGCCCTTTGTCTTCGAGAACGCCGTGGGCCTGCATAATGATGTGCAAACCCTGCTGCACGAGTGCGGGCATGCCTTTCATGTCTTCGAGACCGGCTTTTTGCCTTATTACCACCAGGTGAACACGGGAATGGAATTTGCTGAGGTGGCCTCGATGGCGATGGAATTGTTGGCTTCGCCTTATCTTGAGGCGAAGGCCGGCGGGTTCTACTCAGAGAAGGATGCCGCACGGGCCTTGATTGAACACCTGGAGGGCTTGATTCTGTTTTGGCCCTACATGGCAGTGGTCGATGCCTTCCAGCATTGGGTTTATGAGAATCACGCTGCCGCTAGCCAGGCCGTTCATTGTGATGCCAAGTGGGCTGAGCTTTGGGCACGATTTATGAAGATGGCTGACTGGAGCGGGTTGGATGACTTTGTGATGACAGGCTGGCAGCGTAAGCTGCACATCTTCCAAGAGCCATTCTATTACATCGAATATGGTCTGGCCCAGCTCGGGGCTGTGCAGGTGTGGCGCAATGCGTTGAAAGACCAGGCTGGTGCGGTGGCGGCTTATCGCCGGGCCCTGGCTTTGGGCAACACAGTCACCTTGCCTGAGCTGTATGCCGCGGCAGGGGCCAAGTTTGCCTTCGATGCCAGTACTTTGCAGGAGGCGGTTGATTTGATCGAGGCGCAGATTGAGCGCTTAGAGGCCGTGTAACAGGTTCAACTCGTAAAGCGGGTGGGCCGGGGCATCAAAGCGCCTGGCTCACCCGCTTTTTAGTTAATTTCTTCTGGCTTGAAGACCACTTCTTCTTTCCCGGTCAGTTTTTCTTGGATCTTGCGTGCGATTAGATCCAGGTGATCGGGGTGGGCAACGTAATCCAAAGCGTCTGCTGGCACGGTGAGAATAGGGCAAAGGCTGAAGTTTGCGATCCACTCTTCGTATAGCTCGTTGAGCTGCCCCAGGTATTCGGCGGTGATGGTACGTTCAAACTCTCGCCCGCGCAGGGCAATGCGCTGTTGCAGTGTATCGACTGAGGCGCGCAGATAGACCACCAGGTCGGGCGGCGGCAAGAACTCAGCCAAAACACGGTACAGCTCACGATAGCTGATGTAATCGCGCTCTGCCATTAGCCCGCGGCGGTATAGATTTTGCGCAAAGACCTCCGCATCCTCATACACACTGCGGTCTTGGATGGATGAGCTGGGATGGTCGAGCAACTGGCGATGGGCGCGCAAGCGGCGGGTGAGGAAAAAGATTTGAGAGTGGAAAGCCCAGGCGCTCATATCCTGGTAGAAATCGGCCAGGTAGGGGTTATCAGCTACCGGCTCGTAAAACGGCTGCCAGCCCAGGCGGTCACATAACATGCTGACCAGGGTAGATTTACCAACGCCAATGTTCCCGGCAACTGCGACAAATTTTTTCATGTGGCCTCTCAAGGGTTTGGCGGCAAGAGAAAGACACCCCTGGCCGCCTGATTGGATCGATCCTTACAGCTCAACCAATAAGGCTACCGCGCGGCTCTTTTCTTCATCCAAGATCAATTCCAGGCAAGCGTTGGGACGGAAATCCTTCACGTCAATCATACGCAGG
This sequence comes from uncultured Anaerolineaceae bacterium, assembly GCA_964633225.1. Lineage (GTDB taxonomy): Bacteria > Chloroflexota > Anaerolineae > Anaerolineales > UBA4823 > JAKQIM01. Next base: position 41,832 of record CAZWFQ010000014.1, read on the forward strand.
CAGCTTTCCAGGTGCGCCTTGCCTGGCAAAAAATCTCCCAGCCGGTTCGGGGTCTGGTAGAAAAATTCTCGGTTGAAGGTGGCGTCGGCATCATCGAGGAAGACGGCCAAGGGATAGATATTAGACTCAATCAGGTCCTGGAAGAAATGTGTGCCCAGAGATGGCTCTGGCGCGGGGCCAATGCCCTGCCCCGAGAGCTCCACCAGGGCACGCGTGTGGTAGATGTCGCCGTAACCGATCGGCACGCCCAGGTCGGGGGTAGAGGTGCCCCAACGCCCAGGGCCAACGCAGATGAAGGGCTGGCCTTTAAGCCGGCTGTTCAAGGCATTAATGGCGCGCACCAGTTCGGCGCGCTCGGCTGGAGATTTCAGCGAGAAGTATCCCTCGGGGGTGACAAACAATACATGACTGATGCCTTGCACGTGCCCTTCTGGCACAACGCGGCCGGTAGAGAAGACCACGTCGGCCGGATTCAGGCTGGATGGCATGCGAACTTTGCTTTCTTTCAGGTGGCTTTGCGGGCGGCACTGCAGCAAACAGATTTCGATCTCAGGGTGAAGGGCGTAGGGGTCGGGAATGTGGATGGTGAACTCTGTATCCACGGGAGAGCCGTAATGTTCTTCCAAAATATTGAGCATATCTCGCATGCGCTGTGCAAAGGGGGTGCGGCGCAGCAGCTCGTCGTAAGTCAAAACAAGCGCGCTGGTATCGCTTTCCAGCAGCCCAGTGCGTAGTGAGGCCAGGTAACCGTCTTGATCTTCTTGGGCAATGTATCGCAGCACAGGGTAATGTGATGAGAGCACGGCTGTTGTTTCCAACGTCTTTACTTCGTTATCTTCCAGGTCAAGCACATCCACGTAGTGCTGCGAGTAGCGGCGGATCTCTTTTGGAGAAGCCTGGGGATGCAGCATGGGGTGGCTGAGCGCCACCAGGCGTGGGTAGTCATTGCCCACCCTGTCTACGGCGCGCGTGCCCAGCCCCCAAACAAGGCGCACAAAGCCATCCTCGCGGCGGATTTGGGGTGACCAGCGGAACTGGTTGCGGCTGAATGCCACCCCCGCCCCATGCGGCAGGTAATAACGGCCAAAGCGCTCACCTTCAACCACTTGCAAAAGGATTGCCATGCGCTCGTCATAATCTTGCAATCCCTTGCTGCGGCGGTAGAGCAGTGCATCAGGGTTCAGGCTGCTGGCATAGATGCGCTGAATGGCCTGGGTGAGGTTGTGCAGGTTCTCTTCGGGTGTGCTTTGGTTTGGGCAAAAGAAGCTGTCGTATTTGCCGGCGAATGAGGTGCCAAAGTTATCTTCTAACAGGCTGGAGGAACGCACGATCAGGGGATGGGTGCCAACCTGCTCGAGCAGGAAGCGCAGATCTTCGAGCGTATCAGTAGGGAACTTTCCACCCAAGAAATCCTCAACGATCTGAGGATATTCAGCCCGGCTCTGCTCTTCGGGTTTATATTTTTGATCAATCCAGTGCATCAAACCATTATAAGCAATGAACTGGTAGGTGATATCAGCCCCGATGTAATAAGAATCGGGGATCGAGAGGTGCTCGACAATCTCTGGGCTGGCCTTTTCTTCTAAAATTCGCCTGGCCAACAGCATGCCTGCAGCTTTGCCGCCGATCTTGCCATCACCGATTTTGCGGGCGCGGATATCGCGCATATCGGCAATGGTCAGCCATTCTTTGGCAATGGTCACATACGCCAATTGATCACTGATCATCTTGCGGATCATGACCACTTTGGTCTCTAATAAGCGTGCATCCAGCTTTTTTCGCTCTTCGGGAGAGAGCTTTTCAATGACGGCTGCATGTTCAAAAAGGGTGGCCTGATCTGCCAGCTCGGGGTTGAAGGATGTCAGCATACTCTGGGGTTCGGCGCCGCGTTCTGCCAGCACCTGGCGCAAAATGATCTCAAACTGTTCGTAAGACAGGTTGTAAGCGAAATGGATATCGGTCAGGTGGTCACTAATAAACCCCAGGCGGGCTTCCCAAACGTCGGCATCTTCTTGCCCAAACGGATCATCCAATGCTTCGCGGGCTTGTGAGAGGATTGCCTGCTCGCGCGCCTCTGCCTCAAAGGCCGCCTTTGAGATCACCCCGCTGCTAAATAGGGCCTGGCGCATACGAGCGCGAATTTGCTTGCGCAGGATGGGATACTGTACTAGGGCAGTGTAAATCCGCAAAGCTTTGTCTGAAGTAACAGAAGGCAGGGTCATTTCATCAGAGCCTCTATTCAAAATTGACCGTGGAGCTGTCCCGGCTGCATGCTGGGGGACAACCGCACGGTCAATTTTGAGATTGTAATTGAGTCTAGCTGCCGAGGTGCATGGGCATGATAACGTGCAAGAAGTTATCTTCACCCACTGGGCGCAATACTCCGGGGGTGGTGTCGATATTGGTCTCAAGTACCACATTGGGGGTCTTGATCACATCCAGGGCCTCGCGCAAGAAGCGTACATTGAAGGCAATCAAGATTGTCTGCCCTTCGACGTTGGCGTCGATCACAGTCTGGTTGAAACCGGTCTCTTCCGATTGGCCAGAGATTTCTACGCTGCCGGGCTGCATGTCGCCGCCGGGGGTGATGCTAACCCGGGCAATGTGCGAGCCCTCGCGAGCAAAGATCTCGGCCTGCTTGCATGCTTTGAGGAAAGCAGCCGTAGAAAGCACGGTGCGGGTTTGCAAGCTGTGTGGAATGACCTGCTCAAGATCCGGATAAACGCCTTCAATGAGCTGTGAAACCAGCTCAACATCCTTGGTATGGAAGATCACTTGCCCACGCCCCGGGGGCAGAACCATCGTGACCACCTGGTCGCCATCGCTGGTGATGCGGGCCAGCTCGCCCAGGGCGCGCGCCGGGATGATGGCCTTGATCGGCCGGGCCACCGGGCTCGACAACTCTGCTTTGCGGACGGAGAGGCGAAAACCGTCTGCCGCCTGCATGGTGATCTGGTTTCCCTGGGCGATTAGCAGCACACCGGTCAGTACCGGGCGTGCTTCGTCGTTGGAAGCTGCAAAGACCACCTGCTGGATCATTTCTTTCAAATCAGAAATGTTGAGCTGCACCCCTTCTGACAGATCGGGCACTGGCATAGGAGGAAATTCTTGCGCGTCGATACACTTGATATCGGTATTTGAGCTGCCGCAGCGCACATTCAATGCCTGGGTGCGCACATTGAGCGCCATCTCAACCTTATCGTTGGGCAGTGTGCTGATCAGATCGGTATATGTGCGGGCTGGAACGGTGGTAGAGCCTTCTTCCTCAATCTTCGCACCAATCCAACACGTGATCCCCAACTCTAAGTTGGTTGCTGAAAGGCGCAAGCGGCCCTCATCGGTGGCAACCAGAACATTGGCAAGCACCGGCAGGGTGCTGCGCTGGGATACGGCCCGTGAGACAACGCTCAGGCCATGCGCGAGGTTTTCTTGTAGCACAGAAACTTTCATGGGCAGCCTCTCCTCAATCTAGATTGCTCTGAGTATACAACGAGAGGCCAGGGAATGCAAGTTACATCCGCAACCAGTCGCCAGGTGGTTTACGAATGAATGCTCTCGCCCGGTTGGCTGAGGATCACAAGGAAGGGGCCAAGGATGGGGAGAAATAAGGCCAGCAGCCCCCATGCCAGGTATTCATAAAGGGTCATTCTGCGGTGGCGAAGGTAGAGCGCTGCCAGGAGGGCCATACCAGCCAGGCATAATAAGAGTAAGGCACGCAACACGTCCGGTGTGGTGGGCATCTTGCGCTCATTGTACAACATTCTTTCTTAGAACGCAAGTTCGTTTTATGTCAATTTTGAAGATTTGTTGGCAAGCAGAGCTGTTTTAGGCCAGCATATAAAAATATCTTGCCGATAGGTTTGGCGTATAGTATGGCGAGTACGCAGCAACGGTTCAGCGTTGGATGGGCGAAAAGTGTTAAGTGTGAATAGTGATTGGTGTGTAACGAATAGGAAGGGCAAATCAGTATTGGTGGGTCAACGCACGCTCTACAAAGAAAAATCCCTTTAACCACTTGACATTTTCATTGTTGATATTATAATCATCATTGATAATGATGATGGTTGGGAGTTTTTATTGCGAGGAGTTAACATGGAAAAATTAGTCGACCTGGTGCTGCATCCCATTCGGATGCGTATTGTGATGGCGTTGGCTGGCCGTGAAATGACCGCCCAGCGATTAGCCGAAACCCTGGGCGACGTACCTTTGGCGACACTTTATCGCCATCTCAATCGCTTGGCCAAAGCAGGCGTTCTGACGGTAGCCTCAGAACGGCGTGTGCGCGGAACCCTCGAGAAGGCTTACACGCTAGGCAGTCAGGGAGCTCATATTGACCCCCAGCAATTCGCGGCCATGAGTCGTGAAGATCACCTGCGTTATTTCACCACTTTCGCAGCTACACTATTGGATGACTTTTCGCGTTATGTAAAAAACGCAGAGCCGATCAATATTTTGACTGACGGGGTGGGCTACCAAAAGTTCCCACTGGAGCTGAATGATGATGAATTTATTGCTGTCGCCAAAGGGATCAATGCTGCAATAGTTCCTCACATGAGCAATCAACCTGCACCCGGACGCAAACGCCGCATTTTCGCGACGATTGTTATGCCCGATGTAGTGAGTAAACCACTACAAGGTGCAAATATAGAAGAAAAACCAAACACGGAGACAGAATGACAACCTTATCTGAAACAAATCAACCGAAAGTCAACTGGAAGCAAGTCGGTCTCTTTATCGGCCTGACCTTCGGATTCACTATTGCTCTGGATTTGGCCCTGCAATTGGGCAGTGGTTACGGCAGTACAAGCACAACGATTTTCTTGCAATTGCAGATGCTTCTGCCGGCCTTTTTTGCCATGTTTTTGGGAATGTTCGTTTTTACCGATAGCCCTTTTTACTTTCGCAAGCCCATGCCAGACGGCCGGGCTGACCGGGCGCGTGGGTTCTTTTACTTGTATATGATCCTGACTCTGTTCTTTGTCATCCTGGCGGCTCTTTCAATTATGTCGCCAGACCTGACAAATTTTGTTAATCAAATGATAAACCTCCCGATCATTCTTGGGGTGCTCGGCATGGTATTCTTCCGTGTCCTCAAAGGACGCGATGCATTTGCCAGGGCCAATCTCCGTGGTGGACGGTTTGTGGATTGGGTGATCTATGGGGGCGCGATCGTCGTTTTCCTGGCAATCCAGACCGGGTTGAACGCACTCTTCCATCTGGGCACACCAGTTGATGCAAATCTGCTGGCGACACAGATGGGAACAGCTATGTCTGGTACGACATTGGTGATCGTGCTCGCCGTTCAAATGATTGTTGTAGGGTCGTTAATGGGGCTGGTGATCGCTTTTGGCGAGGAGTTTGGCTGGCGGGGATTTCTACAATCACAACTTATCCGCCTCGGAAAGAAGCGCGGCGTGTTGATTCTTGGGTTGATTTGGGGCGCCTGGCATTATCCGGTCATCTGGATGGGGCATAATTACCCCGGGCAGCCAGTTTTGGGCACCCTCATGATGACCATTTTTTGTGTGCTGCTGGCTTATGTGCTCGGACATGCCATGCTCAAGACGGGCAGTATCTGGCTGGTGGCTTTTATGCACGCCATTGTTAACCAGACCGCTAGCTTCTTCGGCGGGGTGATCTATGTACCCAATGATCAGATCTTCAGTTTTGGCATTGGCTTGTATGGATTAGCCACCCTGGCTGTCGTTGTATTCTTTTTGTTGCGCGATCCAGTTTGGAAAGACATCCCTGCTCAAGCAGTGAATACCGAAAACACAATAGCATAATACGCTCACAGTTTGCATACAGTCCCTAGTGGAGTTTCCAGGTGTGGACGATGGGGGCGGCTTCGTCGGCGAAGAGTTCAAGGATGTAGAGCAGATCGTGGTCGCGGTCATAGGCTACGTCGCCGATGAGGAAGCGCCGCTGTTCACCGCTGCCGATCATATCGACCTCGATGCCCGATGGATTGAAGAAGAGGTGCTCGTCGATGCTCAGGCTGGCATAGGGCTGTGGCTGCCAAGAGGCGATCTCACCGGCTGCCACGCGCTGCAAGTCGGCAGGGTTGTATAGGATGATCTGGGCATCCCAGCGCGTGCTCCACCAGCCGCGGTAGTCATTGTGCCCACTGCACTCAACCAGGTCTTCAGGTGGGCAGGTTGAGCCATTTGCCAACCGGCAGACTGGGAACTGACCAACGAAATCGTCGTCCACACATGGGTACTGCGGGCCAGCAGGATTGATATAACCATACCAATACTTGTCGCCCAGGCTCTTATTGCCCGCAAACAGTACCGTCGATTTGCTGCTGCTGGTGGTGACCCATGCGCCGCCTTCCCATTCATCGGGATGTTGGTAATTGGCCAGGGCCTGTTCGAAATCCTCTGAAGTTGCCGAACTTTCGTACAGTAAGAGTACGGTTTCTTGCAGGTGGGTTCCCGATGCCGCCGGAGTGCCGTTCTCGTCGATCCAGGGGCGGTAAGCAAAAAGGGCTGGCCCCATGCCTGACCACCCCCCATCTCGATATCGCCCCGTGCCGATGGAACGCCCATCGGCATGGGCATCGGCCCACTGGGCGGGAATCTCAAAAAGGTAACCATTGACACTGTCGAGGGTTTGCTCTCCAATGAACCACTCGCCTTGAAAACTGGTTGCAGAGAGGTCGGGGCTGAACCAGGCATGCGAGGCGGCAGGCGGATCGGGCTGCAGGTGCTGGCCCCAGGCCAGGTGCAGCAGGGGGCCCGTGGCAGGTGTGTTCAGATAGAGCAGACCCAGGCGGGGGATTTCATCCAGGTTGGTAAAATGCCTGGCGGCCACATCCTCAAAATCCTGCAAGAAAATGGCCCGGTTGAGCGCTTCAAGGGTTCGAGAGCCCAGCGGAATGGGGATGTTTACCTCAGCCACCTGGCTGCCATCTGTCAGTTCGCCGTAAGGCAAACGGTCGTGGCCGGTGATGAAGAGTGAGCCGGGATATCCATCATTCGCACCGCCGGGGTCACCAGCCGGGTTGAAGGTCATGGCGTTACCACCGTAGGCAAAAGTCAGGGGGCGTTCACCGCCTTCTGGCAGGCGGAAAGCCCCCAGGTATTCGAAATCGGCTGCTTGCAGCAGGCCATCTGTGGGTGCGGGGGTGCCTTGGGCGACGAAAGGCAAGTAGGTTTGGCTGGTGGCAGTGACCGCGGCCGGGGCTGGATCAGCAGTGGATGGCTCTGCCCCAGATAAGGCGCAGGCAAGCGAAAAGAGCAAGACAATGATGCTTGATGTAAGACATCTACGGTCCATGGCGATTGCCTCCTTTCGAAGCATGTTTCCATTATCGCGCCGTTTTTGTAAAATCCTCCTAGTAATCAAAAAGCGGCGCTCCAGCGCCGCTTTTTGATTACTAGAAAAGAGTTCTACTCGATCTTAGATCCAACCGCGCAGTTCCATAGCCTTGACGACCCGGGCGATGGCAACCATATAGGCGGCGTCGCGCATGTAAACCTTTTCCTTCTCAGACATCTCAAGTACCGAGTGGAAGGCGCTGGTCATCTTGGTGTCCAGTTTCTGCAGGACCTCATCCTTGCTCCAGTAGAAGTTCATGTCGTTCTGAACGCCTTCGAAGTAAGAGCAGGTCACGCCGCCGGCATTGCAGAGGAAATCGGGGATGTTGAAGATTTTGTTCTTCTTGATGAAGTCATCGGCCTCAGGGGTGGTGGGGCCATTGGCGCCCTCGGCGATGATCTTAACACGGCTGTTGATCTTCTTGACCGATTCGGCGTTCAACTGGCCTTCAAGGGCTGCCGGGATGATTACGTCGGCTTCGGTGGCGATCCAGTCGTCACCGTCAGAGATCACATAGCCTTCCTTCTTGGCTTTGGCTTTGTCAACTGTGCCGTATTGGTCGGTAATGGACTGCAGGAAGCGGGGATCCACACCTTTGGGGTGGCTGAAGGTGTAAGAGCACTTGTCTTCGCGATCCCAACAAGAAACGCAGGCTACCTTGCCGCCCAGCATTTCGATGAAGCCGATGGCAGCGTACTGGCTGACGTTGCCGAAACCCTGCAGGGCCGCCACAGACTTGGTGGGGTCCATCTTGAGGTGCTTCATGGCTTCGCGCACGCAGTAAATGACGCCGTAGCCGGTGGCTTCGGTGCGGCCAAGAGAACCACCATTGCCAACGGGCTTGCCGGTGATGACGCCGGGGGTGAATTGGCCAACCAGCTTAGAGTATTCATCCATCATCCAGCCCATCATCTGAGGGGTCGTGCCAACATCGGGAGCGGGCACGTCCTGGCGAGGACCAATGTTGCGCCACATCTGACCAACCCAACCGCGGCACAGGCGCTCTTTTTCACGCACCGAAATGGTGGCTGAGTCAACGGGCACGCCGCCCTTGCCGCCCCCCAGGGGGATGTCGGCAACCGAACACTTCCAGGTCATCCACATCGCCAGGGCACGTACGGTGTCAAGGGTTTCGGATGGGTGGAAGCGAATGCCGCCCTTGGATGGGCCGCGAGCATCGGAGTGCTGCACGCGGTAGCCGGTGAAGGTGCGGATCGAGCCATCGTCCATGCGGACGGGGATTGTGAATTTGAATTCGCGGGATGGCCAGCGCAAAATCTCAGATACTTGCGGGTCGAGGTTGAGCTTCTTCGCTACATCATCGAACTGGCGTTGCGCCATTTGAAAAGCATTGATCGTTTCGGACATACTTTTTCTCCTTTTCTGGTATGCAATAAGATTAATCAATCTGACACTTATCGTCAAGTGACGAATGCCATGCCTTTATCGTCATTTGGGTGTGACAATCAGCACGTGAGCATAGTTCACGCTTCCTGCGGTCCAGAAAAGCCGGCAGCTCTCTGTAAGCTGATTATGACTGTGTGTGGAGCAGACCCAGCAAGATTTGCTTAACCACCTGGGGGTTGGCTTGCCCTTGAGCAAGACGCATTACCTGGCCAAAAAACCATTGGAAGAGGGCTTCTTTACCGGCCCGGTAGGCTGCTGCTTGCGTTGGGTTTTCGGCCAGCACCCGGCGGACAAGCTCGGTGATGGCGGCGGTGTCTGAGACCTGGCGTAGGCCCTGGGCATTGACAATGACAACCGGATCCATTCCGCTGGTGAACATTTCGGCCAGCACGTCTCTGGCAGAGGCGTGGCTGATCTCTTGGCGGGCGACCATGCCCAACAGGTTGGCCAATGCCGCGGGAGTGATAGGGCAGGCGGCAATTTCTAACCCGGCCTTATTGAGCAAGGCAAATAACTCCCCGCTGATCCAGTTGGCAATCACTTTTGGGGTAACATTTTGCGCGGCTGCCACGCTTTGCTCATAGTAATCAGCAACACATTGCTCTTCCACCAGCACCCCTGCATCGTAGGCGCTCAGGCCATACTGCCCCTGGAAGCGGCTTTGGCGGGCAGCAGGCAGCTCGGGCAAGCTCTGGCTGACGGATTCCAGCCAGTCAGTCTCGATCACCAGGGGAGGCAGGTCGGGCTCGGGAAAGTAACGGTAATCTTCTGCCTGCTCTTTAACGCGCTGCAAGACCGTCTTCCCAGAGGTCTCGTCCCAACCGCGCGTTTCCTGGCGTACAGGCTGCCCCTGGTGCAGCAAGCCGGCCTGGCGCTCGATCTCGTAGGCGGTGGCGCGCTCAAGGGCGCGGAAGGAATTCAAATTCTTGATCTCGGTGCGAGAGCCAAGGGTGGCGCTGCCGGATGGGCGAAGCGAGATGTTCGGCTCAATGCGTAACACGCCCTTTTCCATATCACCTGAATTTACACCCAGGTAACGTAAGATGGCTCGCAGTGTTGTTGCATAGACGCGCACCTCTTCGGGGGTGTGCAGGTCAGGCTCGCTGACGATTTCAAGCAGCGGCACGCCCGCCCGGTTCAGATCCACCAGGCTGCAAGGCTGGCCCTTGATCTGTGTATGGGTTAGCTTGCCGGCATCCTCTTCCAGGTGGATGCGGCGGATGCGAATGATGCGCTCGCCCTGGGAAGTGCGGATCACAAGGCTGCCGTTTTGGGCTAGAGGCAGGTCGTATTGGGTGATCTGGTACCCTTTGGGCAGGTCGGGGTAGAAGTAGTTCTTGCGCGCAAAAATGCTGACCGGGGCCACCTGGCAGTTCAATGCCAAGGCCACGCGCAGCCCATATGCAACAGCTTGCCGGTTAATCACCGGCAGCATGCCGGGCATGCCGGCACAAATGGGGCAAACACAACTGTTGGGTGCAGCCTGGGCAGAATGGACTACTGAGCAAGCGCAGAACATTTTTGACTGCGTCGCCAGCTCTGCATGAATCTCCAGGCCAATGACAGCTTCCATAAGGTGCTAAAAAGGGGCTGTCTCAACCGGTGTTGTTGAGACAGCCCCTTGGCTCCAATTAACCGTGCCGGCGCATGAAGCTTTCCATGCGCCGCAGTGCCTCTTCGATTTTCTCGTAAGAAGTGGCGTAAGAACAGCGCACATAGCCCTCGCCGCCAGCCCCAAAGGCTGAGCCAGGCACCACAGCCACGCGCTCTTCCTCCAGCAGCTTTTGGGCAAAGGTTTCGTCATCCATACCAGCGGCAGTAATGTTGGGGAATGCGTAAAAAGCACCGCGCGGCTCAAAAGTGGCAAGGCCAAGCTGATTGAGCCCGCCAACGATCAGCTTGCGCCGCCGGTCATATTCCTCACGCATTTCGATCACGAATTTGTCGCAGTTTTTGAGGGCTTCAATGCAAGCCGCCTGCGACATGGTGGGGGCCGACATGATGGTGTACTGGTGGATGCGCACCAGGCCCTTGATGATCTCGCTGGGTCCAACGGCATAGCCGGCGCGCCAGCCGGTCATGGCATAGTTCTTTGAAAATCCGCCCAGCAAAATGGTGCGAGCCTGCATGCCGGGGAGTGAGGCAAAGCAAACATGCTGGATGCCGTAGACCAGTTGATCGTATACTTCGTCTGAGATAACGAGCAGATCGTGCTCTTCGGCAATGCGAGCAATTTCTAACAGCACTTCACGCGTGTACACCGCGCCGGTGGGGTTGTTGGGGTAATTCAACAAGATCGCTTTGGTACGCGGGGTAATGGCAGCTTCAAGGGCCTGGGGCTTGAGCTGGAAACCATCTTCGACATACGTGGGGATCTCAACCGCTACGCCGCCCGCCAGGACAACTTCTGCCTGGTAGGATACAAAGCAGGGGGTGGGAACGATCACTTCTTCTCCGCGGTTGAGGATAGCGGTCATGGTCAGATAGAGTGCTTCAGAAACGCCCACCGTAATCACCACCTCATCTTTGGGATCATAGGTGATCCCATACAGGCGGTGAAGGTGTTCGACAACCGCCTGGCGCAGCTCGATCAACCCAGCATTGGAGGTGTAGTGCGTCTCGCCCTGGTGCAGTGAGCGAATGCCCGCTTCAACAATCGGGTCGGGGGTGGTGAAATCTGGCTCACCAATCCCCAGCGAAACAACATCTTTCATGGTAGCAACAATGTCAAAGAACTTACGGATCCCAGATGGCTTGAGGCCAATTACGTGTTGTGCCAGGTACTTAGAATTCATTTGCTCTCCTTTTCTAGGGTATGGATTTTATGGCCTGTGGCAGAACAGGCCGGTTACTCAAGGCATGGTTGGATCAGCATTCGATCAGTTGGTTCGGGATCATTTACAAAGAAAGCGCCGTTTGATCCCCTACGTTGATCACAGAAGGGCGGCGCCGGATGTGCGCCTCGCGCCCGATGAGCGAGTCTTCCATGATCACGTCCAACACCTGGGCATCATCATCGACGATGGCGTTACGGGCAATGCAGCCCTGGATGTGGCAGCCTTTGCCAATGGTGGTAAAGGGTCCAATGACAGAGTACTCCACGGTTGCCGTGGGGTGGATGTATATGGGCGGGATGATGACCACATTCGGGCGGGCTGCTTCTGCGCTGTTATCCTGCCCATGTTCCAGCAGGTAGCGGTTTGTGCTGAGCAAGTCTTGCGGTGTGCCGGCATCCAACCAGATGTCCACATTTTTTGTGCGCATCTTCAGGCCGTGTTCAAGCATGATGTTGACGGCGTCAGCCAGGAAAAATTCGCCTTTGAGTTGGATATTGCGGGCAATCTGTTCATCAATGGCTTCAATCAGTTTTTGTGAATCCTGGAAATAATAAAAGCCGACAACTGCCAGGTTGTTGTCCATTGCCTGGGGCTTTTCCACCAGGCGCGTCACCCAGCCATCCTGGCCCAGCATTGCCACCCCAAAACGGCGGGGATCTGGCACCGGTTTGACCCAGGCTACCCCTCCAGCCTCTTCATGCGACAAGAAAGACAGGTCGGTCTCGAGCAGCGTATCAGCGAAAACCATCAACATCGGGCCTTGCAGGTGCTCGCGTGCAAGCGCAATCGCATGCGACTGGCCGCGCATCTCAGTTTGCTCGATGTAGGTCACTTTGAAGTCGGGGTGCTTTTCTTTCATATGGGTTTCAATCTTATCGCCCAGGTAACCCACAATAAAGATATATTCAACATCAGTAGGATCGGGTAAGGTCTTGAAGGTGTCTAATACGTGATCCAGTACAGCTTTGCCAGCCATGCGCAGCAGCTGCTTAGGGCGGCTCCAGGTGTGGGGGCGCAGGCGCGTCCCAAAACCGGCCATGGGGATGACGATTTTTAGGGTTGGTTTAGCCACGAGATTCTCTCCGAGAGCATGATAGGGCTGGTTTTATTTCCCGATCTTTACCGGTATTATACCTGGAAACTTTTCTCTGGACAAACGAGGGCGATCATGGCAAAATGGATGACTGTTAAAAAACCACTTCAGGAGTGTTGATTATGAGTGCTACAAAACGTATAGATATAAAGGAGCAACGTATGCGCCGCCAGCGTGAGCAGCGCATGCGGACTTTCTTGACCATTGGTGGAATTTTATTGTTACTGGTGTTGGTGTTCAGCTTGCCCGCGATTGTTGACGCGTTTAAGCCGGTCACCAAGATCACCCCCCGCGAGATGCCCCTGGCAGATGGCAAGGCCGTGGGTGACCCAAACGCGCCGGTGGTGGTAGAAGTGTTCTCGGACTTTCAGTGTTCTGCTTGCAAGCGTTTTGCTGCCGAGGCAGAACCCCTCTTGATCGAGAGCGACTATGTTGCTAATGGGCAGGTGTATTTTGTTTTCCGGCATTTCCCTTTTCTGGACGATAACAACGCGTCGATGTTCGAGTCTGACCAGGCGGCTAACGCCAGCATGTGCGCCCTGGAGCAGGGGCAGTTCTGGAACTACCATGATATGATTTATGCCAATTGGGCCGGCGAAAACAGGGGAACATTTTCTGACAAGTTTTTGTTGTCTTTGGCAGATGCTTTAGGGCTGAACATGACGGATTTCAAAGCATGTTTTGAAGAAAACCGCTATGCAGAGCAGATTAACCAGGATGTTACGCTGGGCGGCGAGTTGAATGTGAATGGCACGCCGGCGGTATTTGTCAATGGGCAAGCTGTGGCCCCCGGCCTTGTGCCCACCTATGAGAACATCGATGCTGCCATCCAGGAGGCCCTGGCGAACAGCGGCCAATAGCAAACAAAAAGAATGCGGCTGGCAGAAAACCAGCCGCATTCTTTTTGTTTAATTTCAGAATTATTTACCGCGACCGCGGGTGGTGACGTCGAAGATCACTGCCGCCACCAGCACAGCACCGCGCACAATGTACTGCAGCGAAATATCGATGCCCATCAGGTTCATGCCATTGGTCAGCGACATCATCACCAGGGCGCCCACAATGGAGCCGATCACCTTGCCCACGCCGCCGGCGGCTGAAACACCGCCCACATACGCCGCGGCGATGGCGTCCATCTCGAACAGGCTGCCGGCTGTGGTGGTGGCAGACTGCAGGCGAGACGTGAACAAAATACCCGAGAGGGCAGTCAGCAGGCCCATCGAGCCAAAGACCACGTAGATGATCTTCTTGACATTGATGCCAGATAGCTCAGCGGCTTCAGGATTGCCGCCAACGGCATAGATATGCCGGCCCAGCACAGTCTGAGTGGTGACAAAGTGGTAAATGGCGGTTACGATGAGCATGATGACTACCGTCCAAGAGAGGCCATTGTAGCCAGCCAAAATCCAGGTGACCCCGCCAACCAGCATAGAAATTAAGACTAACTTGAGGATGAACATATCCATGGGCAAAACTTCAAAGTTGTAGGCTTGCTTCTTGCGGCGGTTATTGATCTCGCCAACGATGAAAAGCACAATGCCGATCAAGCCCAGGATGAGGGTTACTTTATGCACGCCTGGCAAGAAGTTCTCGATGCCAAGGAAATCGGGAATATAGCCGTTCCCGATAGCGTTGAAGGTGTCATTGGGAACGATAATGGTGCCAGTGCCCATGGTAGCCAGCAGGATCGCGCCGCGGTAGATCAACCAACCAGCCAATGATGCGACGAAAGATGGAATTGCGAGTTGAGCGACCGGAAAGGCCGTGATCAGCCCGGCAATAACCCCGAGCGCAAGCACCATGATGATAACTACAAGGAGCGGCAGCTTCCAGAAGACCAGGGCAATCGCACAGATTGCTCCCAAGAAACCGGCCAAAAAGCCAACCGAAAGGTCAATGTGCCGGATGACGATGACCAGGGTCATGCCAACTGCCAGCACGGCGATGTAACCGGTCTGGTTCAATAAGTTGCTGATATTGCGGGATGAAATGAATACGCCCTCGGTGGTGATGGTGAATATCGTCATGATCACAAACAAGGCAATATACATGCCGTATTCACGGATATTTTGCCGCAGGACTTTCTGAGCATTGGAAAAAAACGTCATAGTGGGGCTCCTCAATTCGCTGCCAGTTCCATAATTTTTTCCTGAGTGGCCTGTTCAATTGGCAGCTCACCGGTGATCTTGCCAGAGGCAACCACGTACACTCGGTCGCTCATGCCAAGAACTTCGGGCAACTCAGAAGATATCATGATAATGCTCATGCCCTGCTCAACCAGCCGGGTCATGATGGTGTAAATTTCGAATTTTGCGCCCACATCAATCCCTCTGGTTGGCTCATCGAGGATAAGGACGTTGGGCTTGACGAACAGCCATTTGGCCAAAGATACTTTTTGTTGGTTCCCACCACTCAAATTACCAACCTTTTGTTCAACTGTGGGCGTCTTGATGTTCAACGAAGCTTTATATTCGTTGGCAACGCTTACCTCTTCGTTACCGTTGATCACGCCGTTGTGAGCAATCTCTTTCAGGTTGGCCATGGAGATATTTTGCTTGACGTCCTGGATCAGGATGAGCCCGTTGCCTTTTCTGTCTTCCGTCACATAAGCCAACCCTGAGCCAATCGCTTCTTCAGGATGAACGAAGCGCTTCTGTTTCTGCCCTTTGATCTCCACCTCACCGCTAATATGATATCCATCTGGGTTGCCAAAAATGCTCTTTGCAAATTCTGTGCGCCCAGATCCCATCAGGCCTGCCAGGCCCACAATCTCACCCTTTTTAACATAGAGTGACATATTCTTGAGAATGTCGCGGCCAAGCAGGGGGCTGTAAGCATTCCAATTTTTGACTTCAAAAACGATCTCGTTACCGGGTTTAACCGTTTTGGGTGGGTAGATGTTGTCGATCTCGCGCCCGACCATGTGCTTGATCAGCACCTGTTCGGATACCTCACCTTTTTTGGCGTCTAACGTGCATACGGTCTGCCCATCGCGCAAGACGGTGACCGTATCGGCAATCTCAATCACTTCTTTCAGCTTGTGCGAGATCATAATGCAAGTGACCCCTTGCTTTTTGAGCTCGCGTAAGAGGTTCAGCAGGTTCTTGCTGTCGTCCTCGTTCAGTGCTGAGGTAGGCTCATCCAGGATGAGCAGTTTTGTGTTGCGGCTGAGGGCCTTGGCGATTTCTACCAACTGTTGTTTGCCAACGCCCAGGTCTTTGATCTTGGAGGCCGTATTGACATCCAGGCCAACCTTTTTAACGATCTCTCCAGAGCGCTTAATGGTTTCGTTCCAGTCGATGGTAAGACCAGACTTGATCTCATTCCCCAAGAAAATATTTTCGTAAACCGTCATTTCAGGAATCAGGGCTAATTCCTGGTAAATAATCGCGATGCCGATGTTTTCGCTGTCGCGGTTACTGCTAAATTTTTGTACCTGTCCCTCAAAGACAATATCGCCGCTGTACTCGCCATGCTTGTACACCCCACTTAAGACTTTCATCAGGGTAGATTTCCCAGCCCCGTTTTCACCAACCAGGCAGTGGATTTCTTTCTCGGCGACGCTAAAAGTTACATTATCCAGGGCCTTAACGCCGGGGAAGGTCTTGGTTATGTTTTTCATCTCCAAAATGGGATGGCTCATGGCAACTCCGGCTCAACGAATGCTACAGTTTGGTGATTGAGAGAACAGGAATAGCGATAGGTTTTTGGGCCAACCACTATCCCTGTTCTCAATTATATTACATAGTTAGGATTAAGGTAAACCAGTGAAATCGCCGGCGGGCCAGTAACCAGAGTCGATCACGGCCTCAACAACGTTGTCGGCATCCACGGTGATGACCTCAGAGGGCATCGCGGGGACATCAACCGCACCGTTGTTGTAGGTGGTGGTCTGGGGAGGGGTCTTGCCTTCCAGGTAGGCGATGGCGGCGCTGATGGCGTCAGACACCAGGGTGCGAACGTCCTTGAGGACGGTCATGGACTGCTTGCCATCGATGATGTACTGGATGGAGGCTTTCTCAGCGTCCTGGCCGGTGACCAAGTAGCTGGTCACGTCGGGGTCAGCCGCGAAGGCATCGGCAATGGCGCGTGCGGTGCCATCATTGGGGGCGAGGATGAAGACATCGCCCTTGTCGGCAGCGGTAGCAACGGTCAGGTTGGCTTCAGCCAGGTTCTTGGCAGTGTTGAAGTCCCAGTTGGTGGTAATCTGGCCGAGGATCTTGCCCATCTCGTCGCGGGTCAAGGTAGCCTTGTCCTGCAGGGCAATTGCTTCGCTGGAGTTCTTGATGACGAAGGTGCCATCGGCGATCTTGGGCTGGAGCACGTTCCATGCGCCTTCGAAGAAGAGGAAGGCATTGTTGTCAGACGATGCGCCAGCAAACAGGTACAGGGGGTTGCCAGTGCCAGAAGCATTGTCAACCAGGTACTGGGCCTGGGCTTCGCCCACGGCAACGCTGTCGAAGGTCACGTAGTAGTCAACAGCATCGGTGTCGCGGATCAGGCGGTCGTAGGAGATGACCTTGACACCAGCGGCAGCAGCGGCTTCAGCAGCAGCAGCGGCGGCAGCGCCATCTTGTGGGCAGATGATGAGAACCTGGATGCCCTTGGTGATCAGGGATTCGACGTTGGCTTTCTCTTTGGCCGAATCGCCCTGGCTGAAGAGGATCTCAACTTCGTAGCCAGCAGCGGTCAGGGCCTCGACAAAACGGGCTTCGTCCTGGATCCAGCGCGGCTCATCCTTGGTGGGGAGCACAATGCCGACCTTGCCGGTGACGGCCTCGCCACTACCGGCGGCGTCTAAGCCAGTGAAGTCGCTGGCGGGCCAGTAACCAGTGTCGATCACAGCTGACTGAACATTGGCTGCATCCACGGTGATGACCTCAGAAGGCATCGCGGGGACATCAACCGCACCGTTGTTGTAGGTGGTGGTCTGGGGAGGGGTCTTGCCTTCCAGGTAGGCGATGGCGGCGCTGATGGCGTCAGACACCAGGGTGCGAACGTCCTTGAGGACGGTCATGGACTGCTTGCCATCGATGATGTACTGGATGGAGGCTTTCTCAGCGTCCTGGCCGGTGACCAAGTAGCTGGTCACGTCGGGGTCAGCCGCGAAGGCATCGGCAATGGCGCGTGCGGTGCCATCATTGGGGGCGAGGATGAAGACATCGCCCTTGTCGGCAGCGGTAGCAACGGTCAGGTTGGCTTCAGCCAGGTTCTTGGCAGTGTTGAAGTCCCAGTTGGTGGTAATCTGGCCGAGGATCTTGCCCATCTCGTCGCGGGTCAAGGTAGCCTTGTCCTGCAGGGCAATTGCTTCGCTGGAGTTCTTGATGACGAAGGTGCCATCGGCGATCTTGGGCTGGAGCACGTTCCATGCGCCTTCGAAGAAGAGGAAGGCATTGTTGTCAGACGATGCGCCAGCAAACAGGTACAGGGGGTTGCCAGTGCCAGAAGCATTGTCAACCAGGTACTGGGCCTGGGCTTCGCCCACGGCAACGCTGTCGAAGGTCACGTAGTAGTCAACAGCATCGGTGTCGCGGATCAGGCGGTCGTAGGAGATGACCTTGACACCAGCGGCAGCAGCGGCTTCAGCAGCAGCAGCGGCGGCAGCGCCATCTTGTGGGCAGATGATGAGAACCTGGATGCCCTTGGTGATCAGGGATTCGACGTTGGCTTTCTCTTTGGCCGAATCGCCCTGGCTGAAGAGGATTTCAACTTCGTAGCCAGCAGCGGTCAGGGCCTCGACAAAGCGGGCTTCGTCCTGGATCCAGCGCGGTTCATCCTTGGTGGGGAGCACAATGCCGACCTTGCCGGTGATGACCTCGCCGCCGCTACCAAGGGTGTCTAAGCCAGTGAAGTCACTGGCGGGCCAGTAACCAGAGTCGATCACGGCCTCAACAACGTTGTCGGCATCCACGGTGATGACCTCAGAGGGCATCGCGGGGACATCAACCGCACCGTTGTTGTAGGTGGTGGTCTGGGGAGGGG
>CAZWFQ010000014.1:60573-64203 GCA_964633225.1 uncultured Anaerolineaceae bacterium
TCATCCTTGGTGGGGAGCACAATGCCGACCTTGCCGGTGACCGGGGCCACAGGAACATCGGTTGCAGCAGCAGGAACATCAGTCGCCGCGGCAACAGGCTCGGGGGTGGTGGTGGCCGGGGTGGTGCAGGCCGAGAGAAGGGTGGTGGCAATGAACAGAACGGCCACCAAAACACTTAGGGTATTCTTCTTAAACATGGACAATCCTCCTGGGATTCTTAATTGGGTGATTTCTCTTTGGGTGTAAGGGTAGGGATTTCTTTTTGATCAAATTTGGCGTTTGCATCTACCTCCTTTTGGTATCATTACAAACCCGTACGATACAATTATAGTAATGACATCTACCTACAGCAACCCTGCCTATCCCCTTTTAATGGTAGAGTTATCCCCTTATTGATTAGGGGATTTCCCCCAATTTTCTGTTATACTTGGTGATATGGCATTTACAAAAACTCTTCTCGCCGATGACCATGCCTTGGTACGCACCGGATTGCGCGATGCCTTGGCCAGTCTATCGGGTATTGAAATTGTAGGCGAGGTCGGTAACGGGACCGATCTTATGGATGCGGTGGTGAGACTGCGGCCCGATTTACTGGTGATGGACGTCAATATGCCTGATTTCGAGCCAGTGACAGCGGTGAAGAAGATGCTTGCCGTGCTGCCACTGTTGAAGGTGTTGGTGGTCAGCGCATACGACGATCAATCTTATGTGGTTGGTCTACTTTCGGCAGGCGTGAGTGGGTATCACCTCAAGGATCAGCCGCTTTCAGACTTGCAGTTGGCAGTGGAACGTGTGCTGGATGGCGGGCGATGGATTTCGGGCCCTCTGGTCGATCGCCTGGTAGGGTACCAGGCTACGGCTGTTTCTGCATCTTCTGTTTTGACACGCCGACAACGTGAGTTATTGTATATGTTGACCAAGGGATACAATAACCAAAAGATTGCGCTGGCGATGAATTTGAGCGTTAAGACAGTAGAGAACCACCTGACGGCGCTCTATCGGGCCATTGGCGTAGAAAGCCGTTTGGAGGCCAATAATTATGCCAACAGCCATCCTGAATTGTTATTGAGTATTGAGCAAGAGCAGTTCACGAAGGCGCCGGTTGCCCAGGCCGCAGGGGGCTTGACCGTGCTTGTGGTCGATGATAACCCGCGTTTCCGCATGCAGGTAGGGAAGATGGTGAGCAGGGCCCATCCGGCTTCTTCGATCTACGAAGCTGGGGATATTGCTGGGGCGATCCGCATCGCCGAACAGGTAAAGCCCAAGCTTGCTTTGATCGATGTGATCTTGGATGATGAAGATGGCATCCAGTGTGTGCGTGACTTAAAAAGGGTTTCTGTATCCACGCGCATCATCCTGGTCAGTGCTTACCCCGACCGGGAGTTCCGCCGGATTGGGCTGAGTTCTGGTGCTATCGCCTTCTTAGATAAAAAAGATATCGATGCGGCTGCGATCCGGCAGGTTGTAGAAGACACGCTGGCGAGCTAATTTGAGATGGGGCCGATGACCGGGTAAGGGCTGGGGATTTCGATCAACAGCTCCAGCCCGCCTGACGGGGGCGATTCAACCTGCATGCTTCCACCCAGCAGGCTGACCCTTTCACTGATCCCCACCAACCCAAAGTGCTTTTCTTCTGAAAGCGCCCCCAAGTTGATCGGTTTCAGCATCCCCTGTCCGTCATCTTTCAAGCGCACAACCAGGTTGGCATTTGGTGTGCGCGTCAGAGATAGGGTAACTACTGAAGCCTTGGCGTGCTTGCGCACATTGCTCAATCCCTCTTGGATAATGCGAAATACTGAGAGCTCAATCGGTTCTGGCATGCGCCCCAGGCCTGGATCGACATCCAGATCTACCCGGATGCCGCTTTGGGATGACCACTGGTGTATTAAAGAGCGGATGGCGGCAGATAATCCATGGCTGTCAATGGTGGGCGGGCGCAAGTTGCTGCACGTCTCGCGCAGGCTGCTGACCACATTGCGAATGCCATCGCGGATATGGGTTAATTCTTGGCGCAAATTTTCATCAGAGATTTCGCCCTCTGCATCTTCCAGCCGGTAATTGTAACTGAGCAAATCTTGGATGACCTGGTCGTGCAGCTCGCGCGCCAGGGCTTTACGCTCGGCCTCGCGCTCTGTGATCAGGCGCCGGTTGGCTTCTTGCAGGGCAAGGTTCAGGTGGTCGAGTGATTCCATCTGTGCGTTCATGCGTTCGATCAACTGACGGTTGAGAGAACCTTGCGCTTTCAGGCTCTCGTGCAGGGCCTTTTGAGCGCTGCGCAGCTCGTCAGCTTGTTTTTGGGCGGTATAGTAGTTCTCAAAGGCCCAGATAACAGGGGTCACTTGTTCCTGACGGTTAGAGCCCACGATCATTTCCACCACCTCGCGCGGGGTGGTCTCGGCGGTGGGTTTAAGAGTCAATTGCCGCCCGTGATATAAAACCAGGATGCGGTCGGTGACCGAGAATATGTGCTTCAGGTCATCACTGCTGAGGATGACCGCCACCTTCTGTTCTGCAAGCTCTTTGATGTGTGCCAGGAGCTTTTGCTGTCTCTGGAAGCTTAAGGGAGCCAGCGCATCATCCAAGAGAAGCAGTTTGCTGCGCCGGCAGAGGGCCCTGCCAAGGGCGACGATCTGCTGTTGTTCGTTCGTCAGGTTGAGCGGGTATTCAGCGATCAGCTCTGGAGGCAGGTCGAAGCCTGCTAAGAAAGTGCGGGCGACCTCGGCCATTTGGCCTTCTTTAGGCCACAACCTAAGACTGGGAACCCGGCACATCTCTTGTCCCAAGAAAATATTGCGCAGGACATTCAGGTTGCTGACCAGGTTAGGGTTCTGGAGTGCCGCTTCGATCCCCAGCTTGCGTGCCATTGAAGGAGCAGATAGGGCAATATGTTTCCCTTCAAATGTTATATCGCCGCCGGATGGCAGATATGAGCCGCTGAGAAGGTGGAAAAGGGTAGATTTGCCAGAGCCCCGCTGCCCCACAACGCCTAATACTTCTCCGGGCCGGATATCAAAATTGACCCCTTCTAATGCCTCAACTGGGCCAAAGGATTTGCAAAGGTTCTTGACGCCGAGAAGTGTGTTTGAGTCTGGCACTATATTTCCTCGTATCCTGGTTTCATGATGCGATGATCGCAACGATCAACGGAGCAACGACCAGGGCGGGCAAGAAACTGCCTACCCTGATCGGCTTGATCTCGAGCAGGCTGCTGACGGCAATCCCGATCAGGAGCACGCCCCCCGTCGCGGTCATCTCGCTCATCATTAAAGGCGAAATGAGCGCCTGGGCCTGGGCTGCCAGGAGGCTCAACCCGCCCTGGTAAAGCAAGATGATGAGGCTTGAGAAAAGCACGCCCACTCCCAGGCTGGAGGCAAAGGCCAGGGATGCGAAACCATCCAGCACAGATTTGATCGCCAGCAGCTCGAAGTTGCCGGTCAGGCCGTCTTGTATGGATCCTAAAATAGCCATGGGGCCAATGCAGAAGAGCAGCGATGCAGTAAGAAAGCCGCGCACAAAACGGCTGCCCTGGCTGTTTGGCAGTTCCTCAGCCTGGGGGCGGGTAAAACGCTGCTCTAGAAAACCGCCCAGGCTGCGCAGGCGGTCTTCAATGCGCGCCCATTCGCCCAGCAC
>CAZWFQ010000015.1:0-32755 GCA_964633225.1 uncultured Anaerolineaceae bacterium
CTCTCCCCCTTTTTTTGAGTTGCTTTTCTCCCTACCTATTTATTGCGGAATCCCGCGCGGATTTGTATTCTACGATCGGCATGCTATAATGCCTGGCACGACCCAGACATAAAATTTTCAGGCAGCCTGATGAATAAAGCTTATCCATTTTCTTTGTACTTTTTCTATTATGCCGCCATGGCGGCGATGATGCCTTTCTTGGTGCTGTTCTACCAGCATTTGGGTTTTTCGGGGACGGAGATCGGCATCTTAACTGGCATCACACCGCTGATCTCTCTGGTGGGAGGCCCATTTTGGACCGGGGTCGCCGACAGCACGCAGCGGCACCGCGCGGTGATGAGTATGGCGGTGGGGGCAGGGGTGCTGACGGGGTTGATCTTCCCCTTTTTGCGAGGTTTGTTGGTGGTGGCGGTAGTGATCTCTTTGTTCACTTTTTTTGCCTCGCCCATTGTGGCATTAAGTGACAATGCCACAATGGCCTCATTAGGTGAAGAGAAGAATAAATATGGCCGCGTGCGCCTGGGTGGTACGCTGGGGTGGGCTATCTCAGCCTCGCTGGTAGGCGTGCTGGTGGAACATTTTGGGCTGCGGATGTCTTTTTGGAGCTATGCCGTGCTGATGTTCCTGGCGTTGTTGGTGGTCCAGAAGTTTGTTTTCCCGCGGCAGGTGGCGGGCGTGTCGCTGCGCCAGGGCCTGCGGCATTTTACTACCAGCCGCCGTTGGATACTTTTCCTGGCATTGGGCGTCGTCGTGGGGTTGGGCGTGGTAGTGATCAATAATTACCTGTTTGTTTACATGAAAGAGGTGGATGCGAGCGAGTCGGTGATGGGCTTTGCCATGACCCTCGCCACTGCGGCGGAACTGCCGGTATTGTTCTTTGCCAACCTGCTGCTCAAGCGCCTGGGCACACGGCGTTTGATGCGCATAGCCGCATTGCTGAGCGGGCTGCGTTTGCTGCTCCTGGCAGCATTCAATTCGGTGGAAGGTATCCTGGCAACCCAACTGCTCAACGGCTTGAATTATCCCTTGTTTGGGGTGGCGGCAGTGGCGTATGCAGACGAGCATGCGCCGGCGGGCATGAAATCGGTGGCGCAGGGGCTGTACGGGTCGATGACCTTTGGGTTAGGCTCGGCCCTGGGCGGGTTGATGGGCGGCGTGCTGTTGGATGCGGTTGGCAGCCGGGGTATGTTCTTGATCTGCGGCCTGGTGACGCTGGGGGTGCTGGGTGGGATTATCCTGTTGGGGGCGAAAGAGGAATGATGGTAAAGATTCAACCGCAGAGACGCGGAGCGCACTGAGAAAACCGAAAGATTCAACCATAAACCACAAATTTTATTCGAAGTAAATCGGATTGGAGATGAGGGCCGGCAGAAGGGGGAGCTGAGGAAGGAAGGCGCGCAGGATCTCTACGCGGGCAAAGCCGGGGGCTTCCATCACATAGCTGGCTTCCACATCTCCGGGGGCTGGGGCCTGGACGAGTACCTGGCTGCCCGCAGCCGTGACGACGCGTAGCACATCTCCGGGCAAGAGGCCGCCGGCCTGGATATGCAGCGTTTTGCAATCCGACCATGCGGCTGTGTCGCCCAGGATGGCTGGGCCGGCATTCATCTCTAGCCAAGGGCCGTTGGGAGCAAAGGTGATGTAAGCGTGCCCCTCTTTGAGCGCCTGGAGCAGGTCGCTGGGGCTGGGGGATAGGGCATAGATGCAGGTGGTGGGCCCGCCAAGGAAGATGAAGGGCGTGCTGCGGTGGTAATCGCTGCCGCCGCAAATGGGGATCTTTTGCCCGGCAGTTAGCAGGCTGTGCCACAAGCCTACTGCTTTCAAATTAGCTTCGCGCATGGGGCCGTTCCAAACTTCGATGCTGTCGAAGGTCAGGGCTTTCCAGTCAAACTGGAAGCTGCAAGTTTCATCCAGGGGGTGGTTGATGGTGATGTGCGCCCCACGCTGGCGGGCAGATGCAAAACGGGCCTGCACTTCTTCTGGCGTGTTGGCAATGAAGGGTTCGTCGTAAGGCTGGTCTACACCCAGGAAGTTGGCATGACCTCTAAAGTGGGTCCACTCGATGCCGGGGATCAGGGTCAGCCCGGGGATGTGGGGCAGGGCATCTTGAGAGACCATCTGGTTGTGATCGGTGATGGCGAGAAAATCCAGGCCGTGGCGCAGGGCATGCTGGCCCAGTTCGGCCGCGCTCAGCACACCGTCAGATGCGGTGGTGTGGGCGTGCAGATCGCCCTTGAACAGGCGGCGCTGTTTTGAGGTGAAGGTCAATTCATACGTCACGATCACGCCGCCGGGAGCCACCTTGTAGGCGCCTGCGATGATGCGCCATTCACCGGCTGCCAGGGCGCAGGGGCGGTAGCCGGGGGTGGCAGCCACCTGGCTGATGCTGATCTCGTTCTTATCTGAGCCAGAGGCGCCCACCTGGCTGCCATCGGGGGCGATCAGGCCCAGGTCGATGATGTTGATCTCGGGGTGGGCTGTGAAGGTCACCGGGCCGG
The DNA here is from genome assembly GCA_964633225.1 of uncultured Anaerolineaceae bacterium. Lineage (GTDB taxonomy): Bacteria > Chloroflexota > Anaerolineae > Anaerolineales > UBA4823 > JAKQIM01. The sequence goes on from CAZWFQ010000015.1 coordinate 2,499, forward strand.
TCTGCGAGGCGGTTGAGGCGTGGCGGGGGTAGTGGTAGCTCAACTTGAATTCTTCCACCCCTGCCGGCATATTGAAGGGGAGCAGCAGGTATTGGCCTTGTTGGCTTGGTTCAATGAAGAAGCTGATGGTCTGCGTTTCTGGCATGAGGATTTTCCTCTCAGGTGGTGCGGGTGAAGCGGGGGATTAAAGAGTTTAACGCAAAGGCGCGAAGAAGGGCCTTTTGGGGTTTTCTAATGCAGATCTGCTGCTTGGCGCCCTGGCGTTGAAGTTTTTGGTGGTGTAAATTTCATTCACTGGAGAGGGGACCAAGCACGGCAGCCAGGAAGCGCCGGATTTCTTTGTCCCAGAAGGCCCAATCGTGGGCGGCATCTTCTTCGTAATAATCTACGGGGATACCCAGGTTTTGCAGGCCGGCGTAAACCATCTGGTTGAGCAGGTAAAGATCGTCCTGCCGTCCGCAGCTCATGAAGAGGCGCGGCAGGCGGGATGGGTTTTGGGCGGCTTGTTTGAACCAGGCTGCCGGGTCATTTGGGCTGCCAGAGAGTTTATCGAGGTCTCCAAACAAGTAGGCAAACTCTGCCAGGCGCGGGTCTTGTGGGTAGGCGCGGATGAAATCCAGGGATAAGACCCCCGAAAGGCTGGCCGCGGCGGCAAAACGCTCGGGATAAGCAAAAGCTGTTTTGAAGGCCCCGTAGCCGCCCATTGAGTTGCCGGCGATGAAGGTGTTTTCTCGGGCAGGGGAGAGGGCAAAGACATCCTTGAGATATTGGGGCAGCTCTTCGGCCAGGTAGGTGAAGTAGCGCCGCCCGTCGGGTTGGTCGGTGTAGAAGCTGCGCCCTACCGAGGGCATGACCACCACCAGCCCATAGGCTGAGGCCAACACTTCGATGGATGTGTAGCGCTGCCAGGCGCTGCCGTCGTCGCTCAGGCCGTGCAGCAGGTAGAGCACCTTGCGCTGGCGCAGGGGCTGGCTGCCCATGCTGCCAGGGTTGGGGAGGATGACATACAGGGGCAGGTTAAGCTCGACGGTTTTGGGGGTGTGATCCAGGCGTATCAGGGCCATGTTCAGTCTCCATTGGGGCCGGCGGCTGGGCTGGCAGGTTCATTTGGGGTGGGAGCATCCTTAGAAGTGGAATCAAAGTTGATGAACCAAGAGAAGGCGAAGCTGATCACCATCAGGATGGGAGGAAAGACGGTCAGCAAGAAGCGGGCGGCGTTATCGGGCTGGGGGCCGGGGTTCTTGCCGCTCTCGAACTGGAACAGCTCGGCCACCAAGAAAAAGGCCGCCCCGGTGAACAGTCCGTTCAGGCGGTTCATAAAGCCCATGGCGCTGGAAATGATGCCCTCGCGGCGTAAGTTGTGTTTTTGGGTGTCTTCGTCCATGATCTTAGCGCCGATCAGGTCCATGGTAGTGATGGCCCCGGCAAAGCCAAAGCCCACCAGGGCACTGCCAAGCAGGGCTGTGACCAGGGAATTGGCAAAAAACAACGGGATGAAGGCCAATGCCAGGCAGGCCAAGGCGGCGCGCCAGACCGGCATGAGAGTGAACTTGCGTACCAGGCGTGCCCACACGGCCACGCAGCCGATGGCGATCAACAGGACTGCTGCGAACAAGAATGTGGACTGTTCGTCAGGGATGGCGAGGGTGTATTTGACGAAGAACGGCAGCGAGACCAAAACCAGTGACATCGCCGCGCTGTAAAAGGCGTTGGCAAGCCCGGCGATCCAGAACTTGCGGTTGACCAGCAGGCTTTTAATGCTGTCCCACAACTGCGGCTTTTCTTCGGTTTCTTCAACGCGTACCTCACGGCTGGTAAACGCCATGTAGAGGATGACGGCCCCGCCCAGCAGGCCATAGACGATGGATGTTATCTGGTACCCCAGGGCTTTGGTAACCAGGGGGGTGAGGGCGATGCTGATGATCATGGCGACGAGCTGAAAGGCCTGGCGCAAGGCATTTGTAGAAGCGCGCTCTGCATCGGTGCGGAACAGCTCAGGGAAGAGGGCGCCGTAGTTGGCGTTGATGACCGAATCGAGGGTGCCGGTGAGGATATAAAAGAGCATGCAATAACCAAAGAGCACGCTGGCAGCCATGTTAAGCGGTGGGCTGTAAAATGCGATGAAGAACAGCACCAGCAGGATGGTGCCGATCACCAGCCAGGGGCGCCGCCGGCCCCAGCGGGTGCGCGTGCGGTCAGATAAGAAGCCGTAGATGGGGTTGTCGAGGGCATCGATGAAGGCGTAGATAGCAAGGATGGCTGCAAACTGCTTGGTGGTCAGCCCCAGGGTGTCTACATAGTAGATGGCGGCATAGGTTTTGAGCATGTTAATGGGAATGGATGTGCCAAACATGCCAATGGCGTAGTTGAAGGATTTCAGGCGGGAGGTGATCATTGGGTGAGTCTCCTTTTCAGTAATTATAGCCCTGGTTAGAAATTAGAGAAACCGCAGATCAGCCGAGAAAGGTGGCTAATACAGCCCGGTTCTCTGCCGCACAGGCGGCTTTGATCTCGGCCGGGCTGAGTGGAGGTAGATCCCAAGGTACAGCCTGCATGGCCTGATCGGTGGCAGAGAGAGGATACTGTTCGGCAGGCAGATTGGGGCTGTTGGGCAGGGGACAGTCCAGGCGGTGACCCTGGCGGTAAAGCTGTTTGCGTTTCTGGCACATCTGTAGGGTAGCCACGAGCAGCGAAAGTAAGTGCCGGTTTTTTAGTGATGTGACTGAACAGAGTGTCCCCGTGAGGCGGTGGAGGGCTGCGTGAGGAGAATTGGGGAAGGGCATGCAGCCATCAATATAGCGGTCTGCCAAGGGGGCGGCGGCCGCGGCGCAGCTGCCCACAACCAGCTTTTTGCCGGGCAGGCAAGCGATCTCATCCAGGGTGTAGGGCTGACCGGATGCATCCAGGTAGCAGGGCCGGCCATCCAGGTTGATGCCGGTTCCCATGAGTAGGATGAGGGGAAAATCACAGCATTGACCCTCACGCAGGAACATATCGAAGGCAAAGCGAGTAGTAGCCAGGCAGCCACCGCGGCAGGCCATTTCCATCTGGCTGGCGATCTGGGGTGTGCACTGGGTGGCAGTCTCGATCCTGGGGGCATGCGGCAGGTTGTGTCCCACCAGGGTGCGCACGTTAGGGAAGCTGTGGCGGAAGGCTTCATTCATCAGGGATGGGTCGGCGGGTTGGAAGGGGATGATCTTTTCTTCACCGATGATCTCTACTTCAGGGTCGCCGAAACCGGCAGCATCGGCGGCGCGCATCAAGGCAATGCTGGCCGGATCGAAGCCCATCATACGCGTGGCCACCCGGTCTGTTTCCACGCTGTTATTTCCACTCAGGATCACCCGGCTGTCCACGGGATCCACCGGGGCAGGGCAATTGCCCTCGCCGCCCACCAGTCCATCAATGATGGTCAGGTGCGGCTGGAAGAGGTGCAGGATGTCCACCAGCTTCTGGTCAATGCCAAAATGGTGATGGCGCTGGCGCAGGTTATAGGGTAAGAGGCCCATAGCGTTTTTGAAACCCAGGGTCACGCCGGTGTATAAATTCGTCTTCATCTTGGGCACAGAGACGAAAAAGGCCTGGCCGGTAACAACCTGGGCAATGATCTCGGGAACGATGATCTCCTTCTGTAGGCGAGCCTGAGGCAAGATATAGCGGCAGGTGGGCTGCTCTTCCAGGGCGATCAACGCCGCGCCGTGGTAACGCGCCAGGCGCTTCAGGCCAGCCACGGCAAAGGAGCCACGCGTGGGTACGCCTCGTCCTGAAGATTCAACGATGGTAAGGCGGCTGGTGAAGCGTTTGAAATAAGCCAAAACGGCATCCAGCAGGCGGGGATCGGTGGTCTCAGGATATTCTGGCTCCACCAGGCCCATGTGGTGGTAAACCGTTACCAGGTTAGGCTTAAAGAGCACATGTTGGCCTGCCATGCGCTGTGAGAAGTGAAGGCGTGCATCCAGGGCAGACAGGTTCTCGTTTACCAGGCGGTAAATGGCCTGGATATCCGAACGGGCAAAATAGGTGGATGAGCCATAGTTAGATGGCAGGGCCACGTGGTCGCGGCGCAGGTCTGTGCCAGGAGGCAGGTGACTGATGACGACAACGCTTTTCCTGCCATCCATAGTTACTTTTGAGAGCCTGCTTGCATCTCGATAGCGCCCACCGGGCAAGCGGCCTGGCAGAAGGAGCATCCGATACAGTTGGGGGCGTCTTTCAGGCGGGCAACCGGGCGCACTTGACCTGCCAAATCAGGGCGCAGGGTGTTGGGCAGGTCTACCATCTCGAGCACACTGGTCGGGCAGGCCTCTAAGCAGAGCCCGCAGGAAATGCATTGGGCATCGATGACTTGCGGCTTGAGCCACAAGCTGCGCTTGACCATCTGGCATATGGCAGAAGCCTGGTCGAGGATGGCCTGGTATGGGCAGATGCGCCCACAGGCGCCACAGTCGATGCAGACGACGGGATCGATGTGGTGGAGCTGCTTTTTCTCGCCAGATATGGCGGCCACGGGGCAGATCTTTACACAGGCGGCGCAGCCGGTGCAGGCGGGAATAATGGTATAGCTCATGCGGCGGGTTCCTTGCCTGGCAGTTGGGTGATTGGCAGCAGATCGAGAGCTCTGAGAGTCTCGGGAGTAGGGATGCCGGTTTCAGCGTGCCAGCCGATCTCTTGCCAGTAGGCCCGCATGAAGGCCCCCAGGTCGAAACTGTAGCCCTTGTTGGGCCCGGCTTGCATGGGCGGGCTGCCGGTTAGGCGCGGGCTGATCTTGAGACTGTGCGGGTCGATGCCCTGGCGGATATTGAACATCTGCCGCAGAGTTTGGATGCGGTGACCGGCGCGCATGTATTCGGCCGGGCTGAGCTCCCAGCCGGTGGCGGCATTGGCCCACTCGAAGATGGGAACCCGGTCTACGCCGAGGAGCATGCCCATGTAACAGGCGCCGACCGAATTATAGAATTGGGTGAAGTTGCTGACGGCTACCGAACTGGTGATGTTATCGCCGTTGGGTTCGTAGCGCACCGAGCGGGCATAGAGCGGGCGGGCTGGCGGCAAGCCGGGGATACGCGTCCACAGGCGGTACATTTCGTAAAAGAGATAGCCGCCAACCGTGTGCCGCCCCGGGGTGGGGTCTACACTGGCGTGCAGGCCCAGTCCGGGATCCAGGCGAGGGTCGTGGTAAGCGATCTCTTGCCCACCGGCATGGATGGCGGCTTCGTGGGTATGGGCCGGCAGCGTGGCGGCGGCTTTTTTGACTCCATCGGCCAGCCAGGCGCCAAATCCCTCCCGGGCGATCATTTGGCGCAGCACTTCGAGGATGGCAGGGCCGTTGCCCCAGGTCAGTTCGATGCCGCCGGTATCTTCGGTGGTAATCCAGCCGCGTTCGTAACATTCCATGGCAAAGGCCACCGCGCCGCCGGCTGAAATGGTATCCATTCCGGCACGGTTGAGCAGCTCGTTGATCTCATATACCAGGCCAAGGTCGTCGTTGAGCAGCAGGGTGGTAAAAGATGCGGTGGTCTCGTATTCGAGCTTGTGGCTTTCAATAGGCTGTCCGCCGTTTTCTTTGCTGACAAACTCAGTAATGCCGCCGCAGCCCAGTGGGCAGCCGCGGCAGTGATATTTGCGTTTTTCGGTTTTACGGATGTGATCGGGGTCAATGGCGTCGTAAACTTGGGGCATATCGCGCTCGGTGCCGGCCCAGTTTTTGAAGGGGGCATCGCCCATGCCTACCGAAGCCTGGAAAGTACCAATGGTGCCCCACTTGGCCAGGGCCCCGCCCAGCAAAAGGCCCGGCTGGGCAAAGCCGATGGGCAGCTTGCCAGAAACCCTGCCCAGCATTCGCAAGAATTTGGTGTATAAGAGCCTGGATGGCACCAGCGCATTGTGAGTGCATTTCAAGGAAAGCAGCCTGGTTTTGGCTGGGTTGTGGGAACCTATACGCTGCGAGCCAGCTAAGACGAGCGCCTTGAGCTTTTTGGAGCCCATCACTGCCCCCAGGCCAGAACGGGCTGCCAGCCGGCCGCGGTCGTTGACAATGCCGGAGATTAAGGAGAGTTTTTCGCCTGCGGGGCCGATAGCGGCAACGGCAGGCTGCTTTTTGGCGTGATAGGCCGCCCGGAGCCAATCTTCGGTCTCGACGGCATCTTTGCCCCACAGGTGGCTGGCATCCAGCAGTTGGGGGCCGTGGGCGTTCATGACCAGATAGACCGGCATGGGGCTGGCACCCTTGAACAAAATGCCGTCGTAGCCGCACTGTTTGATGGCAAAGGCCAGGGTGCCGCCGCAGTTGGCGTCGCCCCAGGTGCCGGTGAGCGGCGATTTGGCAACCGCCATCCAACGCCCGGTGAAGAGACTGCCTGTGCCGGTGAGCAGGCCAGGAAAGAAGCCCAGCACATTCTCCGGCCCCAGCGGGTCGGCCCCGGCTGGAATCTCGCGGTAGAGCAGGTGAGCACCCAGCCCAATCCCGCCCAGGTATTGTTGGTAGATCGAATCTGGAATGCTTTCTTCAGACCACGTGCCCTGGGTGAGGTCAACCCACAGCACTTTTCCTGTGTAGGCTCTCAATTTTTATTCCTCATGCGGCATTGCAGTCAGTTCTTCAAGCGGCTGGACCTAAGATTTTGAAATTTCAGTGCATAAAACAGGGCGATCCGTTCGATGATTGCGCCTGTTGAGAATAATAGTGTAACATAATATTGGGCGTGTATCCTTTAAAATGCAAAAACTGTGCCTGGGCACAGTTTACTTGACGGTTAAAAAACACCAACGCTCTTCGGTAGTCTGGCAATCATGGCAACCCTATAATAAAAGTTGCTTTAGACCCATAACTTTGTGTCGCCAGCTTTCACTGGTTTTGCCTGTTCGGTGGTTCGGCGGTCCTGATCACTGGGTCTTGCGCTTGCTTGCTTTCACTTGCCGTTGCTTGCTTACGCTTGCGCTTGCTTGTTTCCGCTTGCTTTTGCTAGCCAGTGATTTTAGACCCGTAACTTTGCGTCCCAAGCTTTCGCTTGGTTTGCCATTTTCGGGGGTCTGGCGGCCTTGACCGACGAGGGGGGCGACGGTTTTAGGTCCATGACTCTGCGTCGCAGGCTTTCGCCTGTTTTGCTTTTTTCGGAGCGTTGTACTTTAATTTTCGCGCTTCAATCGGAAAAGTCAAGTTAATGAAAATTATCACAATGTGGGCAATTAAAATGCAAGCAGATCGGTGAGGGGGTCACCCATCTGCTTGCAAGTTGATTCTAAAGTAAAACTGTCAAAAAATCAAATTAATGCTCTATGAAAAAAATCTGGCAGGCTGAAACGCAACTTGCGCGAGTGCTTGACAATCTGAGGTCATGTAGGTAAAATAAGCCCGCACTTTGAAAGCCAAACACTGCAAGCCGAGATAGCTCAGTTGGTAGAGCACGCGACTGAAAATTGCGGTGTCGTCAGTTCGATCCTGACTCTCGGCACTCTCTGGCCTGCACAAATAGGCCACTTGCGGGCTTAGTTCAGTTGGTAGAACACCTCCTTGCCAAGGAGAAGGTCGTGGGTTCGAGTCCCATAGCCCGCTCTGCAAAAACGATGAATGGATGATCCTGGATCATCCATTCGTTGTCATAGCCAATATTTCGGCGTCGTGGCCAAGTGGCAAGGCAAGGGTCTGCAAAACCCTGATCAGGGGTTCAAATCCCCTCGACGCCTCTGAAAACGATCATGAGATGGTTCTCGTGATCGTTTTTTTTTGTTTGATCACCCGAAACTAGATTGACGAAATATCTTTCAAGGTATACACTGTATAGGGGGTTTCAATACAACCAACGACCAAGGAGCGAATTTATGAGCATTATTGAAGTTTCTCACCTGACCAAATATTATGGCAAATCACGGGGGATTGTGGATGTGTCATTTAGCGTGGAAGAAGGGGAAATCTTTGGCTTCATTGGGCCCAACGGCGCGGGGAAATCTACCACTATCCGCTTGCTGTTGTCGTTGATCCACCCAACCAGCGGCAGCGCCAGGGTCTTTGGGAAAGATGTGGTTACCCAGGGCCCCGAGATCCGCCGCGATATTGGTTACCTGCCTTCGGAAGTTTATTACTATGAAGGAATGAAGGTGATCGACCTGCTTAAGTATTCTGCCAGCTTCTACGATCACGACTGCCGCGAGCGCATCCAGGAACTATCTGAGACGATGGAATTGGAAATGAACCGCCGCATCAGCGATCTATCCTACGGTAATAAGAAGAAGGTAGGCATTGTGCAGGGCCTGCTGCACAGCCCGAAGCTGCTCTTCTTGGATGAGCCGACTGCCGGCCTCGACCCGCTGATGCAGCGCAAATTCTTTGACTTGATCCGGGCCGAGAATGCCCGCGGTGTGACTGTTTTCTTTTCCTCGCACATCTTGGGCGAGGTGCAGCGCTTGTGCAGCCGGGTGGGAATCATTCGCGAGGGCAAGATGGTTGAGATCTCCAACATCCGCACCCTGCAACAAAATAACTACAAGAAAGTACGCCTGACAGCGGAGGGGCTGGCACCGGGCGCTTTCGATCTGCCGGGCGTGACCAATGTGCAGACGGAGGATGGTACGCTGAGCTTCTTCTTCAAGGGGGATATTAACGCCGTACTGCAAAAGCTCAGCGGGATGCAGGTGGCCGATGTGACCATCGAAGAGCCGACGCTGGAAGAAATCTTCATGCATTACTATGAATAGGCGGCGACCATGAAAGCAAACATCTATCGACATGAGTTGCATGTTAGGCTGAAATCGGTAATCATCTGGTCGTTGGGGATGGCGGTCTTGCTGACGTTCTTCTTTGCCATGTTCCCCATTTTTGCCGATCAGGCAGCGTTGATGAATGATTTCCTGGCCAGGTATCCGCAGGAGCTGCGGGCCGCCTTTGGCATGGACCGCATGGACCTCTCTACAGCACTGGGATTTTACAGCTTCGTTTTCATGTTTGTCCAGCTTTGCCTGGCAATCCAGGCCAGTAATTATGGTTTTGGCCTGGTCTCGATCGAAGAAAGCGAGCTGACGGCAGACTTCTTGCTGAGCAAGCCGGTCAGCCGTGCCCAGGTGTTGACCAGTAAACTCTTGGCTGCCCTGACCAGCCTGACCATCACCAACCTGGTGATATGGGTGGTCAGTTTCACTGCCATTGAGCTTTTTCGCGGCGAGCACGAGTATGCTGTGCGTCCGCTGCTGTTGGTGCTGGCCAGCATTGTGATCTTCCAGCTCTTCTTCCTGAGCGTGGGGCTGGTCATTTCGCTGTTGGTCAAACGGGTACGCAGTGTGACACCTTATGGGCTGGGGTTGGGCTTTGGTATGTACGTGCTGAATGCCTTTAGTGGGGTATTGGGGGATGTGGCCCTTGAGCTGATTACGCCCTTCAAGCACATTGATCCAACCTATATCCTCACAGAAGCTGCATATGATGTGCCGCTGATGTTGTTGAATATGACGGTTAGCCTGGTGGCGCTGGGGGCCAGCTACTGGTTGTATACCCGGCGCGACATCCCGGCGGTGTCGTAAGGAGGCACAGGATGAACATCTTTCTACGTGAGCTGAAAGCCAACCTCAAATCTCTGCTCATCTGGAGTGTGATCATTTCACTCTTGATCATGATGGCTGGGGCCAAATTCTCAGCCTTTGCCGGCGATCCAGAAACGGTGAAGATGCTGGATGCGATGCCTCCGGCGCTGTTGGATGCCTTGAGCATGCGAGCCTTTAACCTGACCACGGTGAGCGGGTTCTACGGCATCATGTTCATTTACTTTGCGTTGATGGGCGCCATTGCGGCAGCCATGTGGGGCAGTGACATTATTTCTAAAGAAGAGCGCGATAAAACGGTTGAGTTCTCGTTGGTGCTGCCGGTCTCGCGCAGCCGGGTTGTCACCGCCAAGGCGCTGGCGGCGGTGGTCAACTGCGCCGCCTTTGCCTTGATCACCTGGGGTATGTCACTGGTAGGGACGCGCTCGTTCAACCCCGACCAGGCCTTCTACGACTTCTTAGGGCTAGAAATGCGGGCCATGTTCGCCATCGAACTGATCTTCTTGGCGATAGGGCTGTTATTAGGCTGTGCCATGAAGCGTTACAAGCTGTCTGGCTCGACGGCGGTGGGCATCATTTTGGCAACTTACTTCATATCCATTGTGTCAGTATTGAACGAAAACCTGGATTTTCTTAAGTACTTCACGCCGTTCAAGTATTTTGATGCGGGCGAGCTCTTCCGCAGGGGCACAGTGGATGGAATCTACCTGCTGCTCTCGGCGGTGATCATCGTCACCTGCCTGGCAGGGGCGTATTGGATCTATAACAAACGCGATCTGTATATTTAGGGATGGCGAACGAACGTGAAGTGATGCGTGAGCGCCACTTCACGTTCGTTTAAGGATAGAAGCTCGCCTGAGCCCCCAAAGAATCCCGACCAGTGCAGCCATGAACCCGAGCAAGCTGTACAAGTGGTTCCATGTCCACGCGCCGAACAGGATCGGTGTATCTCCGCGCCAGGCTTCGAAGTACAAGCGTTGGCCGCAGAACAGCAGCACATACAACCAGAAGAGAAAACCTTCAAACGGCCAGCCGCGCCCTTTGCCACTCTGAATGGTCCAGCGTTCGAAACTTAGCAGGGCAAATAAGATCAGCAGGTTGATCAGCGCGTCTACGATCTGGGTTGGGTACCGGTTGGCCCACAGGCCATGATCATCGGGCAGGCGCATAGCCAGCCAGGTGCTGGTTAATTTGCCATATGAGTCGCCAGCCAACTGGCAGCCGATGCGCACGATCGCCAGAGCAAGCGGCAAGAGCGGCGCAAACAGGTCAAAAGACCAACCCACCGGGCGATGGTTGTGCTTGCAGTAGAGCAGCCCGGCCAAAGAGCCGCCAGTTACGGCTCCAAACCAATTCTGCCCGCTCAACCACCATTGTGCGGGGGCCGGATTTCCGGCCAAATGGTTGGTTGCATATGGAATGAACAGGCCCAGGTAAGCCCCTCCCAGCACTCCCAACGCCAGGTAAAAAACCAGGTTGATCACTTCATTTACAGTGGAACGATAGCCGCGTTTCAGGGCGCGGTGGTTGGCGAAGATTCCCACCGCAATGGCGGCCAGCAAATTCAATACCAGGTGGGTGCTAAGTTTGAAACTGCCGATGAGGATGGTTGGATACATAAGAGAGTCTCCACAAAAACAAACAGTTTAATGATACACTGAAAAGCATGATTTTCCAAAGGCTGTTAGGTAAGATTGGCTCACAAAGGCTGCTCAAGCTGGCTTTCACGATACGGCCCGAAAGCGAACTGCTGATTTTCAAAGAACAGCGCCTGACACGCCGGCAGGCCTTTGCCGATATCCAGGCACTGGGCGGGGGCCTACAGGCCTTGGGCATCCGGCGCGGCGAGCGTATTTCAACCTTGCTGCCGGCCTGCCCAACATCATTCTACACGATGTTCTTGCCTCAGATGATGGGCACGGTCAATGTGCCGCTCAACCCGCTGTTAAGCGAGCGCGAGCTTCAGCATATCTTGACGGATTGTGGGGCGCGGGCAGTCATCATTCCCCAGCGCTGGCTGGGGCGAGATTACCCGGCGATGTTTGAACGGTTGCTGCCATCCCTGCCCGAGTTGCGCCGGGTGATCGTGTTGGATGCACCCGCTGGCGAAGGTGACGGGGATACGTTCTATTCGATGGCCGAGTTAATGGGATGGGGAAAAAAACTGGTATCGCCCACCATCACTGGCGAAGACCTTTCGCTGATCACTTACACTTCTGGCACCACTGGCCTGCCAAAAGGGGTGATGCATAATTCACAGCGCACCTTTGGGTTAGCGGTGCGCTCGGTGGGGCCGCGCCTCGATATGAGCCTGATGCGCAGCTTGCTGCTGCCTTTCCCGCCATACCAATTTGGCGGCATGTTGGGCAGCGTGGCGGCGCTCTTGGGTGGGGGGAAGATCGTGCTGATGGACCGCTTTGACCCACTGGAGATGCTGGCGGCTATCGAGCGGGAGCGGGTAACGCAGGTGGTTGGTTCGCCAACCATGTACCGCCTGATGCTCAGGGCCGCTGAGAGAGAAAATTATGACCTGTCTTCACTGCGCAGGTTGACTTTTTCAGCAGAGCCTTGCCCGCCAGAACTGGCGCGTGCCATCCATGCGCACTTTGGTTGCAATATCGAGAATATTTACGCCACCACCGAGAGCATGGTCATCTCTTGGACGGGGCTGGATGATGGCTGGGAGATGGCGGCGACCACGGTGGGGAAGCCTGCGCCGGGCGTGCAGGTGCGCATTGTGGACGATCGGTGCCTTCCCCTGCCCACAGGAGAACGCGGAGAGATTGCTGTGCGCACCTCTCAGATGATGCTGGGCTACTATAATGCGCCCGATCTATCTGCACAGGCATTAGATGCTGATGGCTGGTACTATACGGGCGATATTGGCACAATTGGAGAAGATGGTTACCTGCGCTTGAGCGATCGAAAAAAGGATCTCATCATCCGTGCCGGGCAGAATATCTTTCCGGCTGAAATCGAGATGGTACTGCATACCCATGCCGGTGTACGGCGGGCGGCTGTGGTGGGTGTGCCGCATCCTTTGACAGGTGAAGCGATTTGGGCGTTTGTGGAACCCCAACCCGGGGCGCAATTGACCGTCATCCAGGTTGTAGAGCATTGCCGTGGGCAGATTGCACCTTTTAAGATGCCCGAACAGGTGCGTTTTGTAGAACGTTTGCCGGTTACGGCAATTGGCAAGGTGCAAAAATATAAGCTGCGCGAGCTGGCACAGGAGGAGCTTACATATGCCTGAAACCGTGAAGCCGCTCTCTTTTGAGCAATTCCAGAGCCTGGTGGCAGGTATTTTGGAAGCGCCGGTTGAGCTGATCACCCCGGGCGCGTATTTTGTGACCGACCTGGGTGTGGATTCGATCAAGCTGGTGGAAGTGCTGTTGGAGCTGCAAAGGTTGGGCATAGAGGTAACACCCGACCTGGCGTGGCGCATCCAGACGGTCGGCGATGCGTACCAGTATTACCAGGAGCAGGCAGGTTGTGATTCCTGATCTATTGTGGTGCTGCCCTTTGTGCCAGGTAAATGATGTTTTGACGCATCGCCAGCCCTGGCTGCGGCCAGAAGTGGTGGACTGTACAGCGTGCGGAGCGCGCTGGCGAGTGCGGCGTGTGGCCGGAAAAGGCTTTTACCTTAAGCTTGTCCGAAGAGGCGCGCACGGCTCTCTATTGGTAGGCGATGAGCGCAACCTGGCAGACTGGTATGCGCTGATGAAAAAGACGCTGCGCCTTGAAACTTTGCCAAAGGACGATCGCTTGCTGGATTTTCCATTATCCGAGCAAGAATCCGTTTACCTGGCTTCGGGTGCGGCTGAGTTGTGGGCAGCCAGGCCAAACAGCCCGCCTGGTGGTGAGGCAGACACGCGGCGAGTGGGGCAGGGGCAATTGTTCCTGACCGATCAACGCTTTGCCTGGCGAGATGATCAACAACAGCTTGATTTTCCTCTTTGCCAGGTGAACGGTGTGTATGCCGTCGTCAATTATTGCCTGGCGCTGGTAGTGGGTCGACAGCTTTACCAGGTGTTGTTTGATCACGAAAGCTTGCTGAAGTGGGTTACTTATGCCGCTTCGCTGGATGCCCAGATGCGTACTGCTCAGGGCAGGGCGGATGGCGGTCACACCTTGCGTACATCACATTATTGATGATCATGCTCGAGGGTTTTAAGCAGCGTATCCATTATGCTCGTAAGCTCTGGCTCCTCCAGTTGGCCCGACGCCTGGGCGGGCCGAGGTTTGTGCTGGCGTTGGCGCGTTTGTTTTATCGTTTGAGGATAGATGGTGAAGCAAATATCCCGGCGCAAGGCGGCTGCCTTGTAGCTTTCAACCACGTCTCAACCATTGCAGATGCCCTGCTCTTCTTGGTTGTTCAGCGCCGCCGCCCAGATGCCAATTTGTTTGTTCAAGGATTGACTGGTGAAGTGATCGCAGGTCTGTTGGAGGCGTTGGGGCTGTGGCAAGGACAGGAGCGTATGCTGTTGACGGATAACCGCCGCACCCTGGCGGCGGCAGGATTGCTGCATGCTCGCCAGGTGCTTTTGGATGGCGGCTGTGTGGTAATTGCACCAGAAGGGGAATTTACATGGGATGGCCGGCTACAATCGCCGCTTGCGGCGGGGGCTGCCTGGCTTGCGCTGCGCAGCGGGTCCCCGCTCATCCCCGTGGTTTCGCAAGGGGGTTATGATATTCAGCCCGTCTGGCAGATGGAAAAGACCCGGCTGACCGGGCAGATACACATCTGCGCCGGGCAGCCGCTGGTCTTGGGCGCACAGTCTTTAGAGCGAGTCACTGATGCGCATATTCAAGCAGCCAACCAGCGCCTCTGGCAGGCGCTGGCGGCTTTGCTAGAGAGCTAATGCCGGTTGATACAAGGCAAGAAAACCTGCCAGCTAGGGGGAACCCCGCCGGTGACGTTAACTGCCAACCAACCGGTGACATTGTCGTAATAATGGCTGTCTGCGCCACCTTGTGGTTGTACCTCGGCCATACTGTTTAACTCGCCAGTGAAGGTAGCGGCTGCCTGGACGGCGATCTCGAGGGAAAGGCTGCTGCCAGGTGGCACACTGCTTTGCGTGCAGGTGATCAGACCAGCAGCCTGGGCCCATGTGCAGCCCGCCGGTACGGATACATCCTCTACGGCTGAGCCTGGCGTAAGGGTTTGGGTTACAACAATGCTCTGGGCGGTGGTTTCGAAATTGGTAATTGCAAAGGTGAAAGTGACCCAATTGCCGGCAGTGATCTGGCTGGTGCTGGCGATTTGATCAATTCCCAGGTCGGCGACGATACAAAGGGCCGGATCGGGCAGCACCTCGATCACCGTGCTTCCAATTGCCTGGATGCTGGGTGTGGTCACCATGGTGGCGGTCAAGTAAATGGTATCGCGGGCATTGGTACAAGTGGGCAGCCCACTGGCAATGACTTGCAAGTTGTCTTCAAAGAAGGGGCCATCCGCGTGGATATTGTCGCCCATCGGGCCGACAGAGATCTGTGAGATGGGTGTGCCCTCAAGATCAGCCCATTCATATTCCCAACCCTGGCTTGAACCGATCTGTGATAGGGTGAGGGTTTGAGTGGTTTGGGTAGAGTGGCGTAGGGAGTAGAAAATACTGAAGTCGGACTGCATGGTGGTGGTATAAACAACACCGCCAAACGGGCCAAAGGAGGCAAATATAGGCCCCGGCGGTGGATCGCCACCAAATGGGTCCGAGAGCATGATATAAGTTGGGACAGGCTGGGCGCAAGTGAGCCCTTCATCGCTGGTAATGAAGCTTTCACCGAAGGCATTCAACATGAACTGCTGCGGGGCGGTCAGGGGTGTGCTGGAGCAGGCAGTCAGCTTGACCTCGCAGTGGTTGCAGAAATCAACACCCTGAAAATCCAACCCATAATACAGAGAGCCCCCAAAATTTTCGATGTTAGTGGTGTCGATAGGGATATTAGCCATCCAGTCGCCGGGGATGGGCACCAGTGCTTGCCAGCGTGTCTCTGGCGGCGGGGGGATCAAAGCTGTTAGCTGGTCAGCCAGCTCTTGGCTGGTGGTCAGGGGTACAAACGTGTAAATAGGAAGAGTTTCCCCATTTTCGTTCCATTGGGCGTAGATATTTGGCGTAACCCCCTCCAGCAGTATGCCGGGTTGGGTGGCGTCAGGGGCCTGGGGAACCAGGATGCCGAAGCCCAGCCTTCCATCCTCAACGAAGCTGTAGAAGGTTTGCAGGTCTTTTGCGTTAGGGGTGAGGTTTTCTTGGGTAAAATCGTGCCAGCGGTCAACCGCACCCTCGGCTTCGTTGACAGCATCGTGTGTGGTAAAGCCACCACCGCTGGATGAATAATCAGATCCGCTGCCACAATCGCAGGCCCAGCCCGTCAGCATGGCAAAGATGGTAATGCCAATTAAAATGATTACCTGAATTGCAGCGCGTGCATTTGAGTTAGACATAAAGCTTCTCCTCTCTTAGTAAAGCTGTGTCAACAAAGACTTACTTTGATCGTAAGACCAGCCAGCCGCGCTACACCAATACATTGCCCCGTAACATTATTATAATAAAAATATGGCGTGCAATCAATTAGTTAATGTAACATATTTGGCCGGTGAAAATCAGAACGGTCATTTCTTGGTCCCCTCAAGTTTGACCAAAAATCAGACCCTGGTCGGATGGCAAAAGGCCTCAGGATGGCTATACTGCTGGCATCCTATTTGATCGTGAGGTTAAAATGCCTGATTCCATCCTATGTGTAGATAATGTTCAGCGCAGCCTGGCGCTGGGTAGCCACCAATTGCATGTTCTCAAGGGAGTGACTTTCGATATTGCTCCGGGTGAGTGGATTGCCCTGACGGGCCCCTCGGGCTCAGGCAAATCGACTCTGCTGGGGGTGCTGGGCGGGATTGATCGCCCGACGCAGGGGCGGGTCATCTTGGACGATGTGGAGATCAGCGCCTTGCCTGAAAACCGCCTGGCGCGCCTGCGCAACGAAAAGATTGGTATCGTCTTTCAGTCTTTCCACCTCATCCCCAGCATGACGGCCCAAGAAAATGTAGAAGTGCCGCTGTATGTGGGTCCGCGCGGCCGCCAGGCCTCTGACCTGGCGCGGCAGATGCTGGAGCTGGTTGGGTTGGGAGAGCGGCTGCGCCACCTGCCGCGCCAGCTTTCGGGCGGCGAACAGCAGCGGGTGGCGATCGCCCGCGCCCTGGTCACGCAGCCACGCTTGCTGCTGGCGGATGAGCCAACGGGTAACCTGGACACTGCGACCGGTAAACAGATCTTGACCCTGCTGACTGACCTGAGACGCCAACTCAATCTGACGATCGTGATGGTGACACACGATGCCGCCGTGGCCGCCTATGCCGACCGCCGCCTGCACCTGGTGGACGGCCTGCTGTGTGCGCCCGAAGCGAGTAAGGTGATGATGCAATGAAAACCTGGCAGTTTTTTCGCATGGCGTTACATAACCTGGGGCGTGACGGGCAGCGCGTGTGGGTGGCTTTCTTGTGTATTTTGTTTGGGGTAATGTCGCTGACTGCCCTCAACCTGTTCTCGGCCTCTTTGGAGAAGGTGATGTTGGTAGACCCGCAGGCCAACCTGGGCGGCGATCTACAGATCAGACATTTTGACGGCGCCAGCCTGACACAAGCTGATTGGGAGGATTTGTTGGCCCTCCAGCAAGCCGGAACGATCACCCAGCTTACGCTTGAAGCATACAATTATGATATGGTTTTCCGCCAACCGGGCTCGGGAGAGTTGACGCTGGTCACATCGAGCATCGGTATCGATCCACGGGTTTATCCTCTCAGCGGGCAGTTGACCATTCAAGACCCGCCTGACGGGCGTCTGCTTGACCTGCTGACAAGCGATCAAGACTTGTTGATCACGCGCGACCTGGCCCAAGAAAAGGATATCCACGTGGGGGATACCCTGTTGGTCTCTGACCTGAAGGTGGGAGCGCCCATCGAGATGGTGGTGCGGGGGGTGGTGGAGCACACCCCTGATGGGCAGGGTGAACGCATCTATTACACCCTAGACGCAGCCCTACGGTTGGTGACCGCTTCTCAGCAGCCGGGGGCAGTGGCTGAATTTGCTACCGACAAGGTGCTGATCCTGGCTCCTGATATCCCTCTTGCGCAGGCCGAACTCGAGGAACGCGGCTGGTGGGTAATCACAACGCTGGACATGGCCGATTTGAATCGCAACAACCAGGCATTTATTGATGTTTGCCTGCGGGGGGCGGGCATCTTGGGATTGCTGGTGGGCGGAATTGGGGTAGCCAATACCATGGTGGTGCTGCTGCGACGCCGCATGACGCAAATGGCCGTGCTCAAGGTGTTGGGTTATCGCCAGGCCGATCTGAATGCTGTGTTCTTGCTGGAGGCAGCCATCTTGGGCGGCCTGGGTAGCGGGGTAGGTTTGGCTTTGGGGGTCTTGGTTTCAAAGTCTCTGATTGCCCTGGCAGGCCGCATGACCAACATGCTGCTTGAAGATCCCATCTCGCCAGCATTGCTGCTCAGTACGGGTGGTGCGGGTCTGCTGACCACCCTGATCTTCGCGGTGCTGGCGCTGGTGAGCGCAGGAGAAACCCGCCCGGCGGCGCTGCTGCGCGGCGAAACCCTGACCTTGCAGCGGCCCTCTTACGTTAAGCTGGCGGTGGCCTTGCTTGGCCTGGGGCTGGCTTTTGCCACCTTGACCTGCCTGGTGGTGGGCTCTTTGCTGAACGGTTTGATTGTGTTGGCGGTGGCAGCCGGCGGGTTGGTTGTCTTGGGCGGCTTGCTGAGCGGCATCTTGTGGGTGGCGGCGCGGCTGCTGCCCGTGTGGGGGCGCCCAACCCTGAAGATGGCCCGCCGCAGCTTGCAGCGCCGCGGCCTGCGATTGGTCTTTTCGATGATCGCCATGTTTGCGGGTGTGGTGACCTTGGCCTTTGGCACGATCGTGGTTAAAGATGGGCAGCTTGCCCTGGCTAACCGTACCATTGAAGTCACCGGGGCCAACCTGACCATTGTGGCCCCAGCCAGCCAGGAGGAAGCCCTCAGGCAAGCCATGGAACAAGAACAGGTTTCTGTGGAAGCGCTTGTAGCCACTACCCAGGTGATTAAGATTGAACAGGCCGATCTGCCCACGGATGGCGGCGATCCTATTTCACCTCAACTGAATGGGCTTAGCAATCCGAGCGGTTATACCCTGACTGGCGCAGAGTGGGGCAGTGTGCCAGATGGAGCCTATGTGCCTGATTACATGGACATCCCAGTGGGCAGCCAGTTGCGCCTAACCCTGACGGATGGCAGGCAGCAGCTGCTGACTGTGGCAGGAGGTTATGCCCCGGTTAGCTATGGCCTCGGTTTCCGTTCTCTGGATGGGCTGCTTATGCCGGTTGCCTTCAGCCGCAGCTTGCAGACGCCCGATACCGTGACTTATGATCTCAGAGTGCCGCCTGCTGGCCTAGAATCTGCGGTAGCCCGCCTGGGCGAGGCCCTGCCGCAAGTGACAGTGCTCAACCTGGAGGCTTACCTGACGCGCGATGCCCAGGTGTATCATGATCTGTTTATCTTCGCAGCAGTCATGGCCGGGTTAGCCTTGCTGGCAGGTGCGCTGCTGCTGGCGAATACGGTGGGCCTGGCTATGCTCGACCGGCGCTATGAGATGGGTGTGCTCAAGGCGGTTGGCTACGCCCGCCGCCATATCCTGGCATCCCTGGCGGCCGAATACAGCCTGGTGGCGGTGCTGGTCAGCGGCTTGGGTTTGCTGGCAGTGCGCGGCTTTCTCTTTGCCTGGGCAACCCAAAACGACCTGGTTGAGAAGTTGTTTTTGCGCGATACGCTGGCTGACTTTGGGATTGTGCTGGGCAGCACGCTGTTGACCCTGCTGACCGTGCTGATTGTCAGTTGGGGGGCGGTGCACAGCTCGCCGCTTGTCGTTTTGAACGAACAAGGATAAGATAGGGTCATGCTAGAGCTTGTGATGCGTTTTTTTAGTTTGTTCCGTGGGCTGCGCGGGCGCCTGGTGTTAGGCTACACCTTTGTGACAGTGTTTGCGCTGCTGGTATTGGAAATGCTGGCCGGTAGTGTGGTCATCTTGGCTTTCCTGGCGAGCAGCAGTGATTCTACGTACTTGTATACGGTGCACACGAATTTAGGTGATTTGGCTGCATCTTATCTTCAACCCAGACAGGAAGACCTGGACGGGCTCCAGTCTTGGGCGCAGTATACCGTGTTGTATGGTTATCCCAGCCACTACTCAAACGTTTTGCCCTTATACTCCAGCGAGACCGGCTACGTGGGCAATATGTACATCATTGATCCAGAGGGCAAGATCCTGGCTTGTGCGCCGGCTTGTTCAGAGCAGGCCGGGGCAGCGTACCAGGCTGATGATGCGGCGTTTGTTGATGGACCGCTGGCATGGGCTTTGTCGCCAGATGCCCAACAAAGTAGTGGTTGGGACTCGGAGTTTTATCGCCTTGATGAGAGCGGTAATTATCAATTGGCGATCCCGATCTTGTATTGGCCTGAGCCTGACAGTGTTCCTTCTGGCGATGTGCCCGTCGGGGATGTGGCCGCACAAGATGCGGGCGCACAAGATGCGGGCGCTGAAGGTGATGGCATTGAAGGCGCAGATGCAGTGGATGCAGCCGCTGAAGAACCGGTCGCCCAATTGCTGGGGGTGGCGATCGCCACCGTTCAACCTCCCCCGCCATTGGTTGATTTGCTGCCGGTGCTGACCCTGGGAGCGTTTATCCTGGCGGTCACCGGTCTTATGCTGTTGGTGGCGGTAACGCCCTTCGGTATATTGTTTGGGTTGATCATGTCGCGCGGCCTGACGCGCCGCCTGGGTGACCTGACGCGGGCGGCAGATGCCTGGAGCGAGGGCGATTTCAGTGTGCAGCCGCGCGTCAAGGGAAGCGACGAGATTGGCCACCTGAGCATGCGCATGCGCCACATGGCTGAACGCATCCAGAACCTGCTGCAATCGCAGCAAGAGTTGGCGATGCTGGAGGAGCGCAACCGCCTGGCGCGCGATCTGCACGATACGATCAAACAGCAGACTTTTGCGATCTTGATGCAGCTGCGCGCGGCCCAAAATCAGATAGAAACAGACCCCGCCGCGGCTAACCAGACCCTGCAAGAAGCTGAAAGCCTGGTAAAAGCGGCCCAGCAAGACCTGGGCAGGATCATTGCTGAGCTGCGCCCAGCGGCCCTGGAAGGCCAGGGGTTGGCGCTGGCTTTGCAAAATTACCTGAATACCTGGAGCCAGCATACCCGCATTCCGGTCGAATTCCATGTGCAAGGAGAACGTTCGCTGGCATTGTCCATTGAACAACCCTTGTACCGGATTGCCCAAGAGGCGTTGTCGAATGTTGCCCGCCACAGCTCTGCTTCTGCGGTGACGGTGAACCTGGCCTATGATGCAAAGCAAGTGCGCTTGAGCATTCATGACAATGGGAGCGGTTTTGACCCTGCTGGCATCAATGGGCAAAACTTTGGCTTGCAAAGTATGCGGGAGCGAGCTGATGCCCTGGATGGGCAGTTTGAGGTATCCAGCGCAAACGAGCACGGCACAACCCTCACGGTTGTCATTCCACTCAAAGTAGGAGGCTGAGATGACCGAGCCAATCAGTGTAATTCTTGTGGATGACCACAGCATGGTGCGGATGGGTTTGAAGACCTATCTCAGCACTTTGTCTGATATCCAGGTGGTGGCTGAGGCCAGCAATGGGCAAGAGGCCCTGGAACTGGTCAACCGCCATGTTCCGGATGTGGTGTTGATGGATTTGCTGATGCCCGGTATGGACGGCGTTGAGGCCACCCGGCTGGTGAAAAAATCCAGCCCGCGCACGCAGGTCATTGTGCTTACCTCGTATCATGATGACGAGCATATTTTCCCGGCTATCCGGGCGGGGGCGCTCTCTTACGTGTTGAAAGATATCGACCCCGATGAGCTGGCTGACGCCATCCGCCGCGCCTATGCCGGTGAGGCGGTGCTCAATCCGCGCGTGGCGGCCCGCCTGGTCAAAGAGATGCACGGCGCCCGCCAGGATAACACCAATCCCTTTACCGAGCTGACCGACCGTGAATTGGATGTTTTACGCCTGATCGCCGCCGGGCAAAACAACCAGGCAATCGCAGCCAGCCTGGTGATCAGTGAGAAAACGGTCAAGAGCCATATCACCAATATCTTGAACAAGCTGCACCTGGCGGACCGTACCCAGGCGGCAGTCTATGCCTGGCAAGAAGGCATTGTGCGGCGCAAGTAAGGGTCAGACCAACTGCTCGAAATACACCCGTCCCTGGTTTGAGATCAATTCAGCCCAGGGGCGGATGTGTTTTAACGTCCTGGCGCGTATACTGGGGCTTAATTGTGCACCAATTGAGACCGATTGTCAGAACGATCATAATGAGGAAGGGAACCTATGAAAAGCAAGATCTTAATTTCTACTATTTTCACGCTCGTGCTGGTGCCATTTTTTGCGCGCTTCATTTTGAGCCTGGCGGGGCGCATACCCATTTCGGCGCTGCCTATGGCTGAGTTGATCCCCCTTCAGGACGCGTCTATCCCCACCCAGATCTTGATAGGGATGGTGGTGGTCGTGGGCGGCATTTTGTACCTGGCGCCAATCTTCCAGGAACAAATCGATACGGGCCAGATCTAATCATGGCTGAGACCCCAAACGGATGCCTGGTGGTGCTGTGACCGCCAGGCATCCGTTTTCATTTGCCGGTCACCCAGCGATATCAGTGAAAGTAGAGATGACCTTCGTAGTATAATTTAGCCCTATGATCCCTTGATTCAAACAAGAAGGATGGGCCAATAACATGAAAGAAAAGATCCTGGTTACCGGCGGGGCAGGTTTCATTGGTGGTCATTTGTGCGAAGCTTTGGTGCACAAGGGCTACCAGGTGACGGCAATTGACAACCTGGCTACCGGGCGGTTAGAGAACATCCAGCACCTGCGTCCCTTACCCAGCTTCCAATTTGTGCGCGAGACGATCACCAACAGCCAGGTGCTCGATCGCTTGACCAGCGAAGCGGATATTGTCATTCACCTGGCGGCGGTGGTTGGCGTCAAGCTGATCGTCGAAGACCCTGTGCGGACGATTGCGACCAATATCATGGGCAGCGAGGCTGTGCTGACAACGGCGAACCGGTACGGCTGCAAAGTGATGGTGGCTTCTACGTCTGAGGTGTACGGAAAGGGCGTCAAAGTGCCGTTTTGCGAGGACGATGACACCGTCAGCGGGCCAACCACCCACAGCCGCTGGGCATATGCTACTTCCAAAGCGGTTGATGAATTTTTAGGATTGGCTTATCATCATCAGTTCGGCCTGCCAGTGGTGATCATGCGCTTTTTTAATACGGTGGGCCCACGCCAGACGGGGCGATATGGCATGGTGGTGCCGCGCTTTGTGCGCCAGGCCTTGCGCAATGAGCCCCTGCAGGTGTATGGTGATGGCGAGCAATCGCGCTGTTTTGGCGATGTGAGTGATGTGGTTGGGGCAGTTATCAAGCTGGCAGAGCACCCAGGCGCGGTGGGGCAGGTCTTTAATATTGGGTCAACTGAAGAAGTTACCATCCGGCAGTTGGCTGAGCGAGTTGTTGCCCTGACCGGTAGTAAATCTGAGATCGTTCATATTCCATATGAAGAGGCTTATGCGCCTGGTTTTGAGGATATGCGCCGGCGCGTTCCTTCTCTCGAAAAGGTTAACAAGCTGATTGGTTATAAACCGAGCTGTTCGTTGGATGATATTTTGCACCGAGTGATTGAGTACGAACGCTCGCAAATGGGAAACTAATTTAAGGAGAAGCTGGATACATGAAGAAAGAACAAAAGTCTGGTAAGTTGATCTCTCCCTATGGCGGCAAGCTGGTTGATTTGTTGGTGACAGGCGATGAACGCCTGGCACTGTTGGAACAGGCCAATCGCTATCCTTCGCTTCAAATTTCGGATCGCAATCTGTGCGATCTGGAACTATTGGCAACGGGTGGTTTCTCGCCATTGGACCGCTTTATGGGGCAAGCCGATTATCAGCGCGTGCTGACCGAGATGCGCCTGAGCGACGGCACACTCTTCCCCATTCCGATTACCCTGACGATCAATAAGCAAGATTTGCCGACCCGCGATGAGTGGATCACGCTGCGCGATTCTCGCAACTACATGATTGCTGTCATGCGCATCGAAGAGGTCTTTTTGTGGGATCCTGCCCGCGAGGCCCGCCTGGTGCTGGGCAGCAATGACCCGCGGCACCCCCTGGTCTCAGAGATGATTTCGTGGCGCGACCTGTGCATCTCTGGCGAGTTGAAGGTACTCAATCCCCCGACTTATTACGATTTTGTTGAGCTGCGCCGCACACCGGCACAGGTGCGCGCCTTGTTTGAGCAGCGCGGCCTGGAGAAGGTGGTGGCTTTCCAGACCCGCAACCCCATGCACCGCATTCATGAAGAACTGACCAAGCGTGCGGCTGCAGCAGTGGAAGGCGGCATGCTGGTGCATCCGGTGGTAGGCCTGACTAAGCCTGGTGACGTGGATCACTTCACCCGCGTGCGCACGTACAAAGCGCTGGTGGATAATTATTATGACCCTGATAAGACCGTGCTCAGCTTGCTGCCCTTAGCCATGCGCATGGCAGGCCCGCGCGAGGCCCTCTGGCATGCCATCATCCGCCGTAACCACGGCGCCACGCACTTCATTGTCGGCCGCGACCATGCCGGCCCCGGCGCAGACAGTACCGGCAAGCCTTTTTACGGCCCTTACGAAGCCCAAGAAATGCTCCAGCAGTATGCCAAAGAGACCGGTGTGGTGCCTGTGCCGTTTGAAGAGCTGGTGTACCTGGTGGACGAAGCACGCTATGAGGAAAAGGGTAAGGTTCCATCTGGGGCAAAGATCGCTTCAATTTCGGGCACCCAGGTGCGCGAAGAATATCTGGCCAAGGGTAAGCCGCTGCCGGAGTGGTTCACGCGTAAAGAGACGGCTGAGATCCTGGCTGAGGTCAACCCGCCGCGCCATAAGCAAGGCGTTTGCATCTGGTTCACTGGTTTGAGTGGGGCGGGTAAATCCACCATTGCTGAGGCGTTGTTACCCATGCTTTTGGAACATGGCCGCCAGCCTACCGTGTTGGATGGCGACGTGGTGCGCACGCACCTTTCAAAAGGCCTGGGGTTCAGCAAAGAAGACCGAGATACGAACATTTTGCGGATTGGTTTTGTGGCAGGTGAGATCACCCGCCACAACGGCACAGTTGTTTGTGCAGCGATCAGCCCCTACCGCCAGGCGCGCAACGAGGCGCGTAAGATGGTGAGTGAAGGTCAGTTCATTGAGATTTTCGTCAATACCCCGATCGAAGTTTGCGAGCAGCGCGACATCAAGGGGATGTATGCGCGTGCCCGGCGCGGCGAGATCAAGGGTTTTACCGGGATTGACGATCCCTATGAAGAACCGCTTAATCCTGAGCTGACCTTGCATACGGTCAAGAACACTCCTGAAGAAAATGCCCGCCTGATCATTAAGTACCTGGAAGAGCGCGGTTTTTTGCAAAAGAAGTAAGATGATAGAGAAGAGCCTGCCGGCTGGCAGGCTCTTCTCTTATTTCCAGAGCAGGTAGACAATCTGGGCGACTGCCAGCCCCAGGAAAAACCCACCGATGACTTCTTTTGGGGTGTGGCCAAGCACTTCTCGCAGCTGTTCTTCTTTGAGCGGGTGCCCGGCTGCAAGGTCTTCGATCATGGCATTGATCATCTCGGCATGCTTGCCAGCCTGGCGGCGGATGCCGGTGGCATCGTAGATGACGACCATGCAGAAGGCAACTCCAAAGGCGAAGAGCGGTGTATCGTAGCCCACGAACAAACCAGTTGCATGGGTAACCCCTACCACCAGGGCCGTATGCGAGCTGGGCATGCCGCCAGGGGCCAATAGCAAGGCCCAATTCCAGCGCTGTATTCTTCGAAATTCCAGGGGCACTTTGACAATTTGGGCAATTGCCCAGCCGATCAGCCCGGCAATCAGAATGGGGTTATTCAACAGGCCAGACATGGTTTTAAGCAGGAGAGGTGAAGGGGATTAAGTCTTCGCCCGCGATTTGCTGGACCTTCAACTCAGCCTGGTCCAGCAAGCCGGCACAATGACGAGCCAGTTCTTGACCGCGTTCAAACAGTGCCAGGGCTTCATCCAGGGGGCGTTTTTCGCTCTCTAAGACCATGACGATCTTTTCCAACTCGGCCAATGCCTTTTCGTAAGATAGATTTTCGGGTGATTGTTTGCTTGGCATGCTGATCTCCTCTGGCAGTGGGCCAGGTTTTTTAGGTATTATTTGGATCTGTTGGTGATCCATTTTCTTTGGCCTGCACGGTTTTCTCGGCCTGTAGGGGTGTTTCGGCCCGCACGCTGAAAGAGCCATCTTGGACGCGCACGTGGAGCGCTTGCCCGGGGTGCACCTGGGTGGTGTGATGAATGGTTTGCCCGTTGGCATCGCTGACCACGGCAAAGCCGCGCTCCAGCACGGCCAATGGATTGAGCGCCACCAGGCGTTGGTGAACCCCGTCCAGGCTGAGGCGCTGCAGGGCCATTCTGTGTGCGGTGGCAGAGCCCAGGCGGTGCAGCAGCGAGTTCAATTGTTGGCGGTCTTGATCGAGGCGTAAACGCGGCGACTGCATCTGCAGGCGGTTGTGCAGGCTGCTCAGAGTCCAGCGTTGATCGGCGATAAAGGCCAGGCTGGCACGACCCAGGCGCAGCAGCAGCTCATCCAGCCCGATGTGCAGGTCAGCTTTGTTGGGCGTGGCAAGCTCGGCTGCAGCGGTGGGGGTGGGGGCGCGCAGATCGGCGGCGAAATCGGCAATTGTGAAGTCGGTCTCGTGGCCTACCCCGCTGATGACGGGCGCCTGTGACGCAGCGATGGTGCGCGCCACGCCCTCGTCATTGAAGGCCCAAAGGTCCTCGATTGAGCCGCCGCCGCGTGCCACCAGGATGAGATCTGGCTGGGCCAGGCGGTTGAGGGCTTGCAGGGCAGCCACGATGCCGGGAGGGGCTTCGACGCCCTGGACAGGGGTGGGGGCTAAAATCACCTGGGCCAGTGGGTAGCGCCGCTGTAAGGTGTGGAGCATATCGCGCAAGGCGGCGCCGGTGGGAGATGTGACAATGCCAATGCGCTGCGGCCAGGCGGGGATGGGCCGTTTGCGGTCAGGGTCAAATAAGCCTTCGGCTTCCAGGCGGGCTTTCAGGCGCAGGAATTCTTGAAAGAGGGCACCCTCACCGGCAGGGCGCAGCAGATCGACATAGAGTTGATACTGCCCGCCGGCCTCGTAGATGCTCAACGCGCCATGGGCTTCTACGGCTGTGCCATCACGGGGTATAAAACCCAGGCGCATGGCGTTGTTGCGCCACATGACACAGCGCAGCGAGGCCTGGCTATCTTTGAGCGTGAAATATAAGTGTCCCGAAGCAGGCCGGGAGAAGTTAGAGATCTCGCCCTGCACCCACACGTCTTGCAGGGTCTCGTCATCTTCCAACAACTGGCGCAAGTAGCGCGTCAGATCGGCGACAGACCATGTGGGAGGGGCAAAGAGTGGCAGTTGGGACATAAGTTGGGTGTAATTGTAGGTGGTGAACGATAACGCAGTGTCGAATTATAGCAGATTAAATCAGGTGAACGCTGATCGATATCTTTGAAAATACTTGTGTATCAGCGTTCACCTGAGGATCAGGATCGTATGCGGTTGTCTTTGCGGTTTCATTGGAAGAACCGATTGGGTATTCCAAGTTGTCTTACACTATTCCGGAATGCTTGATTCTTTGCTACAATATGCCAGATTATGAACTATCTCTGGTCTCCCTGGCGTATGGCATATATTAAAAATACAAAAGCCGAGCCTGGCTGTGTGTTCTGCGTGGCGCCCGGCCTGGCAGATGGCCCTGAGAACCTGATCGTGCACCGCGGGGCAGGGGCATTTGTGATCTTGAACCGTTATCCTTATACCAGCGGGCATTTGATGGTGGTGCCGTTTGAGCACCAGCCGACCCTGGAAGCCCTGGATGGTGAAACGCGGGCCGAGATGATGGAGCTGGCGGCCGCGGCTTTACAGGTGCTGCGGGAGGTTTACCGGCCGCAAGGCTTCAACATGGGGATCAATATCGGAGAAGCAGCCGGAGCCGGCATTGCCGAGCACATCCACTTGCACGTGGTGCCGCGTTGGGATGGGGATACCAATTTTATGTCTTCCCTGGGCCAGACGCGGGTCATCCCTGAAGCTTTAGAAGAAACTTACCGGCGAGTCTGTGAAGCCTGGAACACCCACCTGAGAAATGAAAACCCCTAAAAGGCGCGGTTTGCGCTATTGGGCGATTTTGCTGCTGCTGGGGGGATTGTGGGCAGTGTTGTTTTTCCAGAATTACCTGGCGATGCGGCGCGGCTTCAACTTGTGGCAAGCGTTGTGGGCGCTGGTGCTGCTTTACCTGGGCACGGCATTGTGGCAGGCTTATCGTGATACCAGCCCGGCGCGTTTCCCGCTTTTTCAAACCGACCCTGAGATCGTAGGATTTGCTTACGAGGAGGTGGACTTTAAGAGCCGCGACGGCCTGGAGCTTTCGGGCTGGTTTGTGGCTGCCAAGAATGGTGCCACCATTGTCCTTTG
Source organism: uncultured Anaerolineaceae bacterium (assembly GCA_964633225.1). Lineage (GTDB taxonomy): Bacteria > Chloroflexota > Anaerolineae > Anaerolineales > UBA4823 > JAKQIM01. The sequence goes on from CAZWFQ010000015.1 coordinate 30,632, forward strand.
CCACGGGTTTAGTGCTAACCGCCAGGTGGTGCTGCCGCTGGCCCGGCTGCTTGAGCAGCATGGCTATGGCCTCTTGTTGTATGATATGCGCGCCCATGGGCGCAGCCAGGGCAGCCTGGGTACCTGGGGCTGGCTGGAGGTGAATGACCTCTTTGGGGCAGTGGATTACCTGCTCACCCGGTCAGAAGTGAATCCTCAGCGGGTGGGGGCATGGGGTTTATCATTGGGTGGGCAAATTGCGCTGCGGGCTGCTACCCAGGATGAGCGTATTTTGGCTGTGGCCGCAGATGGCCCAAGCGTGGCAACGATCAGCGATCATATTGCGTCGCGAGGTTTCTCGCTGCGGAAGTTGATCTTTGCGCCCTGGCTGTGGCTGATTTACAACAGCCAGGTGCTCTTGACCGGCGCAATGCAGCCACCCGGGGTGGTGCAGGTGATTGGCAAGTTGGCACCGCGCCCACTGCTGGTCATCTCGACTGGAAGCGGCTTTGAGCAGCGCTTTGCCCGCCGCATCTATGAAGCTGCTGGTGAACCAAAGACACTATTCGAGATCCCCGAGGCCAGGCACGGCGAAGGTCTATCTGCTCGTTCAGAAGAATACGAATCCAAACTGATCCATTTCTTTGATACAGCCTTTGGCATTCCCGAAAAGGAGTGAGGCGGTGTATTTGAACAGTTTCACTTGCTGGTGGGTGATTTGCGCCCAAGAATCATTAATTGAAGATAAATCAGGTTTGTTCTCGTTTTCTACCATGCTGTGTTATAATGTGGGTCTAAAATTTTAACCAACCGGAGTAAACAACCAAATATGGACCAGAGCAACGCCCTTGTTGGGCAGGAGGCATCGCCCGAAAACAATCCCCAGAAGAATCCAGAAGAACATCCAAACAATAGTTTGGGCTCTATGGAATCGTTGTTGCAAGAGGAAGGCCTGAACCTGGACTTCCCGAAGCAGGGTGAAATTCGCACGGGTGTTATCGCCAGCATATCTGACAATGAAATTCTCGTCAGTGTGGGCACTAAATCGGAGGGGGTCATTACCGGCAAGGAAAAAGATCAAATTCCTGCCGATGTGATGACAACTTTTACCGTTGGCACAGAGATTCCTGTCTTTGTGATCAACCCGGAAGATCAGAATGGTAACCTGGTTCTGTCTTATATCCGCGCCCGCGAAGAGCAGGATTGGCTGGATGTAGAGGAACTGCTGAAAACAGGTAACATTCATGATTCGAAGGTGATTGGTTACAACAAAGGCGGTTTGATTGTGCCGATTGGTACGCTGCGCGGTTTTGTACCGGCCTCACAGGTCAGCGTGATGCGCCGTTCAGAATCGGGTGGCGAGACGCCGGATGCCCGCTGGAGCAAGATGGTCGGTGAAGAGATCAAGGTTACCGTCATCGAAGTGGATCGCCAGCGCCATCGTCTGATCCTATCTGAGCGTTCAGCCCTGCAAGAAACCCGCGAGACCATTAAGGATCGTCTGTTGGATGAGCTTCAAGATGGCGATATTCGCACCGGTCGTGTGACCAGCCTGGCTGATTTTGGTGCTTTTGTCAATATTGACGGCGCTGATGGCCTGGTTCACTTGTCTGAGATCAGTTGGGAACGCATCGAGCATCCGAACGAAGCGTTGAAGGTAGGCCAAGAGGTCAAGGTAAAGGTGATTGCGGTCGATCAGGAACGCAAGCGCATTGGCCTGTCGATCCGTCAACTGCTTTCGGATCCCTGGCTGCTCAAAGCTGGCAAGTTGAAAGAAGGCCAGTTGATCAAGGGTACGATCACCCATTTGACCAAGTTCGGCGCGTTTGCCCGCCTGGATGATGATCTGGAAGGTTTGATCCATATTTCGGAATTGAGTGAGCAGCGCATTGCTCATCCGAAGGAAGTGGTCAAAGAAGGCGACGATGTAACCCTGCGTGTGATCAAAGTGGATGCAGAACGCCGCCGCATTGGCCTGAGCCTGCGCAAGGTTGACTCACCTGCTTACGCCGATCTTGACTGGAAGATGGCGCTCTCTGGCGAAGTTGAAGAGAGCAGTCATGCTGAAGAAGCCCTGGTTGAAGAGACCCCGGTTGAAGAAGCCCTGGCTGAAGAAGCCCCGGCTGAAGAGACCCCGGTTGAAGA
>CAZWFQ010000015.1:32855-37898 GCA_964633225.1 uncultured Anaerolineaceae bacterium
GGTTGAAGAAGCCCCGGTTGAAGAGACCCTGGTTGAAGAAGCCCCGGCTGAAGAGACCCCGGCTGAAGACCAACCAGCTGAGACCGAGTAAGGCAGTCACTTCTGACTTAGAAAAAGGGAGAGCGGGCCAAAAGCCTGCTCTCTTTTTCTAACATGATACATACACGCAGGTTGGTTAATCTCTGGTAGAATCCAATCGGATAAATCATCTCGTAATCGAAAGAGGTTGTACGTATGGCTGGTATGGAGCGTTTTACACAAAGAGCGCGGCGAGTTTTGAGTATGGCGCATCAAGAAGCAGAGCGCCTGCATCAAAATTACATTGGTACCGAACACCTGCTGCTTGGCTTGATCAAGGAAGATGGCGGGGTAGGTGGGCGCGTGCTGCGCGAGCTGGGGCTGGATGCCGAGCGGATCGAAGAGGTAATTCTTCGTATCACAGGGGTCGGCCAATCGCAGTCGGCTAAGCTGGATCTCTCACCGGGGACGCAGAGTGCCCTGGAATTTGCGGTTGAAGAGGCGCGCCGCCTGGGTCATCATTACATTGGTACGGAGCACTTGCTGTTAGGCCTGGTGCGCCTGGGAGAGGGGGTGGCCCTGGATGTGCTGCGCAAGTTGGGCGTGACGCCTGAGCAGATCCGCCGCCAGACGCGCCGTGTATTGCAAGAAGGCGCTTCAAACCAACCGAAACTGCCACAACCGCCTCAGCCGCACCGTGCTCCAGCGGGTGAGCCAGCCCAGGCAGGGCGCGAGGGGCAGGGACGCTCCAAAACCCCCATGGTAGACCAGTTGGCGACCGACCTGACCACCCTGGCTGAAAACAATAAACTTGACCCGGTGATTGGCCGGCAGATGGAGATTGAACGCGTCATCCAGATCCTGGCTCGGCGCACCAAGAACAACCCAGCTCTGATCGGTGAGCCAGGCGTTGGGAAGACAGCTATTGTTGAAGGATTGGCACAGCGTATTACCGAAGGCGATGTGCCCGCGCCGCTGCTGAACAAGCGAGTTTTGCAGTTAGATGTAGGCTCGCTGGTGGCTGGCACAATGTACCGCGGCCAGTTCGAAGAACGCCTGAAGCGTGTCATCGATGAGTTGAAATCAGCCGGGTCGATCCTTTTCATCGATGAGGTGCATATGTTGGTAGGCGCCGGTGCAGCCGGGTCGCAGGTGGATGCTGCCAACATCCTCAAACCGGCTTTGTCGCGTGGTGAGCTGCAGGTGATTGGCGCTACCACGATGGATGAATACCGCAAACACATCGAAAGCGATGCGGCCCTGGAACGCCGCTTCCAGCCTATTATGGTGGATGAGCCGACGATCGATGAGACGATTGCCATCTTACGCGGGGTGCGCCCGGCGTACGAAGAGCACCACCGGCTGATCATTTCAGATGATGCTTTGGATGCGGCTGCCCACCTCTCGGCCCGCTATGTGACTGAGCGCTTCCTGCCAGATAAGGCGATTGATTTGATCGACGAGTCGTCTTCGCGTGTACGCATGTACAAGAGTTCAGCGGCCAAGACGGCCAAGGATTTGATGACACAACTGCGCGAAGCGCGGAAGAACCTTACCGGCATGTTGGAAAACGGCGTAGACGCCGAGGCCAAAGAGCTGCAAGAGCGGATTGAAGGCATGGAACGCCAGTTTGAACTCTTACGTACGGGTTGGGACCGGGCAAACAGCCCCACGGTGACGGCGGAGGATATCGCCGAGGTGGTGTCGATGTGGACAGGTGTGCCGGTGATGCAGATCGCCGAAGCTGAGTCACAGCGCCTGCTGCACATGGAAGAAGATCTGAGCAAGCACATTGTCGGCCAAGAAGAAGCCATCCAGGCTATTTCGAAGGCTGTACGAAGGGCCCGTGCTGGCTTGAAAGACCCACGCCGTCCGATTGGCTCCTTCATGTTCTTGGGACCCACCGGGGTTGGTAAGACCGAGCTGACTAAGGAATTGGCGCGTTTTATGTTTGGCAGCGAGGATGCGCTGATCCAACTTGATATGTCGGAATTCATGGAACGCCATAACGTCAGCCGCCTGGTTGGCGCTCCGCCTGGATATGTGGGTTTTGATGATGCTGGTCAGTTGACCGAGGCTTTGCGCCGCCGGCCTTACTCGATCGTTGTTTTTGACGAGGTGGAAAAGGCCCATCCTGAGGCGCACAACATGCTCTTGCAGATCATGGAAGAAGGTCATCTTTCGGATGCCCGCGGCCGCAAAGTGGATTTCAGGAATGCGATCATCGTGATGACTTCTAACGTGGGCGCAGATATGATCAAGCGCCAGACCTCGTTGGGCTTTTCGATGAAGCGTGATGAAGAAGCTGAAGAACGCGTGGCTTACGAAGATATGCGCAAGAAGCTAATGGAATCGCTGCGGCGGGTCTTCCGGCCAGAATTCATTAACCGGTTGGATTCGATGATCGTATTCCGTTCTCTCAGCCGCCAGCACATTGAGAAGATCGTTGAGCTTGAGCTGGATAAAGTGGCTGAACGCCTGGTGGATCACGAAATCCATCTGACGGCTACCCCGGAGGCACTGACGCGCCTGGCAGAGCTGGGCTATGACCCCGATATGGGTGCGCGCCCGCTTAAGCGCATCATCCAGCAGAAAATTGAAGATGTAGTCTCCGATGCTTTGCTCTCTGGGCAGTTCAATCATGGTGATGTGATCATCGTGGACCTGAATGAGGGTGAGATCGTACTGCGCCAAGAAGCCTCAGCCGCGCCCGAACAGGCGGTTGGCGAGCTCGAAGGCGTTTAGACCATTTGGCTTTTTTAAAGGGGTGACCCAGCCGTAATCCCTGGCTGGGTCACCCAGAAACGGATAGCAGGATAGCGTGTCCTCTCAATCGGCGCCTGCTTCTGCGGCTGGTTTACAAGGCCAGCAAATACTGGAGGCATTAGCCAGCTACGTCCCCACTCTGGTGACGCGCCGCCTGGCAAATAATCCGTCGCCCATTACCACGCCGCTGCGCGAAATTTTCCCGGCGGCTGTTTTATTTACCGATATATCTGGTTTCACCCCCATGGCTGAGCGCCTGGCCCAACGTGAGCCAGAAGGGTTGGAAGATATCTCGCGTTTGCTTAACACGCACTTCGGCGAATTGATTGATCTTGTATATGCACATGGCGGGGAAGTGGTCAAATTTGCGGGGGATGCGCTGCTGGCTTTGTGGCCGGTGCAATCACAGCCGCCGGCGCGCTACGACCGCCGTGACCTGGCTTTATCTGTGCGGCGTGCGGCGCAGTGTGCGCTGTCGATCCAGCGGGTTATGCATAACCATGAACCGGTGCAGGGCTGCCGCATCTCACTGCGGGTGGGTGTTTCGGCGGGCGAAGTTTCGGTTTCACACGTGGGCGGTGTCTTCGGCCGCTGGGAATTGTTGGTGGCAGGTCAACCGCTGGAACGGGTTAGCAGTGCCGAGCAGCATGCCCTCCCAGGGCAGGTGCTGTTGGCCTCAGAAGCCTGGGAAATGATCAAAGATCACTGCCTGGGAGCGCCGTTAGATGATCCGGCGGGCTTGTTCCGCCTGGATGGGTTGAGCAACCCACTGACCTTGTATCCACTGCCGCCGATCTCCCTATCTCCGACCATGAGCGCGGGATTGCGTGCTTATATCCCCGGAGCCATTCTTGCGCGGTTGGCAGTGGGGCAGAGCAGTTGGGTGGCTGAGCTGCGCCGGGTGAGCGTGCTGTTTGTCAAGCTGCCAGATCTAAATACCGTGACCCTATTGGAACGCTCTCAGGATGTTATGCATGCCCTGCAGACAGCTATTTACCATTATGAGGGCAGTATCAATAAGCTGAATGTGGACAACAAGGGCACCACCCTGGTGGCAGCGATGGGATTGCCGCCGATGTCTCACGAAGATGATGCGGTGCGGGCCGTGCAAGCGGCCCAGGCCATCCAGGCGGGGCTTAGGTCTTTGGGGATGAACAGCAGTATCGGTGTGGCAACTGGGCAGGCATTTTGTGGGGCAATCGGCACGATGATGCGCCGTGAGTACACTATGGTCGGTGACGTGGTGAACCTGGCAGCGCGCTTGATGGAAGCAGCACAGCATGAGATCTTATGCGACGCTTCTACTTACCAGGCGGCTGCTCAACGGTTGGATTTTATCCCTCTGGACGCAATGAATATCAAGGGCAAGACCTTGCCAGTGATCGCTTACCGGCCGCGCGGGCCCATTAAGGCGATTGTGCGTCCTCGTACCGAGTTGATTGGCAGGAGCCACGAGCGTACTGCCCTGGTTGAGAAGCTGCAAGCCTTGCTGCGCGGGGCACAAAAGAGTGTGGTGCTGATCGAAGGTGAAGCTGGAATTGGAAAATCGAGATTGGCCGAAGAGCTGCTGCGCCAGGCACAGGTGCTGTCGGTAAACAGCCTGGTTGGGTCTGGCGATGCGATTGAGAAATCCACCCCGTATCATGCCTGGCGTCCAACGCTGTACCAGCTTTTACACCTGGAGCCCGGCGACAGCCCCGAACAGAGGCGGGTGCGGGTGCAGCAAGAGTTGGGTCTTTTTGCCAAAGATCCTGGGCAGGCCGAACGTATGCAAATGCTGGCACCGCTGTTGAACGCTGTGTTGGCACTGGATCTGCCAGATAACGAGATCACGGCGCAAATGAGCGGTGAGGTGCGCGCCGATAATACCCAAGACCTGTTGGTGATGCTGCTGCAAAGGGCGGCTCAAGATGCGCCACTGCTGTTGGTGTTGGAGGATGCACATTGGTTTGATTCGGCTTCTTGGTTGGTGGTGCGCCTGGTGAGTCAGCAGGTGCAGCCTTTATTGATGGTCATTACTACCCGGCCTTTTGATGGGACGCCACCGCTTGAATACATGCAGTTGATGAATGACCCGGCGACGGTACACTTTAAGCTTGCGGCGCTGTCGCACGGCAGTACGCTGGCTTTGACCTGCCAACGGTTGGGCGTGGCTTCACTGCCGCAGCCGGTCGTTGACTTCATATTTGATAAAGCTGAAGGCCACCCCTTTTTCAGTGAAGAATTGGCCTTTGCCCTGCGCGATGCCGGTGTGATCGA
>CAZWFQ010000015.1:37998-39074 GCA_964633225.1 uncultured Anaerolineaceae bacterium
TATATTTTTAAGCATATCATCACCCAAGATGTGATCTATAACCTGATGTTGTTTGCCCAACGTAAGCAGCTTCACCAGGCGGTGGCGGAATGGTACGAGCGGCAGTATGCGGATGACCTTTCTCCTTATTACCCGCTGTTGGTTCATCATTGGAGCAAGGCCGAGAATGAGCAAAAGACCCTGGCGTATCTTGATAAAGCGGGTCAGCAGGCCCTGCGCGATTACGCCAACCAGGAGGCGGTGAATTTCTTTTCGCAAGCGTTGAACATGGTCACGCGTCCAGAGGCCCCAGCAATTGTAGATCGGGTGCTCCAGGCCCATTGGGAGCGCCAGTTAGGCCAGGCGCATTACGGCCTGGGGCACATGGTAGAAGGCCGCACTCACCTGATGCGCGCCCTGGCACTGTTAGGATACACGATCCCTGACGGGTTTGTGCCGCAAATGTTGAAATTGGCCTGGCAGGTGCTGCGCCAGGTGCTGCACCGCCTTTTCCCACGGGTTTTCTTGGCGCGCAGCCGGCACCCTGGGCTGCGTATGGAGGCCGCCGATACATATTCACAGTTGGCAGCCGTTTATTACCTTTCAAACGACACGACCCTGCTCTTGCTCTCTACATTAAGCACGTTAAACCTTGCTGAGCGGGTGCAGGTTTCGCCTGAGTTGGCGCGGGCGTATGCGAATATGAGCAGTGTGGCAAGCCTGATCCCATGGCGTAAACTGGCACTTCTTTATGAGCGTTGCGCCTGGGATATCTTGCCGCTTCTTCACCGCCCATATGAGGAAGCCTATGCCTCGATGGTGTTTGCGGTGCAGTACTCTGGGCTGGGCGATTGGGAGCGCGTGGAGCAGTACCTTACGGGGGCGCTGCAAATCTTTCGTCAGATTGGCGACCACGGGCGGAGCAGCGAATCGGCTACCATCCTGGCAACCGCGCTGGGGTTGGCTGGCCAAACTCAGCGCAGCAGCCAACTCTTTGAGCAGATCTTGGCTGAAGCACAGGAGATAGATAATGGCTTGCAGCGCGCCTGGGGTATGGTTGGGCGGGCCCATAATGTGCTGCGCCAGGGCGATGCCGA
>CAZWFQ010000015.1:39174-41846 GCA_964633225.1 uncultured Anaerolineaceae bacterium
CGGGCCTGGTTGTACCAGGGCCGGTTGGAAAAGCTCTCTGGTAGCCCAGGGCGCGCACAACGCTCCTGGCAGCGCAGCCTGACAATGGCTGAAGAGCTGCACATGACGTATGAAATGGGCCTGGCGTGTTTTGAGATTGGAAAAGCGCTGCCGCCAGCAGATGCCGACCGGATGGGCTACCTGCAGCGGGCGGCCCAATATTTCCAAGAATGCCAGGCCGTATATGACCTGGCCCAGGTTCAAACATTCCAGACAACAACATCGTGAAAATAGGCATACTCGATTTACAAGGTTACCCAGCTCGCGGAGCCTGGGAACATTTTGATGGCTTTTGGTCCAACAAACAGTACGTCAGCCTCACCTGCCAGGCAGTATCAGTATGGTGCCGCCGGCAGGGGCATGATGCGCATTATGCGTGCTATTATGGCTGGGGCGATCCTTACGAATGCCTGCCGCAAGACCTGGATATGGTCTTTATTGCTTGCCATTCGTACCTGTCGCCGCTGGCGTATGCTCTCAGCCGTCGCTACCGCCAGGGGGGCGTTTTTACCGTGCTGGGTGGGCCGCATGCCAAGGCTTACCCGCAAGACAGTTTGCGCTTTTTTGACCTGGTGGTGGGGGAGTGTAATGAAGCTTTGGTGCGGGATATCTTGGGACGGCAGTTTGCCCCTGGCAGCCTGATCTCCAGCGAATGCCCATATGAAGACCTGCCGACGATTGAAGAGCGCCTGCCCGAACTGCGCCGCTCGGCTTTTTTACGCATTGGGCCGCACCCGGGCAGTTTTATCCCCATGCTGGCAAGCATGGGCTGCCCCTTCAATTGCAATTTTTGCGTAGACTGGGACAATCCGTACCGGCCCCTCTCGCTAGAGCGCCTGGAGGCCGATCTGCGCTTTGCCGGGCAGCATTTGCCGGGGGCCAAGCTGGTCTTCCACGATCCGAATTTTGGCGTGCGCTTTGATGAGATCATGTCGATCTTTGAGCGTATTCCGCCCAGGCAGCGCAAGGTTTATGGGATTGAGTGTACGTTGAGCTCGCTACGCCCTGAGCGCATTGCTCGCTTGAAGGCCACCAACTGTGCCTTCATCTTGCCAAGCGTTGAATCCTGGTCGGATGAATATGCCAACAAGATCGGGGTGCGCAACATAGACCGGACGGAGCGTGTGCAGCATGTGGCCGAGTCTTTCAATGCGCTGACCAGCGCTTTTCTCTACGTGGGTACCAACTTCATCTTTGGCCTGGATGGTGACCAGGGCGATGAGCCTTTTGAGTTGACCAAGGAGTTCATGCGCCAGGCGCCGCTGGTGTGGCCTATCTTGCATATTCCCATGCCTTTTGGGGGCACGCCCATGCAGGCTGGTCTGTTGGAAGACGGGCGCATTTTGCGCCGGCTGCCATTTATGTTCTACAAAGTGCCTCACCTGGCGATGCTGCTGAAGAATTATGATGCCCTGGATTATTACGAGAAGATGACTGACCTGTTCGCTTTCTCGGCCTCGGCCGAATTGTTTGACATCCGCTTGAAGGCCAGTCGCAATCCGTTGGTAAGTGGGCTGCACTATTTGCGCACTGGCACGGCGCGCCGCCGCCACCAGATGTTTGCGGCGATCTTGCAGCGCTTGCGCAGCGATGCGCAATTCCTGGCCTTCCAGCGCGGCCAATCGGACGACCTGCCGCTTTATTACATCCAGGTTTACAACCGGGCGATGGGTAGGTATGCCAGCCTGCTGCCGGTAGAAGAGATGACGGTTTCTTTGTTATAATCCTGGTATGCCAAAAACTCACACCCAATTTATTTGTCAACAATGCGGGCGGATTGCTGCCCGCTCAATGGGGCGCTGCCCGCAGTGCGGCGCCTGGAACAGCATGGTGGAAGAAGTGGTGGCGGCTCCGGCAGCTTCTGTCAGCCATGCCCGCGGGCGCGGCCTGACGGGCGCCTCGACCCCACGCCGCCTATCCGAGATCTCGGCGGATGCAGAAGATCGCCTGCCGCTCTCGATGGGTGAATTTGCACGCGTGCTGGGCGGGGGGATTGTGCCCGGTTCGATCGTGCTCATTGGCGGTGATCCGGGGATTGGCAAGAGTACCTTGCTTTTGCAGGTGGCTATGGAAGCTGCGGAGCGCCACACGGTGCTGTACGTCTCAGGCGAAGAGTCAGAGCGCCAGATCAAGATGCGCGCCCTGCGCTTGCTGCGCCTGGCTGCTACCCCCAGCGCGGAGGACGGGAGCGGACCTGAAGACAAGGGCGCGGCACTTACCCCGCCCATGCCCGAAGGTCTGCTGTTGGTGACTGAGACGAACCTGGGCGCCATTTTTGAGCATATTGCAGCGGTGAAGCCCACCCTGCTGATCGTTGACTCGATCCAGACCACGTATATGCCCGAATTAGAATCGTCAGCCGGCTCGGTGACACAGGTGCGTGAATCGACCTCCCGGCTGCGTGAATTCGCCAAAGGCTCGGGCACGGCGGTCTTTCTGATCGGTCACGTGACCAAAGAGGGGGCCATTGCGGGGCCGCGCATCTTGGAACATATTGTGGATACTGTGTTGTACCTGGAGGGCGACCGTTTCCAATCTTACCGCTTGCTGCGCTCGGTGAAGAACCGTTTCGGGGCCACTTCTGAGGTGGGCGTCTTTGAGATGCGCGAGCGCGGTATGGTGGAGATCACCAA
>CAZWFQ010000015.1:41946-43186 GCA_964633225.1 uncultured Anaerolineaceae bacterium
ATGGCGGTGGCGTTGGCCTCTTCGCTGCGCGATCAGCCTGTGCGGGCCGATACGGTGCTGATTGGGGAGGTGGGCCTCTCGGGCGAGCTGCGTATGGTGGGGCAAATGCCGCACCGCCTGCAGGAGGCCGCCAAGCTGGGCTTCAAGACTGCCATTGTGCCGCGCCGCCTGCGCCAGGGTGAACCCTGGCCGAAGGGAATCGAGGTGATTGAGGCGCGCTCGCTGAGGCAGGCACTGGATGCGGCACTGATTGCTGAAAAATGAGACTGAGCCGACGCGTTCGCGTCGGCTCAGTCTCATTTTATTCGTCCTTTGCCTGCCACTTGAGGGTCTGCAAGCCCACATCCAGGGCAGATTTGAAGGTCATGGGGTCAGAGAGCAGGATCTTGAGGTAGGTGAGGGCGGGGCCGGGGCGCAGGGCCCATTCGCGGAAGGCGCGTTTTTGCCAATAAAGCAGGCGCTCAGCGGAGAGGCCGGGGTAATCGAGCACCGTGCCTTTATCCATGTCCACGTGCTCCCAGCGCGTGCCAGGACGGAACCAGCCCTTTTCGGTCACTTCAAAGAAGAAGGGCGTGCCGGGGTAGGGGGCGGCGACGTGGAAGAGGGCGATATCCAGAGGCAACTGCTTGGCGAAGGCGATGGTCTGGCGGATGGTGTCTTCGGTTTCGCCGGGCAGGCCGATGATGAAATACCCCCAGTTCATGATACCAGCATCCCTGGCCCACTGCAGGGCGCGGCGGGCTTTGGCAGGGTCGGCACCCTTGTGGGCGTGCTTTAGGATAGCTTCACTGCCGCTCTCGATGCCCCAGGCGATCATGAAGCTGCCCGCCCGGGCCATCATCTTGAGCATTTCCTCATCCACGTAATCTACACGGCTGTTGGACATCCATTTGATGTTAATCTTTTCATCAATCATGCGCTGGCAGAGCTCCATCACCTGGTCACGGTTGACGGTGAAGAGATCTGAGTACATGTTGATGTAATTGACCCCCAGGTTCTTGAGCTTCCACAATTCTTCCATGATCAGCTTGGGTGAGCGCAGGCGCACGCTGTACTGGTAGCTGACATGCTTGATGCAGTAGATGCAGCCTGCCGGGCAGCCGCGGCTGCTGAGGATGAAGGTGAAGGGGCCTTTCATCATGGGCATGAGGTACTTCTTCAGGGGCAGCAGCTCATGCATGGGGATGGGCAGGTCGTCCAGGTCGGCGATGAAGGGGCGGGGGGCGTTGAGCACGATCTC
>CAZWFQ010000015.1:43286-64104 GCA_964633225.1 uncultured Anaerolineaceae bacterium
TTATGGTTTTCCCATGTCATGGCGGGTGAGGATCTCGCGCTGGCTGAGCTCGTCTAAGACGCGCAGCAAGACCCAGTAGATAATGAGCTGCATGCCCACCAGGAAGAGCAAGGCGGTGCTCAGCAGCCACAACCACAGGCGGGCAATTTCCCAGCCGTTCAGGCTGAGCACCAGGCTGATGATCCCGCCCACCAGGCCCACCAGGATGCTCAGCAGGCCCATCCACCAGAAATGACGATCGAGGGGGGCTTTGAAGAGCGGTTTGCCAAACAATCCCTGGCGAATAGGCTGCTTGTAGAAGAGTGAGACCAGGTAGTTAAAGGTGATGCCCAGGGCAAAGAGGCTGACGCCCGAAACCGCCGAGACCATGGCCCAGAAGAGCAGGCCCACGTTGAAGGGGCTGAGGCTGGTGACGCCTGAGAGGCGCAGGAGCACTACCCAGGCCGCTACCAGGCTTGCAAAGCCCAACCCGCCAACCCCCAGCAAACCCAAAATGCGCACCGGGTTGTAGGTCAGTGCTGTCCAGACCATAGACTGCAAGAAGACCGTGCCGTCGCGGATCACGCTGAGCTTGGAACGCCCGACGCGTTCGCTGTAGGGGATAGGCGATTCTTTGACCTGCAAGCCTTCGTGGATGGCGCGCGTGCTCATTACGGGGGTCAGGTTGAGTCCATCTGGCAAGGGGTAGATGCGCTCGAGAGCCTGGCGCTTGAAGACACGCATGCCAGAAGCACTGTCGGTGACGCGCTGCCGGCCGAGGATGGTGAGCAAGGTGGCAAAGAACAGGTTGCCCACCCGGCGGGTGATGGGCATCTTGCTGTCGGCCCCAGCCATGCGCGAGCCGATCACCAGGTCGGCGCCCTGCAGGGCCAATTGGCAGAGCTGGGGAAAATATTCGGGCGGATAGGTGCCATCGGCATCCAGGAATCCGATCAACTCGCCGCTGGACTGGGCGAAACCGGTCTTGAGGGCCCCGCCGTAGCCTTTATTCTGGGCATGGCGCACCAGCTTAACACCGGGGATGGCAGCGGCAATCTCAGCGGTGCGGTCGTGTGAGCAGTCATCTACCACCAGCAGTTCAAGGTGTTCGATACCAGCCTGCTGCAGGGCAGGTGCCACAGCTAAGACGCGCTGGGCAATATCTGCGATGCCGCTCTCTTCATTATATGCAGGGATCACTACGGATAGGGTGGTCATGTTTTTCCTTTAGGTCATTTAAGGTCAAACCGCAGAGACGCGGAGTGCGCAGAGTTTTTGGTGAGGTGTTTTTCTGTTGTACTTTTGATTTGTTATTAAAAATAAATCTGTGGGTGTGGGCGTTTGTTTTCTTCAGCGCTGGTGATCTCTTTGATCACACGGGCAGGCACGCCGCCAACCACAGTGTGGGGCGGGACATCTTTGGTGACAACCGCCCCGGCGGCTACCACGGCGCCTTTGCCCACGCACACACCATCGGTGATGACGGCTCCTGAGCCAAGCCAGACGTCGTCTTCAATGATGATGCCTTCAGCGGTGATACCTTGCTCAACAAAGGGGCGGTTGGGGTCATCGAAGATATGATTCACGGCGATGATCTGGGTAAAAGGGGAGGTGTAGACGCGGTCGCCAATGGTCACGCCGCCCTGGCCGCGGATGATGCTGTACTCGCCCACTAACGAGTCGCGGCCGATCTTGATGCCAGCATGCGGCAAGCCGCGGAAGTTATATACATGCAGCACCGCTCCATGCATCACCAGGCTGTTCTCACCAATCTCAATGCCGTTGGGGCAGGCGTGCAGGTACACGCCCTCGTCCAGGTAGGCGCCGCGCCCCAGGTGGATGTGGTCGGCAAAGCGCAGGCGGACGTTCTTCTCGATGGCTGCCAGCCCGTCCATGTGCAGGATGAGGCGATAGAAGATGCCGCGCAACCCCACGCCCAGGATGGTGGGCACCCAGCCGAAGAAAAGATAGAGCGTTTGCTCAAGGATGTAACGTCCCAGGTTTGAGGCCTGGCGGCCGAGATAGAGTTGGATGTTCTTAAGCATAGCGGACCATAATCATTTTACCGCAGAGATGCAGAGTGCGCTGGCACTTAGAACGGGTTTTCTCGGTGCCAGTGTGGTTTTATCCAATGTTTTCTGCTTGCTCGATCTGTTTGGCTTCTTGCCAAAGAGCCAACATCTCATCCAGGGTGAAATCTGAGACCGTCTTGCCCTGGCGGAGGGCGGTTTGTTCTATGTGGCCAAAACGACGTTTGAAACGGGCGTTGGTTTGGCGCAGGGCGCTTTCGGCGTCGATGTTGTAACGGCGCGCCAGATTTGAGAGGGCAAAGAACAGGTCGCCGATCTCGTAGGAGCGCTCGGCCTGGTCAGAGGCGGCTGAGAATTCCTGGCATTCCTCGCAAATTTTGTCGACCACATCTTGCACCTGGGGCCATTCAAAGCCGGTGCGGGCGGCACGTGCCTGGTATTCCACTGCTTGTGACAGGGCGGGCAGGGCCAGGGCCACGCCATCCAGGAGGCCTTTGGGCGGTTTATCGCTTTCTTTGGCGGCCTGGCGCTCTGCGGCCTTGATTTGGTCCCAATTCTTTAAGACGTGTTCCACGCCATCCACCTCTACATTTGAAAAGACGTGAGGGTGACGGCGGACGATCTTATCGTGGATGTGCTGGATGACCTCAGCCATGCGGTACTCGCCGTATTCGTTGGCGATCTGGGCGTGTAAAACGATCTGAAGGAGCAGATCGCCAAATTCTTCGCGCATGGCGGCGGCATTGTCAGCATCCAGGGCGGTCAACACTTCGTAGGTTTCTTCAAGCAGATTGGTGCGCAGGGTTTGGTGATCTTGTTTGCGGTCCCAGGGGCAGCCATTGGGGGCACGCAGGTGAGCGATGATCTCCTGGAAGGCTTCGAAGGATGTGCCTGTGCCAAGAGGCGGCAGGTACAGGCTGGTCAGCAAGCCGGTGTGTGGGCTGCGGTCTATTTCGTATAGCCGAAGATCCTCGATCAACTGCTCAGACGTGCCGGCGGCGTGCACCAGGCGCACGGGGTGCTCATCGGGATAGACTTCCATCAGGGTCAGCTTGACCTCTGAGGCGATGGCTGGGGAATGAATCTGGGTGATGATGGCAGGTGCATCTGGCGGAAAGGGTGGGGTATGGGCTTTTGCAAGCAGCAAGGCATCTGCCAGGGCGGTATGGGGTAGGGGATCCAGACCCAGGGCGGTGCAGGTGGGCTCTAAGAAGCTCAGGCCCTCGATGATGCGCAGCGGTAGGCCTTCGTGGCGGGCACGGCGGGCGATCTGGGGGCTGGTGGCTTCGGCTATGAAGGGGTGCCCTGGCACAGCATAGACCACGCCCTGGGGGCGGCGGCCCAGTGCCAGCACCTGTTCAACAATGGCTGTGGACAGGTGCTCGAAGCTGGAGGGTGTTTCAAGTAAATCGTCAAATGAATGGATTGTCAGGTGAGTTGGAAAGCCAGCGATGGTGGGGTGGTGGCGAGTGCGCAGGTGGATCTCTGAACACTCTTCAAGCACCTGCCACGCCTGGCGAGTGAGCAGTTCAATGCCAGCGGGGCCGAGTCCTAAGATGGTGATGGAAGGGGTCATAAAGGTTTATTTAGAAGAAAACAAGGGTGAAGCAGTGCAGGCGACAGAAAATCGCTTGGCATTGCTTCACCCTTGTTCTGGTTTCTCCCTTTGAGAAGGGATGGATGGGTAAGCCTTTAGCGCTTGGTGTACGTAGGAGCCTTGCGAGCGCGCTTGAGGCCGGGCTTCTTGCGTTCTTTGACACGTGGGTCGCGAGTCAAGAAGCCGCCTTTGCGCATGGCAGGGCGCCATTCAGGGTTCATCAAGATGAGGGCACGAGCCAGGCCCATCTTGACGGCGTCGGTTTGACCGGTGGTGCCGCCGCCTTCGACAATGGCGGTGATATCCAGGGTGGTGCGCTCTTCGCCAGCAGCCTTGAGCGGGCCAACGATGGTTTCAACATCGCCAGTGCGCCCGAAGTACTGCTCAACCGGCTTGCCGTTGATGGTGAACAAACCGCTGCCGCTGGCAATGCGCACGCGGGCAGTGCTTTCTTTGCGGCGGCCAATACCTTCATAATATTGGACTGACATAATTACTCCTTCGGGTTCTGCGCGGCGTGCGGGTGCTCAGGGCCGGCGTAGATTTTGAGCTTTTTGATCACCTGGCGACCAAACTTGTTGTGCGGCATCATGCCCCACACGGCGCTGCGTAGGACGCGGTCAGGGTGCTTGGCTAACTGCTGGCGCAGGGTGATGGCCTTGATCCCACTTGGATGCCCAGAGTGGTGATAGTACACTTTATCATCCATTTTGTTGCCGGTGGTGCGGACGCGCTCGGCGTTGACGACGACGACGTGATCGCCAGTGTCAACCCCGGGGGTGAAGCTCGGCTTATGTTTGCCCAGCAGGATGTGGGCAATGTGCGATGCCAAGCGGCCCAGATTCTGGTCATTGGCATCGACCAAGATCCAGTCGCTGTGAAGCTCAGCAGCTTTGGGGATGTATGTCTTCTGCACGTTCAATCTCTCCATATTGGCGGGTTTAGAAACCCGCACTTCTTGGCGCTCAGCCCCGGTGGGGGAGCTGTGGTCGCCAGTGATTTTACTGTATCCTACACGACGTCAGGCTGTGGGCCTGGGGGCTGCAAGTTCCCAGGGGTATAAAACACTTCTACCAGCACCAGTCCCTGTGCCGGAGCCAGCCCATGCATGGGCGGGACGACACTGCCTGGATGCAAGGCTTGCGGCAGCGTTTGCGGCTGCTGTTGGCCTTGCCCGATAAGCACCTGCATGTGAACCAGGCGGCGTACCATGTGGTACAAGAACGCATGCGCGGTAATCTCAAACATCAGGAAGGGCGTTTGCTCTTTCCACGATGCCGCAAGAACACCGCGAACCGTGCTGCCTTTGGGCCGGGGCGGGGTACCAAAGGATGCAAAGTCGTGCCACCCGGGTAGGTGCGCGGCAGACTGGTTGAGGGCATTCAGATCAGCAGGCGGCCATACTCTCCATGCGTAACGCTCGAGGAGTGGGTTCCGTGCTGGCTGGCAGTAGATGGCATAGCGGTAGCGGCGGGCAGTGGCGTGATAGCGGGGATGAAAATCTGCTGCAGCCACGCGTACAGCCAGAGCAGATGCATCAGGGGGCAGGTGAGCGTTGAGAGCCTGTTGGAGCGCCTGTGTGGAATGCGCCCATTCGAGGTCAAAAGCCACTACCTGCCCGGCAGCGTGCACACCACGATCGGTGCGCCCGGCTGCCAGCAGCGTCTGCCCTTGCCAGCCCAACTGCCGTAGAGCATCTTCAAAGACACCCTGCACAGTGCGGACACGGGCCTGCCGTTGAAAGCCCTGGAACTCAGAGCCGTCGTAGGCGAGGATAACCTGGTAACGTTCCATATTTCAGCGATTAGCCGTTAGCGGGTGCAGGTCGCTAATCGCCACTTGCTTGGTT
Organism: uncultured Anaerolineaceae bacterium; assembly: GCA_964633225.1. GTDB lineage: Bacteria > Chloroflexota > Anaerolineae > Anaerolineales > UBA4823 > JAKQIM01. The sequence goes on from CAZWFQ010000015.1 coordinate 48,742, forward strand.
TATTCTTCAACCAACTCGATCAAAACCATCTCAGCGGCATCGCCCAGGCGCTTGCCAAGCTTCATTACACGGGTGTAACCACCCGGGCGCCCTTTAAAGCGGGGGGCAATGTCGTCGAACAGTTTGTTGATGATTTCGTTGCTGCCCAGGCGGGCGGCTGCCAGGCGGCGGGCATGAACTGCGCCGCTATCGCCAGCTTCGTTGCCACGCTTCGCCAGGGTGATCAGGCGCTCGGCCTGGCCACGAATGGCCTCAGCTTTGGCGCTGGTGGTCTCGATGCGTTCGTGTTCAAACAGCTGCTTGATCAAGGTGCGGCGCAAAGCAATGCGCTCATCCTTGCTGCGGCTTAACTTAACTCCTGCTACTTTATGTCGCATATCCAATTACTCCGCTTCAGTTTCTTTCGCATCCCGGAGGTAGCCCTTCTCGCGCATCTTTTGACGCAGTTCGTCCAGGCTCTTCTCGCCGAAATTCCGGATGGACATGACGGCTTCTTCGCCCTTTTCGAGCAGGTCAAGCACTTCGCCCACGGTGGTGATGCCGGTGCGCTTGAGTGAGTTGAAGACACGCACCGACAGATCGAGGTTCTCAATGGGGGTCTCGATCATCTCGCTCGTCAGGTGATCTTCTTCACTGACCTCTTCGGTGATGGCGGCCAGCGTTTCTTCGCTGATGCCAGCCAGGTGCCGGATGTGGTCGATGAGGATCTTGGCGGCGGTGCTAAGGGAGTTTTCTGGGGAGGTGGTGCCATCCGTCCAGATCTCCAGGATGAGTTTATCGTAGTTGGTGCTTTGCCCAACGCGGGCAGAGCTAACATCCCAATTGACGCGCCGGATGGGGCTGTAGATGGCATCCACGGGCAGCTCGCCAATCGGCAGGCGGCCAGTGCGATCATCAGCAGGGGAGTAGCCCCGCCCACGCTCGACGGTCATTTCAATTTCAAGGTTGGCCTTCTTATCATCCACCGAGAAGAGGTAGAGATCGGGGTTGATGATCTCCACTTCGGGCGGGGCGATGATATCGGCGGCGGTAACAGTGCCTTCGCCTTGCACGGTAAGGTGCAGGCGGGCATTTTCAACATCGTTCAGCTTCAGGCGCAGCTGCTTGATTTGCAGCATGACGCGGATGACGTCTTCACGCACACCGGGGATGTCGCTAAATTCGTGCTGCACATCTGCGATGCGGATAGATGTCACGGCGGCGCCTTCTAGAGACGACAAGAGCACACGGCGCAGGGCGTTGCCCAGCGTGATGCCATAGCCATGCTCTAAAGGGCTGATGATAAACTTGCCGTAGTTCCGAGCCTCGGCTTCGCGCTCGATCTTCGGCGTTACCATGTTACTCAGACTTAACACAGTTCACCTCTTCCCTCGCGCGCTGCACGCGGCAGGTTCCAGTGCCAGTTGGGCCAAGGGGCCGCCTGGTTGGAACCTGCCTGCACGCAACGATTACCGCGAGTAGTATTCAACGATCAACTGTTCACCCAGATTGGCATCAATCTCGGCACGTTCTGGCAAGCGGATGACCGAACCTGAAAATTCTTTCAGGTCGCGGCTGAGCCAATTGGGAACGTTGCGAGTTTCGGCTAAGGGCTCAAGTTCCTTGAAGTAAGTGCTCTTGAGCGAATTTGGGCGGACTGAGATCACATCGCCAGCCGACATCAGCATAGAGGGGACGTCGGTGCGGCGGCCATTGACGGCGAAGTGGCCATGCGTTACAAGCAAGCGGGCTTCGGCCCGGCTGCTGGCAAACCCAAGGCGGTAGACGACATTATCCAGGCGCGACTCAAGAATCTGGAGCAGATTCAAGCCGGTGAGGCCGCGTCGCTTGTTGGAAACTTCGTAGTAACGGCGGAACTGGCGTTCAAGCACTCCGAAAACACGGCGTGCTTTTTGCTTGGCGCGCAGCTGGCGAGCAAAATCCGATTCGCGCTTGCGGCGGAATTGAGCGCCTTTGCCGTGCATGCCTGGTGGGTAGGCGCGGCGTTCCATTGAGCACTTGGAGGTGTAGCAGCGCGCGCCCTTCAGGAACAGCTTTTCGCCTTCTCGCCGGCACAATTTACAAACTGGCCCACGATACTTTGCCATAAATCTCTTACCTCATTCGTATGATCAGATTAGACGCGGCGTTTCTTGGGCGGCCGGCATCCATTGTGTGGAACTGGAGTGATATCGGTGATGGATGTCACGCGCATCCCCGAGGCCTGGACGGCCCGGATGGCATTCTCGCGGCCAGGGCCGGGACCTTTGACAAAGATCTCGACTTCCTGGAGTCCCATGCCTTGAGCATTCTTCAGAGCTGCTTCGGCAGCCACGCGGGCTGCGAATGGGGTGCTCTTGCGAGAACCCTTGAAGCCTGAAGCGCCCGCGCTGGCACTGGTGACCGCGTTGCCTTGGGTATCGGTGACCGTGACGATGGTATTGTTGAACGTCGCAAAGATGTGAACCTGCCCAGAAGACAGGACGCGCTTGATTTTCTTCGCGCTCTTGCGGCGTCCAGAGGTTGCAGTTTGAGCCATATAACTTTACCTCGTTCGCTAAATTATTTCTTGGTTGCGCCACGACGACGACCGCGACCGGCGACCGTTTTCTTGGGGCCTTTGCGGGTGCGTGAATTGGTGCGGGTGCGCTGACCGCGCGCCGGCAGGTTACGCCGGTGACGCAGGCCGCGATAGCAGCCAATTTCGATCAGACGCTTGATGTTGAGCTGCACCTGACGGCGCAGGTCGCCCTCGACTTTGAAGTGCTGCCCAATATAATCGCGCAGCAGGGCGACTTCCGCATCGGTCAGGTCTTTGACCCGTGTATCGGGATTGACGCCCGTGGACGCGAGGACTTCGTGCGCCCGCGTGGGCCCAATACCGAAGATGGAGGTTAGACCGATTTCGATACGCTTGTTACGTGGTAGATCAACGCCTTCAATACGTGCCATAATTTTGACTATCCCTGTCGCTGTTTGTGTTTCGGATTTTCACAGATGATGTACAGGCGGCCCTTGCGCTTAACGATCTTACACTTGGCACAGCGCTGTTTAATGGACGATGAGACTTTCATTACGCCTTACTCCTTGTTTGCTTTTGCCTTTTGATTTCATAAGACCAAAGCGTTGATTATACTACACTTGCCGTTCTTGTCCAGTACTTTTTTAGAGAGCGGTTAGGATGAACGGCTCATCTTCGGTGATCGCTACGCTGTGCTCCCAATGAGCGCACAGCGAGCCATCGGCAGATGCCACCCCCCATTGGTCGGGCAGCACGCGTGTGCGGTGGGTGCCCACCAACACCATTGGTTCCAGGGCGATGGTCATGCCGGGGCGCAAAACCTGCCCACGCCCAGCTACGCCATAATTCGGCAGCTGCGGCCCTTCGTGCATTTCACGCCCTACGCCATGCCCAGTGTACTCGCGGGTCACATGATAGCCGTGACCTTCGACCAGTTTCTGGATGGCAGCAGAGACGTCACCGATGCGGTTCCCAGCGCGCATATGGCGAATTCCCTCGTAGAGTGCCTGCTCTGTTACGTCGATCAGCCGCAGGGCTTCGGGGGCCACTTCACCAACACCCACGGTGATGGCTGCGTCGCCCACAAATCCCTCAAAAGTAGAGCCGCAATCGATCGAGATGATATCGCCGCTTTTCAGCTTGCGCTTGCTGGGTATGCCATGTACCAGCTCCTCGTTCAGGCTGGCGCAGATGGTGGCTGGGAAGGGGTAGGGGCCAGGATATCCCTTGAAGGTGGGGGTGGCGCCGTGCTTGCGGATCACTTCTTCGGCGGCTGCATCCAGTTCGGCGGTAGTGACGCCGGGGCGGATGAGCGACCGCACCGCTGCCAGCGCCCTGGCGTTGATGCGCCCTGCCTCACGCATGATGGCTAGCTCTTGCGAGCTTTTGATCACGATGTTACGTTCCCAACTCATGCTGCGTTATGCCTTTTCTGCCAGAGCTGCCAGCAGCTCGGTGCTTACTGTTTCGATGGCCTTTGAGCCATCAATTTCGAGCAACAGACCACGCTGACGGTAGTACTCAATCAGCGGTTCTGTCTGTTCCAGATAGACGCGGATCCGCCGGGTGACGGTTTCCGCTTTGTCATCGTCGCGCTGGTACAATTCAGAGCCATCTAAATCACAGATGCCCGGTTGGCGCGGCGGGTTATGCTTTTCGTGAAAGATGTGACCCGCCTGGCGGCAGGTCCAGCGCCCGGTGAGACGCTCAATGAGCAGAGTCTCGGGGACGCTGATGTAAGGCACCGCTTTTACGCTGCCATTGAACTCAACCAGCATGGCTGCCAGGGCTTCAGCCTGCGCAGGGGTGCGCGGGAAGCCGTCTAGCAGCGCTCCGCCTTTGCAATCGGGGCGGGCCAGGCGTTCGCGGATCATGGCGATAGTCACATCATCGGGCACCAGGTTCCCCTTGCCCATGTAACTTTGTGCCAGCTTACCTAGCTCGGTCTCATTCTTCAGGTTCTCACGAAAGATATCGCCCGACGAGATATGCGGAAGGGCATATTTTTCGGAGATGATCTGCGCCTGGGTGCCTTTGCCGGCCCCGGGCGGGCCTAAAAGAACGATATAGGTAGCCATGCAAAGCTCCTTTAACGCACCAACAAGGTGTCGTCGTAGCCGTGCAGCTTCAACTCAGCATCAATGCTGAAGAAGGTATCCCGCACCACACCGACAACAATCAGCAGACCAGATGAAGAGGTGAGCAGTAAGCCGGTGTTTTGGCCAAAGGGTATAAGCAGACCGATCAGCCAGGGTAAGACTGCCACCAGACCCAAGAAGATAGCTCCGGGCAGGGTGATGCGGCGCAAGACGCGGGTCAGGTAGCGCTGGGTTGGAGCGCCACGGCTGACACCGGCGATCTGAGCGCCAGTCTTCTTCAAGTTTTCGCCGTAGTTCTGCTGTGCGAAAATCACATCCGTGTAGAAGAAGGCGAAGAGCACGACGCCGAAGAAGTACATGACCCAGTAGGTATTGCCGCTGCCACCAAAGGTGTTGGTGAACCAGGTGGCCACATTGGCCACGGTCTCATTGGCAGAGCCAGTGAAGAAGCTGGCAATGATGGATGGGAAGGTCAGCAGAGACTGGGCGAAGATGATCGGGATCATGCCAGCCATGTTGACCATCAGGGGCAGGGTGCCCTTGACGGGCATGGACATGCGAGCGCCCATCCGGCGGCCCGGGTACATCACCGGTACGTTGCGGCGGCCTTGCTGTACGAAGACGATGGCAATAATGGTCAGCAGGGTGATGATGGCCATCAAGATCAGGCCTACCCAGCGATGCTGCTCATCTTGCCAGATGGCCACGACCGAAGACGGCATACGGGCCACGATACCAGCGAAGATGATCAGCGAGAGGCCCTGGTTGCGCAGGCCGAATTCAGAGATCAACTCGCCCAGCCAGATAGCAAACATGGTGCCAGCCGTCATGCTCAGCACGATCGTCAGAGATGGTAGGAAGTGCGCCCAGCCAAATTCAGCGATCACCGATGGCAAACCGATGTTGTTGGCCGTGGCATTGAAGATATTTACCTGGCCGATAGCCTGCAGAGCAGACATCGGCACGGCCAGGTAATAAGTCCATTTTTCCATCCACTTCTGGCCTTCGCGCGGATCTTCTTCCATCCGTTTTTGCAAGGCTGGGATGATGGGGACGAGCAGCTGGAGGATAATTTGGGCGGTAATGTAAGGGTACACACCCATTGCCAACAGCGAGAACTTGGAAACCGTACCGCCAGACAGCAGGTCTAACAGATTGATCAAAGATCCGGCTGCACCGCCCGAGCTCATGATGGCTGCGATAACGGTCTTATCGGCACCGGGAACGGGGACGTGAGCGGCCAGGCGGAAGATCGCCAGCAGCAGCAAGGTGATCAACAGCTTGCGCCGGATATCTTGGGCTGTCCAGAGGTAACGCCAGGCAGAGCGCTTCATGAGTTTTGGCTCCTTGTTATTTGATCAGCTCGACACTGCCGCCGGCTGCTTCGACCTTGGCCTGGGCACCCTTGCTGATGCGGTGTACATGCAGCTTTAAAGCTGCTTGCAGGCTGCCGCGGCCCAAGATGGCAATTGGGTTGCGTGGGTCGCGCAGCAGGCGGGCTTCAGCCAGGGTTTCGGGGGTAACCTCACTGCCGGCTGCGAAGTCAGACAGTTGGTCCAGGTTGATTTCGTTGTACTCAACCCGATTCAGCGGGCTGAAGCCTTCACCACGCTTGAAGGGCAGGCGGCGGTAGAAGGGGAGGTTGCCGCCCTGGTTGTACAGGCGGACATTCTTGCCGGCGCGTGCGCCCTGGCCTTTGGTACCACGTCCGCTGGTTTTACCCCGGCGGGCGCCGTGACCACGGCCAACGCGAATGCGCTCTTGCTTGGAACCTTCTTGAGGTTGAAGATCATGTAGTTTCATGGTTCATTCCTCTACTTCGACCAGATGGCTGACCATGTAGAGCATGCCGCGCAGGGTCGGAGTATCCAAATGCTCAACCGTTTGGTGCAGGCGGCGCAGGCCCAGGGCCCGCACCGTGCGCTTGTGTCGCTCAGAGTAGCCAATGGCGCTGCGCACCAGGGTGATGCGGATGGTTTTTTCTTTGGGTTCGGTTTTACTGGTCATGCTTCCTCCGTTCCCAGAAGGGGACTACGTCTTTGGTCTCTTTACCGCGGCGGGCAGCTTCTTCCTTGGGGGATTTGAGCTGATCCAGCGCTTCAACGGTGGCATAGACCACGTTGAGCATATTGTTGCTGCCCAAAGACTTGGTCAGGATATCAGATATACCGGTTGCTTCGAGCACGGCGCGCACGCCACCGCCCGCAATCACACCTGTCCCAGCGGAAGCCGGCTTAAGCAGCACTTCAGCGCCGCCTACCTTAGCAATCACCTCATGGGGGATGGTGGTGCCGTTGAGGCACACTTTGTGCATATTGCGGCGGGCATGCTCGGATGCTTTCCGCATGGCATCAGGGACGGTGTTGGCTTTGCCAACGCCAATGCCCACGGTGCCACGGTTGTCGCCAACGACAACGGTCACACGGAAAGAAAACCGGCGGCCGCCCTTGACGACTTTTGCAACTCTACCAATCTCAATGACGCGTTCATCGAACTCAGGTTGTTCGAATTCAGCAATCGCATAGTCACTCATGCTTTGTCTCCATTTTGCGAACGACAGACTGTGCCGGTCGGTTAGAACTTGAGGCCGCCCTCGCGGGCGCCATCGGCCAGCGCTTTGACGCGCCCGATGTACTTAAAGCCACCACGGTCAAAGGTAACCTTTTCGATGCCCTTGGCTTTGGCGCGCTCGGCTACTGTTTTGCCAACCAGTTTGGCCTGCTCAACTCGCTTTAAACCCTTGATCTTTGCTTTCAGCTCGCCATCGATGGTGGAGGCAGATACCAGGGTGGTGCCAGTCTCGTCATCAATGACCTGGGCATAGATCTCGGTCAGGCTGCGGAATACGTTCAGGCGCGGGCATGTAGAAGTGCCTTGCACCTTCTGGCGCACACGGACATGACGCCGAATGCGAGCTACAGAACGGGATTGTGATTCATTCGCCATAGGTTTAACCCTTACCCGACTTACCAGCCTTGCGGCGGATCTTTTCTTCGAGGTACTTGATGCCCTTGCCCAGATAAGGTTCAGGCGGGCGAATCTCGCGGATGTTGGCTGCGATCTGGCCGACTTTTTGCTTGTCGGGGCCCATTACCTTGACCTGACGGGTCTTTGCATCTACATCAAAGCTAATGCCGTCTGGCGGCTCAAACACCACAGGGTGCGAGTAGCCAACGTTGAGGACCAGGTTCTTGCCGTTCACTTCGGCGCGGTAACCCACGCCGTTGATCTCAAGAACGGTTTGGAACCCGGTGCTGACGCCCACGACCATGTTGTGTAACACGGCGCGGGTGGTTCCGTGCAGCGAGCGGTGTTTCTGCTCATCAGAAGGGCGCTGGATGGTGAGTTCACCCTTATCGAGGGTGATGCCCATCGCCGCTGGGAAGGTGTACTCCAGCGTGCCTTTGGGCCCTTTTACGCGCACAAAGGAACCTTTGATTTCAACCTGCACATCGGCAGGCACAGGAATTGGTAGACGACCAATACGTGACATGACTATTCCTCTCCTTACCAGACCTTGCAGAGGAGTTCGCCACCCACGCCCAACTGGCGGGCGCGCTGGCCGGTCATAACGCCTTTGGGGGTCGAGACAATGGAGATACCCATGCCCGAAAGAACCCAAGGGATTTCCTGTTTGCCCGTGTATACCCGGTTGCCGGGGCGGCTAATGCGCTCCAGACCGGTGATAACGGGTTTGCGCTCGCGACGTTCGCCAATGTATTTCAGGCGAAGACGCAGAATTTTTTGCGCTGGCTGTTTGCTATCATCGACGATTTCAATGCCGCTTACGTAGCCTTCTTCTTTTAAGATCTGAGCAATGGCTGCTTTGATCTTCGAATTGGGCATAGCCACTGTGCTGTGACCAGCAAGCACGGCATTGCGAATCCGGGTCAGCATATCAGCGATAGGATCAGTTAAAGACATTCTCAATACCTCCGCCCGTTTACCAGGATGACTTAACCACGCCGGGAATCTGACCCGCGAGGGCTAGCTCGCGGAAGCAAATGCGGCATAGGCCGAAGCGGCGCATATAGCCGCGTGGACGACCACACTTCTTGCAGCGATTGCGTACCCGGCAAGGGTACTTGCGGCGCATTTCACGATACTCCATGCACGTTTTAGCCATTACACTCCATCCTTTCGAAACGGCATACCAAGCATTTGTAGCATTTGGCGAGCCTGGTCGTCGTTGCGGGCCGTGGTGACGATCGAGACTTCCAAGCCGCGTAACTTATCAATCTTGTCATATTCGATTTCGGGGAACACGAGCTGCTCGCGCAGGCCTAAGGTGTAGTTCCCACGACCATCAAACGAGTCGGGTGAAATGCCCCGGAAATCACGTACACGTGGTAAGGCTACGTTCATCAGGCGATCTAAGAAGGCCCACATGCGCTCGCCGCGCAGGGTGACCTTTACGCCGATGTCACGGCCTTCGCGCAGTTTGAAGTTGGCAATGCTCTTGCGTGCCTTGGTGATGATGGGCTTTTGGCCCGTGATCTTCACCATATCTTCTACTGCTGCTTCAAGAGCCTTGGCATTATCCAGGGCTTCGCCGACGCCAATGTTAACCACCACTTTGGTGATGCGTGGGATTTGCATGACGTTGTCGAGACCAAGCGACTTTTTCAGCGCTGGCGCGACTTCGTTGGTGTAGAACTCTTTCATTTTCAATGTCATATTCTTACTCCAGACCAGCTTTCTAGTCGATCACTGCATTGCATTGCTTGCAGATTCGCTGGCTCTCTCCGTCTTCACGCCGGATGCCAACACGGGTGGGCTTGCTGCACTTGGGGCAAACCAGCATCACGTTGGCAAGCGAAAGCGGAGCTTCGAATTCGATCTTACCGGGCTTCATATTGCGGCCTTTTTGCTGTGTTTCGCGCTGATGCTTGATGCGAATGTTGATGCGCGCAATCACAATCCGGCCTTCGTCCGGTAAAACCTTGATCACTTCGCCGCGCTTCCCCTTATCTTCCTCACGGCCGTTGATCACTTCAACAGTATCACCTTTGCGGATCTTAACTCTCACGGTTCTCGCTCCTGTCTCACTGGCCTAGAGTACTTCTGGTGCCAGGGAAACGATTTTCATAAAGCCTTTTTCACGCAGCTCGCGAGCCACCGGTCCGAAGATGCGAGTACCTTTGGGGTTTTGGCCATCAGTATCCAAAATGACGGCTGCGTTGTCATCGAAGCGGATGTAAGAGCCATCATCGCGGCGCCATTCTTTGGAACAACGCACTACAACGGCTTTGACCACATCACTCTTCTTAACGCTGCCCTGTGGGGTAGCTTCTTTGACGGCGCCGACGACAATGTCGCCAACCCGCCCGTAGCGGCGCCGGGACCCACCCATGACGTGGATCACCAGCAGCGAGCGTGCGCCGGTGTTATCGGCGACTTTCATGATGGTTTCTTGCTGAATCATGGTTAGGCCTCCGGAAGGGTGTCGGCGGCGCCTTCGACCCGACGAACGATCTGCTCGACAACCCAGTGCTTGCGGCGGGAGAGGGGGCGGCTTTCAACAATGCACACCTCATCGCCAACCTGGCAGCCCAATTCATCATGGGCCATCAGGCGTTTGCGGCTGGAGACGACTTTCTTGTACAAGGGGTGGCGGTAAGTCCGAGAGACTACCACGACCACAGTTTTTTGCATGGCATTACTGGTCACGTGACCAGTTAACCGTCGGCGATTATTCATTGCTCACCTGGCTTTCGGAATTACGTTTTTGCTCACCAATAATGGTAGCAATCTGGGCAATGGTACGGCGGGTGTGGCGCAGGCGGGTATGATCCTGCAACTCGCCGGTAGACTGCTGGAAGCGCAGCTTCATCAGTTCTTCTTTGGCATCGTTGAGGCGAGTCTGCATCTCATCCAGCGAAAGTTTGCGGATATCTGCGATTTTCATTGCTCTCCTCCAACACGGTCGTAGCGGTCAACAATTTTGGTGCGGATGGGCAGTTTGTACTGGGCCAGGCGCAGTGCCTCTTTGGCAACATCTTCTGGTAGACCGCCGCCGATCTCAAACATAATTCGCCCCGGCCGGACAACGGCCGCCCAATATTCCACCGCGCCTTTGCCTTTACCCATGCGGGTTTCGGCAGGCTTGTGGGTGATGGGTTTATCGGGGAAGACGCGCAGCCATAATTTGCCGCGCCGCTTCATGGCACGAACGATGGCGCGACGGGCGGCTTCGAGCTGGCGGGCAGAAATCCAGGCCGGTTCGAGCGCCTTGAGGCCGAAATCGCCGAAGTGAACTTCAGCGCCGCGCTGAGCTTTCCCGCGCATGCGGCCGCGCATCATCTTGCGATACTTAACACGCTTTGGCATTAACATAATTACAAACCTCACTCACTGACGTAAACGCCTTCGGTGGACTCAACCTGCTCTTCCACCTGGGGCAGCACATCGCCACGATAGATCCACACTTTAACGCCAATGCGTCCATAGGTGGTGAGGGCTTCGGTCTGGTAGTAGTCAATATCGGCGCGCAGGGTAGCACGCGGCACGCGGCCTTCACGCATATTGACCACACGGGCCATTTCAGCACCACTCAGACGGCCAGCCACTTCCACGCGGATGCCCTCGGCGCCCTGGCGGATGGCTTGCTGCATGGCGCGCTTCATAGCGCGCTGGTAGCTGATGCGGCGTTCGAGTTGCTCGGCGATGTTGGTGGCAACCAGATAGGCATCCAGATCAGGGGCTTTGATCTCTTTGATCTCGAGGTCAATCTTTTTGCCGACCAGGGCTTCGAGGCGTAAGCGCAATTTCTTGACGCTCTCGCCTTTGCGGCCGATCAGGACGCCGGGCTTGGCGGTGTGAACAATAACCTTGACCTTGCCAGGGAAGCGCTCAATTTCGATGTGAGAAACGCCTGCCCGAGGCACTTCGTTACGCACCAGGTCGCGTACGGCAAAATCCTGGTGGAGCTGGTTGACGTATTCCTTGCCTTCGGCAAACCAGCGGCCTTCCCACGTCTTGTTGATGTTCAGGCGAAAACCAATCGGATGAATTTTTCGACCCATAGTATCTCCTTACTCTTTCTCTCGCAGGATGACGGTGAGGTGCGACGAGCGACGCAGCCAGGGCTTGAACCGACCACGCGGGCCAAAACGGCGCCAGCGGCGGGTGGTGCCTTCATCTGCAAAGATGCGGTACACGTACAGGTCATCACGGCTGACGCCAAAGTTTTCTTCAGCGTTGGCGACAGCAGAGGCCAGCAGTTTGGAAACTGGATTGGCAGCCTGGTTTGGAACAAACTTGAGCATATCGAGCGCGGGGACCACAGGCTTACCGCGCACCATATCTACCACCAGGCGCATCTTCTGAGCCGAGATGCCAAGGGAATGAGCATGAGCTTGAATGTCAGTAGCCATCGGGTTACTCTTTCTTGACTTTCTTCTCAGCTAAGTGCCCACGGAAGGTGCGGGTGGGGGCAAATTCGCCCAGGCGGTGGCCAACCATGTTCTCAGTGATGTAGATTGGCACATGGCGGCGGCCATCGTGAACGGCAACCGTATGACCAACCATCTGAGGAAAGATGGTGCTGGCGCGGCTCCAGGTGCGGATGACTTTTTTCTCGCCACGCTCGTTCATTGACTCAATTTTCTTGAGCAGTTTGGGGGCTACGAAGGGCCCCTTCTTCAGAGATCGTCCCATTTCCTAATCTCCTTGTTTACCGGCGATTCTTACCGCGCCGGCGGACAATATACTGATCGGATTTCTTGTTGCGGCGGGTCTTGTAGCCACGGGTGGGTTTGCCCCACGGGCTCTTAGGACCAGCCATGCCGACCGGTTGGCGACCTTCACCACCACCATGGGGATGGTCGCGGGGGGTCATTGCGGTACCGCGCACAGTGGGGCGGATGCCCATGTTGCGTTTGCGGCCGGCTTTGCCGAGTTTGATGTTGCTGTGATCCAGGTTGCCTACCTGACCAATGGTGGCGTAGCAGGTCTGGCGGATGAGGCGAACTTCACCCGAGGGCATACGGATCTGAGCATAGTCGCCTTCTTTGGCGAGCAGCTGTGCTGCGCTGCCTGCGGCACGCACCAGTTGGCCACCCTTGCCAACCTGGATCTCCAGGTTGTGCAGCAGGGTGCCTACCGGGATGTTTGCGATGGGCATGTTGTTGCCGGGGCGAACTTCAGCCTGCGGGCCAGCAATGATCGTGTCACCGACCTTCAGGTCAACAGGGGCGACGATGTAGCGTTTTTCGCCATCGACATAGTGCAGCAGGGCCAGGCGAGCGGTGCGATTGGGATCGTATTCGATCGCAGCCACGCGGGCCGGCACATTGTGCTTTTCGCGTTTGAAATCAACGATGCGGATGAAGCGGCGATTGCCACCACCGCGATGCCGCACGGTGACGCGCCCATAAGCGTTGCGGCCAGCATGGGCCTTGCGCAGAACGATCAGGGAGCGTTCGGGCTTGCTCTTGGTAATTTCTTCAAAGGTGTAGCCGGTCATCCCACGCAGGCTGGGAGTTACAGGCTTGTATTTTTTGATTGCCATCACTTCACCCCTTCAAATGCATCAATGGTGTCACCTTCAGCTAGCGTGACGATGGCTTTCTTGTAGCCGCTGCGACGGACCATCAAGCGGCGGCTGCGCTGGCGACGGGTGCGCTTGGCGGGAACATTCATCAGGTTGACGCCGACCACATCCACGTCGAACAGGGTCTCGACCGCGTCTTTCACCAATGTCTTGGTGGCATCAGATGTCACTTCGAAGACATAGCGGTGCAGCTGCGAATTGAGGTAATTCGATTTTTCGGTGATGATGGGGCGCCGAAGCACATCATAAATCGTAGTCATATCTGCCTCCCGTTACCCTAAGTTCGCCGTGATGACATCCAGGGCCTGCACCGGCATGACAACTTTGTCAAAGCCGAGCAAGTCGCGGATGTTCAGGTAACCAGCCAGCAGCGTTTTGGCATCAGGGATATTGTTGGTTGAACGGATCACCACGTCATAATCGCCACCCTTTTCGGGGATGAGGACAAGGGCGCTGGCGTTGCCGACCAACTTGTTGAGTGCCTGAGCCATCAGACGTGTTTTGGGCTCAGCCAGTTTCATCTCGTCGAGCAGAACAATATTCTGTTCAGATGCTTTGACCGAGAGAGCCGAGCACAAGGCCGCGCGGCGCATCTTGCGCGGCATCTGCATGAAATAGCTGCGGGGCTTGGGGGTGTGAACCTTACCGCCGCCCACCCATTGGGGGGCGCGGCTGGAACCCTGGCGTGCCCGGCCGGTACCCTTTTGTTTCCAGGGTTTACGACCACCGCCCGAAACTTCGCCGCGGGTCTTGGTGCTGTGCGTACCCAGGCGTGCGTTCGCCGCTTGGCGAACATAGGCCTGGTGCATCAGGTCTATATTAATTGGGGCTTCGAATATCGCAGCCGGTAATTCAACGCTGCGAACCTTTTGCCCTTCCATGTTGAAAACATCTACTTCCATCGTGTAGCTCCAGTCTAAATACGCCGCTCAGTAATCAATACCGGCTTCTATTTCTTGGTCGGTCGGATCTCGACCAGGCTGCCTTTGGCGCCTGGTACGGCACCGTTGACACCCAGCAAGTTGCGCTCGGAGTCAACCAACACAACTTTGATGTTCTGGGTCGTGATGCGGCGGAAGCCCATGTGGCCGGGACCACGCGCGCCTTTGTATACGCGGCCCGGGGTGGTGGTGGAACCGCGTGAACCAGGAGCACGTAGGCGGTCTGACTGACCGTGTGTCTTGGGGCCACCCTTGAAATGGTAGCGTTTGACGCCACCCTGGAAGCCGCGCCCTTTGCTAGTGCCGGTGACATCAACAAACTCACCGACGTTAAACGTCGCCACGGTGACCTGTTCGCCCTCGGCGATTCCGTCTGTTGAAACCCGGAACTCGCGCAAAAAGCGCAATGGAGGAAGACTATTGCGCTTGAGGTGCCCCAGTTGACCACCAGTGAGACGTTTTGGTTTGGCTTCATCGAAGCCAAGCTGCACGGCTGTGTACCCGTCGGTGTCAGACGTGCGCACCTGGGTAACGTAGCATGGCCCAGCTTCAATTAGCGTGACCGGAATTGCCCGGCCGGCGTCATCGAAAATCTGGGTCATACCGATTTTCTTGCCAATCAGCCCTTTCAACATCTCCATTTTCTCCTAAATTAATTTTCTCGGGACTGTCAGCCTGGGCTAGGCTGCATCATCCCTGACGGTAATACAGTCAGTCGATCTGCCGTGGAGCTGAAGTTTGTTTTCGCTCGCGTGCAGACTCGCTCTTGTATTACCTGGTGTTACGTGCTTACGTGCCACGTTGCCCAGCGCCGGGTAGGGGGCCGATTGGCCCGCCACACAGTACGGGGCAACGTGACGCGTTGAAGCGTGAAGCTATATTTTGATTTCGATATCCACACCCGCCGGAAGATTCAGGCGCATGAGCATATCAATCGTCTTGGAATCGGGATCCAGGACATCAATCAGGCGGTTGTGAGTGCGGATTTCAAAGTGCTCGTGCGAATCTTTATCGATGAAACTGGAACGGCGTATTGTAAACCGTTCTTTCTTAGTTGGCAAGGGTACAGGACCAACTACACGGGCACCTGTGCGTTCAGCAGTCTCAACAATCCGTTTGGCGGACTGGTCCAGAACGCGATGGTCATATGCTTTAAGGCGGATGCGAATTTTTTGTTTAGCCATAACCTTTAATCCACTGCTGTTGATGGTCACGCAATAATCTTGGTGATGACACCCGCTCCGACGGTCAGGCCGCCTTCACGGATGG
>CAZWFQ010000016.1:0-8189 GCA_964633225.1 uncultured Anaerolineaceae bacterium
GGGATCGGAGAATCCAGGTGCGAGGGCTGAAATTGGCCTGATTTTTGAGGTTTAAGGGCCATTTTGCCAAAATAGTTGATGAAAAGGGTTGACGAGAATGGTTTTTAAGAATAATATCATGCGGACAAGAAACATTTGTCATACCCAAAAATCGGCGAACGGGTTTATACTTAAACGCTATAAGGTTCGACGATTCTGGGTATCTATATTTGCCTAGAGGGTGTTAAACCCAAATAAGAGGATGGAGGTGCTATCGACATATTTGTATGGATGTTTGAAATTGAATTGACCCAAACACAAATCATTTAGGAGATGAAGAAAATGCGTAAGTTATATGCTGTATTTGCTGTGATCCTTGTTGCGAGCATGGTTTTGGGTGCTTGCACAACGCCTACAGCGATGCCCACAGATGCCCCTGTAGAAGCAACTGCTGCACCGGCGGCGACTGCGGTTCCGACCGAAAAACCTGCGGAACCGACTGCTGCCCCTGCGGAACCCACTGCAGCGCCTGCAGAACCCACCGAAGAGCCTGCTCCAGTTTTTGAGGATCAGCCCTTTGGCGAGAATTTACCCACCGAGCCGACGATTGACATCCCGCTGGTGGTTGCATATGAAGATTTCTCGCAGAAATTCAGCCCGTTCTTCTCGGAGACCGGGTATGATGCGGATGTTGCCGGCCTGACTCAGGTTGGCCTGCTGACCACCGACCGCACTGGTGGTATCATCTTCAATGCGATCGAAGGCGAAGTTGTCAATTACAACGGCACCGATTACCTGTACAAGGGACCTGCCGACACCAGCGTTGAGTATGATGCTGCCACCGACACGACCGTCTATACGGCTCGCCTGCGCGTTGGCATGAAGTTCTCCGATGGCGAACCCGTCACGGCGAATGACATCATCTTCAGCTACTATACCTACCTGGATCCCTCCTACGTTGGTTCGACGTCCCTGTCGTCCTACGAAATCGTTGGCCTGAAGGACTACCAGACCCAGACCACCAGCGAAGTGTACGATAAGTACGCTACGATGGCTGCCGATATCTTGGCTGCTGGCCCCGACCACGTCCGTGCGGATGCCGATGCCTGGACCCAGGAACAGCAGGATGATTTCTGGGCTCGGCTGAAGGCCGAATGGATGGCTGATGTTCAGGGTATTGTGAACTACGTCAATGCCAATTACCGCGATGCCTATGCCGCCGATTACATCGGCAAGGACCCCGCTGAAGTTGCTGAGAGCGAAGGCCTGCAGGTAGTTTTGGGCATGGCTCTGTGGGGCTTCGGTGAAGTCACCGATGAAGGCTTTGTAACTGCTGTGTCTGGTACCACCTACGACATGGTGACGGAATTCCCCACGATTGAAGATTACTACAATGAGACTTACCTTGCTTACGAAGGCGACCCGGTTGCGTATGCTTCTGTTGAGTCGGCCAATGGCACCGATGTGCTCGGGAACGTAAACTCCGATTTCATTGGTTACTGGGGCCCGCTGGATGAGAGCATGGGCGGCGAGGGCGTTCCGAACGTCTCTGGTATCGTCAAGCTTGACGATTACACCGTTCAGGTGACCGTGAATGGTTACTCTGCCCCGGCTGTGTACTCGATCCTGGGTGTTCCGGTTACGCCGCTGCACTACTACGGCGATCCGGCGCTCTTCGACTACGAAAATAACATGTTCGGCTTTGAGTTTGGCGACCTGTCTAAGCAGGAAAGCTTGATCGCCACCCCGATGGGTGCTGGCCCCTACAAGTTCGTCAAATACGACAACAAGGTCGTGTACTTCGAAGCCAACGAGTTCTACTATCGTGGTTGCCCCAAGATTGCAGAGATCCAGTTCAAAGAAACCGTCTCGGCTGAAGTGCCCTCTGGCGTTCAGACCGGCACCGTGGACGCAGGCGAAATGACTGGTTCGCGCGCTCGCTTCGACGAAGTTGCTTCGTACAACTCGAACGGCGAGGTGGTTGGTGATGTGATCACCCTGAGCAAAGTGGACAACCTTGGCTACGGCTATGCCGGCATCAACGCTGACACCGTCAACGTTGCTGGCGATCCGGGCTCTGATGCATCCAAGAACCTGCGCAAGGCCCTGGGCACCATCCTGGCTGCTTACCGCGACGTGGCTATCGACAGCTACTACGGCGAAGCCGCCAGCGTGATCAACTACCCAATCTCGAACACCTCTTGGGCAGCTCCTCGCCCGACCGATGAGGACTACAAGGTTGCCTTCTCGACGGATGTGAATGGCGAGCCCATCTACACCCCCGAAATGACCCCTGAAGAACGCTATGCTGCTGCTGAAGCTGCGGCCCTGGGTTACTTCGAAGCAGCCGGTTTCACGGTTGCCGACGGCAAAGTTACTGCAGCTCCTGAAGGTGCAAAGCTGAGCTACGAAGTCATCGTTCCTGGTGGCGGCACTGGCGATCACCCTGCCTTTGCAATCCTGACCGGTGCGCAGGCTTCGTTGGCCAACCTGGGCGTTGAACTCAAGATCAATGACCCGTCTGACTCCAACATCCTTTGGGACGCCCTGGATGCCGGTACACAGGAAATGTGGACCGCTGCCTGGGGTGCCACGATCGACCCCGATATGTACCAGGTCTACCACAGCTCCAACGTGGTGGGTGAGGGCGGTACTGACTCGAACCACTACCACATCCGCGATGCCGATCTGGATCAGTTGATCATGGATGGCCGCCAGAGCGACGACCAGAACTACCGCAAGGCGATCTACAAGCAGGCTCTGGACATCATCATCGACTGGGCTGTTGAAATTCCGACCTACCAGCGCCAGAACATCGTTATCTTCAGCACCGAACGCATCAATATTGACACCCTGACCCCCGATATCACCACTTTCTGGGGTTGGCAGAACGATATTGAACTGCTGGAGATGAATGTTCCCTAAGTAATGGGAGCGTTCTGAGATCTTGCAGTAAAATTGTGAGCCCGCCTTCGGGCGGGCTCACAATTATCAATTTGATAAGCGCTTCACCAGATAATTATTGTATGTAAGCTGAAGGATCACTATGCGTAATTTTATCCTTAGGAGAGTCTTTCTGGGTATATTTATCACGTTCTTTGGAGCGATGATCATCTATACCTTTATTCGAATGCTTCCTACGTCTTATGTAGAAACCATTGCCAGGCAGAGAGCTGAAAACCCCCTGAGCACCAAAACATACCAGGAATGGCTGGACCAATTGAATGATATCTATGGTCTTGACATTGGAATTGTGCCTGGCTTTTTAGGTTGGGTGAAGAATGCGGTCCAGGGAGATTTTGGTGATTCCTGGCATTTTGGTATTCCGGTTACCGAGAAATTTAAGCAGGTGATCTGGTATTCCATCATTATTAATATCATCACGTTAGTTTTTGAGATTGCCCTGTCTATCCCTCTGGGCATATTAGCAGCCAGGAAACAATACAGCAAGACGGATTACAGCATCACGGTTTTTGCGTTGATGGGTATTTCGCTGCCAACATTTTTCCTGGCGACGATCTTGAAGTATGTTTTCTCGATCAAGCTGGGCTGGTTTGACCTGTATGGGTTGACCGGCAGATTCTTTTCTTCCATGACCCCGACAGAACAGATGGTGGATATTGGGTATCACATGGTACTGCCGATTGTGACCCTGATGATGCTCTCGGTTGGTGGGCTGATGCGTTACACCCGCACAAATATGTTGGAAGTGCTTAACTCAGATTATATTCGCACGGCGCGCGCAAAGGGGCTCTCTGAGAAAGTGGTGATCAATAAGCATGCTTTCCGGAACACCTTGATCCCATTGGTTTCTTATTTGAGCTATCTTTTGCCAGCCATGTTTGGCGGTTCGCTGATCACAGAGACGCTGTTCCAGATCCCTGGAATCGGCTTTGTATCCTTTGAAGCCATCACGCGCGGCGATATTCCTTTCGCGATGTTCTACGCGACATTTATGATCCTTCTATCTCAGGTGAGTCTGATTGTTGCGGACATTATGTACGCAGTGGTAGACCCACGTGTGCGAGCCAACTAATGGTGGTGATCCATGATTGATGCCAACAAACCGAACGAAGGTGTGGAACAAGAGGTTATTGAGAAAATTGAAGCAGTCGATGAGATGCAGCTTGATGACGCCAGGCGTGTCAAGGTGCTCTCGCCGGGGATGCTGGTCTTCAAGCGTTTTATTCGCAACAGCCTGGCTGTGGTTGGTTTTACCATTCTGCTGTTCATGTTCGTTTTTGCGTTTCTCGGGCCCATCCTTTCGCCTTACGGACAGACACAGGTTTTTAAGGGTGTAGGCACGATGAGCAAGGAATTTGCCGGAGCGATTTACAACAAAGAACTGCGTTACACGATTGCAGATGGTGAGAGCTTTGGCAGTGCTGAGCGCGCCCAATTTTTACTGGCTATGGGCCGGAATGAGGAAACCTTTAGCGTTGGGGATGACATTTATTACTTTACAAGCGAGGCCGAAGGCATCTACCGCATTCTCCAGCTTGACCCTGTGGCTGAAGAGCTGCTGGGGAAAGTCCATCCTTTGGGAGATGCAACCTTGTCGGAGGCCTTTATTGATGCCACTCAGGCGGCGATCGATGACAAGCAAGACGCTTTTGAGTTGGATGGCGTGACGTATCGCATTACACAGAACAAGAAAGCCCGGCAGATTTCAACCGAGCATGATGTGGCGTTGGCCATTCTGACGGTTTACGATGCATACAACCAGGCGGATGCCGGGATCGTTTCGTCATACGAGTTTAAGCTTGCCAGCAGCCGGGCGTTTGTGGCGCAAGAAGGCCAGTTTGAGGTAGGTGGCAAAACATACAGCGTGCGATATGATGAAGCCCAAACGACGGTTTTGGACGATGCCGGGGCTGAATTTGCTGAGGTGTCGGGCATCATCGTCAATCCGATTGACCAATCGTTGTTCCTGTCGGTTGATTTTAAGGCCGCTGTGCGCGAGGCAATCGGTGACCGGCAGCAGGAGTTTGCTTACCAGGAAGAGAATGGTGAGATCATCGAGTATAACATTGTGCGGGTCATCGATACCTACAACATCAAGCGAGAAACACCCACAGAGCTGATCCGGACCTACGAGTCGCCTTCGGTCGATCACCCGCTAGGTTTGGATAACAACGGTATGGATATGATGACACGCCTGATGTACGGCGGGCGGGTTTCGTTGTTGGTTGGTTTTGTGGTCATTTTCCTTGAGGTAGCTCTTGGCATCATCATCGGCGGTATTTCTGGGTATTTTGGCGGTGGCGTGGATACTGCGTTGATGCGTTTTGTTGACCTGTTCAACAGCATCCCGTTCTATCCGGTCGTCCTGATCTTTGGTTCTGTGATGGATGCCCTGGAAGTACTCCCGATGGTGCGTATTTTCCTCTTGATGGGGATCTTGGGTGTGCTGGGCTGGACGGGTGTGGCACGCGTGGTGCGTGGTCAAATCCTATCGCTGCGTGAACAAGATTTCATGGTGGCTGCTGAAGCAACCGGTATTCGTACCAGCCGCAGGATCTTTAAGCACCTGGTTCCGAATGTGATGCCGCTCTTGATCGTGCAGGCCACAGCCGGGCTGGGCGGGATCATTATCACGGAAGCAACCCTGGGCTTCTTGGGACTGGGCATCAAATATCCACTGGCCTCTTGGGGTAGCATCATCAATACGGCTTCTGATGCGTTTGTGATGACCAATTATTGGTTTATGTGGATACCGGCGGGCTTGTTGATCTTGTTGACCGTGCTGGGCTTCAACTTCGTTGGCGACGGGCTCCGTGATGCTTACGACCCGAAGATGCAAAGGTAGGAAACTGTGATGGATAGCGAAAACAAAACCCTAATTGATCGGATCAAGGACAAAATCAATCCTGATCCGAAGGATAAGAGCCACATCACGGCGCGTGAATTGGCCAGGACCACCATTCGGAACCGCCGGATCACCAATGAGCTGGAACGGCAGCGCAACCGAAGGAATGTTCCGGAGAGCGAATATATCACGCAGATGAGGGACCCCAAGAATGTGGTGGAGTTTGATAATCTGCGCACCTTTTTCTTCACCGATATCGGTACGGTCAAAGCGGTGGATGGGGTAAGTTTTGATATCCCTGAAGGAAAAACAGTTGGCGTGGTGGGCGAGTCGGGCTGCGGTAAATCGGTGATGTCTTTGTCGCTGATGCAACTGCTGCAGCGACCGCAGGGGCAGATCGTTGAAGGTGAGATCCGCTTCAATGCCGGTTCTAAAATCTACAATATTGCCAAAACGCCGACACAGGTGATGGAGACGATCCGCGGCAGCGCGGTATCCATGATCTTCCAAGAGCCGATGACGAGCCTGAATCCGGTGTTTCGGGTAGGGCATCAGATCGACGAGGTAGTACAACAGCACTTTGGTGATATGCCAGAAGAGCAGGTAAAAGAAACCACGCTCAAGATGATTGAAATGGTGGGGATTGCCAATAACACCGGGGTGTATCAGATGTATCCGCATGAGCTTTCGGGCGGTATGCGGCAGCGCATTATGATCGCCATGGCCCTGGCTTGCGCCCCGATGCTGATCATAGCGGATGAGCCGACAACTGC
Organism: uncultured Anaerolineaceae bacterium; assembly: GCA_964633225.1. GTDB lineage: Bacteria > Chloroflexota > Anaerolineae > Anaerolineales > UBA4823 > JAKQIM01. The sequence goes on from CAZWFQ010000016.1 coordinate 6,562, forward strand.
GCTGGATGTGACAATCCAGGCGCAAATCCTCGATCTGCTGCGGAACCTGAAGGATAAGATCAATTCGAGTATCATGCTGATCACGCATGACCTGGGCGTGATTGCGGAGATGGCGGATTATGTTGTTGTGATGTATGCGGGCCGGATTGTGGAGAAGGGCACCGTGTCTGAGGTGTTCCATGAGCCGCTGCATCCGTATACTGTAGGCTTGATGGCCTCTAAGCCAGTGATCAACCGCACCACCGCTGAACGGCTTTACAGCATCCCGGGGAGCGTGCCGAATCCGGTCAAAATGCCGAATTATTGTTATTTTAAAGATCGCTGCGAACGGCGCATGGATATCTGTAACGGCGAATATCCCACGGAAGTGTATGTTACGCCAACCCACATGGTGACCTGTTATCACTATATGGATGGTCAGACGGGAGCTAAATAACCTATGGTAGAAAAAATTCACGAAAACCCCCAGGCGACAGATGGCTACATGCTGAAGGTAAAGGACCTGAAGCAGTATTTCCCGATCAAGGCAGGTTTGGTGCAGCGTGTTGTGGGTTACGTCAAGGCGGTGGATGGGATCAGTTTCTCAATCCGGCGTGGTAAGACGATGGGCCTGGTGGGCGAATCTGGCTGCGGCAAAACGACGGCTGGGAAGACGATTTTGCGCCTGATCAACAAGACCAGCGGTGAAGTGGTGGTTAACGGGGTTGATGTTTACGACATCAGCCATGAAGAGCTGCGTAAAATGCGCCCTCAGATGCAGATCATCTTTCAAGATCCTTTTTCGAGCCTTTCGCCCCGGCTCCCGGTGAGCGAGATCATTGGTGAGGCGGTGAAAGAGCACAACCTTGTGGCGAAAGGTGAATACGACGATTACATCGACAAAATCATGCATTCGTGCGGATTGCAGCCGTATCACAAAGACCGCTACCCACATGAATTTTCGGGCGGGCAGCGCCAACGCATTTGTATCGCCAGGGCGCTGGCGCTTAACCCGTCGTTCATCGTTTGTGATGAGCCGGTTTCGGCCTTGGATGTTTCGATCCAGGCGCAGATCATTAACCTGCTGAAAGACTTGCAGGATCAGCATGGCTTCACCTATCTCTTTATCTCCCACGACCTTTCGGTGGTTGAGTATATCTCTGACGATGTGGGTGTGATGTACCTGGGCAGCATGGTTGAGTACGGCGGCAAGGTCGATATCTTCAAGAATCCGCTGCACCCCTATACACAGGCACTGCTAAGCGCTGCGCCGGTTCCCGATCCGGCTGCCAAGCGAAACCGCATCATCCTGGAAGGCAGTATTCCTTCGCCTGCCAATCCACCCTCGGGGTGCAAGTTCCACACGCGCTGCCGAGAGCGGATGGAGATCTGCAGCAAGGAAGATCCACAGACGCGAGAAGTGGAACCGGGCCATCACGTGGCCTGCCACCTGTTCAATTAAAGGATTGTAACGTTTCATGAAACCGGAACCGAAGAAGTACGCTGACGATGACGGCAGAGTGATCTGCAATATGAATGTGGAAGGGATGCGGTGGTATGATCAGCGTGCCCGCAGTGAAAAACGCGCCGAGGGGGCGGTGCTGCATCCTCAAGGTGAGCGGCTGACCCGTTCTGAAACCTGGCTGTAT
>CAZWFQ010000016.1:8289-9822 GCA_964633225.1 uncultured Anaerolineaceae bacterium
AAGCGCTCGCCGCTGTGTGGGCGCAATTTTGAGTATTTTAGCGAAGACCCTTTCGTATCTGGAGAGCTGGCGGCGGCTTTCATTGATGGCGTGCAGAGCCAGAAGGTGGGCGTCTCGCTAAAGCATTTTGCTGCCAATAACCAGGAAAAACGGCGCATGGTGGTGGATGCGGTGGTGGATGAGCGCACCTTACGCGAGATATACCTGGCTGGCTTTGAACGGGCGATCAAAAAAGCCAGGCCATGGACGGTGATGTGTTCGTATAACCGGTTGTTTGGCGAATTTGCCAGCCAGAATAAGCGCTTGCTGAGCGAGATTTTGCGCCAGGAATGGGGTTTTGAGGGCGTGGTGGTGTCGGATTGGGGCGCCACCGCTGACCGGGTTAAGGGCCTGGAAGCCGGGCTTGACCTGGAGATGCCGCACCTGGAAGGGACAAACGATGCGCGTATTGTGCGGGCGGTGGAAAGCGGGGCTGTGGCGGTGGAGACCCTTGATGAGGCTGCTGTGCGGTTGACCAGCCTGATCTTGCGCGCCGGAGAACGCCAGGCGTTGCGCTATGATGCGGATGCGCATCACGCCCTGGCGCGGCGGGCGGCGGCTGAATCGGCTGTGCTCTTGAAAAACGAGGACAATATCTTGCCAGCTAAGGCCGTCCAAAAAGCAGCCGTGATCGGCGCTTTTGCGGTGAACCCACGTTACCAGGGGGCGGGCAGCTCGAAGATCCAACCGGTGCGGCTGGACAGTGCCCGCGATGAGCTGAAGAAACTGGGGTTGGACGCTGCGTATGCAGAAGGCTACCGGATGGATACCGATCAGCCCGACGAGGCCCTGGTGCAAGAGGCTTGCCGGGTGGCGGAAGGCAAGGATATCGTCTATATTTTTGCGGGTCTGCCCGACCGGTACGAAGCGGAGACGTACGACCGTGACAGCATGCGGATGCCCGAGAACCATGTCCGGCTGATCGAGGCGGTGAGCGGGGTCAATCAGCATGTGGTTGTGATCTTGCACGGGGGGGCGCCCATGGAGATGGTGTGGGCGGATAGGGTGCAGGGCATTTTGCTGATGTACCTGGGCGGGGAGGCATGTGGGGGCGCCTGCGCCGACCTGCTGCTGGGGGCCGCCAACCCGGGCGGCAAGTTGGCTGAAACCTGGCCTTTTACGGCTGCGGATGCCCCCTCACAGGCGTATTTCCCTGGCTCTGCGCTGACGGTTGAATACCGCGAGGCCTTGTTTGTGGGCTATCGTTATTATGATACGGCGCAAAAAGCGGTGCGTTACCCCTTTGGGTATGGGTTGTCGTACACCCAGTTTGAATACAGCAAGCTGGGCTTGTCGGCAGACACGATCAAAGATGGAGAAGGATTGAGCGTGTCTTGTACCGTTACCAATGCCGGGCCGCGGGCGGGCAGTGAAGCGGTGCAATTGTACATTTCAAAAAAGGATTCAATCATCATCCGGGCCGAGCAAGAGCTGAAGGGATTTGAGAAGATACACCTGAAAGCCGGCGAAAGCCAGGAGGTGCGCTTTGCTTTA
>CAZWFQ010000016.1:9922-63730 GCA_964633225.1 uncultured Anaerolineaceae bacterium
TGGGGCTACTTCCGCAAACAGATTGATAAGGTGGCAAAGGATAACCCCGAGCTGAAGATGCTGGCAGAGAATATGCTGGTGGATGCGCCGCTGCGCGCTTTGACCATGATGTCAAACGGCAGCATGTCGGTAGCGCAGGTTGAGGGGTTGGTGGAGCTGTTAAACGGCAATTTCATGGCAGGCATCAAATTGATGCGGCAAAGGAAACCCTAATCATGCCTACCTGGGAGCCTGTACCTGGACAGTTGATGACGCGCTGGGGGAAAGCGGTGAAGCCTGAGAACGCCTGGTTGGAATATCCCCGGCCTCAGTTGGTGCGCGCTGAGTGGCTGAATTTGAACGGCCTGTGGGATTACGCTGTTGCGCCGTTTGAGGTGGAGATGGTGCAGGAGTATCCGGATCAGATCCTGGTGCCTTTTGCCATCGAAGCGGCCCTCTCGGGAGTGGGGCGAGCGCTGCAGCCGGATGAACGGCTGTTTTACCGGCGCAGGTTTACCATTCCGGAGACGTGGGCTGGGAGACGTGTGCTGCTGCACTTCGGGGCTGTAGATTGGCAAGCGACTGCCTGGCTGAACGGGAAGATGCTTGGCGTACACCAGGGCGGCTACCTGCCCTTTACGTTTGAGTTAACTCAACATTTACAGGCGGGCGAGAACGAGCTGGTGGTGGCGGTGTGGGATCCCACGGATGCTCACTGGCAGCAGCGCGGGAAGCAGGTGTTGGAGCCGCGCACGATCTGGTACAGCCGCGTTTCGGGCATCTGGCAAACGGTTTGGCTGGAGCCTGTGCCTGAAACGTACATCTCGGGGTTGAAGATCATCCCGGATATTGATGCGCAGACGGTGCAGGTGGAAGTGCTGGTGGATGGAAAGCAGGATCTGCTGGAGAGTGCCCGCATACGGGTTGCTATGGGGGGCAGCCCGGTGGGCCAGGCAGGGGTGGATGTTAAAACCGGGAAGGCCACCCTGGCGGTGCCAGAGGCCAAGTTGTGGAGCCCAGATGCGCCGCATTTGTATGACCTGGTGGTGGAGGTGGGGGCAGACTGGGTGGAGAGCTACTTTGGTATGCGCAAGTTCAGCCTGGGGCAGGATGCGCAGGGGCGCGTGCGGATGTGCCTGAACAACCAGCCTGTATTCCAGTACGGCCCGTTGGACCAGGGCTATTGGCCGGATGGTTTATACACGCCCCCCAGTGCTGAGGCAATGCGCTTTGACCTGGAGATGGTCAAGGGGTTGGGCTGCAATATGGTGCGCAAGCACATCAAGGTTGAGCCGGCGCGTTATTATTATGACTGTGACCGGCTGGGATTGATCGTGTGGCAGGATATGATGAACGGGGGGCGTGCGGTGAGCGAGGCGACCTCGTTCTTGACCATCATTTTTGGCTCACGGCGGCGAGACCGTAACTATCGCTATGCTGGGCGGGAGGCGGCGGAAGGCCGGGCGGACTATCAGCGCGAGCTGGGTGAGATGGTGGACCATCTTTACAATTTTGCCTGTATTGGGGTGTGGGTGCCTTTTAATGAAGGCTGGGGGCAGTTCGATGCCAAAAAGACGGCAGATTGGCTGAAAACCTATGACCCCACGCGCCTGGTGGATCATGCCAGCGGTTGGTTTGACCAGGGTGGGGGCGACTTTAAGAGTTTACACGTTTATTTTAAGAAGCTGCCCCTGAGCAGGCCGGAGGCGCGGCGCGCAATGGTGCTTTCGGAGTTTGGCGGGTATGCGCTTAACCTTAAGGAACATGCCTGGAAGCCGGAGGTTGAGTTCGGATATGCCAAGTATGCTACGGTGGAAGCGCTGACCCAGGCTTACCTGGATGTGCTGGAAGACCAGCTTAAGCCCTGGGTGGAAGGGGGGTTGTCTGCTGCGATTTATACGCAGACGACGGATGTGGAGATTGAGGTCAATGGGTATATGACCTATGACCGAGAAGTGGAGAAGATGGATTTTGCCCGCCTGCGCCAGGCGCACCGGGCGTTGTGTGGATCGTGAAAAGAAAAACGGCGCCAGGCGCCGTTTTTCTTTTCACTACTTGGCATTTGCCCGTTGGCGCATCAGATCGCGCAGGGCTTTGGTTTCGGGGCCGATGAAGAATAAGGCACCCAGGTAGAAGACGAAACATAATGCCCAGGCGGTGATGCTGACCGTGAGGATGGCGGTTTGCTTGGTGGTAGCCAGGGCGATGGCGCCAGCCAGGGTGGGGGCCAGGGCTGCGCCGCTGTTCTCGACAAAGTATTCTACCGACTGGGCGGTTGAGCGGACTTCGGGGGCGGTGACATCGAAAACGGTTGCCACCACGTTGGGGGACGAGAAGGGCATGAACAGGGCAGACAGGGACATGAAGATGAAGAATTGGGTGCGCCCTTCGATGGGGGTCTGAATGGCCAGGTATAGGAAGATGGCGCCCATGACGACACCCACGCAGGAAACAATGATGCGGCCTTTGGGTGTCTTTTTGAACAGCCAGTCGCCGAGAGAGCCTCCCACCAGATAGCCGATGGCCAGGATGATGACGATGGGGGCCATGGTCATCAGGACGGCATTTTCGTCGTAGCCGCGTTCGGTTTGGAGGTAACCGAAGAAGAAGAAGGTGATCACATTCCAGGGGAAGACACCGGCAAAACCTTGCAAGAAAACAAACCACATGGTTTTCTTCTTGAAGATCTCTTTGACGGCTGGCCAGGAGAATTTGAACTGGGTGATCTCTTGCATGCCCTCGAATTCGGGTTCGGCTTTGCCGCGCGGCATTTCTTTGATGCCAAAGAAGATGACCACGGCAATGACCAGGCCAAGGGAGCCGGTGATGTAAAAGACCGAGCGCCAGCCGCCAATCATGGGGGCAACGATCAGGGCCAGGATCATGCCGACCAGGTAGCCGATGGGTTGGGCGAACTGTAAGATGCCGTAGATCCGGCTGCGCATCTCGGGTTGGAAATAATCGGCGACCAGGCTGTACATGCCGGGATAGGAGGAGTCGTCGATGCCGGTGGAGGCACGCGTGACGAGAAACTGCGGAAAGGTTTTCACGATGGCGCTCAGCCAGGTGGTTGAGCCCCAAATGAAGGAGGCTAAGGCCAGCAGCCGGGCGCGCGAGAAGCGGTCGCATAAGTAGCCCCAGACGGGGTATAAGAGGCTGGCTACCACCAGAGAACCCGAGTTGACCAATCCCCACTGCAAGTCGTTCAACCCAAAGGTGGCACTGATGGGTGTCTGCATCGAACCGATCATGAGTTTATCTGTTTGATGCAGCAGCATGAACAGGAAAAAGACGACAATCACGAAGATGCTGTAGGACCGGTTGGTTTTCAATGACGCCTCCGTGGGGCAAAAATATTGCTAACTATAATCGATTTTGCAGTCGAATGCAAATCTTTTCACATTTATAGTACAATGATAGGTATGTGGCCATAGGTTTAGCCGCCGGGGGTAAGCCCTGGTGAGGAGATGATATGTATCCGGATGAGGACTTGCTGGCAGTATTTCAAAAATTGATGGATGCCGATCTGCCGGTGAGGCTGTTGAATCATTACCGCGGGCTGCCAGTTTCGTATGATGCGCAGATTGTGGCTTTGAGCCAGGGGACGGTCACGCTGCGCGTGCACCAGGATCAGATGGTGTGCATGGTGCTGGAGAATAAGACCTGGCTGCTGCGGGTGCTGCCTCCGGCAGGACGCGGCTCGCCCAGGGGACTGCATGCACAGGTGGTTTCGCTGGATCTGGCCAAGAAGCAGGTGATGTTGGCGGAATTCAGCCAGCCCAGGAAAGAGGTTGAGCGGCGGGGGGCAGTGCGTTTGCAACCTGAAGAGCTGATTGGGGTAGATATGGAAATTGGCGGCACCCATATCACCGGGAAGCTGGCTGACATCTCGGTGACTGGGCTGGGGATCTTTTCCTTTGGAACCTATGTTTACAGCGAGTATATGGTCCCCAAGAACGCCGATATTGTGCTGGAATGCCGCTTGCCGATCATTGATGCCTTGGTGCGGGTGGAGGGAAAAGCTGTGCATGCTGCGTCGCAGCGCGAATCCTTCATGCAGCGGGTGGGGATACGGATCCAACCAAGCCGGGAAGCGCGCCAACTCTTGCAGCAATATGTTGATCTGCGCAGGGGCGAGATGCTGCGCGAGTTGAGTTTTATTTATGATTCGATGCTGGCGCTGCGCGAGCAGGTGTGATGGAGGCAGTGATGCGCAAAGAAGACCCTCTCTTGCCGCAATTAACGATCCTGATGAACACTGCACAGCCAATCAAGCTGTTCAATACCTACCGCGGCATGCCGATATCCTATGATGCTCGGATCACGGCGATTGACCAGGGCTGCGTGATCTTGAATGTGCATAAGTACCAGGCGGTGTGCATGTTCCTGGACAGCCGGACTTCGCTGATCAGTCCCAACTTGCCGGATGTGTATGATGCCCAGGTCATTTCGCTGGATGTGGCGAAGCGGCAGGCGGTGCTGGCGGTCTTTAAGAAATTATTCAAGTCTTTAGAACGGCGCGCAGAGGTGCGCGTCCAGCCAGAGAATCCGATTCCAGTGGAGTTGTGGATTGGGGCTGTGCGCAGCATGGGAAAACTGTCGGATATCTCGATCAGCGGCTTAGGCGTGGTGTCTTTTGGGACTTTTGTGTACACCAACCAGGCGATTGAAAAGAACGCCGCAATCCAATTGAAGTTCTCTTTACCGGGGATCGGCGCTCCTTTGCAGGTGAACGGCAAGGCGGTACACGCGGCGTTGGGCGATGATCCGCGCTGGCACCGCCTGGGGATGGAGATTGCCCTGGATGACAGCACGCGAGCGCAGTTGCAGAATTATGTGGACCAGCGCGAGGTTGAACTGCTGCGCGAGGTAAGCTTTATTTATGATTCCATGCTGTTAATGCGCCAGCGCGCCGGGGCGCGCTGAACAGGGGAAATTCCAAAAACAAGGTTTATGTGGGGCTGAGGCCCCACATAAACCTTGTTTTTGGTTATCTTGATTATTTCGCTTGAATGGCGATGGCGACGATGGTGGATTGGTCGGAGGGGTTGACGGTGATGGAGATGGTGGCGGTCTGGTCGGTTTTGGTGTAGCTGATGATGGTGGTGTTGCCCTGCTCGAAGCTCATGGATGGGTCTGAGCTCCAGCCGTTGTTGGGCATCTCGGTTTTGTAGAAGTTGACCACGCTTTCAGGATCGAGGGTGGTTACATAACTGACTACCTGCTCTGACCCAAAGAAATTGGTCACGTTGCTGCGATCCACAACCGGGATATCGGCAGGGGCCTCGCCCATGCTGAAGCCCTCGGTGGCGATCGCTACGGCGGTCTCAGCCAGACCGGGATTCTCGGTGGCAATCGTCTGGACGGTTTCAAGCAGTTGAGGGGCCTCGGTAGCCAGGACCCCCATGGTGGCAACCAGTTGAGGGGCCTGGGTGGCAAGTTCTTGGATTTGTTGGGCAGCCGCCTGGGCAGTGGCCTGGGCCTCTTGAACCTGATTGCTGACGCCAGATACTGACTGGCAAGCCAGGGTGACTGCAGCGAGAACAATAAGCATGGCTAGGAAATGGAAAGATTTACGGGACATATTGGTATACTCCTTTGATTGTCCCTTATTTTACTATCTTTCTCCGAATTATAGGGTGGAAAATTTACCGGCATGCAGGCCGTTGAGGGCTTGCAGGGCTTCTTTCTTGAGCGCGTCGGGTGAGCCGGGCGTGTTGATAAGTTGGTCCAGGGTCAGCCTGGCGTCTTCGTCAAAGCCCAACTTTGCCAGGGCCGCGGCGATTTGCAGCCCTGGGGCGCCCTGTGCCAGGGGCTGGCGGCCCAATTCTCGCAGCAGGGTGCGAGCCAGGTCGGGTTTTTCCAGGCGGCTGTAGGCTGAGGCGGCCCGGACGCGCTGCTCGAAGGGGACTTTATCGTCTTCTGCCATGTGCCGCCAGCTTGTGGTGCAGAAAGCGGTTTCGCCGAGCTTTTCGAGGCTGTGCAAGATGCGGCCGCGCAAGGCGTAATCAACCTGGGGGTGACCGGCCAGTTCGATCAGGGGAGGGGCCAGGCGATATTTGCTTAACACGTGAACAGCCGCCTGGCGCTGCGGCCGGGGAGCCAGGTAATCATAGGCCAGGGCCTGCAGGGCAGGGACAGCGGCTTGTGCCTGGCCGAGGGCGCATAAGGCTTCGGCGGCGCGCAAGCGGTAACCCGCCTCGCGGCGGTTGGCAAGCAGCTCAGCCAGGGTTTGAACGGCCTGGTGGCTTTCGCCCAGCAAGCCTTGTGTTTTGACGGCTTCGATTTGGAACTTGCCGGGCAGGTCGCCCTGGGCAAGCAGGCGCTTGAGCACGCTGCGAGCGGGGTCTTTTTGCCCCAGATGTGCCAGGCGGTGGGCGGCATCCAGGCGGCGCAGCGGCTGGGGGGCGGTGTGGCCCAGGCTGAGCCAGGCCTGGACGGCGTGTTGATTGTCATCGATTCCTTCCAGGGCCTGGGCAGCAAGGAAGCGTACGTCTACATCGGCTGACCGTTCACGGGCCAGGCTGAGCAGGCGGCCATATTCTTGCATGCGGGCCAGGCGGGCGATGGCTTTTTGGCGATGCGCAAGCTTGACCTCGGCGTTGGATGCGCCGGTGAGCAAGATGGAGGCGCGCTGCATGCCAAGCAGGTCAAAGGGCAGGGAAAGCGAACGCGGGCTGAGGGCACGGGCCTGGGGATGGCGGGAGAAATATATTTCTAAGCGGGCAGCCAGCCAACTGCGGATCTCTTCCCATCTCAAGAAAGGCAAGCGGGGTGAATTTTCGATGAAATTGAGGATCTTTTCACCGAATTTTCCTAATGAAGCCAGGACCCATTCTTTTACATCAGGGTAGTATTCAATTACCAGATTGGCCACAAACACAAGCAGGATCAACGGCAGCAGACCCACGACCACTGCCAACAGGATGACCGGCATGAAGAAGGTCATAGCGGCTAATAAGAGCGCCAGGGTCAGCAGGAGCGGCGAGAAAACGATCAACAAGGTCTGAGACCGGGCCTGGTCGGCATCGTTTTCCGTCTTAGCCCGTTGGATGCGGGTGAGGCCGGCATAGTAGACCAGGATCCAGATTGGGACTGTGGCGCAAACACCGCATGCCACCAGGATTGGGGCCTCGCCAAAGAGCGGCTTCAGGATCTCAAATATCGTTTTGATTGTTTCGATCATGGCAGCCTCCCCTTGACCGTAAGCGGCTTTACGCTCGCGGCTTACTCTTCACCGGATTTGTTTTCGTCTACCTTGCCAGGCGGCACCTGGTTGGGGTTCTCTTTGCCGTTGGCCTCACCAGGTTTGGCAAGACCTTTGTTGGCAAGTTGGATGGCTTTGTTGTAATCAGAGAGGGTTTGGGCCACAGCGGCATTGAAGCTGCCTTCAGGATAGGTGCCGTCGGGGCGGCGCTCTCCGGCGATGCGGTCAGTGAGCAGGGGGATGGCGTCATCGAGGCGTTGGATGGTCCAGATGTGGAATTTGCCAGCGGCCACGGCTTTGACTACATCGGCATTCAGCATCAGGTGGCGGCGGTTGGTGGCGGGGATGATCACGCCTTGCTCGCCGGTGAGGCCGCGCCGCTTGCAGACGGCGAAGAAGCCCTCGATCTTTTCACTGACCCCGCCGATGGCCTGCACCTGCCCAAGCTGGTTGAGTGAGCCAGTGATGGCGCGGTCCTGGCGCAGCGGAACGCGGGCCAGGAAGGAGAGCAGGGCCAAGAGCTCGGCAGCGGAGGCGCTATCGCCTTGCACCTCTTCGTAAGACTGCTCAAAGGTGAGGCTGGCTGTCAGGCTGAGCGGGAGGTCCTGGCCATAGCGGGCATTGAGGTAGGCGGTGAGGATGAGCACGCCTTTGGTATGCAGGGAGCCGCCGAGTTTGGTTTGGCGTTCGATATCCATGATGCCGGCCTTGCCGGGGTAAGCGATGGCGGTGAGGCGAGTGGGGCGGCCGAAATCAAAATCGCCGAGCATGTAGACTGAGAGGGCGTTGATCTGTCCGATCTGCCGGCCTTTGACGGCGATGGCGATCGTGCCCTGGTCGAGGACCTCTTGGATGCGTTCTTCCACCAGGTTGCTGCGGTAGATGCTCTCGTCGATGGCCTGCTGAACGGCGGCCGCGGTGACGCGCTTGCGGCGTTTATTGCCGGCCCAGTATGCGGCTTCGCGGATCAGGTCGGCGATCTTGCCAAAGCGGGTAGAGAGCTTGTCCTGGTCATCTGCCAGGCGCGAGCTGTATTCAACGATCCTGGCGACGGCGGTCTTATCAAAAGGCGGCAGGTGGTTTTCTATGACCACTGATTTGACAAAAAGGCCGTATTCACGTTCGTTTTCGGGGGTGCGGTGCATCAGGGTGGCAAATTCGGCCCGCACTTTGAAGAGCTTGGTAAAGTCTTCGTCATGAGCGCGCAGCATGTAGTAGAGGGTGGGTGTGCCTACCAGCACTACTTTGACCTGGACGGGGATCGGCTCGGGTTCAAGCGTGGCAGTGGAGGCCAGGCCGAGCTGGTTGGCCATCTCAACAATGCGGATTTCTTGATCTCGCAGGACGCGCTTCAGGCCTTCCCAGGCGTAGGGGTTGACCAGCACGTCGCGAGCGGGGAGCACTAGGTACCCGCCGTTGGCGCGGTGCAGGGCCCCGGGTTGGATCATGGTGAAATCGGTGAAGCTGGCGCCCTGGATGACCTGGTGTTCGATGCGGCCAAGCAGGTTGGGGGAAGAGGGGTAATTTTCTGCAATGACGGGGGCGCCTTTGAGGTTGGCGTTGTCTACCAGCAGGTTGACGGCATAGCGTTTGCTCCAGGGCTGCCCACTGGGGGCGGCGGGCAGGTCGCTGCCCTCGGGTGCGGCCTGGGAGGGCTGAAATTGGGTGGTGTTGGTGATGATGTCGTTCTGAACAGCATCCAGGTGGGCAACCACCGCTGGGAGCCTGGCATAGCTGGCTTTGAGGGCCTCGATGAGCGGGCCGAGGTGAAAGAGCAAGGTGTGCGATAGGAGCTTGCGGAGCTTTTCTAAAGCTGCCTTTTCCATCTCGCCCAAGCGGGCGAGCGTTTTTTCAACATCCTCTCCCAGGCGGTTTTCAAGTTCAAGCAGCTTGGCGCGCTGTTCTTCGCTGAGGGCCTGGATCTCTTCGGGTTTGAGCGGCTGCCCTTCGACAGACGGGGTTAAGACAAAGCCGGTGGAAGTGCGAACGATGATAAAGTTGAAACGCCCAACGTGCTCTTGCAAGCGGGCAAATTCAACTTCCTGGCCTTTTTTCAACTCAGTGACCAGGTGCTCGCGCTCGCGCACATATTCTTCGCCTTCAAAGATGCGCGGCAGGTCATTTTCGCAGCGGGTGACCAGCTCTTGGAGGGCTTTGCAGAAGCCTGCACCGGTCCCGGCGGGCAGGCGCAGGGCGCGCGGCCGGGATGGGTGCTCGAAATTGTTGACATAGCACCAATCATCTGGAACGGGCTGGCGGGCGGCTTTGCGCTCGAGGTACTCGCGGCTTAATGTGGTGCGCCCAGAGCCCGGGAAACCGAGCACGAACATGTTGTAGCCTGGGCCAGAAACCTCGCTGCCAAGCTGTAGGGCGCGAATGGCGCGCGGTTGGCCGATGACATCTTCCAGGTCGGGCAGCTCATCGGTGGTTTCGAAGCCCAGCAGGTCTGGATCACAAGAGCGGAGCAGGGCGTCTGCGGGCAGCTCAACGGCGGCGGGTGACACGACTATGGGCTTCTTGCGTGTAGTCATGATATGTTTCCCTTCAGGCGGCAGGTTTGGTGATCAGCATTTCAATGCCCTGGATGAGCATGCCGGCTTGAGAAATTGCCAGCCAGATGATCATGAAGGTCAACAGCCAGGCGGCAGTGCGCATGGCTTTGGGCAGTGCTTCTTGTCCATCGCTGACCATGCTGCGGGCAGAGGTGACCTGGGTCTGGTACTCGTCTACCAGGATCTGTGCCTGTTTGAGATTCTCGCTGATGAGGCTGATGTCTTGTGAGACGGTGATGACCTGTTCTTCGAGATCCAGCAGGTTGGTGTTGGCGGCATCGAGGCCGGTTTGGATTTCGGCGAGAGAGGGTGAGATGGCCCCCAGGCTGACGGAGACCTGGTTCAAAGAGGCGCCGAGGGAGGTGGCGGGTTCGTATTTAACGCCGATGAAGGGGACGCTGGATAAGGTGTAGAGCACGCCGTCGATGGTGCCAGCACTGACCTGGGCATTTGCCAGGGAAGACTGGGTGTTGGTGATGACCTGGGGCAGATCCTCGCCGAAGAGGGTGGAGAAAGAGTCGATCACCAGGGTTGAATCGTGCAGAGATTGGGCCGCCGCCAGCGCACTGGTCTCTAAGGTGGAGATGCTGGTGGATGCGTTGGTCAGGGTGCCTTCAACGATCAGCAGGCCCTGGTCGGTGGTTTCTAACGTATCGTCAGCCAGGGTCAGCCCAGCTTGCAGCTTTTCTGTCAGGGGTTCTTTGAGCTGCCAGACCTGCACCAGGCAGTATAAACTAAATACCAGACTGGCAATCGAAACAAGCACCAGAGCGGTACCGCCGAGCTTTTTGATCGATGGGTTCATCAGTTACCTCGCTTGATTGGCGTATACAGTCATTTTACCATGTGCAAAGCGGCTGCGGTATAATAACCAACATTATGCATATCCTTGTTACCAATGATGATGGGGTGACCGCCCCTGGATTGTTAGCCCTGGCGCAAGAGATGCGCCTGCTCGGCAAGGTCAGCGTGGTGGCGCCGGATCATAACTGGTCGGCTTCGGGGCATGTCAAAACCATGCACCGCCCGCTGCGTGTGAAAGAGACGACCCTGGCAGACGGCAGCCTGGCCCTGGCTTCGGACGGAGCGCCTTCGGACTGCGTGGCGCTGGCTTTGCTGGGCCTGATCAGCGAGAAAATAGACCTGGTGGTTTCGGGCATCAACCCGTATGCCAATATCGGTCACGATGTGACCTATTCTGGCACGGTTACCGCGGCAATGGAAGCTGCCATTGGCGGGGTGCCTGGGCTGGCGGTATCGCTCGATTCGCCGGAGCGCTTCAAGGGGAGCGCGGATTATGGCCCGGCGGCGCGGGCGGCGCGGCGGGTGGCTGAGATGCTCATGCAGCACAACCCGTCTGGGCAGACGCTGTTGAATATCAATGTTCCTTTTTTGCCCGATGAGCAGATCAAGGGCATGCTGGTGACCCGCCAGGGACTGCGCATCTACCGCGATAAGCTGGATGAGCGCGTGGATCCGCGCGGTAAGCCGTATTATTGGATCGGCGGCGATTATCCGACGGGCGTTCCGGATGAGGGGACCGACTTTGGCGCTCTGCGGCAAGGGTATGTTTCGATCACCCCCTTGGACCTGGACCTGACCGACTATCGGGCGCAGGAATTACTCAGTGGTATCCTGAATCAATAGGTTGTCTAGAGCAATTTGGGCAAAACCCTTGACAAGGGCCAGATTCGCTGTAAAATCGGGCGGATGGTACGGTATAAGAAGATCTGCCCACACAAAATCGTTCGCCCCGGAGCTTTTGCTCCTATGGGCGAATTTTTTTATCTAATAGAGCCGCAAGGCTCTATTTTTTTGCCTGTTGGGGGTGGGAGATGTTGAGACTGCCCGGATTGATTGACCCGCACGTGCACCTGCGCGAACCTGGGGCTACGCACAAAGAAGATTGGGACAGCGGTACGGCGGCCGCCCTGGCAGGGGGCTTTACGCAGGTGCTGGCGATGCCGAATACCAACCCACCGGTGACGGATGCTGCCGGCCTGGCATTGGCACTGGATGCGGCGCGGGCCAAGGCGCGCTGCGATTATGCCCAATACCTGGGGGCGGGGCCAGATAACCTGGATGGGGTGCAGGCCCTGGCGCCCGCGGCAGCCGGTTTGAAGATGTACCTGGACCAGACCTACGGCCCGCTGCGCCTGGATGAGATGGAGCTGTGGATGGCGCATTTTGGGGCTTGGCCGGCGGGGCAGCCGATTGTGGCACATGCCGAGGGGCGCACCCTGGCAGCGGTCATTTTGCTGGCGGCTTTGTATGACCGGCCCGTGCACCTGGCGCATATTGCGCGGCGGGAGGAGATCTTGCTGATCCGCAAGGCCAAAGAGCGGGGCCTGAAAGTAACCTGCGAGGTGACGCCGCATCACCTGTTCTTGAGCGAGGCGGATATCCCCGCACTGGGGGTGGGGCGGAGCGAGGTGCGCCCGCGCCTGGGCACTGCCGCTGACCGGGCTGCACTGTGGGCTAACCTGGATGTCATTGACTGCTTTGCGAGTGACCATGCCCCACATACCCGGGCTGAAAAAGATGGCACAAACCCGCCGCCGGGCTTCCCGGGGCTGGAAACTGCCCTGCCGCTGCTGTTGACGGCGGTTCACGATGGGCGGCTGGGGGTAGATGACCTGCTGCTGCGCATGGTGACCAATCCGCGGCGCATCTTTAACCTGCCCGAACAATCCGAGACCTGGATTGAGGTGGACCCGGAGGCAAGCTGGAAAATAAGCGCTGCGCAGACCGTAACGCGCTGCGGCTGGACGCCTTTTGAGGGCATGGCGGTGCGCGGGCGGGTGCGGCGGGTGGTGCTGCGCGGCCGGGAGGCGTACCGGGATGGGGAAGTGCTGGCGGCGCCTGGCTGGGGAAGAAATATCAAATCAGAGAAGTGAATACACTATCTTTTAGGAGAAAAACGCATGGCAAGCAGACCTTCAATCAGCTCGTATAATCCGCACCTGCCCTTTGGAGACTCGCGCAAGGCCCCCTGGTACGGCAAGGATATCCTCTCGGTCAGGCAGTTTTCGCGCGCCGACCTGGAGTACATCTTCGACGTGGCGCATGAGATGAGTGTGATGGTGAACCACGTGGGCACCTTTGACCTGCTGAAGGGCAAGATCCTGGCAAACCTGTTCTACGAGCCGTCGACGCGCACCTCATCTTCCTTTACTTCAGCGATGGAGCGGCTGGGGGGCAGTGTCATCCCGATCAATGAGGTACACTATTCGTCGGTGGCAAAGGGCGAGTCCTTGCCGGATACGGTGCGCTCGTTGGAATGCTACGCCGATGTGATCGTGCTGCGCCACCCCGAAACGGGCTCGGCAGAGCTGGCAGCAAGGTACGCCCGCAAGCCGGTGATCAACGCCGGTGATGGGATTGGTGAGCATCCCACCCAGGCCTTGCTGGATATCTTTACCATCCGCGAGGAACTGGAGCAGATTGACGGTCTGACGGTGACCATGCTGGGAGACCTGAAATACGGGCGCACGGTGCATTCGCTGGCGCGCTTGCTCTCATTGTATAATGTACGTTTGAACTATATCTCGCCCGAGATTCTGCGCATGCCAGAGGAGATCATTGCTGAGCTGCCGGGCACTATGCCACAGGCCGAGTACCGCGAGCTGGAGGCGGTGTTGGAAGAGACGGATGTGCTGTATGTGACCCGCGTGCAAAAAGAGCGCTTTGCCAGCGAAGCGGAGTATGAGCAGGTGAGGGGTTCTTATGTGATCGATATGCCGCTGTTGAAGCGCGCAAAGGAGCATATGATCGTGATGCACCCGCTGCCGCGGGTGGGCGAGATCAGCATGGACGTGGACGATGATCCGCGGGCGGCATACTTCCGGCAGATGGAATACGGGTTGTACGTGCGTATGGCCCTGCTGGCAATGGTGTTAGGAAAGGCATAAATGGCTGCTTCATTCTTCTCGTTATTAGAAAAAAGAGTACGTAAAGTTGATTCGCTGTTATGTATTGGGTTGGATCCGCGGGCGGCTGATCTGCCGGTGGATTCAGATGAGATCACGCCTGAGGCGATGGCTGAGCGGGCGGGCGATTTTTGCCTGCGGCTGATCGATGCCTGCGCGGGTGCGGCGGCGGCCTTCAAGCCCAACAGCGCATTCTTTGAGGCCTTTGGTCCAGCCGGGTTAGAGGTGCTGGCACAGGTGATCCAGGCGATCCCGCCGGGGATACCGGTGATCCTGGATGCCAAACGGGGCGATATTGCCTCGACCGCTGAAGCCTATGCCCAGGCGGCCTTCCAGATGCTGGGGGCACAGGCGGTGACGGTCAACCCTTACCTGGGGCGGGACGCACTCGAGCCTTTCTTACGGGATCCGAAGCACGGCGCCTTCTTGCTGTGCAAAACTTCTAACCCCGGCTCGGGGGATGTGCAAGACCTGGGCCTGGCGGGCGGCGAGCTGGTCTACGAACACGTGGCGCGCCTGGCGCAGACCTGGAACACCCGCGACAACCTGGGCCTGGTGGCGGGGGCAACCCATCCCGAGGCGTTGAGGCGCATCCGGGCGGCGGCGCCCGGTCTGTGGATTCTGGCGCCGGGAGTGGGGGCACAGGGCGGCGATTTGCAGGCTGCATTGCGGGCGGGGCTGCGGGCAGATGGGCTGGGGCTGCTGGTTCCGGTCTCGCGGGCCATCTCGCAGGCGGAGGACCCGCGGCGGGCGGCTGATGCCCTGCGCCGGGCGATCAACGCTGAACGGGAGGCATTGAAAGCGCAGGCGGCTGGGCCTGGCGCACCCGGCCTGGAGGCGGGGCTGGCAGACGGCCTGCTGGAGGCGGGCTGTATCAAGTTTGGGAATTTCACGCTAAAATCGGGCCTGACCTCACCAATTTATATTGACTTGAGGCAGTTGGTTTCAGCTCCGGCCTTGCTGGGCAAGGTGGCGGCGGCTTATCTGCCGATCTTGCAAGGATTGACCTTTGACCGCCTGGCGGGGCTGCCGTATGCCGCCCTGCCGATTGCCACTGCCATCAGCCTGCAAGGGGGCTGGCCCTTGCTTTACCCGCGCAAAGAGGCCAAGGAGTACGGCACCAAGGCCGAGATCGAGGGTGCTTACCGGACCGGTGAGCGGGTGGTGGTGATCGATGACCTGGCTACTACCGGAGGCAGCAAGCTCGAAGCGCTGGAGAAGCTGCGCGCGGCCGGGCTGCTGGTGCAAGATGTGGTGGTGCTGATCGACCGCCAATCGGGGGCGGCGGAGGCGCTGAGCCAGGCCGGGCTCAAGCTGCACGCCGTGCTGAACCTGACGCAGATGCTGGCGCACTGGGAGCAGAGCGGCAAGGTGCCGCAGGAACAGATCCAGGCGGCGCGGGAATTCCTGGCAAGGTGAAGCTTTATCCCCTGGTACGCAAGTGCCTCTTCTGCCTGGAGCCCGAGCTGGCGCATGGGCTGACCCTGCAGGCGGTACGCCTGGCGGGCATGACGGCGGCGGGGCGAGGGCTGCTGCGGGCCTGCTTTGCGGCGCCAGAGCGGCCTGTGCAGGCTTTTGGGCTGCGCTTTGCCAACCCGGTTGGCCTGGCGGCGGGCTACGATAAGGACGGATTGGGGTGGCGCGGGCTGGCGGGGTTGGGTTTTGGGCATATTGAAGTGGGCACGGTGACCCTGCGCCCACAGGATGGGAATCTCAAACCGCGCCTCTTCCGCCTGCCCGAAGATCGAGCGGTGATCAACCGCATGGGCTTCCCAGGCAAGGGGGCTGATTTTGTGGCCCGGCGCTTGCAGGGGCAGCGCCCGGCGGGCCTGGTGTTGGGGGTCAATATTGGAAAGAACAAGGATACTCCCTTGGAAGAAGCGGCTCAAGATTACCTGGGCCTGATGCGCATCTTTGCACCGCTGGCAGATTACCTGGCGGTCAACGTCAGCTCGCCGAACACGGTTGGGCTGCGCCGCCTGCAAGGGCGTGATGCATTGGAGGCCCTGCTGGGGGCCCTGGCGCAAGAGCGGCAAGTGCAAGTGCAAACCCTGGGGCGGGCGGTGCCGGTGCTGGTGAAGCTGGCACCCGACCTGGAAGAGGCCGAGCTGGAGGATGCGCTGGCGGCGGTGCAGTGCAGCGGGATGGACGGGGTGATCGCCACCAACACGACCATCCAGCGCAGCGGGTTGATCTCGCCGCACGCCAAGGAGGGCGGCGGATTGAGTGGGGCGCCGTTGTATGCGCGCAGCCTGAAGATGGTGAGGCGGATTGGGGAGCTGACACAGGGGCGGCTGCCGGTGGTGGGGGTGGGGGGCGTGATGGGGGCGGAGGAGGCGCGGACGATGCTGGAGGCGGGGGCAGCCCTGGTGCAGGTCTATACGGGGCTGATCTATGAGGGCCCGGGGTTGGTGAGGGGGATGGTGGGGGAGATGGCAGGCAGCATACAGGGATGTGAACCAGGATAGCGTGGGGCCTGAGGGGGCGGGAAAAAGGCAGCGGGATAGCAAATAAGTACTTGACATTTGAAATGAAAAATTATATAATTTTGTTTGTTAGTACAATGGATTTACAAAGTCACTGGCGTTACCTCAATCACATGCTCGATAGGCCTGGTGTCAAATGGAAAAAGCCACTTACCAACAAACCAAACAACATAACCGCGACCTGGTGCTGCGGACGATCTTCGCCAACGAGTCGATCAGCCGGGCAGAGGTGGCACGCGTTACCCGGCTGACCCGTACCACGGTCTCGGAGGTGGTCAACGGCCTGTTGGCCGAGGGCCTGGTGGAAGAGGTGGGGCGGGGCGAGTCTTTGGGGGGAAAATCGCCGATCTTATTGAGCATTGTGGCCGATTCGCGTTACCTGATTGGGTTGAACCTGGGCCAGGATAAATTGGTGGGGGCGATTGTGAATTTGCGGGGCGAGATCAAAGAAACGGTGGAAGTGCCGGTGCCCGAGGGGGATGGAAAGGATGCGCTTGAAGCGGTGTACCAGATCATCGCTCAACTGCTGCGCAAAAAACTCAAGCCGATCGTGGGCATTGGGGTGGGCACGCCGGGGTTGGTTTGCACCCGGGAGGGTGTGGTGTTGAATGCGGTCAACCTGGACTGGCAGGACCTGCCGTTGGGCGACCTGCTGCAGAAAAAATTCAAGATCCCGGCTTTGATCTTGAACGACAGCCAGGCGGCTGCCATTGGCGAGTTTGTTCACAGCAATATTGCCAACCTGGATGAAAACCTGATCGTGGTCAATATTCAGCACGGGATTGGGGCTGGAATCTTGATCAATGGGCAGTTGTTCCAGGGGGATGGGGGCGGGGCAGGTGAGATTGGGCACGTGGTGGTGCAGGAGGATGGAGAGCTGTGCCGCTGTGGTAAGCGGGGCTGCCTGGAAACGGTGGCTAGCGCACATGCGGTGCTGCACCAGTTGAAGATGACCTCCATCGAGCAGGCCGTGGCGGCCTTTGAGGCTGGGGATGAAAATACCCGCGGGACGGTTGCGAAAGCTGCTCATTACCTGGGCATTTCTCTGGCGCACTTGATTGGGATCCTGAACATTCAAAAGATCATCCTGACCGGCGATATGACCCGTTTTGGGGAGGGCTGGTTGGAGATGGTGAACTCGACGATGCAAAATGCGGCCCTCTCGCGCCTGGCTGAGAACACCCAGCTTGGTTTGGGTACCCTGGATTACCAGGCCTGTATCCTGGGGGCGTCTGCTTTTTTGCTGCTGGATAATTATTCCCTGCTGTTCACCCGCGAGAATTAATGGCGATGAAACTGATCGAGCCGCAGATACTGCCGCCTTTGGACGAAGGTTTTCGCCCGGCTGTTTTGGCGAACCGCCACTTCCGGCGCGAGGCCCAGCAAGTGGGAACGCGGGCGGTGATTGGCCTGCAAAGGAACGGCAGCGGGTTTACGCGCTTTGAGACGTTTCTTTATCCAGAGGGGCACCCGGATTTTGAGGCCAATTACGAGTATGTGGAACGGATCGTGAAGTTCTTGCTGTGGCAGGTGGGTGGGCATACGGTTTACTTTGGCGGGCCGAGCAAGATCGGCGAGCACCTGGGCCAGGTTTATGCCGAGGGCGGTGTGCGTCACTTCGATTGTCATTTTATGGGCCAACAAGTGTATGAGCGACCCTTCTCGATCGTGGCCTGCGGCGTGGACGAAGTGCCCCCCACGTGCGAGGCAGGGAAGCCCCTGGGCCGTAATTTGAACGGCTGCCGGATTGGCTTTGACCTGGGGGCCTCGGATCGCAAGGTGAGCGCGGTGGTAGACGGCGTGCCGGTCTACAGCGAAGAGGTGATCTGGGAGCCGCGCAAAAATGCAGATCCGGAATACCACTATGGCGAGGTGATGGCGGCATTGAGCAGCGCGGCCAGCAAGATGCCACGCGTGGATGCGATCGGCGGCAGCTCGGCGGGGATTTACATTGATAACCGTCCGATGGTGGCTTCGCTGTTCCGCGGCATCCCCCCTGAGAAATTTGGTCAGATCCAAAATATGTTCCTGCGCATTCGTGACGCGTTGGGGGTGCCGCTGGAAGTGATCAACGACGGCGATGTGACCGCACTGGCTGGTTCGATGTCGATCGGTCAGAACGGCATCCTGGGGATTGCCCTGGGTTCCAGCGAAGCGGTGGGCTACGTTAGTATGGATGGGCACATCATGGGCTGGCTGAACGAACTGTGCTTTGCGCCGGTGGATTACAGCCCCAAGGCCCCGGTGGATGAATGGTCGGGCGACCAGGGCTGCGGATCGTCTTACTTCTCGCAGCAGTGCGTTTTCCGCCTGGCGCCGGCGGCGGGGATTGAGATCCCGGCGGGGGTGACGGATGCCGAGAAGCTGAAATTTGTTCAGGGCCTGCTCGAGGCGGGTCACGCCGGGGCTTTGAAGATCTGGCAGAGCATGGGCGTTTACCTGGGTTACGGGATTGCCCATTACGCCGATTTTTACGATATCAAGCATGTGCTGATCTTGGGCCGCTGCACCTCTGGGCGGGGCGGCAGCCTGCTGTTGGAAGGCGTGCAGAAGGTATTTGACGTGGAATTCCCCGAGCTGGTGGGTCAGATTGAGCTGCATTTGCCCGATGAAAAGATCCGCCGGGTGGGGCAATCGGTGGCGGCAGCCAGTCTTCCAGTGGCGTGATAAGACTTGAGAAAAGGGATTTGACGATGAAGTGTGATCAAGATACGGCTGAGATTTATGTTCCGGATGGCGAACCGGTTGAGAAGGCATTGGCCCGCACCACGCACCTGTGCGTTTCGGCGCACCAGGACGATATCGAGATCATGGCGGCCCAACCGATATTGGAGTGCTTCCAACAGCCCGGCAAGTGGTTCACGGGTGTGGTGGTGACGGACGGGCGGGGTTCGCCGCGCAACGGGCTGTACCAGGATTATGACGATGAAGCGATGCGCGTGGTGCGGTTCAAGGAGCAGCGCAAAGCGGCCTACGTAGGTGAATATGCAGCCCAGGTGATGTTGGACTTCCCCAGCAAGGTGGTGAAGGATGCCTCCCGGCAGGAACCGGTGGATGATTTGGCCCAGGTGCTGCGCGCCGCCCGCCCGCAGGTGGTGTACACGCATAACCTGGCGGATAAGCACGATACCCACGTGGCGGTTGCCTTGCGGGTGATTGCAGCGCTGCGCAAGCTGGAGCCGGCTGAACGCCCAGAGCGGCTGGTGGGCTGCGAGGTGTGGCGGGCGCTGGATTGGATGGTAGATGCGGATAAGGTGGTGTTGGATGTGACCGAGCATGAAAATCTGCAAGCGGCCTTGTTGGGCGTGTTTGATTCGCAGATTGTGGGCGGCAAACGCTATGACCTGGCGTCGATGGGCCGCCGGCGTGCCAACGCCACCTATTTTGAATCGCACGGGGTAGACCGCACCACGGGATTGTCTTATGCCATGGATTTAACGCCCCTGATGAATGATCCGGCCAAAGAACCGGGCGAATTTGCCCAGGCATACATTAACCGCTTTGCACTGGATGTATCGCAACGGCTTGAAAGGATGGGAAAATAATCTGCGATGTGATTTCGATCGTCCTGCAGAAAGGAGAATGGAGAAACAGAAGTATTGGCAAGGCCCAGTTGGTTAAGTTTGAATTCTATTTCTATCCTAAGGAGAAGAATATGCACAAGAAACTGTTCGTTGCTCTTTCAATTTTGATACTGGCCAGCATGCTCTTGACCGCATGCAGCCCCAAAGTGGCCCCCACCGAGGTGGTGGCTGAGCCCCAGGCTACCGAAGCCCCTGCGGCCGCAACCCCTGTGACCCTGAAGATCTACCTGCTGGATTACACGCCCGACACGATTGCCTGGTTGAAGAGCGAGATCAACCCGGCCTTCGAAGCTGCTCACCCTGGTGTGACGGTCGAGATCACCGAGGGTTCCTGGTCTGGTTGGGACACCACCTTCAGCGGCTTCTTCGCAGCCGGCGAAGGCCCCGACATCATCAACCTGGGCTCTGAAATGAACACCCTGTACGGTGAGAGCCTGGCCAATATGGACGAATACCTGGGCGAAGCCGCCTGGGCAGACATCAAGAACTTCGGCCCGGCCCTGGCCAACGCCACGTATGACGGCCACCTGCGCGGTCTGCCGATCTTTACCGCCCCGCGCTACGTTTTCTGCCGCACCGACCTGATGGAAGCTGCTGGCTGGACGGGCGGGACGCCGCAGAATTTTGCGGAATGGATTGACTTTGCGGGCCAGGCTTCTGAGATCGACGAAGCAACCAACTCATTGAAGCAGCAGGCCCTGGTGCCGGTGGACGCCGGCTCGATGGCCGACTGGCAGTGGTGGCTGTTGGTCTTCTACTCCCTGGGCGGCGAGCTGTACAAAGCCGATGGCAGCCCCAACTTTGATTCCCCCGAAGCCCTGGCAGCCACCCAGTTCATGCTCGACATGCGCCAGGCCACTTACGGCGCGGCCTCGGATGCAGTGGGCGCACTGCCCACCGGACAGGGTTCTGTGATTGACGTGGATGATGCCACCGGTGCCAACAACGGCGCCGTCTGCCTGGCGCACTCTGGTTGGGCCGCCCCGGCCTTTGACCGCCCGGTGTGGAGCAATGTTTCCATCGAGCCGTTCTACGGCGACCCGGCGAACTTCCCCAACAGCAAGCCGGTAGTGCTGGCCTTCAATGACTGGCTGGCGGTGGCTGATTACAGCCCCAACAAAGAGCTGGCCGCTGAGTGGCTGAAAATGGCCTTCAGCAAAGAAGCCAATCACAAGTGGAACGAGA
Organism: uncultured Anaerolineaceae bacterium; assembly: GCA_964633225.1. Lineage (GTDB taxonomy): Bacteria > Chloroflexota > Anaerolineae > Anaerolineales > UBA4823 > JAKQIM01. The sequence continues at coordinate 30,845 of CAZWFQ010000016.1, forward strand.
CCATGGGCCTGATCCCTGCCCGCAACGATGCCCAGTACGGCTACGTGACCGATTCGCCGCAGCTCAAGCTGGAAGCTGAGCTGGCTGCCCAGTACGGCGTTGGTTTTGCCGGGATTGAGGAAGCCGCCAAGCTTTCGACGATCATGCAGGATGCCCTGGGCAAGCTGATTGCCGAAGAGCTGACCGCCGAAGAAGTTGTGGCTACGATCCAAGAACAGTACGCTGCTGCACTGAAGTAAGCTTTCCCGTATGCTCAAGGGTTGGGCAGGGAGCAATTCCCTGCCCAACCCCTTTCTACACAGTTGTAGGTGCCTTATGCCTGAAAATCCATATCTAAATGTCTTGTTCATGGCCGTGGCAGCCATACTATTTATTATCGTATGCTGTTACGGGCTGGGCTCGCTGGCGCGCTGGATCGGAAAGCTGCGCGGCGCCTCGCCAAAGAATCAGGAAAACATCTTTGCGGGGTATTTCTTTGCGGCTCCGTGGATTGTCGGCTTTCTCATTTTTGTGATCGTGCCGATGGCGTTTTCGCTTTATTGGAGCTTTACCGACTACCGGGTGACCGCCAGCGAGCCGGCGAGTTGGATTGGGCTTGATAATTACACGCAATTATTGTTCAATGATGATTATTTTCGCGCTTCGCTGGTCAACACCCTGTATTTGACCGTCATCGGGCTGCCTTTGCAAATGGCGGCGGCCCTGATCCTGGCGGTGCTGTTGAACCAGAAAATGCGCGGTGAACGTTTCTTCCGCATGGCGTTTTACCTGCCGGTGGTGCTGGGGTTCAACACGGCGGTGCTGCTGTGCTGGCGGCTGATGTTGAATACGGGCACAGGCATCATCAACCAGATCATCCGGGCGGTGACCACGGCGGTTCCGGCGCTGGGATATGCCAACCGGGTGATCATTCACATTCAAGAGATCATCACGGCGGCCTTTTTGGGCCTGAACACGGGCAAGTTCAACCTGCTGAGCAAAGTGATTGAGGCCGGGCTGCCGGAGGCCAACCGCGTTCCGCTGTGGGTGCAGAGCCCGCTGTGGACCAAGATGTCGGTCATCTTGCTGATGGTGTGGGGCTGTGGATCGATGATGTTGATCTTCCTGGCCGGGCTGAACAATATCCCCAAAGAGCTGCACGAAGCGGCCGAGGTGGACGGGGCTTCTGGCTGGCAGCGTTTCTGGAAGGTCTCGTTCCCGCTGTTAACGCCCTATGTTTTCTATAACCTGGTGGTGGGGCTGATTGCAGCGCTGCAAATCTTTGAGCCGATCTTCGTCTTGTACCGTGATAACCAACCCCTGGTATCTTCGACCATTTCGATGGTGTATTACCTGTGGCAAAAAAGCTTCAGCCACTTTGAGATTGGCTATGGCTCTGCCATCTCGTGGGTGATCCTGGTGATCATTTTGATCATCACCGTGATCCAGTTCAAGCTCCAGGATCGCTGGGTAACGTACGACGTTTATTAGGAGAAGCAAAATGAAACGCTATTGGCCAATTATCAAAGGCATTTTGCTTTACCTCTTCCTGACCGGCGCCAGCCTGGTGATGAGCTTTCCCTTGTTTTGGATGATCTCCTCCTCACTCAAGACACTTGAAGAGACCAACTCGCCCGGCATTGTTTGGATCCCCAAGCAGATCTCCTGGGAGGCCTACACCGGCATCTTCCAGAACTACGATTTTTTGCGCTCGTACTTCAACTCGGTATTCTACGTAACCCTGGCGTTGGTGGGGACGCTCCTGTCGATTGCGGCGGTATCGTATGCCTTCAGCCGGATCGAGTGGCCGGGGAGGAACGTGGTCTTCTTTTTGATGCTAGCCACGATGATGGTGCCCCCGCAGGCCCTGATCGTGCCGCAGTACGTTTTCTTCAACAAGCTGGACTGGATCGGCACCTTCAACCCGATCGTGATCCCGGGGTATTTTGCCGGCGGTGCGGCGATGGTCTTCTTGCTGCGCCAGGCCATGGCGCAAATCCCCAAAGAATTGGACGAGTCGGCCTACGTAGACGGGGCCGATCACATCCAAATCTGGTGGCAGATTGTGATGCCCCTGGTGAAGGCGCCGATGGCGACGATAGCCACCTTCTTGTTCGTTGGCTTCTGGAACAGCCTGTTGACCCCTTTGATGTACCTACAAACGATTGACCTGTACACCCTGCCGGTCTACGTCACCACGCTGTACAATATCAACAACACGGTCCAGCCGTGGCCCACCATCATGACGGCGGCGGTGCTGACCACGGTGCCCCTGCTGGTGGTCTTCTTCTTTGCACAGCGCTTCATCCTTGAAAGCGTGGTCATCTCTGGTTTGAAGGGTTAACGTGGATCTCGAACATCAAATTGGGCAAAAGCTGCTCTTCGCCTTCCAGGGCAAAGAAGGCCTTGCGTCTGAGATTGTGCATGCTTTTGAAGCCTACCACCCCGGCGGGATCACCTTATTCCGCAGTTTGAACGTTGGCAGCCTCGAGCAGCTCAAAAATTTGAATGGAATGCTGCAAGACATGGCCCGGTCTTTGGGTTTGCCGCGGCTGTTGATCGCCGCTGACCAGGAGGGGGGGCAGTTGATGGCGGTGGGGGATGGCACGCCCCTGCCGGGGAACATGGCCCTGGGGGCGGCGCGCTCGGTGGAATTGGCGCGCCAGGCGGGCGAGGTGCTGGGGCGAGAGCTGGCGGCCCTGGGGATCAACGTCAATTACGCCCCGTGTGCGGATGTGAACATCAACCCGCACAACCCGGTGGTGGGGACGCGCTCCTTCGGCGAGGACCCTGAGCTGGTGGGGGCGCTGGCGAGTGCGATGATCGAGGGCATCCAATCCCAGGGCGTGGCGGCTACGGCCAAGCACTTCCCGGGGCACGGCGATACAGCCAGCGATTCGCACCACGGCCTGGCCTGCGTGCCGCATGCGCTCGAGCGGCTGAAGGCGGTGGAGCTGCTGCCGTTCCGGGCGGCCTGCAAGGCGGGGGCCAGGATGGTGATGACGGCTCACCTGGCTATCCCCTCGATCGATGGCCCTGGCGCACCCCCGGCTACCTTGTCTCCCAATATTATCCAGGGGCTGCTGCGGGGGGAGCTGGGTTTTGAGGGGGTGGTGGTAACGGACGCCATGGATATGCGGGCGATCCGCCAGGGGGAATGGCTGGGCGAAGAATGCGTGCGGGCGGCGAGGGCCGGGGCAGACTGCCTGCTGATGACCAGCGATGGGCAGGACCAGGCGCGGGCTTACACAGCCTTATTGGCGGCTGCCCAGAGCGGGCGCCTGGCGGCAGGTGAGCTGCAGGCTTCGCTGGGGCGCATCGCGCGGTTGAAGGCCTGGTTGGCGGACCAGCCTGCTGCGCCGGACCTGAGCGTGATCGGCTGTGCGGCACATCTGCGCGTGGCAGATGAAATTGCAGCGCGATCGATTACCCTGGTGCGCGACCAGGCACAGTACCTTCCTATTCGCCTGGAGGGCGATCAAAAGATGGCGGTGGTGGTGCCAGCCCCGCAAGACCTGACCCCGGCGGATACGTCTTCATACGTGATGCCCGGGCTGGCGGATGCACTGCGGGTTTTTCATCCGCGGGTTGATGAGATGCGCATGTCCTTTGCGCCGGGGGAAGAAGAACGGAGCAGGTTGGTACAGAAGCTGGGGGGGTATGACTGCGTTGTGATCGGCACGATCAATGCCTATGCCCAGCCCGAGCAGGCAGAGCTGGTGCGGGCGGTGCTGCGGCTGGAAATGCCGGTGATCGTGGCGGCGATGCGCCTGCCGTATGACCTGGCGGCCTTCCCTGAGGCGCCAACTTACCTATGCACGTACAGCATCCTGGAACCGGCGATGCGAGCGGCGGCGAAGGTGCTGTTTGGCAGGCTGCGGGCGGAGGGGCGTCTGCCGGTGAGGATAGCTTGATGAGGGGGAGGGGGAAGGATTAACGCAAAGGCGCGAAGATGCAAGGGCGCAAAGGAGAGGGGGAGGGCAAAAGCTTAACGCAAAGGCGCGAAGATCACTCGTGGTAGAATCTAGTTGTGTAAATGCTGGGACTGGATATGTAATAATTTGGTTATCACATGCTATGAAAGCACTGCGGTTCTTCTTCGATAATCTGATGATTGTTTTTGCGGGTGGATTGAGCCTGTCTATTGTGGGTTATTTTTTGTCCGATAAGACAGCTTTGTTATTTGCTATGATCGTTGGGTATTTTGCAGGATCGGTAGTTTTTGCTCGAATCAAGAGTTGGCCAGTTCGCCAGTGGATAAAATCTATTTCCTTGCCCGTGGCTTCGCTGGTTATGAGTTCTATCGCTTCTTTGTTATTAGTTGGGGGTTGTAAGTTTTTCCCCAGTCCAACCTTGTGCACTGACAGAAAAATCAATGCGATGATTGCTGCATACTTCTTTTTCCCTTTGTTGATTGTCCTGGTTGCTTGGTTTATGCAGGCTTTTTCTCGAAGGGCAAAGAACGGCCTGAAGTGAAAAATAACGATGACCATACAAGAGATCCCAAGCTGTTTGGGAGAAATAAAGTGGATAATTGGGGAATTAATGTGATGCAGGAATTTTCTTGTGGAAAAGAAGGAATTGCTCTGTCAATCTTACCTGCCATTATAATTCTGATCTTGCTGGTATTGCTATCCGCGCTGATTCCTGGCCTGGTCATCATTCCACGAAGAATGGTTAGCTCGGTACGGACAAGAGAAAAGACACTCATTGTTGGCTCGCATGATAGAGAAACTATTAGGGAAAAGGTAGCGCCTCCTTAATACATAGGTTTTGCAAGGGGAAAATATGTGGCTTCACCTGTCATTTTTAATTTCTTTTCACAATATTACCCAGATATTGATTAAGCGTCCTGCTGAGATTGATGTAACAGTATTGTTTTGCGGGGCTGCAACCCTCATTTTTGGGATTTTATTCTTGGTCATGATGAAAGCCTTAAGTAATTGGTGGTGGATTAAAACTACCAAAATCCACCGTGATAAGTTCAATCGATCTTTCAAGAATACCGCTCCCAAGCAATAATGGTTGGACCCGGTGGACGGTAGATCATAAGGGAAGCGACCATGAGAAGACATCTGCTCGGCGTCATCATTGTCTTATCTTTATTGTTTTCTGTTGCTTGTAATCTGTCTCAGCCTGGCTTAACCGATAACGGCTTTCCTCTCGCTCAAGCGTGGAGTTACGCGGCTGGGGATATGTTGTTCTCTTATGCTGTGGGTGAAGACTGGGTGGTGATCGCAACGCCAGAAGGCTTAAGTGCCCTGGATACCGCTACAGGATCTCTCTTATGGGAAAATGATTTTCTTGTAAAAAGCGAACCAGCCAGTATTGTTATCTTTGATGACAAATTGGTCGCTATTGGTTTTGAAAAAAATGTAAAGGTGTTTTCAATCAGTGGCGGTGAGCTGGGCGCTTTTAGCTTAGCAGACAGCCAAGGTGTTGGATTGGCGCAAATTGCTGCTTTGTCAGATCAGTACATATAGTTGGGTTCTTCAAATCGTGGGCCCGTGCCTTGGAAAAAATGATGAATACTCTTATGGTCAAACAAATCTTAAGACTGGTATTTCGCGGTTTATTTCCCTTTGTCATTGTCTGTGTGATGTTCCTGTTAGTTAACAACCATACGAGGCCTTTGTTCGTGTCGGAAAGCGTTGATTTTGTGGCTCGCCTGGGTATTGCTCTGTACTACGTATCAATAAGTTGGGCGCTTGGGGAAGCAATCACTGGTGAGACTAGAAAGTCTATGGCACGCATCGCAGAATATTTCCCATTTCCTACATTTCACTGGATATGGGGATTAAGCGGCTTTATTGCTGCAACAGCGCATGGGGAATAGCTTCTCTAAATAATCAGATAATCTGAGAACAAGATCTGAAAATGAAGCGATAATATTCTGTGAGTTCGGGATAAGGAGTTTGGGCTTCCAAATAACAACTTATTCCGCTAACCCGAATGCACAGTAATACTTTAATTCTTGGGAAGTGGCGATGGAAAACAAACATCAGGATGCATCTCAGCTAATGTATGCGGGAAAAATTGACCAAGCCGCCGTTGCGTATCGCAGCATGCTTTCACAAAACGCCGAAGACCCCATGGCTTTGGAAGGGATGGTGTATTGCAGCCTGTCTCTTGAACGTTTTGAAGAAGCCGAATCGTGGTTGGGAGAATTGAAGAAAGTGCAGCCGCATGCATCCAACACGCATTGGTTGCAAAGTTTGGCGGCATACTACCGGCGAAAGCCGGAAGAGAGCGAACGAGAAGCCCTTAAGGCGCTGGAACTTGACCCAAATTCAGGCCAGGCGCATCATGTCTTGGGTTTATTGCACCTGGTGAATAAGAAAAATCGCGATGCCGTAAATAGTTTGGAAAAGGCTGCACAGTTACGCCCTGAATACTGGCAGCATCACTTCAACTTGGGCGTGGCTTATCTTCACAGTCAACAGTATCCGGGTGCAGTCAAGAGCTTAACAAACGCGTTTCGGCAGCATCCCAGACCCTTTATTGGCTGGTTGCTGCTCCAGGCTGTATACATAAAACACAAGTGGCTGCTTCTCATCTTAGCCGCAATCTCTTTGATTGCTGCGTTGGCGATCAATGGACTCTATTCGCTGCCTTTCATGTTGTTTGCGATGATTGTGTTATCGTATATTGGGTATCTTGAAATGCGATCTGATCGTACAAAGGGTTGGTTGTTCATTTTGGGTTTAGCAAGTTTGCTGGTGATTTACCTGTCTCGTTTGGTGTGGGGGTGGTAAGGCGCGCATGCTATGATTGGCTAGATCAGGTGATACAATAGCGCAGCCGCCAGAAATCCATTACAAAAGGACACTGCTCATATCATGAAACGCTTATCACATATTACATTGCTGCTCATCGTCATGCTGGCGCTGGCAGCCTGCGCGCCAGCCATTCGCAGGTCACCGATCGCTGCCGGCGACCTGATGACATTCACGACCGCATTGGACGAGGAAATGCCCGGCTTGCTGGCTGCTTACAATACCCCCGGCGCGACAGTCGCCATCGTCCAAAATGGCGAACTGGTTTGGGAAAAAGGTTACGGGTTGGCTGACCGGGAAAACAACGTTCCGGCTACGCCAGATACGGTTTACCAGATCGCTTCTATTTCCAAAACTGTGGCTGCCACGGGGATCATGCGCCTGGTGGAACAGGGCAAGCTGGACCTGGACGCTCCCGCCAGCCAATATCTGACCCGCTGGCAGTTGCCCGAATCCGCTTACGATGAAAATGCTGTGACCATTCGCCGCCTGCTCAGCCACAGCGCAGGCCTGTCGGTGCACGGCTACCCCGGCTATGAACCCGGTGCCACCCTGCCCAGCCTGGAAGAAGCCCTGTCTGGGCAGCCTCTGGGATCAGCCTATTCGGTGGAAGTGGTGGCTGAGCCAGGGCAGGCTTTTAGCTATTCGGGCGGGGGCTACACGCTGTTGCAATTGATCGTCGAGGAAGTAAGCGGGCAGACTTTCGCCGAGACCATGCAACAAGAAGTCATTGATCCGCTAGGGCTGGAGCATACCAGCTTTGCCTGGCGGGAGGACTTGCGCAGCCAGACCGCCAAGGCTTACGACATGAATGGCCGTTTGCTGCCCAATTACTTGTTTAGCGAGCAGGCCGCGGCAGGGCTTTATACCACCGCCGGCGAACTGGCCCGTTTTGGCATTGCGCACCTCCCGGGCCAGGCATTGCTGAGCGCAGACAGCCTGGCGCAAATGCAGCAGGTGGTGATGGCGATTCCCGCTGAGTCCATCGATGGCTTTTTGAGCGGTATGGAGGGATATGGGTTGGGCTGGTTCATTGAGACGCTGCCCGACGGCAGCCGCGCCGTCAACCATACCGGGGGAAACCAGGGCTGGCGGTCGCTGTTGGTGGTGGCTCCACAGCAGGGGGCTGTGCTGGTGGTGCTGACCAATAGCGATAATGGCTCGGGGGTGCACGACGAAATCCGCGCCCGCTGGGCCGATTGGTTGGGCGTTGGCACGCCCGAGGTCATTCACAATACGCGCCTGCTGGCCAATATCATTACTGCATTCAGCGTGCTGCTCATCCTGGGTTTTGGGATCTGGCTTTACAACTTCGTGCGTAAAGTTCAGCAAGGCAAACGCAGCTTCCAGTTCAAAACCAATCTGCGCAGCAAATCTGGCCTGAAGATGATTTTCGGGCTGCTGGGAGCGCTGCTCCTGACGGCCTTGTGGTTCTTCTTGCTGCAAATTCTCGTTAAGATGATGTTCCCTCTGCAAACCTTGTGGGTGGGGCTGGCATACCTGCTATGGGTATCGGCCCTGGCACTGAGATCGCTGAGCAAGTGAACCAGAGTAAGATAGCCTCCTCCCTGCCCGCGAATCAAAAAGAAGCTGCGCCGTGACGCAGCTTCTTTTTGATTGTTCGGGATCTGACCGGATTAAGGCAGGTTGAAGACCCAGCGCCAGGCGCCTTCTTCGGGCTGGGTGAGGGCTGAGGCCTGGCCGATGATCTGGAACCAGGTGGTGCCGGGCTTGAAGGGGTAGGCGCTGCCATCGGGGAAGGTCAGGTAGAGCACCGAGTTGGTGGTGGGGCGGTTCCAGGTCACTTCGTAGGCCTGGCCGTCGCGGAAGGCGTAGGCATTGCCGGTGCCGCTGAGCAGGATCTCAACGATCTCGTTGGGGGGGCGCTGGAAATACTCGTGACGGGCCACGATGACGACTACGTTCTGGGCGCTGATCTGCTCGTCGTTCAGGCGGTCGGTGAGCGGGGCGTATTCTTCGCCCTGGCCCTGGTCGTAAACGTTGTCCTGGAAGCGCAGGTAGGTGCCGCTGGCGGGGTCATAATCCCAGCGCACGTAGCTGTCACCGGAATAGCGCACGGAGAGCTGGCTGCCGTTGGCGCCGCCATCGGGCACGGTGGAGTGGAAGGTCATGCCAGCCAGGTCCTGGCGGCCGTTCTCAATGCCCAGGTCGTTGAAGTGTTGGCTGATGGCCTGGGTGCTGCCAAGCAGGTAGTTGCCGCCGGTGGGTTCAAAACGGCAGAGGGGCGTGGAAGCGGCGGGCGGGCAGCTGGCCAATGCGCCTTCTAGCAGCAGGCGGTTGGAGTACTCGGCATTGAACAGGCGTTGGTTGATCAGCTGATCGGCACTGCCGTAGGCGAAAACGCTCTGGTACATGCGCACCAGCTCGTGATCTGGCAGGCGCCCGGAGCGGATGGGGCCAACCAGATCGGCGTTGTTGCCGTAGAAGATGGCGTGGAAGCGGGTGTAGCCGCCGTTGTGGTAGTAATCGTACACGATGTCGGCCAGCGAGAGGCCCCAGGCCGGGCGGTTGGAGCGCGGCACGATGTTGATCTTGACCGCAATCGGGCGGCGGTCGAGCAGGCTGGGGTCTGCGGGGGGCATGCCGGTGAGGGGGTTGATATCGATGGGCATGTTTTGGGGCCCGTAGATCACCGGGGCGGGGGTGGCGGTGGGCGGCAGCGCGGTGGCGGTGGGGGAGGGGGTGGCGGTTTCAGTGGGGGGAACCGGGCTGGGGGTGTTGGTGTTGGTGACCGCAGGGGCGGGCGTGGTGGGTTCGAGGGTGGCGGTGGGGGCGGGGGTGGCTTGCCCACAGGCTGCCAGAAGCAGCAGGGCTGCCAGGCCGATCAGGATACGTTTGGTCATTTTTACCTCCAAGGTGTTCATTGAGCGGATATGATACCGCGTTTGGTTTTCTTTGCCAATCTAAGGATCATGAATCCAATTGCTTGCTTTTTTGTTAAAAACCCCTATAATCAGGTGTTATGGAGCAAGGAAAACAGGCCGGCAGCACAGCGCGACCAATTTTGAAATGGATCGTATATATTGTAGTGATTCTGATGCTGCTGGGATGGGTTTTGAATGTTCCGGCCGGCCTTTTGGGCAAGGCGGATGCGGTGGGGTATGCAGTTTGTCACCGGATTGATGAACGCTCCTTTCATATTGGGGAACGGGCGCTGCCTTTGTGCGTTCGCTGCAGCGGGCAATACCTGGGGGCCGGGCTGGGCCTGGCCTACCAGTTTGCGCTTGGCCGCCGGCGCACGGGTTGGCCGGGGCGTTTGGCACTGGTGATTTTTGCTTTGTTTGTGGTGGCTTACGGCGTTGACGGGGTGAATTCTTACATCCACCTGCCTCCTTTGATGGCGGCTTTCCCCGATCTGCCGCGCTTGTACGAGCCCAATAACATCTTGCGCCTGTTCACCGGCACCGGGATGGGCCTGGGGGTGGCGGCTTTGCTCTACCCGGCTTTTCACAGCGCGGTGTGGAAGCAGAGCGACCCTCGCTCGGCCCTGGGCGGGCTGCGTGAATTGGCGGGTTTGTTGGGTTTGGCAGTTGGCCTGGACCTGTTGGTCTTGACCGAAAGTGTTTGGGTGCTTTACCCGCTGGCTTTGTTCAGCACGGGTACGGTGCTGGTGCTCCTGACGATTGTCTATGCCATGATCTTTGTGATGGCATTTCGTAAGGAGAACCATTTTGAAAACCTGAGAGAATTGGCCTTGCCCCTGGTGGGCGGCTTTGGGTGTGCGCTGGCGCAGATTGCGCTGCTGGACCTGGGCCGCTACTGGCTGACCGGGACATGGGCGGGATTCTTCTCGGGTTAAGTTCGTTCTACGAGAAAGGTTGTGTAAGATGGATGTACTTGGGGTTTTTTCGGCTTTTGGCCTCTCAGCCAGCGCAGGATTGAATGCATATATCCCGCTGTTGGTGGTGGCCCTGATGGGCAGGTTCACCGGCCTGATCAAGCTCAGCGCGCCCTGGGATGCGCTGACGAACTGGTGGGTGATCGGCCTGTTGGTGGTGCTGTCGGTGGTGGAGTTCTTCGCGGATAAAGTTCCGGCGGTGAACCACGTCAACGACATTATCCAGACTTTCATCCGCCCGGCTGCGGGGGCCGTCCTGTTCGCGGCCAGTGCGCAGGTGGTGACGGATGTCAACCCGGTCCTGTCGATGGTGATGGGGGTGCTGGTGGCGGGCGGCGTGCATGCCGTGAAGTCGGCAGCGGTGCGCCCGATGGTGACTGCCACAACGGGCGGGGCGGCGAATACGCCGATCTCAATTGCAGAAGATGTGATTTCGACGATCCTTTCGCTCACGGCGGCCGCGATGCCGATCTTGATGGCTGCGATCGTTGTGATGGTGGTGGTGTTGGCCATCTGGCTGATCTGGCGGCGCGTGAGCGCTGAGCGCGCCTTATCTAATAAAGCAAGATAATTCATGGAGGTTTGCAATGTCTTACGATAATTATTCATCAAGCGGCGCTCCCGTCGCCCCACCCAATAATACGATGGCAGTCATCAGCCTGATCGCTGGTTTGTTGGGCCTGTCGTTTTTGCCAACCATTGGCAGTATTGCGGCTTTGATCACTGGCTACATGGCGAAGAACGAGATCCGCGCCAGTGGTGGAAGCCAGGGCGGCGATGGCATGGCAACTGCCGGCATCATCCTGGGCTGGATTGGCATTGGATTGACGGTTGTGGGCCTGTGCATTGCCTGCTTCTTCATCCTGCTGCCGCTGGTCTTGGTGCCCTTGGGCCTTTCGATGGAAGAGTATAACTGGCTGATGCCAGCTTTGCTGAACGTGTTCTAGCACCATCATCTTAATTCATTGTACGGAGGTTAACATGGATAGTTTTGGTACCCCAATCACCCCTATGCCTGCTGAGCCGAAGAAGAACAACACGACCATAATCATTATTGTTGTGGTGGTGGCGCTTTTGCTGTGCTGCTGCTGCGCGCTGGTTGCTGTGCTTTGGAATTACGGCGATGCGATCATGTACGAACTGGAAAACATGACGCGCACCCTGTTCAGCCTGGTGATCTAGTTCTGGTAACAATTTAAAGGGAAGCGGGTGTTTTGTGTGCTTGACCTGGCACAAAACACCCTGGTTTCCTATTTTGGCAGCGTGACCATTGAAATGGGGGTATGCGGCAGGCTGTCTTGTATGGTTTAGCGCATTCCGGTGTCATAGTTAATCGTCACCGTTGTGAATGCACCCTCTTGCACAATAATCGTTTGTTCGGCAGCCTTGGGGTAGGGGTTGCCGTTTTGGGGTTGTAAGGTATAACTCCCCGGGGCCAGTTTGACCTGGAAATTGCCCTGGCTGTCACTTTCAAAGACGGTCACCAGGCTGCCGCGGCTGTCGAGCACGGTCACGCTGGCCTGGTAGGGCTTATCGAGGCAGTCGGGGTTATCCAGGGTGACCGGGCCGGCACAGTTGGGGCTGATGAGAACCTGGCCCTGGATGCCGCTTTGGCCTCCGGCAGACGGCAGGAAGCGGTAATTTGTCCCATCCTGGTTGGTGCGAACTTCATAATCACCCTGGGGCGTGCTGAATACCAGGCGATAGCCCGGTACCATCACATCGGCGCACATCATGCCGGGCATTTGTACGCCCAGGCAAGAGTTGTTCCACATGGTCTCGGTGGATTCTTTCAATACCACCTGCTCTGCATCCACAACCAGCTCTTCAGCCAGGCTGGCCTGCAGGGCGAGGGCGAACTCGGGCACGCTGCCTGCCACAGGGGTGACCCGGTTGAGGGTCACCTGGCTGGGGGGTTGGGTGGGGCGGGCGCTTGTCGCTTCATCGTTAACGGCCTCGGTCACCTTGATGGTTGGTACGGGGGTGAGGGTGGGGCTGGCGGCCTGGGGCGCAGCGGCGCAGGCCGCCAGCAGGAATGATGCCAGGGCCAGGACGATGAACCAATCCATTTTCTTATCCATAATTTACCTCCATGGGCCATTGGGCCCATCTGCTATTTAGACGCCCGCGGCAAGAAAATGGTTCCTGAGTTTATGATTTCTGAAAGATGCGCAGGGCCTGTTGGGGCGAGAGGCTGATGGACATGCTTTGGCCGATGAGGGGCAGGGCGGCGGTGGAGGGCAGGTCGAAGGTCAGCAGCACACCATCTAGATTCAGCCAGATGCGCTGCAGGCTGCCGCGAAAAGAAAGGTCTTGCAGGGTGCCGTGCAGCACCAGCGGCCCTTGCGGGCCGGGTTGGGCGGCATCGGGGCGGATGAGGAGTTGGGCAGGCCCGAGCTGGGCGGCCTCGACCGGGAAGGTGCCAATGGCGGTGTGGGCCAGGCGTTGGCCGGCCTGTTCTTGAATATCAGCGGGCAGCAGATTGGCCAACTCTAAGAATTGGGCCACAAAGGGGGTGCGGGGAGCGCAGTAGATCTCGTGCGGCGGGCCGATCTGCTCGACCTGCCCGGCGTTCATCACCACCACCCGGTCGGCCAAAGCAAAGGCTTCTTGCTGATCGTGGGTGACATAAATGGAAGTAAGCTGCAGGCGGCGCAGGATGCCATGCAGGTCGCCGATCAGGCGCTCGCGCAGGCTGCGGTCGAGGGAGCCGAGGGGCTCATCGAACATCAGCAGGCGGGGTTGGGGGGCCAGGGCGCGGGCCAGGGCCACGCGCTGCTGTTCGCCGCCGGATAGGGTGTTGATGTCGCGGTGTTCAAATCCAGCCAGGCCCACCAGGGCCAGCATTTGGGCCAGGCGCGGCGGGATGAGCTGCTTGTCCAGGCCGCCCATGCGCAGGCCAAAGGCCACATTCGCATAGACATCCATGTGGGGGAAGAGGGCAAAATCTTGGAACATGAGCCCAAAGCCGCGGCGGTGCGGGGGGACGCCAGCCAGGTTGGCACCTTGCCAGAAGACCTGGCCCTGGTTGGGGGCTTCGAGCCCGGCGATGATGGAGAGGAGGGTGGATTTGCCGCAGCCGCTGGGGCCGAGCAAGGCCACGATCTCGCCGGGGGATACGTCAAAGGAGACATCTTGTAGGGCGGGGACCGGGCCAAAGGATTTGTGGATGTTGCGAAGCGATAAGTGTGTCATAGGCGGTGCTTAGAATTCTCCGACGTCGGCAATGCGCAGGCGTTCGATGGCGAGGATGCCGGTGCTGGTGATGAGCATCAAGATGGTGCTGAGGGCCAGGGCCTGCCCATAATTGATGCCGCCCGGCTGGCCCAAGAAACGGTAAATGGCCACTGGCACGGTGGGGTATTCGGGGCGGGCGATGAGGGCGGTGGCGCCGAACTCGCCGAGGGAGATGGTGAAGGCATAGGTGGCGGCGACGATCAGGGCGCGGCCCACCAGGGGCAGGTCAATGTGGCGCAAGACGGCCAGGGGCGGCGCGCCGAGCATGGCGGCGGCCTGGCGCAGGCGCGGCCGGATGGCGCGCAGGGCGGGCACCAGGCTGCGGATGACAAAGGGGAAGGCCACCAGGGTATGGGCCAGGGGGATGAGCAGCCAGGAAGCGCGCAGATCGAGGGGGGGCTCATCCAGGGCGACGATGAACCCCAGCCCCAGGGTGACGGCTGAGGTGCCCAGGGGGAGCATGAGCAGGGGGTCGAGCAGGCGGTTGAGCAGCAGGTGGGGGTGGCGCGCCAGGGCCCAGGCGGCGGGCAGGCCCAGGGCCAGGGCCAGCAGCACGGTGGCAGCGGCGTAGCCAAGAGAAATGCCGATGGCGGTGGAGGGCGGGGCATAGAAGATGGATTGGCGGCGGTTGAGGGTGAGCTGGCGGTAGAAATCGAGGGTCAGGCCGGGCGCACTGGTGCCTTGCTGGCTGCGCTCGGGCTCCAGGCGGGTGACCGAGCGCAGGGCCAATGCGCCCAGGGGGGCAGTCAGGAGGGTCAGCATGGCGGCAACCACCAGCCCAGCCAGGAGGCGGCTGCGCCAGGTGAGGAGGCGTTTTTGGGTGTACGAACGCGGGCGCAGGCCCAGAGGGCGTGCCAGGCGGGCAGAGAGGCGGGAGTAGATGATGGTGAGGGCCAGGGTGCAGCCAAGCTGAAGCAGGGAGAGGGTGGCAGCCGTGGGCAGGTTGAACAGGTTGATGGCCTGGTAGTAGATCTCTACTTCCAGGGTGGCAAAGCGCGGCCCGCCGAGCACCAGGATGACGCCGAAGGAGGTAAAGTCGAAGATGAAGACCAGCAGGGCGGCAGCGGCGACAGCGGGCGCCAGCAGGGGCAGGGTGACGCGGCGCAGGGCTTGCCAGGGTGTGGCTCCCAGCATTTGGGCGGCCTGACCCAGGCGGGGGTCAAGGTGCGACCAAAAATCGCCCACGGTACGCAGTACGATGGAGGTGTTGTAAAAGACATGCGCTACCAGGATGGCTGCCAGGGTGTTGGTGAACTGGATGGGGGGCTGGGCCAGGTTGAAAAGAGCCATCAGGCCGGTGTTGACCCAGCCGTTGGTACCCAGCAGGGCATTGAAGGCTGCGGCAACCACCAAGGTGGGCATGACAAACGGGATGCCCGACAGGGCTTGCAGCAGGGCTTTGCCGCGAAACTGGTAGCGGGCCAGCAAGAAAGCCCCTGGCAGGCCAAAGGCCAGCGTCAGCAGGGTGGATAAGGCGGCCTGGCCCAGGGTGAAGCCCAGCAAGCGCAGGACGTAAGGCGAGGTGAGGGT
This sequence comes from uncultured Anaerolineaceae bacterium, assembly GCA_964633225.1. Classification (GTDB taxonomy): domain Bacteria; phylum Chloroflexota; class Anaerolineae; order Anaerolineales; family UBA4823; genus JAKQIM01. Next base: position 46,226 of record CAZWFQ010000016.1, read on the forward strand.
GTGGAGGAACGCCGCGGCCCAGTTCCCTTCATCCCGGGCAAAGCTGAGCTGTAAGATGCTGCCCAGGGGGTAGAAGAAGAACAAGCCCAAAAAGGCCAGCGGCGCCAGCCAAAGCAGCCAGACCAGCCCGGCGCGGTTAGCGGAGGATGGCTTCAGTCCAGTCTTGGATCCATTGTTCACGGTTATCTGCGATCTCCTGGGGGCTGATGGAAGCCGGGTTGGCGGGGATATCTAAGAAGTTGGCAAAGGCCTCGGCCAGTTGGGCCTGGGGGTTGACCGGAAAGACGAACATTTGCAGGGGCATATCTTCCTGGAAGGTGACCGAGAGCATGAAGTCGACCCATTTTTCGGCCAGGATGCGGTTGGGGGTGCCGCGCAGGATGCCCACGAATTCGATTTGACGGAAGCAGGTGTCGTCGCCGGTGACGGCGGCGGTGGGGGGGGCGTCGAGCGGCTCTTCGGCATAGATGACCTCGAAGGGCGGGCTGGAATTGTAGGAGAGGACGATGGGCCGGCTGCCACCCCAGCGGCTGAATTCGCTGTTGTAGGCGGTTTCCCAGTCGTTGACCACCAGGAGTTCGTTATCCACCAGGGCCTGCCAGTAGGCCAGGTAGCCTTGGGGGCCGAAGTGGTTGATGGTGGTGAACAAGAAGGCCAGGCCCGGGGAGGAGGTGGCGGGGTTCTCGACCACCAGCAAGCCCTTGTATTCGGGCTTGAGCAGGTCTTCAAGGCTTTGAGGAGGGGGGATGGCTTTGTCTTCAAAGTAGGCGATATCGTAATTCAGGCACACATCGCTGTAATCTACGGGCAGGGCGCCGTTCTGGGGGTCGAGCTTGAATTGGTCGGGGATGGTGCTGAGCAAGGGGGCGTTGTAGGGTTCGAAGATGTCTTCGTCGAGGGCCCGGCTTAAGAAGGTATTATCTACGCCATAGAAAACATCGGCCAGGGGGTTGTTCTTGGAGAGGATGGCTTTGTTCAAGGCAGAGCCGGTATCGCCGGAGGTAATGAACTGGACCGTGACTTGATTGGCGCTCTCGAAGGCAGTGATGACTTCTTCGGAAACGGCAAAGGAATCGTGCACCATCACGGTAAGGGTCTGCGGGCCGGAGGGGGTGGGGGCAGCGGTGCAGGCGGCCAGGAAGATAGATACCAATACCAGCAGGGAAAGCTTTTTCATTAAATTAATTCTCCTTGGTTCAATGGGGTTGGGGAATGGATCAGGATGCATACCAATAAGCCCTCTTGCAGGCTGAGGCCGGCGTGTGCCTGGATGAAACGATTGCTGACCCCGCGCGGTGAGCCGAACTCAAGGGTGCCATGGTGGAGGGGGTATTCCAGGCCAAAGGTGGTGATGCCGCGGGCCGGCCCGGCGAGCGGCAAGAGGGATAGGGTGTCGCCGGGTTGTCCGTGAAAGCTGTGCTCTTGGCCGGGCTGAAGGAGAAAGATCTCTTGAGGCCCGTCGACGAGGTGGATGTTGAGGGCGCAGTAAGCGGGTTGGGCCATCAGGAAGAGGTTGGCAAAGGTCATGTCCCAACGCGCCCCCAGGGCGCCATAGATGGAAACCTGGTCCACGCCGTGCCGGAGGGCCTCGCTGAGGGCGAGTTCGAGATCGGTCTCGTCTTTGTGCTGGGGGTGACGGATCAATTCGGCGCCGGCGGCCTGGAGTGCCCGGACTTGTTGGGGTTCGAGTGAATCGAAATCGCCGATCACCAGGTGTGGGGTGAGGCCCAGGGCCAGGCAGTGCCTGGCGCCGCCATCGGCGGCGATCAGGATGTCGCCTGGGGCCGGCTGGATGGGGACAAAGGCTGGCAGGTGCAGCTCGCCGTTGGTAAAGATGATGGCTCGCCTGGTTGACATATTAAAGAAAAACCTCCTGCCAGGGAGGAGGAGGGGATGGTAGAAGGTACATGGGATTCCTCCGCCGGCATTATCCGGATCAGGTTCGCGGGTCGAGAGCTGTGGCTCTCCTCTCAGCCTGGCAAAACAGGCTCCCCGTGCAGGGTTGCTGCAAGAAGCAGTATAAGCCCTGACTTCGGTAATTGTCAATATTGCAAGCCGGGGTGCTTTTTATTTGACGCAAACCTCGCTTGCATGTATAATTTTTGAATAATCAGGTGATGGTCATTCCTGATAGTGCACCCAGGTAGACGTTTTTTGTGATCAGGTATTGAAGTTTGTATTGGCGTGCGTGAAGGCGGTTGGAGGCCCGGCGTATGGCATTAAAGGGTAATTTGCGCGATTTTTCGATCACTCAACTGCTGAATCTAATTAACGTTGCCCAAAAAACAGGCACATTGGTTATTGAAGGCCCGTCGGAGGAAATATGGGTGTGTTTCCGAGACGGGAAATTGGCATTTGCCCGGGATGGGCAAGAGGATGGCAGCCTGGCATCTGTGTTGTACCGGGAGAAGAAGATTTCTGCCGCCCAATACCGCGCCATCAAAGAGCGGGCGGGGGCCATGTCTGATAAAGAACTGGGCCTGTTGTTGATCAACGCCAATTATATTTCTCAGCAAGACATCCTGGCGAGTTTGCAGAATTATTTTGTTAGCGTGGTGAACCGCCTGTTCACCTGGGTGGAAGGGTTGTTCCGCTTCGAGAACAATATGATGCCGCCGGACGATAAGATCACGGTGCGCATCAGCCTTGAAAATCTGATCATAGACGGCTCGCGCCGGGTGCGCGAGTGGGAACAACTGCAAGATGAGATCCCCAGCCTGGATATGGCGCTCAAGTTCACCGACCGCCCGGGGACCAACTTGCGCAATGTGAACCTGAGCGTAGAAGAATGGCGTGTGGTTTCGTATATTAATCCAAAAAACTCCATCCGGCAAATTGCCAAGACCACCAATAAAAGTGAATTGGAAATTCGCCGGATTGTTTACGGTTTGCTGCAAGCGGGGCTGGTAGAGTTGATCCGCCCGGTGGGGATGCCGTTGCCGGTGCCCCAGGGGCGCCCAGCGCTGCCGCAGGCAAGCAAAGATGAGCAAAAATCACTTATTAATCGGATCATTGGCCGCATTCGTTCGATTTAATTGTTTTCTATAAGGGAATTGGCTATGCAAACTGTGAAAATGGTGGTAACCGGGCCCTTCAATTCTGGTAAGACAGAATTCATCCGGTCTGTGAGCGAGATTGATGTGGTTTCGACGGAACGCAAGATCAGTTCCGACTCGGAACGCGTTAAAGATCAGACCACCGTGGCGATGGATTTTGGCCGTATCACGGTTGATGACAGCCTGGTGCTCTACTTGTTCGGTACGCCTGGGCAGCGCCGCTTTGACTTCATGTGGGAGATTCTGTCTGAAGGCATGCTGGGCTTTATCGTGATGGTAGACAGCACCCGTCCTGAAACCTTCCGTGAGGCGCGCAACATCCTCGAAACATTCCGTGCATATGCGCCAACACCTTATGTGGTTGTGGCAAATAAGCAGGACTGTAAGGATGCCTGGGATCTGGAAGATATGCGCATTGCACTGCGCCTGGACGGGCGGGTCAAGTTTTTGCCTTGCGTGGCAACGGATAAAGAGTCGGTCAAGAACGCTTTGCTTGAGCTGTTGTACAGTATCCTAGAGGAAATGGAAAAGGGCGAGGGATAAACCACACCCCTTGACCTGGTCTTGTTTGCGCTGTGTCATCATTCACTACTGATCAGGGCATTGTTCATTACGAGGTATACGGACGCGGGCGCCCGGTAATTTTGCTTCACGGGTGGCTGGGCTCTTGGGGTTTGTGGCAAGAGACCATGGCCTACCTGGGGCGGTATTACCGCACCTATGCGCTTGATTTTTGGGGGTTTGGCGAATCAGGCACCAAGCGTGATACATATGCTGTGCAAGATTTTGTGAGCCTGGTGGATCAGTTTATGGAACAACTGGGGATCAACCAGGCGCCGTTGGTGGGGCACAGCATGGGCGGCACGGTGAGCTTATCGGTTGCGATCAAGTATCCAGAGCGGGTGCGGAAAGTGGTGGTGGTGGGTTCGCCGATCGTGGGCAGCTCGCTTTCGCTGCTGCTCAAGTTGATGGGACGGCGTCCGATTGCGTTTATCACGTATAAGAATATGTGGGCGTTCAAGTTAGGTTTCAGGCTGATGGCGCCCTTGTTTTCTCGGGACCGCAATTGGGCGAATATGATGGATCGGGATGTGTCGCAGTTAACGCTTGAATCTTTCTTAATGAGCATTGCCTCGCTGCGCCGGACGGATCTGCGCCCTTTGTTGAGCCAGGTGAAAATCCCGGCGATGGGCATGTACGGTCACCGGGATATTGTGGTGCACCCCAACCAGTGGAAGCCGATGTTGGAAGGTATTCCGCATGCGCGCATTGAACGTTTCCCAGATGCGGGACACTTTATTATGCTTGATGAGCCGCAGCGGTTCATGGAAACGCTGCGCGACTTCTTAGACAGCCCCATTGCCCAGCCGGACGGGGCACAACCGGTTACGATTGGGCGAGCAATGAGCAGCGAGCCGAGGGCAGATGTGCCCGGCGTCAAGGCTCCAGCTCAGTCGCTGCCGGGTTCTGATCCAAATCCCCCTGCGAAAAGCTCGACACCCCCGACAGCATGAATGCTGAAATGAAAGCGGCCTACTTCTATCCGAATAAGCTAGGGCGAATTATCCTCTTGTCTATGGAGGAGATCATAGGCCGCACTGGTGTGAATGCGGTCTTGAACCAGGCTAACCTGGCTGGGTTGATCAATCATTACCCGCCCAATGACCTGGAGTTGGCGGTGAGTTTTGAGGATGTATCGCGGATACAGGTGGCATTGGATGCCATTTACGGGCCGCGCGGCGGGCGGGGATTGGCCCTGCGGGCCGGGCGAGCCTGCCTGAAGCACGGCTTGCGCGAGTTTGGGCCTTTGTTGGGCATCACCGACCTGGCTTTCCGGCTGCTGCCGCTGGATGAGAAACTGCACAGCGGGGCGATGATCTTTGCCGATATCTTTAATAAGTATTCGGACCAGCAGGTGGTGGTTAAAGAAGAGGCGGATAAAATCTTATGGGTGATTGAGCGCTGCCCGGTGTGTTGGCAGCGCAAGGCCGATGTCCCGGTGTGCCACCTGGCGGTGGGTTTGCTGCAAGAGGCCTTGTATTGGGTCAGCGGTGGCAAGTATTTCGATGTGGAAGAGACCAGCTGCATCGCCCAAGGCGATAGCGCGTGTGTGATTACGATTGAGAAGCAAACGTTAGATTAGTCAGACCGCGTTACAGCCATTGGCGATCTTGGGAGCGCTATGCTAAAAATCATTTTACAGGATCCTCGATACCTGACGCCGTTCAACGAGCGCGCGAGGGATATTCGCATTATGAACAAGCCGTTGTGGCTGTCGCAGCGTGATGTGTTAACGCCCTATACCCACCGCGAGTTAGAGCTGCCGTTTGGGGCTTCGCTGCCGCAGACGAACGAGGAATGTATTGTTTATCGCGATAATCTGTTCTTCGATCCGTTTTACATGCAGGCTTTCATTGAGAAGGCTAAGGAAGTGGGTGGGGCGTGCCGGGCGGCCTTTACGACCGACGATCCATCTTTCCGTGAGCACGCGCTGCCGCTTTCGGTTTCGTACACCCCTGAGGGTGAGTATTACCTGGCTGACCTATGGTACTATCCCAATGGGCCGGGCGAGCCAGCGAAAGCGTTGTGCGTGGATACCTTGCCAATTGAGGCGGGTTATTATCATGTGCCTACTTACATGGCATATGAGCAGGGCGACCTGACCTTTCAGGTGCCCCGCCGCAGCCTCTTGGCAATTGATACCTGGGTGCACATTTTCATCGCGGATGTGGTTTACGGTTTGTTTGCGCGCGGGGCACGGTTTGAGCATAAGCTGGATAACAACTTGTTCTTCAAGCTCAGCGTCTTAGCCAAGGCGATGTACGAGGGCAAGCAGGTGTTGGACTGCTCGAAGGTGGTACAGATTGGCAAAAACTGCACAATTGACCCCAGTGCGGTGATTCACGGGCCGACGTCGATTGGCGATAACGTGACGATTGGCGCAGGGGTGGCGATTGAGAACTGCGTGATTGGCGATAACGTGAACGTGGGGCAGGGCTGCCAGTTGATGCTTTCGGTGGTGGGGGATGGGGCTTTCTTGCCATTCCGGGCGGCTTTGTTCATGACCACCTTCATGGATAACAGCATGGTGGCGCAGAATACCTGCTTACAGATGTGCGTGGTGGGGCGCAATACGTTCATTGGGGCGGGTTCAACATTTACGGATTACAACTTGCTGCCATCTCCCATCCGTGCCATGGATGGGCATGGCAAGCTAGGGCATGCCAACCGGCCGGTGCTGGGGGGCTGCGTGGGGCATAACTGCCGCCTGGGGGCAGGCATGATCGTTTTCCCGGCCCGCACGGTTGAATCGGATGTGGTGGTATTTGCATCGAAAGAACGGCGGGTGATTGATAAGGATCTTCATTTTGAGGACAGCGACCATCATGGGTTAAAATTCTCCAAGCTGCACCCCCGGCTGTACCCAAGGCCAGGAGAGGCAAGCGAGGAGTCTTGGTAGCCTGTGGATACATTTGCATTTATTATTCATCCAATTGATCCCAAGCGTGACATAAGCCGGAAATACCCTTTCTTAGCTCGAATTGTCAATGACTGGATCATTTATGAGGTGGCCCCCTTCTTTCCGCCGGTTTATCTATCTGAGGTGAAAGGGATCCGCTCGGCGGCGACGGGTAAGGAGATCGAAGGTTGGCTGATTGCCTGCCCATTGGTACCAAAACACTTTTTTCAGTTGCCAGAAAGGCGAGTCTATCGTAAGATTATAGAAACTGGTCGTTTAGCTGAGAAACTTGGTGCTAAAATACTAGGGTTAGGAGCGTTTACATCGGTGGTTGGGGATGCGGGCGTGACGATTGCGAAAGCGCTGGACATCCCTGTAACAACAGGAGATTCGTACACGGTGGCAGTGGCTGTGCGGGCTATCCGGCAGGCGGCAGAGATGATGGATATCCGGCTGGGAAGCGCTACGGCGGCGGTGGTGGGTGCTACCGGTGCGATTGGTAAAGCTTGTTCGGCATTGTTGGCAAATGAGGTGGCTGATCTGTATATGGTTGCTCGCCACGAATCCGAACTGGCACAATATCGGGATCAGATGATTGCAGGTGGTGCAAGCGCCAACCTGCATATTAGCACGAATATTGATGTGTTGCGAGAGGCGCAGTTGATCTTGACCGTGACAAGTGCCGTGCACAGTGTGATTGAGCCAGAGCATTTGCAGCCGGGGAGCGTGGTTTGCGACGTAGCCCGGCCGCGGGATGTGTCGGTGCAGATTGCAGCGGTGCGGGATGATGTGTTGGTGATTGATGGCGGGATGATTGACGTGCCTGGAGATGTAGATTTTCATTTCAATTTTGGTTTTCCGCCCGGCAAAGCATATGCATGCATGGCCGAGACGATGGCCCTGACGCTGGAGGGCCGCCTGGAGGATTATACTTTAGGGAAAGGGATCACACTGGATCGTATCAATGAGATCACAGCCATCGCTGACCGGCATGGCTTTAAGCTCAGCGGATTCCGCTCTTTTGAGCGGCCGGTAACTGAGGAACAAATTGAACGTGTGCGCCAGAATGCCAGACAGAGAAGATGGCGTTCTTAATTTCTATGGGAGGCTGATATGGGAAAAGCCCGACTATTGATTGTGGAAGACGATAGTGACATCTCAAACATGCTGCAAATATACTTCACGGGCCAGGGCTATGAAGTGGATGTGGCACCACGTGGGTCGGCGGCGTTGGAAAAGACGCGCATCAACCTGCCGCACCTGATCGTGTTGGACATCATGCTGCCCGATATTGATGGCTTTGAAGTATGCCGCATCTTGCGTACCAACACGCGCACCAGCCACGTGCCGATCATCTTTCTGACCCAGAAGGATGAGCGCAGTGATAAGCTGGCAGGCCTGGAGTTGGGGGCAGATGACTACATCACCAAGCCCTTCGATATTGAGGAGCTGAAACTGCGTGTGCAGCGTGCCATCTCGCGTGCAGAACAACAAAGCCTGACGGATCCGCGTTCGGGTCTGCCGGCTGGCCGGTTGATCGAAGAACAGCTTCGCCGCATCATCCGCCAGCAGAATTGGGCTTTCATGGATGTGCGCGTGAATCACTTTGAGCCGTTCAAAGAGGCTTATGGCTTTGTGGCTGGCGATGATGTGCTGCGCTTTGCAGCCATGTTGATCAGCGAGGTGCTGGATACCAAAGGCACCCCGAATGATTTCATCGGTCATGCGGGCGGCGATAACTTTGTTGTTATCACGGCTGAGGAAACGGCAGCCTCGATCTGCGAGACGCTCAGAACCCGTTTTGCAGAGGAAGCCTTGTCACATTATAGTTTCATCGACCGTGAGCAAGGGTTCATTCGCACGGTGAATAAAGAAGGCCAGCCTGAAGAGGCACCTTTGATGAAACTGGCGATTGGCGTTGTGTCGCCAAGCGAATATCAGTTTGCGGATATTCGCGAGATCACCGAGCTGGCTGCTGAGGCCCGGCGCAAAGATAGCTAGAGCAGGGTGGGTCAACTGACCGTGTGATTCTCCCTGCCCCTTTGGGGTTTGTTTTGCATATGTTTGGCTCGGATTCGCTCACCTTTGGCGTTACAGTGGTTATCCTGGCGTTGGTATTTGCCGGGGTGGCCTTGTTGCTTTTGCGCGTGGTGCCGCGGATCCTGGCGCTTCAACAGCCTCCATCTTCTTCTCTCCCTACAATTGATATTCCGGCTTCGGATGACGCCGTGCTGCTGGTCGAAGTGGGCGGGCGCGTGCGGCATACGAACCCGGTGGCGCGTGAGTGGCTTGGCTATGGCGATGAAGAGCCCAATCTTGAACGCCTGGCCCGGCGCACTCGGCCGAGTGATTTGTTCTTGGGTTTATGCAGCGCTGAAGGACAGGCGCGCTTTTCACTGGATGGTCGTTTTGTAGAAGGCACTTCTTATTTTGTGCCGCCTAGCAATGGCAAGAGCGGCGCCTACCTGGTATCGCTGCGCCGGCCACAGGTGGCAGCTATGACCGCGGGCGATTCGGGCACGTCGGAGCATACCCTGCACATTTTTGCTGAGCTGAGCCAGACGATGGCTGCCAGCCTGGACCTGCAGACCACGCTGTATGCCATCCTGGAGAGTGTCGAGCGCCTGATTCCGTCTGATTTTCCAGAGATCACGGTTTGGGATGCGGCTAAGAAGAACTTGCAGCCCTTCCATTTTATTGGTATGCCGGGGGTGGATCGCCGCCTGGAAGAATCGCATGAGCGGTACGTGCCCGATAAGGGTTATTCGGGCTATTTGGTCACAGAGCGTAAGCCGTTGTTGATCAACGATGTGGATGCTTTCCGTGAAGTGCGCCCTTCGATCGTGCGGAAGCAATATCCATTCAATTCATACCTGGGCGTGCCGCTGGTGGTGGCTAACGAGCTGGTTGGAACGTTGGAGCTGGCCTCTTTGGGCAAGCAGGCGTTCAACGAGTCTGACCTGGAGGTGCTGCGGGTGTTATCGGGCCAGGCGGCTGTGGCCTTGCACAATGCAATGCTGTTCCAAGATGAGCAGCGGCGCATTTTGGAGCTCTCGGGCCTGGCAAAGTTGGCCCAGGCAACCGGGCTGGTGCGCGATGCGCAAGATTTCTTTGCCCGCCTGATCGAAGGGATTGAGCCTTTGGTGGATGCCCATACGGTGGGCTTTTTGACTTATGACGAGTCAAAACGCAGGCTGCAGGCGCAAGCGCCGTTCAAGGGCATCCCGGTGGAGTTTGTGGCCCTTTATGGGGTATCCATTCCGCCGGGCAGTGCGGCAGAAGATGTGCTACTGGCACAAGAGGTGTTGGTTGCGCCGGTGGCGACGGAAGATGAGCGCTTGATAGCCCTGGACCTGGCGCACCTGGCGCAGGCGGCAGGAATACAGGATACGATTTTGATGCCGCTGACCTCTGTGGGGCGCTTCTTGGGATACCTGCAAGTGGCAGATAAGCGCGACGGCCAACCATTCAACCAGGATGACCTGAGGGTGTTGACGATTGTGGCCGGGCAGGCGGCTACCGTGATTGAAAATGCCACGCTGGTGCGGCAGTCTCAAGAACGGGCGCAGCGTTCTGAGGCGATGCGCCGGATTGCATCTTTGACCGGTTCGGTGGCAACGGTGGATGAGATCCTGCCGTTTTCGCTGCGAGAATTGGTGCACCTGCTGCGAGCAGATGCCGGGGCGATCTTCTTGTTGGATGAGAACCGGGCTGAGCTGCGCGTGCACAAAGAGTCATTGCATGGCGTTGAGTTTGAGATGGTGGGGCGCCTGGGCCGCATTTCGATGAACGAGCCCGATTTCCGCCTGACCGTGACCGCCACGCAAAGACCTTTCTTCAGTGATGACCTTTCTGAAGAAGCGATGCCGATGGAGACGTATACCAACCTTGCCAATGCTTTTGGGATGAAGTCGGCAATCATTGTACCGATTGTGATCCGCGAGCATGGGATTGGCGAGTTGTTGTTGGGCAGCCGGGAAAAGGAATTCTTTGACCGGAGCGATTTGATCTTGATCTCGACGACTGCCAGCCAGTTGGCGGCGGCGGTTGAGAAATCGACCTTGTATGCGCAGACGGACGCCAGCCTGCGCCGCCGGGTGGAGCAGCTTTTGGCGCTGACGCGCGTCAGCCGGGAGCTGAACACGAACTTGAAGCTGGAATCGCTGCTGCAACTGGTCTATGATGAATTGCTGCATACCACCCAGGCTAGCTGCGGCACGATCTCGTTGTTTGACCTGCAAGACCACACGACCAACACCCCCCGCCTGCTGCTTTCATTGGGCGATCCGGCAGATGCAGCGTTGAGCCGCCTGGATCAATTGGTGTTGACGCAGCAAGAGCCGATCATGGTGGATGATTATGATCATCCGGATGAGGCCTTGGGCAGTGATGTGACACCCCCGCATGAGGGGATCCGTTCATCGTTGATCGTGCCCATTGCTTACCAGGATGACCTGGCGGGCCTGATCCATTTGCATTCTCGAATGGTTGGGCGTTTTGATATGACGGCGCTGGATATTACCCAGGCTCTGGCGACGCAGGCTTCGATTGCGATTGGCAACGCCATCCGTTTCCAGGAGCAGAAGCGGCGCAATGAGCTGTTAAACCAGCGGGTTGAGACGATGTCGAAGCTGGTGGAGGCTTCTCAGGTGCTCTCGCCTGACCAGCCCCTGGATGAGGCGTTGGAGGCGATTGCTTATGGCATCCAGGATTCGACGCCCTTTAACGTTGTGTTGATCAGTGTGTACAATGCTGAGGGCAATAACCTGGTCCGTGTGGCGGGGGCGGGGCTGCCCTTGGCTACTATGGAAGAATTCCGCAGCCGGCCCCAGCCCTGGGCTTCGGTGCAAGAGATGCTGGACCCGCAGTTCAAATACGATTACGCGTATTTCATCCCCTACGAGAAGCGTCCGGTGACGCCGACCGACTTGCATTCGGTGACGGTTCTGCCGTTGGATGATGACAAAACGAGCGATGAGCAGGCCTGGCATCCGAAAGATTTCTTGCTGATTCCGCTGTTTACCAAGAGCAACCGGCCCCTGGGTATGATCAGTGTGGATGCGCCGCGTACTGGGCTGCGCCCTGACCGGCCTACGATTGAGACTTTGGGGGTGTTTGCCAGCCAGGCGGCATTGACGATTGAAAGCCACCAGGAACTGCGCCGGCTGGAAGAGCAGGCGCATGAATTGAGCGACGAGGTGGCCCGGGCACACCAGGCTCTGGAAGCTTCGAAAACTTACGTGCCAGTGCTGATGCACAAAGACCTTGAGCAGACCATTGCCATCCAGGGATTGAACCTGCGCGGGCGCCGTATCCAGGCGGCATTGGATATTGCAGAGCTGATCAACCGCCAGGCAGACCGGGACAGCGTGCTACTGACGTTGGGGCGCGAAGTTTTGACCCGCATGGATCTGGATATGGTGCTGGTTGGTGAGATCAGTGCGGGGGGGCCTCATCTGCTGTATACATTGGGGGTGCTCTCGTCGCCGGGGCTGAATATTGAGTCTTTGCTTGGGCAGCGCAACCCGCTGCGTTCGGCTTTGCAAGGCGGCGAGATCATCCTGGTATCGAGCATCGAAGAAAGCCCAGATTGGAAGTCTTCGCCGCTGCTGGCTTCGCTGGAGGCTAAATCTTTTGTCAGCCTGCCGATCTTGGTGAACGAGCAGGTGGATGCGGCGCTCTTGGGGATCGGCCGCTCGACGATGAGCCCACCGACGGCGGAAGACCAGCACCTGTACAACCTATTGTGCCGCCAGGCGGCTATTTCATTGGAAAATTTGCGCTTGTTGAACGAGACCAACCGGCGCCTGCAGGAAGTGAACCTGCTGTTAGAGTTCAGCCGCCAGTTGGGCACGCTTGATTCAGCCAGCGTACTGCACACCCTGGTGGAAAGCGCTCTGCAGGTGGTGCCGAATGCGCACGCGGGCATGGTGGCGCTCTGGCAGGCCGAACAGGATGCTTTGGTGGCGCAGGCTGCCTCGGGCTATATTGACAACAACCGCATCCTGGAGATCCCTTATAAGATGGGGCAGGCGCTGCCGGGACAGGCTTTTGAACGGGGCGAAGCGACGCGGGTGGACGAAGTGGATTTTGCGCGCGACTATAACCTGCCGTCTGAGTATTTGATGATTTACCGCGATGCCACCGAAGGCCGCCTGCCTGTTTCAAGCCTGTTGGTGCCAATCCAGACGGGTGATAACAAGCTGGGTATGCTGGTGTTAGATAACTTCAAGGCTTCGGCGGCTTTCACTGCCGAGGACCAGGCGCTGATCGCTTCTCTGGCACGCCAGACGGCCCTAACGCTTGAAAACGTGCGTTTGTACCAGGCTTCGGAGCAACGTGCGGTGCAGCTCTTGGCGTTGACCCAGGTGGCGGGTACGATCACTTCGAGCTTGCAGACCACCGATCTGATCAACTCTTTGCTGGATCAGGTGAAGAACATTCTGCCTTACGACACCGGGACGCTCTGGCTGCGCCAGGGTGATAAACTGACCGTGCGGGCGGCACGCGGCTTTGAAGACAGCGACCAGCGGATTGGGTTATCGGTGGCGGTGGCTGACAGCCTGCTATTGAAAGAAATGGTGGATACCAGCCAGCCGCTGTGCGTGGGCGATGTGCGCGAGGATCCGCGCTTCCCATCTTTGATCGAACACCAGTACTTATCTTGGCTGGGTGTGCCGTTGATCTCGCAGGGCGAAGTGGTGGGGGTGATTGCGCTGGAGAAGATGGAGCCTGATTTCTATGGCTCTGAGCATATTGGCTCGGCGGTCACGTTTGCCGGGCAGGCGGCAGTTGGCCTGGTGAATGCTAACCTGTACGAAGATAGTGTACGCCGAGCGGCGGAGTTGGATGAGCGCACGCAGCGCTTGAGCCTGCTGAACCGGCTTTCGGCGGAACTGAGCGGTTCGTTGGATGTGGAGTATATTGTGAGCGTGGCGATTGGCGAGCTGGCGCACGCTGTGCCTTGCACGCTGGTGTCGGGCGTGCTCTTTGACTCTGATGAGCATGCCCTGGTGCTGGCAGAGACGCCCCAGGTTGCTGCCAAGTACCCGATCACCCTGCCCGAGAACGAAGTGTACAACCGGATCCGTGAGTCGTTGGGTGTTTACTCGGTGGAAGATGTGAGCGAGGAAGGCTTGCTGGCCTCGCTGAAGACTTTCTTTAAGAAACGTTCGACGCGGGCCCTGCTGATCTTGCCGTTGGTAACCGGCAATTACCTGCACGGTATGATGTGGATCCAGGCGGATAAGCCGTATCGCTATGATGCCGACGAGGTGGAGACAGCCCTGACGATTGCGAACCAGGTGGTGGTGGCGATCCAAAACGCCCGCCTGTTTGCAGAAACAGAGCGCTTGTTTGCTGAGACCCAACAGCGCAGCGAAGAGCTTGGCACGCTGTTTGACATGGGTGTGAACATTACCCAGGTGCTCGATCAGCAAAAATTGATTGATACAACATTTGAGAATACCATCCGCTTGCTGAAGGCGGATTCGGTGGGCCTGGTGATGACAGGGGACAGCGAGTCTCTGGTTATCCGCGCGTTGGACCAGGGTGAAAAAGTTGGTCCGATGACCATCCCGCGTTCAGGGAACAGCTTTAGCGAATTTGTGCTGCAGAATGGCGAGCCCTTCATCATCCGGGACATGGATGCAGAACGGGAGACTTTGCCGGTGAAGGGCTATACGATCGGTTCGCCGGTCAAAAGTTGGTTGGGCGTGCCGCTGACGGTGCGCGGAACGACCAGCGGCGTTTTATCGGTGCAGTCTTATCACCCGCACGCCTTTGGCGAGGCGCAGTCGCGCCTGATCAGCCAGGTGGGCAACCAATTGGCTGTGGCGCTGGACAATGCACGCTTGTTTGAGACGGTGCAGACCTATGCGGCTGACCTGGCGAAACGCGTCTCTGAGCGCACACAGGAGCTGGAGATTGAGCATAACCGCACGCAAACCTTGCTCAACATCATCACCGAGCTTTCGGCCAGCCTGGACCTGGACCTGGTGTTGAACCGCACCCTGGCGGTCTTGAACGAGGCGATCAGCGCAGAGCACAGCTTGATCATGCTGGTGCACCCGGATGAAGAGGTGTTGTACCTGCGGGCTTCTTTGGGGTATACCGCCCCGCCGCCGAAGGGCGGTCAGGCTTCTTCGATCCGGCCGAACGAGGGGTTGGCGGGCTGGGTGTTGGCGAACCGGCAGGCTACGTTGGTGCCGGATCTGCTGGAGGATGAGCGCTGGCTGCGGAGGCCGGATCAGCCCAGCCAGCACCGCAGTGCCCTGGCTGTGCCCTTGATGATGGGTGAAGAAAGCCTGGGCGTGCTGATGCTTTACCACCGACAGCCGAACCGCTTTGATGGTGGGCAGCTTGACCTGGTGACGGCAACCGCCAAGCAGATTGCGGTGGCGATCAATAATGCCCAGTTGTATAACTTGATCCGTAACCAGGCTGAGCAGTTGGGGGATATGCTGCGCACGCAGCATATTGAGACCAGCCGTTCGCAGGCTATTTTGGAAGCTGTGGCAGATGGTGTGTTGGTGACGGATGCGCGCCGGGAGATCACGCTGTTCAACGTTTCGGCTGAGCGCATCTTGGGATTGGACCGCTTCGATGTACTGGGCCGCAGCCTGGAACATTTCATTGGCTTGTTTGGCAAGGCCGGGCAAACGTGGGTTCAGACCATTGGCACTTGGTCTGACGACCCCCTGTCTTACCGCCCGGGCGAGTCTTATGCTGAACAGATTGAGTTGGAGAATCGCCGGGTGGTGGCGGTGCACCTCTCGCCGGTGCTGCTGCGCAGCGACTTCTTGGGCACGGTCTCTATTTTTAGAGATATCACGCACATGGTTGAGGTGGACCGCTTGAAGTCTGAGTTTGTTGCTACGGTGAGCCACGAGCTGCGGACGCCGATGACCTCGATCAAGGGGTATGTGGAGATCATGCTGATGGGGGCGGCTGGCAAGCTGACAGAGCAGCAAGAGCACTTCTTGCAGGTGGTCAAGTCGAACACAGAGCGCCTGGCGATCCTGGTCAACGACCTGCTGGATATCTCGCGCATCGAGACCGGGCGGGTGTCGCTGTCTATGCAGCCTTTAGACCTGTACAAGATCACGCAACAGGCGGTTGAGACGATCACCCAGCGTATGAAGGACGAAAGCCGCCCGATGAAGGTTGAAACTGACCTGGCGCCTGGGCTGCCTGTGGCTTATGGCGACGAGGAGCGGGTGCAGCAGATCTTAGATAACCTGGTGGAGAATGCTTACCAATACACTCCGGAGGGGGGCAATATCCTGATCCGGGTGCAGCAGGTGGAAAAAGATATTCAGTTTGATGTGAAAGATAATGGGATCGGTGTTCTGCCAGAAGACCAACCGCGGGTGTTTGAACGTTTCTTCCGCGGGGAGGATCCCCTGGTGCTGGCAACCTCGGGCACCGGGCTGGGTCTTTCGATCGTGCAGCACCTGGTGGAGATGCACCAGGGACGGATCTGGTTTGAGAGCGAAGGCATCCCCGGGATGGGTACTGTCTTTTCATTTACATTACCGATCCACACTAACGAAGATGCCGCTGAGCCGGTTGACGCGCAGGGAGTTGATGATGATGTCATCCAATAAACACTCACGGCAGGATGGTAGAGGGCAAAATGGCTAAAATATTGATTGCTGAAGATGAACGCGACATCCGGGATTTGATCACCTTTACGCTGCGTTTTGCGGGTTTTGAGGTGGTTCCCACGGCGAATGGTGAAGAAGCCTACCTGACCGCCAAATCGATGGAGCAAAAGCCAGACTTGATCATGATGGACGTGCGCATGCCAAGGATGACTGGTTATGAGGCCTGCAAGGCGATGAAGGCGGAGCCGTCGATCGCGGATATCCCGGTGGTGTTCCTGTCTGCTAAGGGGCAGGAATCTGAAGTGAACACGGGGATGGACGTGGGCGCAGACGAGTACATATTGAAGCCGTTTTCGCCTGATCAATTAATGGATCGGGTGAAGGCGATCCTCAAAAAATACGGCAAGGGATAGTGAGTGGCCAATGAGCATTGTGACACTGGATGGTGAAATAATCCATTATGAGGTGCTGGGGCGCGGCCGGCCGCTGTTCTTTTTGCACGGCTGGGTTGGCTCTTGGCGCTATTGGATTCCGACCATGCAGGCAGCTTCAATTACCTACCGGGCGTATGCCATTGATATGTGGGGTTTTGGCGATACGGCCAAGCGCGCCGAACGCTATACGCTGGATCAGCAGGTGAAGCTGCTGGACAGTTTTATGGAAGCGCTGGGTATTGCGAAGATTGCCATTGTGGGGCATGGGTTGGGGGCGGTGGTGGGATTGAACTTTGTGGTCAAGAATCCGCAGTTGGTGGATAGGGCGCTGTTGACGGGGTTCCCATTGGGCAACTCGGCAGTGAATGCGCGCCTGCGATCTGCACCGCTGCCTGAGCTGGTGGATTGGCTGTTGGGCAAGGCGCCGGGTACGGATGCGGCGCGGGCGGAGGCTAATAAGACGGATCCGCAAGCGGTGCGCGCGTCGTTGAATGACATGGAGGCGTTGAATCTGTTGGATCTGACCATGCGCATGACGACGCCGTGCTTGTTTGTGCACGGGCAGAACGATCCGGCGGTGGAGGCGCCGCCGTTGGAGCTGCTGAATACGCTGCCGGATAACACGCACCAGGTGCTGTTTGATTCGACGGGGCACTTCCCGATGCTGGACGATGCGAACAAGTTCAACCGCCTGTTGGCCGACTTTTTGTCTTTGCCCTCGGGGGTGAGTCCGCGCGATTTGCAGTTGAAAGAGGAGTGGAAGCGACGGGTGAGGTAACTATCCTTGACATGCTTACCGGTT
This sequence comes from uncultured Anaerolineaceae bacterium, assembly GCA_964633225.1. Taxonomy (GTDB): domain Bacteria; phylum Chloroflexota; class Anaerolineae; order Anaerolineales; family UBA4823; genus JAKQIM01. The sequence goes on from CAZWFQ010000016.1 coordinate 63,586, forward strand.
GCGCTTATAATGGCGGTCGCTTGACGCAAAACATTCCTCGATAGCTCAATTCGGCAGAGCGGGCGGCTGTTAACCGCTAGGTTTCAGGTTCAAGTCCTGATCGAGGAGCCTAAGATTTCTTCATATAATAAACGCCAGTCCGCCC
>CAZWFQ010000017.1:0-55960 GCA_964633225.1 uncultured Anaerolineaceae bacterium
TAACAAAGCCTGCCTTTTTGTGTCAAAACCCACCGCTTATGTTACAAACACGTTTGAGCCACGAATGGCTTAAACCCAACCAGCATGACAGTTGTCTCACAAAATTACAAAATCCCTTGCATTCTCGAAAGTTTTGTTGTATCCTTTCTCTAATGCGCTTTGCAATTGCAGTCTCCAATTCAGGCCCAGCGGCTGCCCCCCTCCAAAAGCCGCCCAGCCAGCAATCATACAACCGGATGGCATTGTTCCCATCCGGTAGTTTGGTTTGCCATTAGCCCCCTCTGCCTCGACCAACGAGAAAGGAACGTCCCATGTCTGTTCGCTCCACCCGCAACTGGTTCCGCTTTTTCTCCATATTTGCCGCCATTTCCCTGGTTTTCAGCCTGACGCTGGTGCCACTGCCCGGCTCAGAGATGAAAACGGCGCGCGCCGCCGGTACGATCCCCACCGGCTTGCAAGATTACACGCGCTGGGTTGGCTCACAGCACGCCCACACAGGTATGGATGGTGATGACGGCGCCAGCGGATCCACTGCCGCCCAGGCCTTCACCTATGCCAGCAATATCCCCCACCTGGATTATTTCATCATTACACCGCACGTGCATGACAGCCGCACGGGCACATCGCTTTTCAGCGAAGCCACTTATGAGACCATCCGCGCTTCGGCTGCCAGCGCCACCAATGCCAACTTTGTGGCCATTGCCGGGCAAGAGATCAGCAGCATCTCCAGCGGCGGACACTGGAACCTGTTTAACGCCGCCGACCTGATCGGCACCGACCACCCCAATGGCGACTGGAACGACAACGACGATTATTATGAACACGTGGTTGGCCTGGCCCAAAGCGGCGAGGCCATTGCCGCCCAGTTCAACCACCCCACCAGCGGCGATTTCGGCAACCGCTATGATGCCAATGCCGCTCCTTACTTTGGCACCCTGGCAGTCTCCAGCGGTTACACCGGCGCCACAGATGTAAACTTTGCCAATAATGGCAGCAACCTGGAATACAACACCAGCAACCCTTACGAAAACCTGTGGGCCCACTACCTGAACCTGGGTTGGAAGCTCTCTCCTGTCGCTGACCAGGATAACCACAAAGCCACCTGGGGGGCATCTTCCACCGAATATACCGTCCTCGTGCGCCCGCTGGGCACCGTCCTGAACACCGGCAATGTTCTGCAGGGCTTGCGCGAACACATGACCTATGCCACCGAAGATGCCAACATGCAGATTGGCTTCATTGCGAACGGCTGGAGCATGGGCCAAACCATCGGCGGCGACTCAAACGTCACCTTCACCATCTGGTGGAACAACCCTTCTGAGACCATCTACAACAACAACGCCGGGGTAGCCGTCACTGAGCCCGCCAATGATGCCATCCAGAACATCTGGATCTACCGGAACGCCTTTGGCACCACTGGCGATTCGGTCGGCAGTAATGCCGGCAGCTACGTGGCGCGCTACCAGCCCAACACCACCAGCGGTTCCTGGACCATCACCCTGCCCGCCAACAGCGGTGATTGGTTCGTGGTCAAATTCCAGGATACCTACACCTTTGCCACTGATGCCACCTACGGGCGCAACACCAGCAAAGATCTCACCTGGTCTGCCCCGGTGTGGTACGACCCAGCCAATGCCGATGTGCAGCTCACGGTTGGCGAACCCGGCCCCACTGCCACCCCCACCATCCCGCCCACTGAAGGCCCCACCCCAACCGCCACCGACACCAGCGAGCCCACTGCAACCAGCGTGCCCACCGGCGGCTGTGCCGATGTGGTGATCAACGAGATTCTACCGGCTGCCAGCGCAGTCTACACCACCGACTGGATCGAGCTCTACAATCCTACAGCCAACAATGTGACTATTGGCGGCTGTGTGCTGGATGACATCACCGGCGGCGGGGGAGCACCCTACACCATCCCCTCCGGCGCCACCATTGCCCCCTACGGCTTCTACACGATTGACCGCGGCAGCGTCTTCAACAATGCCGGCGATACGGTCAACTGGATTGACACGAATGGCACCACCGTGCTCGACAGCCACGCCTACGGCAGCACGGCTTATGACGTCTCATGGTACCGCCTGCCGGATGGCGGGCCCTGGCAAACGACCACCACCAGCAGTCCCACCAAGAACGCCTCTAACGGCGGCGCCTTGCCTACCAATACCCCGGTTCCGCCCACCAATACCCCCATTCCGCCCACCAATACCCCCATTCCGCCCACCAATACCCCCATTCCACCCACCAACACCCCCATTCCACCCACCAACACCCCCATTCCGCCCACTGCCACCCCCACCAGCATCCCGTCTGGAGACTGCAGCGCGGTTAAGATCAACGAGATCCTGCCATCTGCCAACACGGTCTACACCATTGACTGGATCGAATTGTACAACACCTCTGCCAGCGCGGCGAACATCGGCGGCTGCGTGCTGGATGACGTCACCGAGGGCGGCGGAACCCCTTACGTGATCCCCGCGGGCACCAGCATTGCCGCCTATGGCTTCCTGGCAATTGATCGCGGCAGCGTTTTCAACAATGCCGGCGATACGGTCAACTGGATCGACACCAATGGCACCACCGTGCTCGACAGCTACACCTACGGCAGCACGGCGTATGACGTCTCCTGGTACCGCCTGCCCAACGGAGGCGACTGGCAAACCAGCCCCACCAGCAGCCCCACCAAAGGCGCAGCAAACATCGCCCCAATCTTCACCACTGGTTTTCTCAGCCCATCGGCCAATGCTGCCGGCGCTGGCGGCGATAACAATGGTTTCCAGACCAACCCCAGCTATGCCTATTCCAGCAATAACCTCTACGCGGTAGATACCAACAGCGGCACCAGCACCAGCACCTTCTGCACCAGCACCACCAAAGACCGCCATGTCTATTCCAGCTACAACTTCAACCTCCCCAGCGGTGCTACCGTGCTGGGAATTGAAGTGCAGTTGGAAGGCAAGGTCGACAGCACCGCCGGCAGCCCCAAGTTCTGTGTCATGCTCTCATGGGATGGCGGAACCACCTGGACCTCTGCCCTGACCACGGCTACGCTCAGCAAGACCGATACCACCTACACACTGGGCGGCGCAGCCAACACCTGGGGCCGCGCCTGGGGCTCCAGCGAGTTCACCAACACCAACTTCCTGGTACGCATCATCCCTGTTGCCAGCAGCACAGCGCGCGATTTCTCGCTGGATTGGGTTGCAGCCCAGGTAACATACCGCTAAATCATACACAATAAAAACAGGGCGATGTGCGCGCATCGCCCTGTTTTTATTATCAGTAATTGGTGAAGGTTGCAGACGAAGGCTTGCCAGCACGCTGCCGCTGCTTTAATCCAACACCGCATCGAAGCGCTGGATTTCAAGCAGGTAGCCGTTGGGATCTTTGAAAAAGCAGTGGTAAATGCCAAACTTGGGGTTATGGGCAGGCGCCTTCGCAAAGGCAACCCCCTGGCTGCGTAAACGCACATACCAGCCATCCACATCCTGGCTTACCAGGGTCAGGATCACGCCCTGCGGTGCAGCCGGCTCAAGGTGCTGGCAGAAGCCAATATAACTGTTGGCGCAGATGCGGTAGATGCGGCAAACACCCTGGTCACGCACCAGTTCAAGGCCAAGCACCTGCTCGTAAAAATGAGCCGTAGCTTGCAGATCAGAAGTATGCAAAAAAGTGATCACCTGCTCGAAGATGGAATAGGTCAGCATGGTGCATATTATAAACTCAAAACTACCTCTGCGGCCTGAGTGCCCAATGTAAGACCACAAACGCCCCCAACGCCGCCAGGATCAGCAGCACCGCCGCCGACTGGGCTGCCTCCAGCCCAAAACCCTGGAAGCGCTCGTACACCAGCACCGGGACGGTCTTGGGATGATAGGCCAGGATCACCACCGCCCCAAATTCGCTGATGCCGCGGGCCCACATCATCACTGCCCCCGAGGCAATCCCACGCCAGGCTTGCGGCAAGGTCACATGCCAGAAGGCCTGCCAGGGGCTGGCTCCATCCGCCAGGGCCGAAAGTTCCAATTCTTCTTCGATCAGGGTAAAGGTTTCACGGCAGGCATTCACCAACAAGGGCAGGCTGACAAAGGTCATCCCCGCCACAATGCCCGCCAGGTTATCGGTGAAGGTGATGCCCAGGGGCGCCAGCCACTGCCCCACCAGGCCACGCCGCCCAAACACCAACAGCAGCGCCACCCCGGCGGCGGTGTGCGGGATGAGCACCGGCAGGTTGATGATTGCCATCACCAGCTCTCGCCCGCGAAAACGCCGCCGGGCCAGCAAATAGGCCAGCGGCACCCCCGTCAGCAGCCCAAGCACCACCGCCAACAGCCCGGCAATACAGGTGACGCGGATGGAAGCCAGCACCTCACCATCTTGCAGAGTCTGCCATAAAGAGGCAGGCGAGCTGGAAAATAATGCACTCAGTAAGGGCGCCAGGATGAAGAGCAGCACCAGGCTGCCCAAAAGGGCAAATGCCAGGTCCATGCCAGAGAAACGACGCGTGCGAGGGTCCATAAAATTGCTCCCGCCCATTTCAATCGTTGCAAGGGCTGGTGATACTGAAAGCCTGGCAGGTAAAGGGCGCCGGGCCGGGCTAAGGCTGCTCGGGCTGGCAGAGCGGCTGCAAAACTGCCGGCAGGTTATCGTAGCCATCTGCCAACGGCTGGGCCAGCATGGGATGATACAGGTTTTCCATCACAGCCCTGCCTTCTGGCCCCAGCAGAAAGGCAATGAACTGGGCTGCGGCTTCTGGCTGCGGCGCACTGCTGGGGATGGTGATGCCATAAGCAATCGTCTCACCGTTGAAAACCGGCTCTACGCTGGCAAAGCGTTGAAAATCCAGTCTCACCTGCGCCTGGTGATAGAAAGCGTCTTGCTCAACTGCGCCCAGGTTGACCGCATCGGGCAGGGCCAGCATCTCTAACCCATGCTGGCGAATGACCGACTCGTACTCAAAGGCATAATCCAGCTCTCCAGCCTCAAGCAGCGACACCAACTGTACACTGGCCCCACGCAGTAAAATGTGCGCCGAGCGGCTTGTCTCTAGCACTTCAGGCACGGTGAGGGTGGTGAGGGTATCATCCCGAAAGATGGTGACCGGCAGGGTGAACTGCCCATCAAACATCGGGCCGAAGAGCGTGTAGTTTACTTGATCTCGCTCGGCCAGGGCAAAAGCCATCAGCATGCGGTAGCCCACGGCATCAAAGCGCGGGTCGGCCAACCCCACCTTGACCTCTGAACGCGCCAGCACCTGGCTCCAGTTCTCGGCATTGATCTCATCTGCATACAAACTGCCCGGTTGGTACGCCAGCGCCAGGTGATTGGAGGCAAAGCGAATATGCCAATTGGCGTAAGGCTGCCCGGTATCGGGGTTATTGACGGCGTACATCAGCATGGGCACCAGGGCGGCGTCGGCCGTAGCCACCACATCGATCGACTTATGCAGTTCGGTGGCATGGCGGATGACCTGGATGCTGCCGTGGTACTCAGCCTGCACATCAATCTGCGGGTAGCGGGCCTCAAAGGCATCTTCCAGGGCATCAAAGGGGATGATCAGGCTGCCAGCGGCAAAGACCACCAGGGGCGTGCGCGCTGCACTGGTGGGTAGAGCCGCGGTTGCAACCGGCGTCTCGAGGATAGGGGTAGATGGCGGCCTGGGCGTACAGGCCGCCATCCAAACAATGACCAGCAAAAAGGTCAGGATATGCTTCTTGCTCATTACTTCAATTCGATGCCCACAACCTCTTTGAGCCAGAAGCTGCTCTCAAAGCCGGGCATCGCCAGGTTGAACAGATCGGGGGTATCGGTGAAAGTCACCAGGCAGTCGGCGCAAGCCTGCAAGTCCGCCAACGCTGCCTCTGCTGTGTAGCCATCACTGGCGGTGAAAACCACCGTCGTGGCCCCGCTCTGCACGCCCGCAGCCGCCAACAGCTCGCTGAGGCGTACGCCTTCGTAATCCTGGGCGCCCTTCTTAGGGTGCTCCAGGCTCAAGGCCACCACTTCCATGGTGCGCAGGCCTTCTTCGTTCAAAGCCAGGGGAGTATCGACCAGGCCGGTGAGATTGAAAGTCGCGTCTGCCGCAGGGGCGGGGGCAGGTTCAGCGGCGGGGTCAGCGGCAGCCACCTCGACCCCATCCAGGTTCAGCCTGACCTCGGCAATTTGACCGACCATCTGGCCCTTCTCAATCCCCGTGCCCACCAGGCGCAGGGGGAAGTGCTTATCTTCTAACGGGTTGCCGTTGACGCTGAACGCCACAATCAAATCATTATTGCGAGCAAAAAGGTTACTATCGAAGCTGACGCTGTACCCATCGGCGGCGATCAGCTCTAACGTGTAGGGGGTTTGGGCCATCGCATCGTTAAAGGCCGGGCCTTCGTGCTTGACGGCGTCATCTACATAGCCAGCCAACAGCCAAAGCGGCACGCCCACCCATTCCTGGGCCTTATCATCGGTATAAGTGGCCCGGTGGCAGTTGGCGCACGATTCAAAGGTGGAGCGGTCGATCACCTCGTTCAGCGTTCCGTTCAAAGCCAGATCCCAATCCTGAACCAGGGATTTGATCGTGATCCCCGCCACCCACTTGACCGACCAGTGACCATCAGTGACCTGGTTGCCCTCTTGGCTGACAATGACCAGGCGCAACTGCCCATCAGACTTGGCATCGAGGGGCTGCCCGGCGCGCTCAAAAGCAATGATAGGGGTGAGGGCCGGCGGGCTTTTCAGCTCATCACCGTTGGCCGGATCATAAGAGATGAAATTGCCGTTCATCAACTGGTCGTATGAGAAGGTCATGGCGTAACCATCTTCCGCCACCAGGTTGACGCCCATCGTCTCATCCAACCCGCCCAGCAGGGGCAGTAGGTCTTTGACAGCCACACCCCGGTACAACTCAGGCAAGGTGATGGCGCCAGTGCTGCTCTTGATGCCCCCCATGCCTTCGGTGATGGGGAGGGCCTGGAGCTCTTCCATGGTGAAGGTTTGTTGGCTGCCATCCAAGCCCGTCAGCATTAAGACAACCGGGGCAGGGATTGCAGCCGTTGGCTCGGGCAGGGCCGTGGCGGTCGCCGGAACGGCGGTCGGCGGGGTAGTCGGCGCAAGCGTTGGCGCTAACGTAGGCTCAGCGGTAGCAGCCGGTTGGCAAGCCGCCAGGATCAAAATCAACCCCAGCGCTGCCAGGATCAGTGGGTAAATGCGTTTCATGATGCTCCTCCAGTTTGTATATTTGTACCAAGACAATCGAACGGAGAGAGTCTACCCACAACCACCCACTCTGTCAATAGGTTTTTTCATGACACAAAAAAGAAAAAGGCAACGACCAAGACAGGTCCCAAAATGCCGGAAACGCTCTCCGAACCAATCGAGACCAGGCAGCCGCCGCCCAATATGCTCAACGCCACCGGGATGCAGTTTGCAGACCCGCTATTATCAAGAGTCAAGCAATGGTTGAACCAAAAAGCCAAGCATGACAACAACAAAAACCGGTACCAGATAGATCATCTGGATTTCAAGCGACATCATGGCGTTAAAAATGCCGGGGACGAATAAGGCCACCACAATTACTGCCGCAATTAGCAATCCCAAATGCCGCAGCCATTCCGGCTGACCCGACTTACCGTGGTTGGGAGGAAACCAAACGAATGCAGCCAGCAAACAGGCCAGCAGGGGCCACACAAAAAGATAACTCAGTGCAGGCAGAGCGACTGTGGTTCCGAAGGCACAAGCATAGAGGAGGATGTAGCATCCAAAAGCCAGGTCAACCCCGCTTACATGGTTCACTTTCTTGAACCATGCGTACCAAAGGAACGTGGTTAGCAGGGTAAGGATTGTAGAACCCCAACGGATGCTGCTCGAAAGCACAGAATCGCCGATCAAATCTAAGGCCAAGGCTGGGTTTTCTCGCAAGAGCGGCTGAATCACCACCTGGTTAAACAAGAGCAGCAGTGCAGGAACGGTAAGCAGGCTCAGCAAGAATGCCAGCACCCCCAAACCAATTCCGCGCCGTGTCAGGCATTTTTGCTTGAAGCCGCGATAGATGACCCCCGCCATGAGAATCGATAGGCCCACAAGGATAAAGATGGCCCAGGAGACGGGGTAATGGACAATGGTCAGGCTGAGAATGTCGAAATAAACCGGGCGGGGGAGCCTGGGAATTTCTAAAGGGATGTTTCCAAAATGGCGCACCACAGCCAGCATGTTCTCCCCCTGGTGCTGGAGGCTGTCCAGGTTCAGGTTGTCGATATTATCAGCCGGAGTGTGAATCTGTTTGCTCCAAGACAGGTTGAAATCGAATCCCAACCATCCAGCCGGGCGAAACATCAAGGTATAGTCAGTGGCGGGGTTGCCCAAGGTCTCAACGGCCAAACTGGCGATAGGCCTAGGGATCACCGGCGCAGCCTGCTCGATCAGCCAGCCGCCATCTGGCCCGGTAGCAGTCAGGATGGACGGCCCGCTGACACCGCCAGCATCCACGTTCACAACCAGGCGCACATCCTCTGCCCAGGGGTGCTGGTAAACAAATGCACGCGCCCCATAACAACGATTCTCCTCCGGCCCGGTAAACAAAACAATCACCGTATTGCGGAGCGGAGCTTCTGTGCGCAAGGCACGGATTGTCTCTAGGATGACCGCCACCCCGCTGGCATCATCTGCAGCGCCAGGGGCGTGCTGCACCGTATCAAGATGGGCCGACAACAGGATGGCATCCTTCGTCTCGGTGCCTTCCAGGCGAGCCAGCACATTCTCCACGCGCACGCCATCCAGATAGGTGTCTTGGACATCGGTTTCTAGCCCCAGGCTTTCCAATTGTGTCAGCAAATATGCTTTGGCGTTCTCGTAAGCCCGAGAGCCAACCGAACGCGGCGAGCGAGCAATCACTTCGATCGTTGTGACTGCTCGCCCAGCCGAAAATACGTTTGCCAGTGCATCTGCAGATAAGGCAGGCGGCGGCAGCGTTCGGAAAGCCGCCAAGATGATCGCCACACCGATAACCAGCCTGCTCAAGATCCTTCGATGTGAACTATTCATGCAACAGGTTTGATGTCAGTGTGGCGAAATTGGAATGGGCTCTGATGCCTGTTCGTTCACCCGATCTTAGTGCCGCACTCGGGGCAGAACTTGGCGCCCTTGGCCTCGGCCCCGCACTGCGGGCAGACCCCGGGCGGTGGGGCACTTTCGATCTTGGTGCCGCATTCGGGGCAGAATTTGGCGCCCAGGGTCGGCTTGCCGCACTTGGGGCAGGCGTCGCTGGCGGGCTGGATCATGGGCGTGCCGCATTCCGGGCAGAACTTGGTGCCGGGCGCAGCCAGGGTGCCATCCTGGGGGCAGCGGGCGGTGGCAGCCGAGGCGCGCTTGGCGGCCTCGCCCACCTGCTTCACAGCCGCACCCAGGCCAAACACATTGGCAAAGCCCTGGATGACCGCCCCGGCCTGCTCGGCCTTGGCCTGGGCCACTTCGTTGCGGCGCGGGGAATCTTCATTGCAGAAACCGTTCTTCTCATCCCAATCTGACAGGCACACAATGCGCAGGCAGGTGGGGCACTCGCGGAAGTTGACCTTCACCTGAGTCCAGGCTTTCTCAAGCTGTTGGGGGTTCAGGTTGCGAGAATAGCGCGGGTCTTCGCCGGTCACGTTGTTGGCAATTGCCCCGCCCACCAATGGAATATTGCGTAAAAGCCCACCCATCGCCTGCTTGCCAATATCCTTGGCAATGGTGCTGGCAACTTCGGGCTGGCTGCGATATTCTCGATCGCAGGATTCGCAGTAGAACACGGCATAAGGGCCAATCCCATCGTTGCGAATATCGTAGCGTGGCATTCGGGTTGGTTCTGGCATTTCTGTATCCTTTCTCTAATTGAAGAATTCGCGTACAGGCCGCTTAAGTTTGAAGCTGTCTTTCTAAAAGCCAATACAATTCTACTACCTTTAAGCCAAACCTAAAATATAATGATGACATATGGCCACTGACTATACCCTCTCACTTCAAAAGGTCCTACTAACCCAGCAGGCCGTTCAAGATCTTCACCCATTTCTCGAAAAGGCCTTTCCCATCGCCATTATCGAGAAGGATTGCTTCTTGATCCACGATCTCGATGCACTGACCAAAACGTACACCCTGGTGCAAGAAGCCCCCATACCCATGCCCATCCCGCAAGGCGTGCGGGCGGCTTTTCCGCTCGAAAGCTACCAGGGCCGGGCGGCCTGTGTCGTTACCGGCGACGTATTCGATGAACCGGCGGGCTGTGTCACCATCTTCCACGAATTCATCCACTGCCAGCAGTTCGAGACCTGCGAACAAAAGGTGAAGCAAAGCCTGGGCGTGGCCCGCAAAGCCCAGGCCGCCAACGATTACATGTGGGAGCTGAACCACCCATTCCCCTATCCCAACCCTGCCTTTGTGCAGGTTTACACGGCTTTCCTGGCAGCCGCCGGGCTGGATGAAATCAGGCCCCTGCGCCGGCAGTTGAAAGACTTGCTAAAGGCAGAAGATTACGAATATATGGTCTGGCAAGAATGGAAAGAGGGCTTTGCGCGCTGGATCGAGAACCGCCTTTGCCGGCGACTGGGCTTGCCCGAAAATACCGGCGGCCAAGGCCAGCCCTTCAGCCGGGTGAGCTTCTACGCCGGCGGCGCACATTACATCCAAACCCTGGAAGAACAAGAACCCGAGTTGGTCAACGATATCGAGCGGCTGTTCGAACGACTTTACACTCCATCACCCAGTGCGTGATCATCGGCGATCAAAGGAACTTTCACATTCTTTCTGCTTTCCGTTTGATCGCCCTCAGCCACAGGATACGGATGAAGCCGCTCCCCATTGAGATCAGCCGCCAGTAGAAAGCAAACTTCCGGCACGTTCGAGGGTCTGAGGCATGGATGCGGGTCTCGGTAGAACAACGCACATGCCCGGCATCCACCTCGGTCACAGCCAGGTTTGCCCCTACCTTGGCGAAGTCGGGATGATCGAAAGCCAGGAATTCTTGCGCCGATGCCACCTTGGGGCCATCTCCCCCTACAGGTTTCCAAAATTGGCCGATCAATCCGAACACGATCTCACGCGTGGGCTCTTCTGCCAGGGCAATGAAGCCGCCCTCATACAGTTGTTCCAAAAAAGGTTTCTGGCTGGTTGTATGCGGAGAATCCTTGCCCATGATGGTTGCCGGTAAATTGCGGATTCCCAAAAGCCAAAAAATCCAGGGGGATAACTCGGCTGGGGTGAGGCTTTTCATGGCAGAGAACACCTTCTCTGGGGGCGCATGAACGGCCACAGAATGAAGCTCGTTAAATTCATAAACCGGCAAGTATTGGTCTAGCAGCATCTTTTCCATGGCCTCTTTCTCCTACACGCGCACAATCGATTGCGCCAGCTCTGCCAACTCCTGGCGCTCAGGGGTGTTGGGCAAGAAGGCCAGGGCAGCTAGGCCGCGCTGCACGAATGCTTCTGCCTCCTGCAGGGCCTGGCGGGTGGCCCCATTTTTGCGGATATCCGCCACGAGGATGTCAAACTCAGCCTGGCGAGCTTTCTTGCTCTTGGCCTGCCCGGCCAGGCAGGCCAATGGATCTCCGGGGTGGGTTTCGAAATAACATAAGGCCGGCAGGGTAACCATCCCCTGGCGCAGATCGCTGCCGGTCGGTTTGCCCAGCACGGCCGGATCCCCGGTGAAATCCAGGATATCATCCACGATCTGGAAGGCCATCCCGATCTGGTAGCCGAACTGGCGGGCATGCGCCACCGCCCCCTCACCCACGGGGCTCAACAATGCCGCTGCCCCTGTCGCCAGCTCGAACATCGAAGCCGTTTTGGCAAAGATGCGCTGGAAATATTCTTCTCGGCTGGGAATGTGCCCTTTCCGGGTTGCCTGGGTCAATTCCCCTTGTGTCATGGTTACCAATGTCTCGGCAAACAGGCGCATCACGGCGTTCGAGCCGGTCTCAGAGGCCAGCCTGGCAGCTTTGGCAAAGCCAAAATCACCGGTCAGGACGGTGATACTGGTTGAATAGTGGGCGTTCAGCGTGGGGATGCCCCGCCGCAGCAAGGCATGATCCACCAGGTCATCATGGATCAGCGTAGCGGTGTGCAAGAGCTCAATCGCCGCCGCCAGAATGACCAGCTTCTGGCGATTGGCGCCCAACATGCCCCCGGTGAGCAGCGCCAGCCTGGGCCGGATGCGCTTGCCGCCCGAGGCGATCAATTGATACAGCCCGGCTGCCGGACCAGAACGCCCGCTTTCCACCTGCGTGGCAATCAGTGCTTCAACTTCTCGAAGGCGCTCTTGGATAGAGTTAGCAAAAGTAAGGTTCATGAACGCCGCTCCTTTGTAACGGTTATTTCGGTAACAATCGAAATAACCGGCGAAAAAAAATTTTTGACTGGTTAATCAGGTACGATGCCCAATACCTTGCGCACCAGGTCACCCAGCTTGGCGATGCGGACGATCTTCTTGGTAGGAACTTGTTGAACTTGTGTGTAAAGCGTAGAGGCTGTTTCAAAGAAATCGAGCATTCTGACCATCTTTTCCTGTGACCGGGCATCTTCCGCATCCTGATCGAGCCCATCCACAATCTCACGCAGCACTTCCAGGGTGGGATCCAGCTCGCGCTGCTTGCGCCGGTCGACGATTATGCGGAACATCTCCCACACATCGCCCACCGCTTCGAAATAATCGGTGCGGTCTCCCAGGTGGTGGACGATGTTGATCAGTCCCCAGCTTTGCAATTCGCGCAGGCCTGCGCTGACCGTCGAACGGGCCACAGCCAGCTTCTGGCTGATCTGCTCAGCGTTGAGCGGCTCAGGAGAGATGTAAAGCAGGGCATGAATCTGGGCAACGGTGCGGTTGATGCCCCAGCGCTCTCCCATTTCCCCCCAGTGTAAGATAAATTTTTGTGTCATCGGCGTCAGTTCAGGCATATTTCACTCATTTCAGTTATAACCGATATTACCGTAATAAATGACTTTTGTCAAGCAGTACAGACAGATTTATAATATCAATCATGAAACCTGCCCGCGCCTATCGCCTGCTCTGTCTCTTGCTATGCCTTGCCATCCTGCTGGGCATCACTGCCCCGGGTAAGGCCCTGACAGGCACAACTTATTATGTTTCCAGCTCGCTTGGAGCGGACTCGAACGACGGCCTATCCGAAGATGAGCCCTTTGCCACGCTTGGCAAGGTGAACGGGCTGGCCCTGCAGCCCGGCGACCAGGTGCGGTTCAGGTGCGGCGACACCTGGAACGCCGAGCAATTGGTGCTCACCAGGTCTGGAACCGAGGCTGCGCCGATCATTTTTGGATCTTACCCTGAGGGCTGCACGGACAAACCGGCTTTTTCGGGCTCGCGGCCGGTCACCGGCTGGGCAGGAGAACCCGGCCCGCTCTATTGGGCTGACCTTCCCGAAGCCGAATTTCCCATGGGCATCAATCAACTCTTCCAAGATGGGCAACGCTTGAGGCTGGGACGCTGGCCTAACCTGGATGCCGGCAGCGGCGGGTACAGCTTCGTAGACAGCCACAGCGCAGGCGGCAGCCAGCTTGGCGACAACGATCTGCCCGACCTCAATTGGAGCGGCGCCACCATCCATATCAAGAACATCCGCTGGTCTATGCTCAACCGCCTGGTGACCAGCTCCAGCGTGCATACGCTGAACCTCAACCAGGGGCTATCCTGCCTGGTATCGGGTTGGGGCACCTGCGCCGGGTGGGGTTATTTCATCAATAATCATCTCAATACGTTGGACCAGGACGGAGAATGGTATTACGACCCGGCTACCAGGCGGGTCTACCTGTACACCACCGCGGGCGTGCCGTCTGGCATTGAGGGCTCTGTCATCCTGGAGCAGGCCGATCCCCTGCGCCACGGCGGCATCATGCTGAGTGCGGGGGGGGCCACGGCTTACGTGATGATCGACAATCTCGAGATCAAGAACTGGTTCAACCACGGCATCAGCACGCCGGGCGGCATGAATGGCGACATCTACCACGATATCACCGTTCAGAACGTGAGCATCACAAACCCTGACAGCATGGGGGTCAACCTGAGCAGCTGGCTCCAAAGGCCATCCAACGGCCGCCAAGGCCTGCGCGGCGGGTATAACATGTTCTTTGCCAACAACCTCATCGATGGGGCCAACCATTTTGGGGTGAGCGGGTATTTTGCCGCCTCGACCTTCGAAGGCAACACGATCCAGAACATTGCCCTGGTCGAGAACCTGGGGCAATCTGGCATGGGCTGCGGCATCACGGCGGGTGAATGCACCGAAAATGGGGATGGGCTGCGCATCAGGCTCTACGATGAGCGCGATTCAGGTTATGGCAACACCCTGCGCTACAACCGCTTTGAGCGCATTGGCTACAACGGCGTGGATGTGTTTGGGCCGGGCACCACCCTGGAGATGAACTTTATCACCCAGGCCTGTTATTCAAAAGCCGACTGCGGCGCGGTGCGCACCTTCGGCAGAGACAGCTTATCTGCCACCACGGTCTATGACATCCGCATTATTGACAACGTCATCGTAGATATCCCGGGCAACGTAGATGGCTGTCACGCCTCGCGCGCCGCCTTTGGCATGGGGCTGTACATCGACCATTACTCGCGCAATGTAGAGGTCAGCGGGAACACGATCATCAGCACCACCATCGGCGGCATCTCGTTCCAGCGTTCCACCGGGCAGATCGTAAACAACACGGTCTTCAACGCCTCCTCGGGGACAGAATTCAGCGGGCAGGTGAACCTGGGCGCCAGCGATACCAGGGTCACCATGACCGGCAACACCCTGTTTGGCCTGGGTCCAAGGGCCTGGACGCTGTATGCCTACAGCCCGGCCAACCTGGAGGCCTCTGACCACAATCGCTTCTTCCATCCCTACCAGGATGAGCACATTGCCTACGGCGGCGCGTGGACTCGCCTGACCTTTGCAGAATGGCAGGCCTTCAGCGGCCTGGACGGCAACTCCCAGACCAATTGGTTCACCCAGCCGCTGGGAGAGGCGGCGCGCGCCCGCATCGTTTACAATGCCGGGCGCAACCCGATCAGCATTGACCTGGGCAGCCGGCAATACCTGGACCTGGATCAAAACCCCGTGCCTGGCAGCCTGGTGCTGCCGGCTTTCAGTTCCAGGATCCTGGTGGATAACGGCCCGGCACCCCTGACACTGCTCAGCATTCACCCGGCCCTATCGGCCGTGGAGGATGCTGCTGCTTTCACGCTGACCGTGAGCGGCCACAGCTTCACCCCCTCCAGCGTGGTACGCTGGAACGGCAGCCCGCGCTCGACCACCTTCATCAGCACCTCGCGCCTGAGCGCAAGCATCACTGCCAGCGATGTGAGCGCGCTGGGCCAATTCCCGGTCACAGTCTACGACCCAGAGCCCGCCCCCTCTGGCACAGAGACAACAGCCATCTTCTTCCATGTTGTAGAAACGGTGTTCGATCTTTACCTGCCATTGGTCGGCAAATGAAAAGCTCGCCGGCTCAAAAATCTTTCCCAGGATGATGACATGCCAATCAATACGACCCACACTGGCACAACCTCGCAGAGCAAGCCCATGCAGGGCAAGACCTGCCTCGTAACCGGGGCGGCATCGGGCATTGGCGCGGTCACAGCCCGGGCGCTGGCAGAGCAAGGCGCGGCGCTGGTGTTGGTGGACCGCGATGAACAAAAGGGCCTGCTCACCAGCCAGCAGATCCAGCAGCAGACCGGCAACCCGGCGGTGGAATTCGTGCCAGCAGACTTATCTTCGCAGGCCGAGATCCGCCAACTGGCACAGCACTTCAAGAGCCGCTACCAGCGCCTGGATGTGCTGGTGAACAATGCCGGGGCCATGTTCGCCCAACGTCAGGAGAGCGTAGATGGGCTGGAGATGACCTTTGCCTTGAATTACCTGGGGTATTTCTTGCTGGCAAACCTGCTGCTCGACACCCTCAAAGCTAGCGCACCCGCCCGCATCATCAACGTGTCATCTCGCTCGCATGCCAGGGCAAAGATCAATTTCGACGACCTGCAAAGCCGCTCGAATTACGAAGGGTTGAAGGCCTATGCGCACTCGAAGTTGGCGATCGTGCTGTTCACCTACGAGCTGGCACGGCGGCTGGAAGGCAGCGGGGTGACGGCCAACACATTGCATCCGGGCATCGTGGCCACCAACTTCTCTAAGAACAACCATGGAGGCGACGGCCTGGCCGGCCTGGCGATGCGCCTGTTCCGCTTCGCCTTCCTCAGCCCTGAGCAGGGCGCCCAGACCAGCATTTACCTGGCCACATCACCACAGGTGGCGGGCATGAGCGGCAAATACTTTGTCAAGTGCAAGGCCGTGCGCTCAGCCCCGGCATCTTATGATGCTGCCACGGCCGGGCGCTTGTGGCAGGCCAGCCTGGAATTGACCGGGTTAGCCTGAAAAGATAGGCCTGGTAAATCCCAATTTTGATATAATGTAAGCATGATTCCTATTCGCGATGACACCCCCACCCGGCGCGTGCCGGTCGTTAATTACATCTTGATCGCTGCCAATATCCTGGTGTTTGCGCTCATGTGGCTGGCCGGGAACGCGCAAGAAAGCCTGGTCTATGAGTTTGCCATGATCCCAGCCAACTTCAGCAACGGCATAGGCCTGGCAGATATCGGCGACATCTTCACCAGCATGTTCATGCACGGCGGCCTGGCACATATCGCCGGGAACATGTTGTATTTGTGGATCTTTGGCGATAATATCGAAGATCGCCTGGGGCCTGTTAAATACCTGGCCTTCTATTTGATCGGCGGCGTGGTGGCTTCTTTGGCCCACCTGTTGACCAACCCGGGCTCGCAGATCCCCACAGTGGGCGCCAGCGGGGCCATTGCAGCCGTCTTAGGCGCTTACCTGGTACTCTACCCGCGCAGCCGGGTGGCAACCTTCATCCCATTGGGGTACTTCATGCGCCTGACCATGCTGCCAGCAGTGGTGGTGTTGGGATTATGGTTCGTGATGCAGGTCTTCAGCGGCGTGCTATCCTTGGGCGGCCCAGATGTGGGCGGGGTGGCCTTTTGGGCGCACGTGGGGGGCTTTGTGGCTGGGGTGCTGATGGCCAAGCTGCTGCCGGCTCAACGCGATCCGTACCGCCAGGTGACCTGGTAAGCTTTCTTCCCCCAACTCATTAATACTCTCACCTCAAACCAGGATGATTGTCACTCTCGCTTTCATCGATATTTGATATGATTGACTTGGTGTGAAATCAAGCCCCAAATTGAGGAAATTATGACAAAAGACCCAAAAATTTCTAAGCTTCATGCCTGGCGCGAGCGCGCTCGCCTTGGCGGCGGCCCTGAGCGCATTGCAAATCAACATGCCAAGGGTAAATTTACTGCTCGCGAACGCCTGGACATGCTGCTGGACGAAGGCACTTTTAACGAAATCGAACCCTTCCGGGTTACCCTCGACCAGGCCGTCATCAGCTCATCCGGCGGTGAGGAATACCTGGGCGACGGCGTCGTCACCGGCTACGGGCAGATCGATGGGCGCACCGTGTATGTATACGCCCAAGATTTCACCGTCTACGGCGGCGCGCTGGGCGAAATGCAGGCCAATAAGATCACACGCATCATGGATCTGGCCCTGCGCAACGGCGCCCCCATCATCGGCCTGATTGATTCGGGCGGCGCCCGCATCCAGGAAGGTGTTTGGGCCCTGGGCGGCTACGCCGAGCTGATGCGCCGCAACGCCCAATACTCCGGTGTCATCCCCCAGATCAGCCTGGTGCTTGGCCCCTGCGCGGGCGGCGCGGCTTACTCGCCCGTTCTGACCGACGTGATCATCATGGTCGAAAAGGAATCGTATATGTTCCTCACCGGCCCCGACGTGATCCAGACCGTCACCGGCGAGAAGGTAGATACCGAATCCTTGGGCGGCACCAGCGTGCACATGGATATCAGCGGCACGGCCCACCTTTCGACCACCAATGAAGAAGAAGCCCTGGCCCTCTGCCGACAGCTCTTCAGCTACTTCCCCTCCAACAATGTCGAGAACCCGCCCTTCATCAACACCGGCGACGACCCCCTGCGCATGGACGAGCGCCTCAACAGCATCATCCCCGACGGCCCCGGCCAGCCCTATTCGATGCACGAAGTGATTGAATTGGTGATGGACCAGGGTACCTTCCTTGAGCTCAAGCCCACCTGGGCCATGAACGCCATCACCGGCTTTGCCCGCATTGGCGGGCACAGCGTGGGGGTTGTGGCCCAAGAACCGGATGTGATGGCAGGCGTGCTCGACATCGACTCGGCGGATAAGATTGCCCGCTTTGTGCGCATGTGCGACTGCTTCAACATCCCCATCGTCACCTTTGTAGATTGCCCCGGCTTCCTCCCCGGGCTCGACCAGGAACACCGCGGTGTCATCCGCCACGGCGCCAAGATCCTGTACGCCTACTCTGAGGCCACCGTTCCCAAGGTCACCATTATCACCCGCAAGGCCTACGGCGGCGCTTACGTGGTGATGAGCAGTAAATACATCGGCACCGATATCAGCCTGGCATGGCCCACTGCCGAGGTTGCCGTGATGGGCGCCGAAGGGGCCGTCAACGTGCTCTACCGCAAGCAAATCTCCCAGGCCGCCGACCCCAAGGCCGAACGCAAACGCCTGGAAGACGAATACCGCGAGAAATTCAACAACCCCTACTACGCAGCCCGCGCCGGCATCGTGGACGATATCATCGAGCCCAAAGAAAGCCGCCCCAAGATCATCGCCGCCCTGGCCGCCCTGCACGATAAGCACTCCACTGCCCCCCTGCGCAAGCACGGCAATATCCCCTTCTAGGCCGCTATGGATACCGAAACCGTTCTGTTAGGATTAGCCATTACTGGCCTGGGCATGGGCCTGGTTTTTGCTTCCATCGTCTTGCTGTGGGCAGTGATGGAAGCCACCATGTTGATCATGCCGCGCTTGCAGCGCGCCGCCCCTGCCCCTGCCCCCGCTAAGGCTGCCGAAGCCCCTGAAGCCGTTGTAACAGTCAAAGCCGAAGACGAAAGCAGCCTGGTCTCTGAGCGCAAGCGCCAGGCGGCCCTGGTGGCGGTGGCTGTGGCTCTGGCTACCGATAAAGGCCGCATCCACGAATTCCCCATGCCCGCCACCGCCATCGTCAGCGCCTGGCAGGGGGTTATGCGCGCAAGCAATCTGAACAAACGAGGTTCAACTCGATGAAAATCAAAGTAAAAATCGAAAATCAGCAGTATGAAGTTGAGATCGAAGACATCAGTGCCCGGCCCATCGTGGCCCAGGTTGAAGGCGAAACGTTTGAGATCTGGCCCGAAGAAGAGGCTGCCCCGCGCCGCCCGCGCCCTGTGGTGCCGGCGCCGCCTGCCGCCCCCTCAGCCGAGAGCATTGCCCGCTATGCCAAGGTCTTCACACCCGTTGAGCAAGACGATGAAGACGACCACCCTCGAGAAGGGGTTGTCTTCACGGTGCGCGCCCCCATCCCGGGCGTCATCACCGAAGTGATGGTACACCCCGGCGACAGCATCACCAAAGGCCAGCCGCTGTGCAACCTGGAAGCCATGAAAATGAACAACACCATCCGCGCCAACACCAATGGCACAGTGTCTAACGTGTTGGTCTCAGTGGGACAGGCCGTGAAGCACAATGACAGCCTGATCGAGATTGCCGAGTAGCGGGCAGCTATGGATATCAGCGAACTTCTCCCCTTCTTACTGCAGGGCATTCTGAACTTCACCTGGGGCAACCTCCTGATGATCCTGGTCGGGAGTGGGCTGATCTACCTGGCGGTGGCCAAGCAGTACGAGCCCGTCTTGCTGCTGCCCATTGGCTTCGGCTGCATCCTGGCCAACATCCCCATGACCGGCATGGGCGAGGCGGGGGGCATCTTTGGCATCCTCAAATCGGCTGGCATCGACACCGAGCTCTTCCCCCTGCTGATCTTCATCGGCATCGGCGCCATGATCGACTTCAGCCCGCTGCTGGCCCAGCCCCAAATGGTGCTCTTGGGCGCGGCCGGGCAGTTTGGCATCTTTGCCACCCTCATCCTGGCCACCCTGCTGGGCTTCCCGCTTAACCAGGCGGCTTCCATCGGCATCATCGGCGCCATCGACGGCCCCACGGCCATCTTCGTCTCTTCTGAGCTGGCCCCCGAGATGCTGGGGCCGATTGCTGTGGCCGCCTACAGCTACATGAGCCTCATTCCTATCATCCAGCCGCCCATCATGCGCCTGATGACCACCAAGGCCGAGCGCCGCATCCGCATGGATTACTCGCCGCGCCAGGTCTCTAAGCGCACGCTGATCGTCTTCCCCGTGCTGGTGACCCTGGTGGTGGGCCTGCTGGTGCCGGCTGCCACCCCCTTGATCGCCATGCTGATGTTCGGCAACCTGCTGCGCGAGAGCGGCGTGGTAGACCGCCTGAGCAAAAGCGCTCAGAACGAGATCGCCAACGTCGCCACCCTCTTCTTGGGCGTCACCATTGGCTCGACCATGACCGCCGCCAGCTTCTTGAACTGGCAAACCCTGGCCATCATGGCCCTGGGCCTGCTGGCCTTCGTCATCGATACCGTGGCCGGGCTGTTGTTCGGCAAGCTGATGAGCTTCATCACCCGCGGCAAGATCAACCCCCTGATCGGCGCAGCCGGGATCAGTGCCTTCCCCATGGCCGGGCGCCTCTCAGCCAAGATGGCCCAGGATGAAGATTACGAGAACTTCATCCTGATGCACGCCATGGGCGCCAACACAGCCGGGCAGCTTGGCAGTGTGATGGCGGGCGGCGTGCTGTTGGCCATTATGCGCGGCATCTTGCATTAGGATTTAGAATCAAAAAGAAGCGCAGCTTTGGCTGCGCTTCTTTTTGATTCCTGGAATGGGAGGAAAAAGGGCAAAAAAAAGGAACGACTCAAACAACGAGGAACGAATCCGGCGTGGGGGAAGGCAGTGAGCGGTGAACGGCACGCAGGTCACGAAGATGGGGAGGAATGATGAAGAGCAGATTCATTGTAGCAAGGATTTTGGGTTCCACAAGAGGAAATTGAGGCTTTTCTTTCTTGAAAGACATCGAGGCGCAGGCAGGCCGGGGGCCGGGCTCGAAACGGCCCTGGAAGGCGTAATGTTTCGGCGGGTGCGTAAAGCAATTGACCTGGCACCTTAAGGGTGATATAAACGACTTACGATGAGCTACCGCTTATCGGCGGAATATCGGCGATGCCGCGATACAACCGCCAGCATCGCTGCTTTTTATCAACAACCAAGACGAATTTCCCCCAAACCCTTGACTTGGAGTTAACTCTAAGTGTTACACTATGAACCTATCCGAAAATTTGGGGAAGACCCAAATAATTTTCGGATAGATACTATGGTTAATCAGAAAGGAGCAACGATGACAGATCAAAAAGTTTGGGTGATTACGGGTACCAGCCGTGGCATGGGAGCGGCCTTTGCCAAGGCAGCCCTGGCCGCCGGCCACAAAGTGGTGGCCACCGGCCGCAACACCGGCGCCGTGGCAAAGGCGGTTGGGCAAGCTCAAGACCTGCTGGTGGTCAAGCTAGACATCACCCGCCCCGCTGAGGCACAGGCGGCAGTACAGGCCGCCATCGACCGCTTCGGGCGCATCGACGTGCTGGTGAACAATGCGGCCAACTTTTATGGCGGCTACTTTGAGGAACTGACGCCGGAGCAAATTGAACGGCAGTTGGCGACGGGGCTGATCGGCCCGATGAACGTGACCCGCGCCGTCTTGCCCGGCATGCGCAAGCAACGCTCGGGCCACATCCTCTCGATCTCGTCGGGTGCGGGCCTGATGGGCTTTGAGTTCAATTCTGCCTACTGCGCCGCCAAGTTCGGCCTGGAGGGATGGATGGAGGCGCTGGCGGCTGAGGTGGCGCCATTCGGTATCCACACCACCATCGTCAACCCGGGGTTCTTCCGCACCGAGCTTCTGACGCCAGAGTCAACCACTTACGCCGAGCCCTCTATCGAAGACTACGCCGAGCGCCAGGCTGCCCGGCGGGATTGGTTTGAAGCCCAGAACGGCCAGCAGTCCGGCGACCCGGCCAAGCTGGCGCAGGCGCTTGTGATGATCGTGGAACAGCAGCTCCCGCCGCACCGCTTCATTGCCGGTGCCGATGCCATCACGATCGCAGAGCAGAAGGTGCAGGATCTGCAGCAGCAGATCAACGCCTATCGCGACCTGTCGACCTCGATGGCGCTGAATGAGATATAGCCAGTAGCGATTGTCAATCTGCAGCCAGAACAAACGAAAAGGAGAGCAACATGGACTACGTAAAACTTGGCAACACCGGAATGGATGTGTCCCCAATCTGCCTGGGCTGCATGAGCTTTGGCACGGCTGAGGGCTGGGCGCACAACCCGTGGGCGCTCAACGAAGAGGATAGCCGCACGATCATCCAAAGAGCGCTGGACCTGGGGGTCAATTTCTTCGATACGGCCAATGTCTACGCCTACGGCAGCAGCGAAGAAATTCTGGGGCGGGCGCTAAAGGATTACGCCAGGCGGGACGAGGTGGTGGTGGCGACCAAGGTCTTTTCTCCGATGAGCAAAGGGCCCAACGGGGGCGGCCTGTCTCGTAAGCACATCCTGAGCCAGATCGACCAGAGCCTGAAACGCCTGGGGATGGAATACGTTGACCTCTACATCATTCACCGCTGGGATTACCACACCCCGATCGAAGAGACGATGGCGGCGCTGCAGGATGTGGTGAGAGCCGGGAAGGCGCGTTATACCGGCGCTTCTGCCATGTACGCCTGGCAGTTCCAGAAGGCCCTGCACGTGGCCGAGCAGCACGGCTGGACGCGCTTCGTCTCGATGCAGAACCACTACAACCTCATCTACCGGGAAGAAGAGCGTGAAATGATGCCGCTGTGCGTGGAAGAGAAGATCGCCGTGACCCCCTACAGCCCCCTGGCCTCCGGACGGCTGGCGCGTGATCTATCCGAAAGCTCTCTACGCCTGGAAACGGACCCCATTGCCAAGCAGAAATACGATGCCACCGCAGAGGCAGACAAATTGGTCATCGAGCGGGTGGCCGAAGTGGCCCAAAAGCACGGCGTGCCGCGGGCCCACATTGCCCTGGCCTGGCTGCTGCAAAAGGCCCCCGTGGTGGCGCCGGTGATTGGGGCGACGAAGATCTCGCATCTTGAAACGGCGGTCGAAGCCCTGGCGGTCAAATTATCGCCGGAGGAAATGACCCGCCTGGAAGAACCTTACGTGCCCCACACGCCGGTCGGGTTGATCCCCTACGGCAGTCAACTGCTCAAGGCCCGCAAATAAGTTTCGATCAAAACAGGAAATTCGCAGCATTCGAATAGGAGAAATACCATGCGGTACACATCACTTGGACGGACGGGTTTACAGGTCAGCCGGCTGTGCCTGGGCACGATGAATTTTGGGCCGCAGACCAGCGAGGCCGACAGCGCTGCAATCATGGATTACGCCCTGGAGCAGGGGATCAACTTCATCGACACCGCCAACGCCTACGGCGTCTTCACCGCCAGCGGCGATACCTCGCATCTCCACCTGGGTCTCACAGAAGAGATCATCGGGCGCTGGCTGGCGCAGGATGGGAGGCGCCACCAGGTTGTCCTGGCGACCAAGGTGTTCGTCAAAATGGGCGAGGGGGTGAACGAGCGCGGCTTGTCGGCTTACCACATCCGCAAGGCCTGCGAAGACAGCCTGCGCCGGTTGCAGACCGATCATATTGACCTGTACCAGATGCACCATATTGAGCGCTCTACACCGTGGGAGGAGATCTGGCAGGCGATGGAGCAGCTTGTGCGAGAGGGCAAGGTGATCTACGTCGGAAGCAGCAACTTCGCCGGCTGGGACATCGCCACGGCCCAATGCGCCGCCAAAGAGCGCCACTTCATGGGCCTGGTGTGTGAGCAGAGCCAGTACAGCCTGAGCGCCCGCACGATCGAGCTGGAGGTTATCCCGGCCTGCCGGCACTATGGCGTGGGGCTGATCCCCTACAGCCCGTTGGCGGGTGGGCTGCTGGCGGGTGCGCTGCGCAAGGCCAGCGAGGGCCGCCGCGCTGGTGGACAGCAGCAGCAGTGGGTCGAGCGGCGCCGCTCGCAGTTGGAGCCCTATGAGGCGCTGTGCCAGGAACTCGGGGAAGCGCCGTCTGACGTGGCGCTGGCCTGGCTGCTGCGCAACCCGGTGGTTACAGCCCCGATCATTGGCCCACGCACGGTGCAGCAGTTGAGCGCCAGCTTGCGGGCGCTGGAGGTTTCGCTCTCAGGCGAGACCCTCAAGCGGCTCGACGAGATCTGGCCCGGCCCAGGCGGCGAGGCGCCCAACGCCTACGCCTGGTAGAGGGCGCACCAAGAGCCAGTCCATCTCAGCCACGCCCAGCCCGCGGCATTCGCTGGTGAAGGCGTGGCTTTGCTGTCTCACCAACCGAACAATCGGAATGATCCTTAGCGCGCCAGGGTCTGGGCGCCTTTCCGGCTGATCTTGAGGTAGAAAACCCGCCCATCCAACCCGGCTGCTTGAAATGCGTGCAAAGCAGCCGCGCCGACTTGCCCATCATGCGCCCCCGAAAAAGCCACCAGGCTCGGCCCCGCCCCCGAAAGCGCCACCGCGGCTGCTCCGGCGGCTTTCATGGCTTCCATCGCTGCCTGTGCGCCAGGAACCAACGGCAGCCGGTAGGGCTGGTGCAGCCGGTCATCCATTGCCTGCTCCAGCAGTTCAAGGTCTCCACTGCGCAGCGCTTCGACAACCAGTACCGCCCGGCTGATGTTATAAATGGCATCGGCACGGGCAATCTGTTGCGGCAGGACCGCACGTGCCTGCCGGGTAGGAAATGCAAAGTCGGGCAGCGCCACCGTCAGGCACAGCGCTTTGACCGCCAGCGAGCGCGTGATGATTTGCCCATCTGCCATCATCGAGCTTACCAGCCCGCCAGCCAGCGCCGGGGCGGCGTTGTCTGGATGGCCCTCCACTTCCACGGCCATTTTTAAGATTTGCGCGGCCGAAAAAGGCTCTTCCAGCAGGACATTGGCCGCCAAAAGCCCGCCAAGCACCGCCGCAGACGAGGAGCCTAGCCCCGCGCCCAATGGGATGCGGTTGGCGCAGTGAAAGTGCAGCGCGGGCAGCTTCTTCCCAGCCCGGTTAAACACTTGTTGAGCGGCCTGCACGATCAGATTGGATCCATCCTGCGGCAGTACACCCGCCCCCTCCCCCTTCACCGTGATTGAAAAGCGCTCAGCCGGTGTGATCTCAACTTCATTCCATAAATTCACAGCCAGGCCCAGGGTATCAAAGCCCGGACCCAGGTTGGCAGTGGTCGCCGGTATTTTTATGCGTATCATCAGGCCTTCCTTACCCTTTCTTCAGCTTGCCCATTCTAACATCCATCCCAGCTTTTAAGGGGGGGGAGGGGAGGGGCGTGCGCAGCACGCCCCAACGCGCCCCAACGCGCCCCAACACGCCCCGACAGAAAACGGGTACAATCAGGTCAAACCTGCCCATTTCGAGGCACAGCCTGTGAGGAGAAAGCGTCATGGAATATCATGGAGTCATTGCCCGCTACGGAGCGCTGCTCGACCTGCCCGCCTACAGCCGCCCTATTTCGCTGTTGGAAGGGAATACCCCGCTCATCCCCATGCCGCGCCTGGCCGAACGCCTGGGCGGCGGCTTTGAATTGTTTGTGAAATTTGAGGGTCTCAATCCCACCGGTTCTTTCAAAGACCGCGGCATGACGGCGGCCATCAGCGAAGCCGCCGGGCGCAACGTGCAGGCCGTCATCTGTGCATCCACGGGCAACACGGCGGCCTCTGCTGCCGCTTACGCTTCGCGTGCTGGCATGCAGGCCATTGTGCTCATTCCGCAGGGCAAGGTGGCGGCGGGCAAGCTGGCTGGGGCGGTGGCTTATGGCGCCCAGGTGCTGCAAGTGCTGGGCTCTTTTGATGACGCCCTGGGCCTGGTTGTGAGCCTCTCGCAGCAGCACCCGATTGCCCTGGTTAACTCGCTCAACCCCTACCGCCTGGAAGGGCAGAAGACCAGCGCCTTTGAAATTGTGGATACCCTGGGCGCGGCCCCCGATTGGCTGTGCCTGCCGGTGGGCAATGCCGGCAACATCACCGCCTACTGGATGGGTTTCTGCCAATATGCCGGCCTCAAAGGCAGCGGCCTACCGCAGATCCTGGGAGTGCAGGCCGCCGGTTCTGCGCCACTGGTGCTTGGGCATCCTGTGGACCAGCCCGAGACGATTGCCACCGCCATCCGCATTGGCCGTCCGGCGCGCGGCGAGCAGGCCCTGCAGGCAGCCGAAGAATCGCAGGGGCGCATCATCGCCGTCAGCGACGAGGAGCTGCTGCGCATGCAGGCCCTGCTGGCGGCGGAAGGCGTTTGGGTGGAGCCTGCCTCGGCGGCGGGTGCGGCTGGCCTGGCGGCCCAGATTGCCTCCGGCCAGCTTGACCCGGCGGGCAAGCGCATTGTGGCCATTTGCACCGGTCACGGGCTGAAAGACCCCGACATCATCGCCAAACGCATGTCCCCACCGCCTGTCATTCCGATTGAATATGGTGCGCTTGAAAAAGCGCTGGGATTCTAATTGGCGGCTGCCCAGGCCAATTGCCTCGGCGTGCTCGAGGGTGTGGATGGCGTGGCGCGGCGGCTCAGACAGCTTCTAGCACCGTCACCACCCCGCGGGAGCCATCCACCCGCACCCGCTGGCCATCCTTCAGCCTGGTCGTCGCCTGGCTGACGCCCACCACCGCCGGGATCCCGTACTCGCGAGCCACCACCGAGCCGTGGGTCATCATCCCACCCACCTCCATCACCAGGCCGCCCGCAGCCAAGAAGAGCGGGGTCCAGGCCGGGTCGGTGGCTGGGCAAACCAGGATTTCACCGGGGATGAGCTGGACCCCGTGCGGGTCAAACACAACCCGTACCACGCCTTCAACCACGCCTGCCGAAACCGGGGCGCCGCAGAGTGTGTTGGCGGCATCAGCGCTTGAAGGCGCATCGTAAAAAGCAGTCCCATCGCTCAGCATGAGGCGCGGGATCCGCCTGCGGCGCAGCTCGCGGGCGTAGGCGGCCCGGCGCTCTGCGATCAAGGCTTGCCAGTCTTGGGCTTCGCGGTTGCCCAGAGCTTTCAACTCCCACAGGTGCAAAAAGAAGACATCTTCGGCCCTGGTCAGCCTGCCAGCCTGAAGCAGATTTTGCCCAGCCGCCAACAACGCCTGGCGGTATATCCCCAACAGGCGCACAACGAAAAATTTGGGCGTCTCGCGCAGCCCGCCCAACTCGCGATATCGTTTGACCAGCATCCTGACCAGGCGCGGGGGGATCCTTATTCCCTTGGGAGCCTGAGAAAAGGCCTGTTCCAACTGCGCTTGCACCGGCTGGATCTTGGCGGCCCCCTGTTGGAATACAGCCTCAGGCGAAAGCGCCGGGTCAATTTGCAAGTAACTTTTCAAGGCCTGAAACAGGCCGCTTGGGTCCTCGCGCCAGCGCGGGCGGCCCAGGTCAATTTCACCAACGCCGCGCATCCCATAGGTAGATAAAAAGTCTTGCATGGCGGCTTGAGCGGCGATGGGGAGTTTTTGGGTACGGTATTCGGTCACCAGCCGGTCAACTTCGGTCGTAGAAAAGTGATCTGCGGCGTTGGCACCGGCACAGATGGCCTGGGCGGTGCGCCACAGGGCCAAATCCATCTGCGTGGTGACGTTGTGGGGCAGGCTGCGCGCCAGTTCCATGAGCAGCTCTTGTATATTGGGAAGTTCGCTGGACCGCCTGAGCATAATTTGGTAAGGGGCCTGCCCCGCGGCAATGCATGCCACCAGGCGCGGGAGCATCTGTGGTGGCATTTTGGCAGACCCAGATTCGATGGCTTCGATCAATTCAACCAGGTTTTGCGCCGCATCACAGTCCCCCTGCGCCTCAGCCAGCGCGGCGTCAAGCTGCCCTTCCAGCCGGGTGCGCCCGCGAGCAGGCCAAAGCAGGTTAAAAAGCACATTGCCAACCAGCGGCGCAACGCCGCGCAACAGCCGCAGCCGTCCCTTCAGGCTGCGGCTGGTTTGAGTGCCAAAGCGCGCCTCCTTGAGCAGCTCGGCCAGGATGGCGCCGCTGACAGGGTCAATCGCATCGATAAAAATGGTGACCACCTGGCGCCCAATGGAATTAGACAGCAGGCCGGTGAGGTTGACAAACAGGCGTTCTCCTGCACTGAAAATGGCGCGCTGCTGCCGGGGGCTGATCTTTTGCCCGAACAACTGCCCCATGCCAGAGATCAACACACTGAACATATCCTGCCCGAGGGGGGTGTACGGATCGAGCATCCCCTGCCAGACGCCAAAGGAAAATAAGGTCTCGAGAGGCTGTTCTGCCATATCCACAGGCAATGGGTAGAGCGAGGTCACCGGGCGCGACTGCACCACGTACAGGCGCCCACCGGCCCAGGCCCATTCCATATCCTGCGGGCTACCAAAATGGGCCTGGGCCTGCTGCCCGAACCGCGCCAGGGCGAGGATCTGCTCATCGGGCAGGGCCTGGCGATCGGCAGCGGCATGATGGATGGTGACGGTGCCGCCCCCAGCCTGGCCCTGGATGGAGAGAGCCTTGGCGCCGAGGGTCTTGCCCAGGATCTGCTCTCCAAGGCTGTCTACCACGTAATGGTCTGGCTCCACCTGCCCAGAAACAAGCGCTTCGCCCAATCCCAGGGTAGCATCGATGAGCGTTTGACTGCGTTTACCGGTCAGCGGGTTGGCGGTAAACAAGACACCCGCAGCCTCGCTCTGCACCATCTGCTGGACGACCACTGCCAGGGCCACCTCAGCATGAGAAATCTGGTTGCGGGCCCGGTAGCCGATGGCGCGGGCCGTCCACAAGCTGGCCCAACAGCGGACGACGGCGTCCAAAAGGGCGGCCTCGCCAAGGATGTTCAGGTAGGTGTCTTGCTGACCGGCAAAAGACAGGTCGGGCAAATCCTCAGCAGTGGCTGAAGAACGGACGGCGACCGGGCCGGGCGGGTTGTGCAAATTGGCATACGCCTGGCAGATTTCGGCTGCCAGGGCAGGGGGCATCTCTCGGTGCTGGAAGCAGGCGCGGATAGAGTCAGAAGCCGCCTCCAACGAGGCGGGGTCATCCATCCGGGTGGCAGCCAAAATTTGACGGATTTCTGTTTCCAGCCGGTTCACTTCTACAAAAGTGCGGTAGGCGGGGGTGGTGACACAAAATCCGGGCGGGACGGGCAGCCCTGCCTGGATCAGTGCGCCCAGGTTGGCGCCTTTGCCTCCGGCGAGGGGCAGGTTATCGGGCCTCAATTCTGCGAGCGATTTGATGTACTGCATTTTCTATACTCCATTAACTCGAACACCCAGACCGACCGTTCGGTCGAAAAAATGCTTAAAAAAAGGGGGCTCAACGAGCATCCAGGCCCTGGAAGTAGATATCCAGCAGCGCAGCGGCAGCCTGCTGGGGGGTTGGGGCGCGTTGGTTGATCAGGTAAGCCATGGCAAAGGTGCCCTGGATCATGGTCATCAGCACGCGGGCGCTATTGACCGGATCGACCGGGCGGAAGAGGCCGTCTTCGATGCCGCGCTGGATGGCATCGGCGAGCAAGGCCATGTATTCCTGAAAGAACCTGGCAAAACCGCCCTGCATCTGGTCGCGGCCGCCGGGAATTTCGCGCCGCACAACCTGCATGATATCGGCAGATTCGAACAGGAAACCGACACTGGCCTCGGCAGCTACCTGAATGCGGCGGCGCGGGTCATTTTCGGCACGCACGAGCGCCAGGGCATCTTCCATGCGGGCGATGTTGTGCTGGAGCAGCGCCATGAGAATGGCCTGTTTATTGGGGAAGTGATGATAAATGGTGGCCTTGCCAATGCCGGCCGTCTCGGCCACCTGGCGCATGGAGGTGGCGGTATAGCCCTGCTGCACGAACAGGCGGCGGGCGGTGGAAAGGATCTTTTCGTAGGTTTCAGGCGCCATCACACTCTCTCTTCCCGACCGACCGGTCGGACGAACAGAGTATAAGGCAGGTGCGAGAATATGTCAATGCTTGAGGCGGTTTTGGGGAGGGGATCTGCACGAGCTTTAGAATATAGCCGGGACTCTGGTCTGGGAGGCAATTTGCTCCAGAAACCTGGCAGGTAAGGTAAAATCAGGTTGGCAGGTTATGGTGAATTAATCTGAAAAACCTGAAAAAGTGAAAGCAATGAAAAAATGCCCAAACTGCCAAACCGATAACCCCGAGCAGGCAAAGTTTTGCCTGGAATGTGGAGAGCGCCTCGACTCAGCCTTACCGATTGCCACCACCAACCAGGCTTCTGCCAAGAATGGCAGCTTGACAGTCGGTGGCAATGCGCAGGGCAACATGATGTTGGTCGCCGGGCAAGGGTCTCGGATCGTTGTCTCTTCAGTGGCATTGACCCAAGAACAAATGGAAGAAGTAATCAATCGAGTTGTGGCAAAAGTCCAGGTGATACTAACGGAGTCTCAGAATAAGTCGCCGGACGACTCATATCAACCACCTAAGCTATCAGACCGGATGATATACACTTACGAAGTGAGGCACGATATTGAAAAAAGGATCAGGTGGCTTGTACTGTCAGTAGGGGGCGGGTGGGCAGGATGCTCGATGGCTCATTTTGACACCTACTTTGATCTTGCAACAAGTTTTAAGTTGATCTCCGAAAACTTATCAAATGAAATTAAGGATTTATACAATTACACTATTTTCCTCATCAACAGTGAGGATGTTTCTGCTATTGAGTTTTTACAATTACAGATTTATGCAGCGAATATAGACCGGCAACTTACCAGTACCATTAAGAAGCATTTTGCCGATGGTGATTTACGCAATTTACAAGGATAGTGTTTAATGCCCCTCAAAAAATCCGAACTCTACTCCTCCATCTGGGCCTCTTGCGACGAGCTGCGCGGCGGCATGGACGCCTCGCAGTACAAAGACTACGTGCTCGTCCTGCTGTTCGTCAAATACGTCTCCGACAAATATGCGGGGAAGAAGAACGCCATCATCGAAGTGCCCAAAGGCGGCAGCTTTGCCGATATGGTAGCGCTGAAAGGCAAGAGCGATATCGGCGACCAAATGAACAAGATCGTCTCGAAGCTGGCGGAAGCCAATGGGCTGAAGGGCGTGATTGACGTGGCCGACTTCAACGATTCCGACAAGCTGGGCAAGGGCAAGGAGATGCAAGACCGCCTCTCCAACCTGATCGCCATCTTCGAGAACCCGGGGCTGGATTTCTCGCAGAACCGCGCTGAAGGCGATGACCTGCTGGGTGACGCCTACGAGTATTTAATGCGCCACTTCGCCACCGAGAGCGGCAAGAGCAAAGGCCAGTTCTACACCCCGGCCGAGGTTTCGCGCATCATGGCCAAAGTGATCGGGGTCGGCGCCGCCAAAAGCGCCGACACGACCATTTATGACCCCACCTGCGGGTCGGGCTCGCTGCTGCTCAAGGCGGCCGACAAAGCCTATAATGCCAGCGGGGTCAAGATCACCATCTACGGCCAGGAGATGGACAACGCCACCTGCGCCCTGGCGCGCATGAACATGATCTTGCACGACAACCCCACGGCTGAGATCTGGCAGGGCAATACCCTATCCAGCCCGCACTTCACCCAGCCCAACGGGGCGCTGAAAACCTTCGATTTCGCCGTCGCCAACCCGCCCTTCTCTACCAAGGCCTGGAGCAGCGGCATCGACCCCGCCCACGATCCTTACGAGCGCTTTGCGGACGGCGTCCCGCCGCTCAAGAACGGCGACTACGCCTTTTTGCTGCACCTGCTGCGTTCGATGAAATCCAGCGCTAAGGGGGCGATCATCCTGCCGCACGGCGTGCTCTTCCGCGGCAACGTGGAGGGCGAGATCCGCAAGAACATCGTGCGCAAGGGCTACATCAAGGGCATCATCGGCCTGCCCGCCAATCTTTTTTATGGCACCGGCATCCCGGCCTGCATCATCGTGCTGGATAAAGAGAACGCCGCCGCCCGGCGCGGCATCTTCATGCTCAACGCCAGCCAGGGCTTTATGAAGGATGGCAACAAGAACCGCCTGCGCCACCAGGATCTCCACAAGATCGTGGACGTCTTCACCCGCCAGCTCGAAGTGCCCAAGTATGCCCGCCTGGTGCCGCTGGCCGAGATCGAAGCCAACGACTACAACCTGAACATCCCGCGTTACATTGACAGCAGTGAAGAAGAAGATTGGCAGGATATCGAGGCCCACCTGCTGGGCGGCATCCCCGAACGCGATATTGACAACCTGAGCGCCTACTGGCAGGTCTTCCCGGCCCTGCGCGGCGAGTTGTTCGTCCCCGCCGAGCGCCCCGGCTACAGCCAGGCGCGCCTGGCAGCGGCGCAGGTCAAGGCTGCCATCCGCGCCCATCCCGAATTCAAGGCCTTCAACCAATCCATGACGGCGCGTTTCGAAGATTGGTTGGCGCAGCACAAGCCCTTGCTGACCGGCCTGGCGGTGGACAGCGCTCCCAAAGCGCTGATCAACGCCCTCTCCGAAAGCCTGCTGGCGGCCTTTGCCGAGGCCCCCCTGCTGGACAAGTACGACCTGTACCAGCGCCTGATGAGCTACTGGAGCGAGACGATGCAAGACGACGTCTATTTGATCGTCAGCGAGGGCTGGCAGCCCGCCAGCCGCCTGCGCCAGATGGCGGAAGATAAGAAGAGCAAGGAAAAGCCCGACTTCGAGCTGGGCAAACTGAAGCTGAAGGCCGACCTGATCCCGCCTGCGTTGGTGATCGGGCGCTATTTCGCCACCCAGCAGCAGCGGGTGGAAGAATTGCAGGCCGAGCAAGAAGCCCTGGGCGGGCAGATGGAAGCGCTGCGTGAAGAACAGGGCGGTGAAGACGGCCTGCTGGCCGAAGTGCTGGACGAGAAAGGCAAGATCAGCAAGGGTGCGATCACGAATCGGATCAAGGAAGTCAAAGCCGACCCCGATGCGGCTGAGGAACGCAAAACCCTGGAAGATTATCTCGCCTTGATGGAGAAAGAATCCGAAGCAGGCAGCCGGGTGAAAGAGGCCCAGAAGGCGCTGGATGAAACTGTGATCGCCAAGTACGGGCGGCTCAGCGAGGCGGAGGTCAAGGCGCTGGTGGTGGATGACAAGTGGTTGGCGACCCTGACTGCTGAGCTGCAAGGCGAGTTGGGGCGGGTTTCGCAAACCCTGACCGGGCGTGTCAAAGAATTAACTGAACGTTATGCTTCGCCATTGCCCCACTTGGAACAGGAAGTGAACGATTTAGCTGGTAAAGTAGATACACATTTAAGAAAAATGGGATTTCAATTATGACGCGTAAGAATAAACAGTCGGGTATTTTTCATGCCCTTTTGAAACCTAAAGATACTGCCACCCAGACCGAAGGTTGCCGTCATACAAATCCATCCATTTGTGGTTCTCGTTTTCTGCCGGAAGTTTGTGCATTTGCGCGTGAAGATGGAATGTGTATGAAGCCACCCAAATCTTGGCCAAAGCAATTTGAACATCTTAAACTTCAAGAAGCACCCTAAAGGATCTGATGAAACTGAAACCCGGATACAAGCAAACCGAGGTGGGGGTGATACCGGAAGAATGGAAAATCCTGCCATTACGTAGAGCTTGCACTCTCTTAAATGGTCGTGCTTATGCATTGGTTGAATGGGAAACCGCAGGAGTTCCAGTTATTCGCTTACAAAATCTGACTGGCGGTGATGAGTACTATTATTCGACCCTGGAGTTGCCGGAACAGAAATACTGCAATCGAGGCGATCTACTCTATATGTGGTCGGCTACCTTTGGGCCTCGAATATGGATGGGGGATAAAGCAATCTACCATTACCATATTTGGAAAGTAATTACTCACGATAGCGAAACCACCCAACAGTTTCTCTACTACAAGCTTGCTGAAATAACGGACGACAAGAAAACCCGAGCGGCTAATGGTGGTACGATGTTACATGTCACCAAAAGCAGTATGGAATCAACGCCAATCGCGCTACCACCTCTTCCGGAACAACGCGCCATCGCCGCCGCGCTGAGCGACGTGGACGCCCTGCTCGCCGCCCTCGATGCCCTCATCGCTAAGAAGCGCCTGGTCAAGCAAGGCGCGATGCAGGAGCTGCTCACGGGGAAGAGGCGGTTGCCGGGGTTTAGTGGGGAGTGGAGAAAATGCACTTTATCAGACATAGGTAACTTTTCTAAAGGCAGGGGAATAAAAAAGGACGATGTTGCCCAAGACGGATTGCCATGCATTCGTTACGGCGAGATATACACTCATTATAATGATTACATCAGAAGCTTTGTCTCTTTTATTCCCATTCTAATCGCGAAGCAAAGCCAACGTATTTTGAAAGGAGATTTACTGTTTACAGGGTCAGGTGAAACGGCTGAAGGAATAGGGAAGTGCGTTGCATTTCTTGGAGACGAAGAAGCCTATGCAGGTGGCGATATTGTGATTTTTAGACCGGTAGGCCAGGATTCTATGTTTCTCGGATACCTAATGAATGACTCTTCGATATCTATTCAGAAAGCAAGAATGGCCCAAGGTGATGCCATTGTTCACATCAGTTCTCAGAAATTGGGACAATTACAGTTACAACTCCCCAAAATTCAAGAACAACACGCCATCGCCGCTATCTTAAGCGATATGGACGCCGAAATCACCTCCCTGGAACAGCGCCGCGAGAAAACCCGCCTGCTCAAGCAGGGCATGATGCAGGAACTGCTGACGGGAAGAATACGTCTGAACCAGGATTTGCGGGATTGAGGGATGGAAGGATGGGGAGGCTGGGATGACGATGTTGTATGAGGAGATTACGCGGCGCATTATTGCCGCGGCCATGCAGGTGCACAGCACGCTGGGCAATGGGTTTCAGGAAGTGATCTATCAGCGGGCGTTGGAGATTGAGTTTCCGCATCACAACCTGGCCTTCGAGCGCGAGAAAGAGATGCCTATCTTTTACCGCGGCGAGCAGATTGGCACGCGGCGGGTGGATTTCTTTGTGGAAGAGAAGATCATGGTCGAGCTGAAGGCCCTGATTAGCCTGGAGGATGTGCACCTGGCCCAGGGCCTCAATTACCTGGAAGCCTACAACATGCAGGTTGGCCTGCTGCTCAACTTCGGCGCCAAAAGCCTGGAATTCAAGCGCCTGCACAACAAAAAATGGAACCCATCCGGGCATCCATCCAGTAATCCTTCCATCCAGTAAATCGTGGTTCAGACATCGAGTAAATCATGGTTCAGACAACGAGTAAATCCCAGTTCAGACATCGAGGTTCACCATGAATAAAGTCGGCCAGATCGAACGCCTGACCCAAAATCGCGTTGTCAAGCTCTTCCAACAGCAGCTTGGCTACACCTACCTGGGCAATTGGGAAGATCGCCCCAATAACCGCAACATCGAGGAAGCGCTGCTGCGCCAGTACCTGGCGGAACAGAAATACCGCCCCGAGCTGGTGGCGCGCGCCCTGTATGAGCTGAACCGGGCTGCAGGCGACCAGAACAAGAGCCTGTACGACATCAACAAGGAGGTCTACAGCCTGCTGCGCTACGGCATCCAGGTCAAGGCCGATGCCGGTGAGAACAAGGAAACC
The DNA here is from genome assembly GCA_964633225.1 of uncultured Anaerolineaceae bacterium. GTDB lineage: Bacteria > Chloroflexota > Anaerolineae > Anaerolineales > UBA4823 > JAKQIM01. The sequence continues at coordinate 35,538 of CAZWFQ010000017.1, forward strand.
ATCGAGCTGATCAATTGGCAGCAGCCGCTCAAAAACCACTTTGCCATCGCCGAGGAGGTCACCGTCAGCGGCGAGCACACCAAGCGCCCGGATATCGTGCTGTATGTCAACGGGATTGCCTTGGGCACGCTGGAGCTGAAACGCTCGGTGGTCTCGGTGGGCGAGGGCATCCGCCAGAACCTGGATAACCAGAAGAAGATCTTCATCCAGCCCTTCTTCACCACCGTCCAGCTCATCCTGGCGGGCAACGATAGCGAGGGCCTGCGCTACGCGGTCATCGAAACCCCTGAAAAATATTACATGACCTGGAAGGAAGAGGGCCCGGCTGCCGTAGACAGCCCCCTCGACCGCGCCGTGTTGCAACTGTGCGAGAAAACCCGCTTTTTGGAACTGATCCACGATTTTATTGTTTTCGACGCGGGCATCAAGAAACTGTGCCGCCCCAACCAATATTTTGGCGTCAAAGCCGCCCAGGCGCGCGTGCGCCAGCGCGAGGGGGGCATCATCTGGCACACCCAGGGCAGCGGCAAGAGCCTGACGATGGTCTGGTTGGCCAGATGGCTGCGCGAAAACGTCACCGATGCGCGGGTCTTGATCGTTACCGACCGGGTCGAGCTGGATGAGCAGATTGAGAAGGTCTTCAAGGGCGTCAAAGAAGATATCCACCGCACCACCAGCGGGCGCGACCTGGTGACCTGCCTCAACGCCGCCGCCCCCTGGCTGCTGTGTTCTCTGATCCATAAGTTTGTGGGCAAAGAAGAGGGCGACGTGAGCGCCTATATTGAGGAACTGCGCCGCAGCCTGCCCAAGGACTTCAAGGCCAAGGGCAATATCTACGTCTTCGTGGATGAGTGCCACCGTACCCAATCCGGCGACCTGCACAAGGCCATGAAAGCCATCCTGCCGGAGGCCATGTTCATCGGCTTCACCGGCACCCCGCTGCTCAAGGCCGATAAGCAGAGCAGTATCGAGGTCTTTGGCAGTTATATCCACACCTATAAGTATGATGAGGCGGTCAGAGATAAGGTGGTTTTGGATCTGCGCTATGAAGCGCGTGACATTGACCAGGATATCACCTCGCCCGCCAAGATCGATCAGTGGTTTGACGCCAAGACCAGCGGGCTGAACGATGTGGCACGGGCCCAGCTCAAGCAGCGCTGGGGCACGATGCAGAAGATCTTCAGCGCCAAATCGCGCCTGGAAAAGATCGTCGCCGATATCCTGCTGGATATGGAAACACGCAACCGCCTGCAAAGCGGGAGCGGCAACGCCCTGTTGGTCTCGGGCAGCATTTACCAGGCTTGCCGGTTCTACGAGCTGTTCGTCAACGCCGGGTTCGACAAGTGCGCTATTGTCACATCGTATCGGGGCTCCATCGCCTCCATCAAGGGAGAGGAAACCGGCGAGGGCGAGACCGAAAAACTGGCGCAGTACGCCATCTACCAAAAGATGCTCAACGGTCAAGACCCCGAAAAGTTTGAAAAGGCGGTTAAGAAGAAATTTGTCGAAGAGCCGGGCCAGATGAAGCTGCTCATCGTGGTGGACATGCTGTTGACCGGCTTCGACGCCCCCTCGGCCACCTACCTGTATATTGACAAGCAGATGCGCGACCACGGCCTGTTCCAGGCCATCTGCCGCGTCAACCGCCTGGACAGTGAGGATAAAGAGTACGGTTACATCATTGACTACAAAGACCTCTTTAAGAGCCTGGAAACATCCATCCACGATTACACCAGCGGCGCCTTCGACGCCTACGACAAAGAGGATGTGCTCGGCCTGCTCTCTGACCGCCTGGAGAAGGCGCGCGAGCGCCTGGAAGAAGCGCGTGAGGCCATCAAGGCCCTGTGCGAGCCGGTGGCCGCGCCGCGCGATACCACCGCCTACCAGCATTACTTCTGCACCCAGGATACGTTGGATAAAGAGCAGCTCAAAGAGAATGAGCCCAAGCGCATGGCCCTGTATAAGCTGGCGGTTTCCCTCATCCGCGCCTACGCCAACCTGGCCAACGAGATGGCCGAGGCCGGGTACACCGCCGCCGAGATCGAGACGATCCAGCGCGAGGTGGATTACTACGAGAAGGTGCGCAGCGAGGTGAAGCTGGCCAGCGGCGACTACATTGACCTGAAGCTGTACGAACCCGCCATGCGCTACCTGATCGACACCTACATCCGCGCCGACGAGAGCCGCAAGCTCTCGGCCTTTGACGATCTGTCTCTCATCCAACTGGTGGTCGAGCGCGGCGAGGAAGCGTTCAAAGAGCTGCCTTCCGGCATCGCCAGCAGCCCAACGGCGATGGCCGAGACGATCGAGAACAACCTGCGGCGGGTGATCATTGACGAGCAGCCCATCAACCCCAAGTATTACGAGCGTATGTCTGAGCTGTTGGATATGCTGATCCAGGAGCGCAAAGCGCAGGCCATCGAATACGAGGCTTATCTTAAGCAGTTGGTGGCGTTGACCCGCAAGGTCAAAGAGCCAAGCGCCGGGTTCACCTATCCGAAAACCTTGAGAAGTTCTGCCCGGCGCGCCCTCTACGATAACCTGGGCCAGAACGAAGAGCTGGCAGTTGTGCTGGATCAGCGCATCCAGGCCGTTAAGCAAGACGGCTGGCGCGGCAACCTGTTCAAAGAGCGCGCCATCCGTTATGTCATTCAAGAACAAATTCCCGACGAAGACGATGCCAAGCGCATTTTTGAGCTGGTCAAGAACCAACACGAGTATTGAGATGCACCAGATTGACGTGAACGGGCTACCGGTGGACGTTGTCCGGAAAGATATCAAGAACCTGCACCTGGCGGTCTACCCCCCGGCTGGACGCGTGCGTGTGGCGGCGCCGCTGCTGGTGGATGACGAGGCCGTGCGCCTGGCGGTCATCTCCCGGCTGGCCTGGATCAAGCGCCAGCAAGCCAAATTCGACGCCCAAGAGAGGCAGTCAGCGCGCCAGTATGTCAGCGGCGAAAGCCATTACTTCCAGGGCAACCGCTACCGCCTGAATTTGATCGAGCAGGCCGGCAAGCAGCAGGTATTCCTGCGCAACAAGAAGTTCATCGACCTCTACATGCACCCGGCCAGCAGCACCGCCCAGCGTGGGCGCGTGATGGCGGCATGGTACCGGGCTTACTTGAAAGCAAGCCTCCCACTGCTGATCGCCAAATGGGAAAGTGTCTTGGGCGTGACCGTCCAGGATTGGGGAGTCAAGCAGATGAAAACCAAATGGGGGGCCTGCAACATCGAGGCCGCCCGCATCTGGCTGAATTTAGAGCTGGCCAAGAAATCGCCCCACTGCCTGGAGTATATCCTCGTCCATGAAATGGTTCATTTGCTGGAGCGCCACCACAACGACCGCTTTCGATCGTTGATGAACCGCTTTTTACCGGGGTGGGAGCTTATACGGGATGAGCTAAATCGAGAGCCGCTGGCGCACGAAGATTGGGAGTATTGAGGGGAAGTAAGCCGACGGTTGCATAAGGAAAAGCCCACCTGCGGGATACGCCAGTGGGCTTTTTAGCCCCACATTTCAGGCGGCTTTCAGGTGATAGGTCTTTTCCCAATACACCTTCATATTCGCCTGTTCCTGGGCATCTGAGTGATACATGGCCAGGATCTCCTGCTGCGTTTGCCTGACGTGCACGGCGTTTCTCAAGCGCCGGCTCAAATCATCTTTGACGCGGTGAATCTCGACCCCCGCATCGGCAGGTAAGTTACCGATGGTGATGTGCGGGTTGAAGCAATCCAACACCCGGGCATATCCATACTGCCGGATATTGGCCGCCTCCTGCTGTGTATAATACCCGCCCTGCACCCGCACCGCATCTTTCTCTCGGACACACCCATCCCGGTAGCGGTTGAGCAGCGTCACCAGGGCAAGGTGGATGGGGTAGAGTTCTTTCAACCCGATTTGAATATATAGGAAGCGATTCCTCAGGTCAAGCGATACCCCCAATATCCTGATCTCAAAAGGCGGCAGGCTGCTCAGGTAGGCCTCAAGCGCTTGCCGGGCCGCTTCAAAATTCGCTTCAGGAATGGGGGCGATGTGGAAAGAGATGTGAGGCGCAATCCCATAGGTGCTGGAATAGTTCTGGGCGAAATAGGCCTTGGCATCTCGGATGGCAGGGTTATCCAAAGGTGAAGCGATCGAGAGGCATACATTAACCGTTGGGGGCATGGTTGATTTCCATTTCTGCAGAACTTGTCGGAGAGGGTGGGTGTCCCACCCGGTAAGAACGAAAGGGCCCACTTGAGAGATGGCAAGTGGGCTCTTTGGTATTTGGCGGAGAGGGTGGGGGCCCACCGGTGATTAATAAAGAGCCCACCTACGGGGTATGCAAGTGGGCTCTTTGGTATTTGGCGGAGAGGGTGGGATTCGAACCCACGGTGGAGCAAGCCCCACAACGGTTTTCGAGACCGTCCCATTCAACCGCTCTGGCACCTCTCCAATGGGAACAGCGGGTTCTATTATACCAAAAGTTCTGAAAACGAGTGGGATGTGGTGTCAAAACACCCTATCCCACTCGTTTTGAAGAACCCGATGAAACCGGCCCACGGCCGGTTAGTGGCTGCCTCAGCCGCCGCCAATGCTGCACGAGGCCGCCGGCGCGCTGCCGTACGAAAGCGCCCCCCCGCTGGATGAGGCGGAGGCGAAGGTTGAGATCTGTTTCTTGATGCGTGGACTGTGGCAGGTTGGGCAGGTCACCTCGTTCACCGCGGCGGCGCTGCGCACCAGCTCTTCAAAGGGCTTTCCACAATCACTGCACACAAATTCGAAAATGGGCATTCTATTCTCCCGATGCGTAGATTTACGGGCGCGGCCGGGCGGCCACAAGCCCAAAGATTTAGATGCCCCAACAACCAAAAGGTTGCAAAATTCTTAGAACTCGATCTTGACCAGGAACTTCTTGCGCGCTTCGTCGGTATCCAGGTCTTTCTGCTGGAACATCTCGGTGTGCAGGCCGCACTCGGTCTTGCCGGTGCCGGCCCAACGCCCAGAGCGCTCATCCTCGCCGGGGTTCACCGGCTGGGTGCAGGGGGCGCAGCCAATGCTGCGGTAGCCTTTTTGCAGCAGGGGGTGCTCGGGCAGACGGTGCAGGGCGCGGTAGGCCTCGATATCCGCCGCCCGCCAGTTGAGCAGGGGATTGACCTTGATCAGCCCGTCTTCTTGCAACTCCAAGATGCGCGCCTGGGCACGCGTCTTGGTCTGGTCGCGGCGGATGCCGGTGATCCAGGCGCGCAGCCCCTCTAACGCCCGCTGCATGGGCTGCACCTTGTGGATGAAACAGCACAGGTTTGGATCCACCTGGGGCAGCTCACGCCCAAAGTTGCGCCGGAAAAGCTCCCAACGCGCATCGCGGTACAAATCCACCACGTTCAAATTCCATTCCCGCGCCAATTGCTCGCGGAAGATCAAGGTGTCCCAAAAATGATAGCCGGTATTGAGAAAGAAAATGCGCATGGCCGGGTGGATGCGCGAGATCATGTGCAGCAGGGCCAGGCTTTGCGTTTGGAAGGAAGAGCTGAGCGCAATGTTGGGGGCAAAGTTCTCCACCGCCCAAATAATGATCTGCTGCGGCGTGTGCTGCTCAAACGCCTCAGCCAGCTCAGCAATTTCTTCACGTGTAAAGATTTGTCTCACGGGTTAAGTGTAACCGAAATTAGCGCCGCTGGAAATAGAACATAAGTTCTGGTATAATATTACTCAGGGACGAATGAAAATTTTACGCTGGCTGCAACACCTGTTGGCACCTGAACCACCCGACCCGCGGCGCTACGCCTTTGACGACAGGCTGCTCGAAACCCTGCACAGCCTGGCCGAGCAAGAACACTGCAGCACCGAAGAGCTGGCTGCCAACCTGTTGGAGGCGGCCCTGGCGCGCCGCCAGGCACTGGATGGCAACCGGCAGCGCTGGGAAAGGCTCTCGGGGCGCGAGCAACAGGTAACGGCCCTGGCCTGCCTGGGCTGCACCAACCGCCAGATCGCGGCGCGCCTGGTGCTCTCGCCCGAAACCGTCAAGAGCCACCTGCGCAGCGTGCTGCACAAGTTTGGCTTGCGCAGCAAAGCTGAGCTGCGCCAGGCCCTATCAGACTGGGACTTCGGCGATTGGGGGTGAAGCTCACCCCAGCCCTTCCTCACTCAGCAGTTGCAAAAAGTGCTCCACCACTTGCGGATCAAAATTTGCGCCCGACTGGAAGCGGATATGCTCAGCGGCCTTTTCTTTGCTCCAGGCCTGGCGGTAAGGCCGGTCAGAGGTCAGCGCATCCCACACGTCTGCGATGGCGAACACGCGGGCCGCGATGGGGATCTGCTCGGCCTTGAGGCCGCGCGGGTAGCCGGTGCCATCCCATTTCTCATGGTGGCAGAAGGGGATATCAATGGCTGGGCGCAGGTACGCAATGGGGTAGAGCATATCGTAGGCCAACTGCGGGTGCCGGCGCATGATGACCCATTCTTCTTCGGTCAGCGTGGTGGGCTTGAGCAAAATGCGGTCGGGAATGCCCATTTTGCCGATATCGTGCAGCAGGGCCCCGCGGCGGATGTGCACCAGGGAGGCTTCGCTCATCCCCATGCGCACCGCCAGGTGCTCGGTCATATCGGCCACGCGCTGGGTGTGGCCTTCGGTCTCCCGGTCGCGCAGGTCAAGCGCCCGCGACCAGCCTTCAATGGTGGCGTCATACGCCATCACCAGGTCCAGGTTCGAGCGCTGCAAATCTTCAAACAGCGAGGCATTATCAATGGCAATGGCCGCCTGGCGGGCCAAAGTCTCTAAGAAGTTCAACCACTCTTCGTCAGGGGCCAGCTCGGTGCGGTGGAAGATCTCTAGCACGCCCTTGACCTGGCCGCGGGCAATGAGCGGTGCACCGTAGTAGGCCATAAAATCATCCCCAGCCACGATCGCTCCCAGGGTTCTGCCTTCTGCCTCCAGGCGGACATCGGGGATGGCCACCAGCTCGCGGGTGTAGGCGGCGCGCCCGGCGCACGATTCGCCCAGGCGCAGGCGCGTGCGCTGAATGGTGTTCGAGCGGAAGCCGCTGCTCGAAGCATAGGTCAGCACTTGCGAATGGGGATTGAGCAGCAAAATCGCCGAGGCATCCACGTTGAGCTGAGCCACCACCTGCTCTACCACCAGGCTCAGGGTCATCCTCAGATCCAGGCTGGAGGTGATGGCCTGGTCAATATCGCGCAGCGCCTGCACATATTGCAAACGGCGCTCGGTCTGTTCAAAAAGATGGTGGATGGTGGCTTCACTGCGCTTACGCTCGGTGACATCTTGCATGGTGCCTTCGTAATAGAGCAGGGCATCATCCTGGTCGTACACCCCGCGAATATTGAACACCACCCAAATGGCAGTGCCGTCTTTGCGGTACACCTGGGCCTCACAACCCACCACCGGGCTGTCCTTGGCCAGCCTGCGCTGCCAGGCCAGGCGGTCGATTGGGTTAACGTAGATCTGGCGTGAAATATCACTGGTCGATTGCAGCAGGTCAGGCAGGTCATCATAGCCCAGCAAACGCGTCATGGCCGGGTTGGCCATTAAGAAACTGCCTTCGGGGGTGCTTTGGAAGACCCCCTCTGAGACATTTTCAATGATGTTCTGGAAGCTGCTCTCGCTTTGCAGGCGCTCCAGCTCGGCGGCGGCACGCGCTGCAAAGATGGTCAAGAGCGTCCGGGGCATTTCGTCTTCATAGATGGGGAGATCATCCATGATGGCGATCAAACCCAACGGCTCACCCTTCGCCGATAGCAGCGGAACGGCCAAGAAGCTCTGCACCTGACGCTCTTTCAAGATTGGGTCTTCGGGGAAAAACTGCTGGACGTCACGCGGGTAGAAAACAACCTCCTTCTCCAGCACCTTCTCGCAAGGTGAGCCGCGCAAGGCAAATTCTTCATTTTCCAGGTATTTTCCATCGGCATACATAGCCACGGCGCGTGCCCGCCCATCCCGGTGGGGCAGCAGGCGCGAGACGAAAGCGTAGCGCACCTTCAAAACATTGGCTAACTCGTTCACCAACGAACGGAAGAAAGCCTCGCCAATCACTGCCGTCCCGTTCAGGATAGCCCGGATGGCGGCCTCGGTCTGCTTGCGGGCAGAGATATCACGGATGAACATCTGCACAGCCGGCTGGCCCTGGTACATGCAAGGGATGGTGGCCACTTCCACATCCACCGAAGAACCGTCCAGGCGAATGAATTTTTCTTCGATCAGCGGCACCGGCTCATGACTGGCCAGGCTGGCGCGCATGCGCTGGAGCACGCGGGCGCGGTAATCGGGGTGCACAATATCCATGGCCAGCATGCCGATCACCTGCTCGGCACGCTCTGCCCCCAGCAGCTTGAACCCGGCCGTATTGGTAAAGACGATCTTCCCCTGGCAGTGGATGCCGATGGCATCTGGCGAGAGCTCAACCAATTGGCGATAGCGCTCTTCGCTTTGCGCCAGAGCCAACTCGGCGCTCTTGCGCTCTGTGATATCTTCGCCCGAGCTGAGCGTGCCCACGATCTTATCCCCATCGTACAGCACCGTATTATGCCAGGCCACCACCCGCTGCTCGCCGCTGCGAGTGAGAACAGGGTTTTCGTTATAGGCAGGCGTCTTGTGGGCGTCTGACATGAGTTGGCTTAAGGTGGTGTGCACTTCCTGGCGCACAGCCTCTGGCAGGCACAGCTCCAGCCAATTCTGCCCCACCAGCTCTTGCTCGGTGTATCCCAACAACTGGCAGGCCTTGCGGTTGACCATGGTGACGCGGCTTTCGGTATCCAGTGCCAGCATGATCACGCCGGCCACATCCAGGTAACTTTGGGCACGTGCCCATTCGCGATGCAGGGCCGCCTCTGCCTGCACCGCCTGGGTGACATTCAAAACCGTCATCACCACCCCGTCGCAAGCACCGGCACTGTCGCAAAGGGGGGCGGCGTTAAGCGAAAGATACACCCGTTGGCGCCCAGCCGGCTGGACGGCAACCTTGACATCAAAGACCGGCTGGCCCGTGTTGAGCACCTGGTAAAAAGGCAGCTCTTCGTCAGCCAGGGGATGGCCGTCATAATCGGTCATGTTCCAGCTTATTTCATTATATGTGTGCTGCGCATATTGGTCAGGGCCTGCGCCAAGCTCATGTTGAATGGAAGTGTTTGCAAAAACAAGCTTCCCCTGGCGGTCTAATTGCACGATGCCGACCGGGGCGGTATCCATCAGGTGCGCCAGCAGGTCACGCTCACGGCGCAGGGCTTCTTCACTCTCTTTCAGTTTTTTGTTCAAGCGGTGGCGTTCAATCGCCATCTGCACCGTGATCTTCAGCATGGGGTCTGAGACCGGCTTGATCAGGTAGCCATAGGGATCCAGCTCTTTCACGGTCCGTCCCAGGTATTCTTCGGTGTAGGCAGTGATGTATACCACGGGAACGTCTTGCAGAGCCTGGATTTTGGAGGCCGCTTCTGCCCCGTTCATCTCCCCCGCCAGCTCAAAATCCATCAACACCAGGTCAAGCCGCTCATTTTGCGCCAGGGCCACGGCCTCTTCCCCTGTAGCCAACACCCCAAGCACTTCATAACCCAATTTGACAAAAAAACGCTGGAGATACGAAGCAAAGAGACGCTCGTCTTCAACCACCAGAATGCGCTCGCCTGCCATCTGGACACCTCCTTGCCACATAGAATAACAACCGGTATTGCTAAAATGCTCAGGTTGAGTATATCAGATTTTGCATCCTTCTACCGTTCTAACCACTGAATCGCGGTAAAATTGAGCTGGGCGAACAAGCCCAACTTCTATTCCAATTATCGTCATAAAGGAGACATCTGATGACCGAAACTTTCCGCGCTCTGGTGGATTTAGAATGGTACGGCTACCTGGAAGAAGACACCGAGAACTACCATGAGGTGATCTTATATTCCGGTGAGACCTATGAGGTGACCGTGGAAAACGAGAACCAAGACGCCGAACTCAGCCTGACAATCACCGATGAGGATGACAACGTGCTGAGCGATGAGGGCGCCGCAACCCCGGTGTCCTTTGAGCCGGCTGAGGATGGCCTGTACCGCTTCTATCTCAAGGCTGTCAAAGGCGATACGGATTATTCTCTGGGCATCGCTGAGCAAGACTAGCCCTTGCCCCGTAAGCGGGTGAGGGGGCGCGATCCGAAAACGGGTGTGTTGTGGTGCTAAGGCACCTCATCACACCCGTTTTCGATATTTCTGTATTCTTCTCAGCACACTGCGCTGAGGAAGGGCTAACTTTGACCTTTTAGCGCTTCAAGTGCCTCTGCCACGGTCATGGTGCCGCGTTCCACCCGCTCCAGGATCTCAGCAGTAGAAAGGGCCTGGGGGGCCGGCGGCATGCCTGGGGCACTGCCATCCATCAGCGGCGGCGCCGCCAGTCCCTTCGGCGCCGGTGAGACTGGCGGCGCCGGTGGGACTGGCGGCATAGGCGGCATGGGCGGCTCGCTCCAATCGCCTGTGGCGGGGATCGAATCAACCGGCTGTGCCTGGCCTTCTTCGGGCCCCAGCCACAGCCCGCCGCTGACGCTCTTCAACGATACGGGCGCACCACCGCCCAAGATATCCACCTGGTGCAGGCCGTGCTGGCTGTGGCTGGTGTTGACCGGCAGTGAGGTGTGCAGACGCCCACTAACGGTGTTGAGTTGGGCCGAGCAAGCTGTGCCATCAGGCACAACCAGCCGCACGCTGCCCGACACCGAGTTGAAGACATAGGGACCGCTGCCCAGGGGAGTTTGCAGGGTGGCGTCGCCGCTGACGGTGTCTAGATTGATCTGCTGGAAGTTGGATTCGCTGCAGTGTACCGCTCCCGAAACACTCTCCAGCTCCAGGCTGCCCGCCAGGCGCGTCCCGGTCACATCACCGCTGACCACCTGGATGCGCAAGCTGCCGCTCAGGTTGGTCAATTCCAACGAACCACTGACCGCATCCAGGTCAAAAGCGCCCTGCAAGCCGTCCAGGGTCAGCGAGCTGCTGACGCAGCTGGCCTTGATATTGCTACTGGGGGGGGCCTCGACCACATAATCGACCTTGCAGGGATGCGAGAGGCTTAAGAAAGCCAACACGCCTTCTCGGAAACGCGTCTGGGCGCGCACCTGGCCATCGGCAGCCTGCTCGATCTCTACTGTGGTGCGCTCGGCGTTGCCAGAGCCCAGGTGCTTGACGGCATAGACGCGCACCTGGCCCACAGCCCCGGCCCGCACCAACACCGAGCCGCGGATATTCGCCAGCTTCACCTGGGCCGGTTGGCTGACAGGGAAAGTCTGATCAAAGGTTTCTACATCTTGAGCCATGATTCACCTCGCAAAGGATATCACGACGAAAGTCGTTACGACAATGACTTTGGTCGCTGCTATTCAATGAAGACTTCGACGTGCTCGCCGTCTTCTTCGTCAATCACATCCACGATCTTGCCTTCCATCTGTCCATTGCGGATGGCATCGGCGATCTCTCCGAAATTGACATCGGGCGCGTACTGGCTGGCAATGCCCATCCCTGCATCCACCAGGCTGAGCGGCAGATTGACGCTGACCTTGGTTTTGCCGGTGGCCATATCGGTGACACGCACGCGCAGGTTGCCGCGTGCCGTCCGGCCGGGTGTAATCGGCAAGCGGGGCTCGCGGCGGCTTTCGCGCAGGGCAGACAATAGCTTGGCGCCTTCTTCGGCAGTGATCTTGCCTTCTTGGATCATTCTCAAAATCCGCATGCGTTCTTCAGTCGTAGCCATCATAAACCTCCTCTAACCAATATACACTTCCACCCGTTCACCATCCGGGCCTTCATCAACCTCAACGTGGAAAGGCTCGTCGGGCGAGAGGTGTTCTAACCCCAACACCACTTCGTCGAAGTTGGTATTTTCCATCCCATGGATGTGCCCTCTGAAGGTGCGCAAGAACCAGGCCGTTAAACGCAGCGGGATGGGCAGGCTGAAGGCGATGCGCTGGGGCTTCTCGCCCTCTTTCTGCTGGATGCGAACGTGCATCCAACGGGCAGTGCGCGCCGTCCAGGCCAGGGCCATCACCACCACGCCCAATAAGAAGGGGAACCACGAACAAGCAAACCAAAAGCCATAGCCACTGGATCGAATAGACAGGTACATCATCACGCTGGCCAACACGGTGATGGCAACACCAATTGCCATGGGGATCCACCACCAGGCGCGCCATTTTTTGGCATTGGGGGCTTCAAACGAATGCGGACCATCTTCAGGCTGGGGCGCAAAGGCCTGGCCCGGCTGACCAGCAGATCCGGCATGCTCTCTGCCAACAGCATCTGGCAGGGCATCTTTCTCGGTTTCGTCGCCAATGGCCTTCATCAATTCCAGGCCCTGCTCGGCAGTAATTGTGCCGTTCTCAATCATCGCCAGGATCTGGCGGCGTTCATCTTCAGACATCGGGTTACCCTGCCTTTCCTTCTAAAGCGCTGAGCAATTTTTCTGCTTCATCCATTGAAATTTTCTTCTGCTCCAGCATGCGCAAGATCATCAAGCGCTCTTCTTCGCTGACCTTTTCGGCTGGGGGCACTGGAGGCACCGGCGGCGCCGGCGGCTTGGGCGAGCTGTTAAAGGTAAAGTCAATGCGCCCGTGACGCCCAGCCCCTGCACGACCCTTATTTTCCATGCGGCGCTGCAAGACAAGCATTTTCTGATTGATGCGCTCTTGGGCGCGGCGCATGCGTTCTTGGGCGCGGAGGGTGGCCTGCTCGGTGGCCTGGCGGGCGCGTTCTTCCACCCGGCGGGCTTGATCTTCGCTCAGGCCCACGCTGCCCAGGCGCAGGTTCAGACTAGACATCTGGGCCTTCATCTGCTCTTCGAGCAGGCGCATGTGCGCATCCACCTGCTGTTCGATCTGCTGGCTAATGGTATCGGCCATGCCTTCCACTTCTTCATTCACCAGCTCCACATCCTCCAGCATGCTCCAATCGGGGGTGTGGGTATCAATGGCCACATTCCCGTCGGCCTTCAATTCCAGGCTGGCATCGCCATCGCCCAGCTTGAGGCTGTATGGAGGCTTGGGGGCGGCTTCTAACGCAACCCCCGGCAGGTTGACCTGAATGCGCCCGCCCGCCTGGGGGACATCGATCTCCACGCTGGCGTCGCCGGGGATGCGACAGAACAAATTGCCCCGGGCTTCAAAGCGATATGCCTGGCCGGGAGCCGGATCGATGCGCAGGGTGATGTTGCCCATCGCCAGGGCCTGGGCGTCGCCATCCACATCCTGCACCGACAGGTTGCCGTTGATGGAACCGCTGACCTCCAGGTCGCCCTGCACGTCGCGCAGGCTGGCGTTGCCATCTACGCTGCCAATCAGCAAGTCGCCGCCTACATTGCGGGCGCTCAGGTTGCCACGCACCTTTGACAAATGGACGGGGCCCACACCGCGCAGTTCCAGATCACCGTGCACTTCGCCCACTTCCAACTCGCCATCCAGTGCCTTACAGATGACGTTATCCTGGGCGCGGGTGAGGTGCACGCTGGCGGCCATCGGCACGCGTACGCGGCACTCGCTCTCGCAGCGCAGGGTGACGGTATCGCCATCCTGGGCAAGGCTCACGCCATCGGGGTCACTGCATTTGACACTCACTTCAGCCGACTCATCCTGGCCTTTCAACACCAGGGCGCCGTGCGCCTCGATGAAGACAGCCGGGACATTACCAGTAGGGACAGAGATCTTTTCCATAGGATCACCTCTCGTTTTCTTGCAGCAAGCGCATGGCTTCTTCGGCGGTGATGCGGCCCTGGTCTAACTCTTCCAGGATGCGCTGGCGCTCTGCTTCGCTCATGCCGGCTGGCTCTTCGCCGCCTGGCTCGTAACCCAAGGCACGGATCACTTCCAACAGGCGGTTGCGGATGGTGGGATAAGACAGGCCCAGCTCCACTTCCATGCGGGTGATCTTGCCCTCGCAGCGGACGAAGGTTTCGATGAAGGCCAACTGTTCAGCGCTTAGCTGAGAAAATGGCCCGCCGCCAAAGCGGCCCTCGAGGGTGGTATCACATTCGCGGCAGTAGATACGGGTAACGGTCAGCTCGCCGCCACACAAAGGACATTTGGTAGGAAGATTATTCATCAACAGCTCCTTGTACTCTTCACAGGGTTATAAACAGCACCGGAGACGGATCGGGCTGGGGCAAGGGGCAGTGTTGAAGTTTCTGCCCGGCGCGCACCAGCAGCCTGCCCAAAACCAGTCGCACGCGCCACCCCAGCGGGAACTCAGCCAGGCGAACCTGGCACGGGAGCTGCTGAGCGCAAACGCTGCGGGGCAGGGCTTCTTGATGCAGATCAGATATTTTGATGGCGGTCGGGTCAAACATATTCGCCTCCTTAGCACTTTCTCACATCCCTATTTTACACCATAAATTCAAAATGTCAATATAAATATTGAATATTTCAATGATAATTTTTGAATATTATAAACAATTGGTTTAATTATTGACCAAAAAGGGCAGAAGGAAGGTCCCAAAAACGAGTGTTCGGGCCAACTGCATCGCCTCTATGCTTTATTTTCTGATACAATTCTCAGATTATAGAGAAAGGATATTCTCATGTCAGACGAAACCCCCAAACCTAGCGATTTTATCCACGAGGCCGTTGCTGAAGACCTGCGCAGCGGGCGCTTCAATTATGTACGCACCCGCCTGCCCCCCGAACCCAACGGCTACCTCCACATCGGTCATGTTAAGGCGTTCTTGATCGATTACAACATCGCCAAAGATTTTGGCGGTGAGCTGGATCTGCGCTTCGACGACACCAATCCGGCCAAAGAAGAGGTCGAATTTGTGGACGCCATCATGGAAGATGCGCGCTGGCTGGGGATCGAATGGCAACGAGTATTGTTCTCTTCGGATTTCTTTGACCAGCTCTATGAATGGGCGATCCAGATGGTCAAAAAAGGCAAGGCTTACGTGGACGATCAGAGCCCCGAAGAGGTGAGCAAGAAGCGCGGCACCTGGACCGAGCCCGGCATCAACAGCCCCTGGCGCGACCGCTCGGTAGAAGAGAACCTCGACCTGCTGGAGCGCATGAAGAACGGCGAGTTCCCAGATGGCGCCAAAACCCTGCGCGCCAAGATCGACATGGCCCACGGCAACATGAACATGCGCGATCCGATCATGTACCGCATCATTCACGAGCCGCCCCATCACCGCACCGGCAAGAAGTGGTGCATCTACCCCATGTACGACTGGGCCCAGGGGCAGAACGACGCCATGCACGGCGTAACCCATTCGCTGTGCTCGATCGAATACGAAGACCACCGCATCTTGTACGAGTGGTACCTGAACGAGCTGGGAATCGAGAACAAGCCGCGCCAGATCGAATTCGCCCGCCTGAACCTGAACTACACCGTGATGAGCAAGCGCAAGCTGCGCCGCCTGGTGGAAGAAGGGCACGTCAGCGGGTGGGACGACCCGCGCATGCCCAGCCTGCGCGCCCTGCGCCGCCGCGGCTACACTGCCGCCGCCATCCGTGATTTTGTGGCGCGTGCCGGCGTATCCAAGAACATCAATGTGCGCTCGGGCGTCTTCGTAGACCTGGCCCTGCTAGAAGCCTGCGTGCGCGATGACCTGAACAAGCTCTCGCCGCGCAAAATGGCCGTACTGAACCCGCTCAAGGTGACCATCGAGAACTATCCTGCTGACCTGGTGGAAGAATTTGAGGTACTCAACAACCCCGAAGACCCCGCCGCCGGCACGCGCAAGGTGCCTTTCTCAAAGGTGCTCTACATCGAGCAGGAGGATTTCCGCGAGGAGCCGCCGCCCAAGTATTTCCGCCTCTCCCCTGGGCGCGAGGTGCGCCTGCGCAACGCTTACTTCATCAAGTGTGAGCGCATGCTCAAAGACGCGGATGGCAAGGTCACCGAGTTGATTTGCACCTACGACCCCGCCTCGCGCGGCGGTAACTCGCCGGACGGGCGCAAGGTCAAGGCCACCCTGCACTGGGTTTCGGCGGCGCATGCCATCCCGGTGACGGTTTACAATTACGACCGCCTGTTCAACAACCCCGACCCCGAAGTAAGCGGCGACTTCATCGCCGACCTGAATCCTAACTCTCTCGTGGTACTGTCGAACTGCCTGATGGAGCCCAGCCTGGCAGACGCCAAACCCGGCGACAAGTTCCAGTTTGAGCGCCTGGGATACTACTGCGTGGATATCACCTCGACCCCCGAAAAGCTGATCTTCAACCGCACTGTAGGCTTGAAAGATGAGTGGGCCAAGATCGAAAAGAAAGAATAAGGGATTGTGGGCCCCGGCCCACACCCAAAAATAAAACCTTATAGGAGAATGATTGTTATATGAAACGCTTGAAGTTTTTCTCGTCCGAATTGTGGCTGGGTGCCTTGGTGGCTCTGCTGTCGGTCCTGGTTGCCCTGGCTGCCTACCAAAGCGGGGTATCCGACTCGAAAGAAGGCGACTTGAACGTTGAAGGGCAAAAACAGTTGACCGATTCGAACGGGTACTATCTCGAGGCCAACCAATACATCATCTACGACTACACCATGTACGATGGCTGGTATGTCAACGAAGGCAAAGATGACGAGACGGCCGAATATTACCTGGCCAACTTCTCTGAGGCCCTGACCGCCAACGTTGACCGCGGCGGCGACCTTTTTGACGAGCAGTACTACGAAGAGATGTATGCAGATGCCAACACCACGTACGATGAGGCCTTGGTTAACTTCGAACAGGCTCAAGAGGCGGGCGACCGCGCCGACAAGCTGCAGTTGGTGGTGCTGATCTTCGCCGTCGGGCTGGCCCTGGCTGCTTATGGTTCTTTATTGGACGCAGAGAGCCGCTTGCGCTTGCTCTTCAGCATCGGTTCGGTGGTGGCCCTGGCCTTTGGCCTGGTCATTTACTTCGGAGCGATCCTGTAATAAGCAATTAATAACGCAATGCGGGGCAGCGAAAATTCGCTGCCCCGCATTGCGTTTAATCTGCCAACGCTAAAAACACATCTTCCAACGAGGCCTCAGCCGCTTCAAGGCGGGCATCAGGCAGCACGGCGCGCAGGGCTTCGATGCCGGCCCCAGGGGCGGTGATGGCGCGCAAATGATCGCCAGCCAGGCCGGCGCGCAGCACCTGCGGGCAGGCCTGGAGAGCCGCCAAAGATGCCAGGGCATCGCCGCCATCGTACACATCCCAGGCCAGGCCGGGCAGGGCGCTGCGCTTGAGCGCCGAGGGGGTATCGAGAGCCAGCAGCTTGCCCGCCCGCATGATGCCCACCCGCCCACAGTACTCGGCCTCGTCCATGTAATGCGTCGTCACCAGGGCGGTCACGCCATCTTCCACCACCTGGTAGATCAGGTCCCAAAAAGCGCGCCGCGCCGCCGGGTCCACGCCGCTGGTGGGCTCATCCAAGAAGAGCAAGCGCGGCCGGTGGACGATGGCAGTTCCCAGTGCCAGGCGCTGCCGCCAACCGGTGGATAAGCTGCTGACGCGTGTGCGGCGCAAATCAGAAAGGCCGATCAGGGCCAAGACCTCATCCAGGCGGCGTTGATCGTTCACGCCGTACACCCCGGCATAAAAGGCCAGGTTCTCCATCACGGTCAGTTCATGGTAAAGGGCAAACTTCTGCGACATATAGCCGGCATGCTGGCGCACCTGCTCCGGCTGGCGCACGGCATCAAAACCCAGCACCTGGGCGCTGCCCAGGGTGGGCCGCAGCAGCCCCAACAGCATGCGGATGGTGGTGGTCTTGCCTGAGCCGTTTGGGCCCAGGTAGCCAACCACCTCTCCGGCTTGGACACTGAAGGTGACATGGTCTACGGCGCAAAAATCGCCAAAGTAGCGCGTCAGGTCTTGGGTGGCAATCACATTTTCAGGCATGGTCAATTCCTGCTCAAAGCTTTTTTACCGCAGAGAGGCGGAGTGCGCTGCGTCTCTGCGGTGAGGTCATCTCAATCATACTCCTGCGCCATCCTCTAGCAAGGAGATGAACAAATCTTCTAACTGCGGTTCGATGAGGGCAATGCTGCCCAAAACACCCCCCGCGGCCGGGATGGCTTGCGAGAGGCGCGTGATGGCCTCTTGGGCCAGGTTGGGGCGGACGCGCAGGTGCAGGCGATCGCCAAACATCTGGGCATCTTCCACAGCTTCTTCGGCGTGCGCCAGGCGGCGCAGCAAGGCCAGCGGACTGCCATACACCTCCACCACGCACCCATCCAGCTGGTGGCGCAGTTCGTCAGGCGGCCCCTCTACCAGCAGTTTGCCCTGGCGCATGAAACCCACCCGCGTGCAGCGCGCCGCCTCA
Organism: uncultured Anaerolineaceae bacterium; assembly: GCA_964633225.1. Taxonomy (GTDB): domain Bacteria; phylum Chloroflexota; class Anaerolineae; order Anaerolineales; family UBA4823; genus JAKQIM01. The sequence continues at coordinate 53,766 of CAZWFQ010000017.1, forward strand.
TCCATGTACGGCGTGCTGACCAGCACCGCCACGCCCTCCGTTCTCACCAGGCGGATGATGAGCTGCCAGAAATCCTGGCGCGTCACCGGATCCACGCCGGTAGTCGGCTCATCCAGCAGCAGCACCTTGGGGCGGTGTACCAGGGCCACCGCCAAGCCGAGCTTCTGTTTCATCCCGCCCGAAAGCTGCCCGGCGCGCCGGTTGATAAATTCTGCCAGGTCCACAAATTCCAAGATCTGCATGCAGCGCGGCCGCCACTCGTTAGCGGGCAGGCTGCGCACTTCGGCAAAGAAACGCAGGTTTTCCAGCACGGTCAATTCTTCGTACATCGAAAAGCGCTGCGGCAGGTAGCCGATCTGGGCGCGCGCCGGGTCGGTCTGGTGCAGCATGTCAAAACCGCCGATCTCGATACGCGGCGCTTCACCGCTATTGTGACGCTCGGGGCGCAGTGCGCCGCAGGTCAGGCGCATAGTGGTGGTCTTACCGGCCCCATCTGGCCCCACAAGCCCGTAGATCTCTCCGGCCTCCACGTGCAGGTTCAGGTCATCTACAGCCCGGGTATTGCCGAAAGATTTGGTGAGGTGAGCGAGTTCGATCAACATAGGCGAATGTATTGATCACTGCCCAAACGTCACGTCGGCTGGCATACCGGGTTTGAGCAAACCATCAGGGTCTGCCACCGCCAGTTCGATGGCAAAGACAGTTGTGCGGCGCCCATCATCCGTTTGCACGTTGCGCGGCGTGAACTCAGCCTCGTCGGCTATGCGCACAATTTCGCCGGTGAAGATGCGGCTGGCAAAAGAGTCGACCCGCACCTCAACCTGCTGCCCCAAACTAACCTGCCCATAACGATCCTCAGACAGGTAAACGGTGATGGTCAGCGCATCCAGGCGCCCCAGGGTCAGGGCTGCCGCGCCCGCCTGCAGCACCTCTCCAGGCTCAATACTGCGCGCCAGCACCACTGCCTGCACCGGGGCATAGATTACCAGCTTGCCAATTTGCACATCCAATAGATCAAGCTGGGCCTGGGCCTGGGTTACAGCCGTCTCAGCCTGGGCGATCTTGGCCTCGGCCTGGGTCACGCTGGCCTTGGCCTGGACCAAAGCCGCCTCGGCAGCCCGCAGGCGCGGCGAATAATCACCCGTCAACAAGCTGTTGTAATTGTCCAAGGCGGTTTCGTAGCGTTCTTTGGCCACAGCCAGGCGGGCGCGCGCTTCGAGCACATCGGCGGCGTCCTCATCCGAGAGCAGGTCATCGTAATCAGCCTGGGCCGCGTCAAGATCAGCCTTGGCCCGGTCGAACTCATTTTGAGCGATGTCGCGCAGTGCTGCGTCGGTCTGAGCCTGGGCGCGGGTGAGCACTGCCTGCGCTACCAAGAAAGCCGCCTGGGCTTCAGCCAGGCTTTGCTCGGCACCAGCCAGGTCGGCGTTGGTGACATCTTCGATCACGGCGTCAAAATCGGTCTGCTCGGCTTCCAGGTCGATGGCAGCGGCATCCAGCTCAGCCTGAGCAGCGGCAATTTCTTCTTCTTTCGTGAAATACCACACCGGCATCCCAAACTCAGTCGGCGGGTAGAGGCCCCATTCGGCCTCCCGCAGCGGTTGGGCCTGGCTGCGCGCCGCCAGCAGCTCCAGGTCATATTGAACCTGGGCGCTTTCCACGCTGGCCTGCGCCAGGGGCAGGGCCGTACGTGCCACGTCCAACCCGGCCTGGGCGGCATCCAGGGCCGCTTGCGCTTGCACGCGCTGCGCCACCAGCAAGGTATCATCCAGGCGGAAGAGCGGGTCCCCGGCCTGCACAGATTGGCCTTCTGCCACCAGCACCTCCACCACCCGCCCCGAGACCTCTGGCGAGATCGTCACCTCAACCGCCTCCACCGTGCCAGAGCCGCTGAGCAGGCCCGGCTCGGCGGCCTTTTGGTTTTGCGAGATGAGGTACCAAGCGCCTGCAATGATCAAGATCATGATCAAAGCGATTGGGATGAGCATTCTTCTGTTATCATGCATAGGAACCTCCACAAGTTAGTAATTTATCCACGAATGGCGCGAATGTCCACGAATTGGTTCATGCTTGTCGTTTTCATTCGTGCAAATAAGCGAAATTGGCGGATCACTCTTTAAAACGCTGCCTCGCAGCGGTCAAAAAGATCAATCCAAACGTTTCCTGAAGCGCAGTGAGGCTGCGGTCATGATCAC
>CAZWFQ010000017.1:56060-58869 GCA_964633225.1 uncultured Anaerolineaceae bacterium
AAAAAGATCAATCCAAACGTTTCCTGAAGCGCAGTGAGGCTGCGGTCATGATCACAATGCCGAACACAGCCAGGGCCAGGACCTCGTTTTGCACCGCAGCCATGCCGCCGCCCTTGAGGGTCAGCGTGCGGATGATGGTCAGGTAATAACGCAGCGGGAAAATCACCGAGACCCACTGCAAGAACTTGGGCATGGCCTCCAGCGGGAAGAAGAAGCCTGCCAGGAAGAGGCTGGGCAAGAAGACCATCCACACCGTCAGCATGGCCTCTTGCTGGGTATTGGCAACGGTGGAGGCGAAAAGGCCAATCCCCAGGCTAGAGAGTAAGAAAAGGCCCGAAAGCGCCAGGATGAGCCAGATATCGCCGCGGATGGGCATGCCGAACCACCAATGCCCGATCGCCAGCACCTCTAAGGTGTTGATGAAAGCCAGGATCACGTAGGGCAGAAGCTTGCCCACCAACAGTTCCCAGGGGCGGATGGGGGTGACGATGAGCTGTTCGATGGTGCCGCGTTCGCGTTCACGCACAATGGCGCTGGCAGTGAGGATGGAGGTCAGCGCAAAGAGGATCATGGCGATCACGCCGGGGATCATAAAGTGCGCGCTGACCAGGTCGGGGTTATACCAGACGGTGGTGCGCACCTCCACGGGCGGGGTGAAGGCTGTGCCCAGGCCCCTTTCTGCCAGGCGAGCCTGCAAGATTTGAGTAGAATGCGCCTGGCCGATCATGACAGCCGCCGAAAACGCCGTGGACGCCACGGTGGGATCTGAGCCATCCAGCACGAAAATCACCTGGGCCGAGCCACCGCCAGAGATTTGGGCCGAATAATCGGGCGGCAAGATCAAGCCGGCGCGGGCATCGCCGTTATCGATCAGGGCCCGCAGGGCGTCTTCCGAGTCGACATCGTAGGCCACCTGGAAGTAATCTGCCGCCCGGTAAGCATCCAACAGCAAGCGCGCCTGGGGGCCGCGGTCTTGATCGTAGACTGCCAGGGGCACGTTGCGCACATCATTGGTGGCAGCGTAGCCCAGCAAAAAGAGCTGCATCACCGGAATGACCAGCACCAGGATCAAGGTGCGTATGTCGCGCGTGATCTGGATGAATTCCTTGCGAACCAGCGAGAGCAAGCGAGAATTGAACATAAGCATCATCCCACAAAAACCCAGATATCGTTCATGACACCCTGCCTGGCTGCTGAGACGGCCCATCTAGCAAGATGCCGTGCAAATAGAGCTCCACAAAGTGCTGCATGGCGTCTTGGTTGAACTCCAGCGGGGTTCCGCGGACATAGATCAGCTCGGTCAGGTAATAACCAAAGAACAGGCCCAAGAAACTGCGCACCAGCATCAGCGGCGGCATTGGGCGCAGCCGCCCATCAGAAACCAATATCACCCGCTGAGCAACCTGCAGGCCATAAGGGAGCATCTTCTCAAACACCTGTTGGGTATGGGCGTTCTTGAACTCGACTATCTCTATGAACAAGAGGTTCAAGAAATCGGGCCGCTGGCGCACCACATCTACCATGCGCTCGGCGGCAGCGCGCACCAGCATCTCCACATCCTCGCCCTCCACATCCAAGAGCAGCGGCACCACTTCTCGCGAAGGGTGATATTCGAGAAAGACGGCTTCGAATACATTCTCTTTGCTGGCAAAGTGGTTGTACAGCCCGCCCAGGGCAAGGCCGGCTTTCTGCGCCACCTGGCGCATGGAGGTGCCGTGGTAGCCCTGTTGAACAAAGAGGTCGTGGGCGGCGTGTATGATGGCAGAACGGGTTTGTTCGCCTCGGGTAGGGGTTTCATCAGTCATAAGTCATCCTTATACAATGTGAACGAACGTTCGTTCACATTGTATAACAAAATCCAGTCCATGTCAATACCCTACTCATGTAATGGTTTTGTTAACAATCCCCAACTGCTCTACCGGCAATTTTCTCCATGCTATAATCCAGGCATGTCCCGGATCCTGATCGTTGAAGATGAAACCGCCTTGCGCGAGACGCTGGCTTACAACCTGGCGCGCCAAGAATACCAGGTGGAGGCGGTTGGCGATGGCCTGGCAGCCCTGGAAGCTGCCCGCCGGCTGCACCCAGACCTGATCTTGCTCGACCTGATGCTGCCCAAATTGGACGGGGTGGAGGTGTGCCGCATCTTGCGCCAAGAGATGAACGTGCCCATCCTGATGCTCACCGCCCGCGATGATGAGATTGATCGCGTGCTGGGCCTGGAGATGGGTGCCGACGATTACATCACCAAGCCGTTCAGCATGCGCGAGCTGATGGCGCGCGTCAAAGCTCACCTGCGCCGCGATCGCCTGATCCGCGCCGAGGTGAAACCAGCGCCTGAGGCCGGCGCTAAGGAAACCTTGCAGCTTGGCAACCTGGCCCTCGATTTGACCCGCCGCGAAGCGCGCCTGGATGAGGAGCCCCTGCCGCTAAAGCCCAAGGAGTTTGAGCTGCTGCTGTTCCTGGCGCAGCATCGTGGGCAGGCGCTCTCGCGTGAATTCTTGCTGGCGCGGGTCTGGGGCTGGGAGTTTGGCGGCGGCACACGCACCGTAGATGTGCACATTCACTGGCTGCGCGAAAAAATCGAGTCGGATCCAGCCCAACCCCAGCGCATCGTCACGGTGCGCGGCTCAGGCTACCGTTTCGAGGGGTAGCATATGTTCCATTCCCTGCGCTGGCGCATCACCCTGCCCTTTGCCTTGCTGAGTTTCTTTTCTTTATTGGCCCTGGGGCTGTACATCTCCAATTTTGTCCGCCAAACCTACCTGGATAACCTGGAAGCTGAGCTGACCACCGAAGCACACATGCT
>CAZWFQ010000017.1:58969-62915 GCA_964633225.1 uncultured Anaerolineaceae bacterium
CACGAAGACCGGACCCAGATGGACAACCACGCCACCCGGCCCGAGATTGCCGCCGCTTTTGCCCAGGGGCAGGGCAGCAGCACCCGTTTCAGCCGCACCGTGGGCTATGAGATGATGTACACTGCGGCAGCCATCACCCAAGGAGGGCAAATGTTGGGTGCAGTTCGCCTGGCAATGCCCCTGCAAGAAATCCAAGCTGACGTAGCCCACATCCAGCGCATCCTGATGAGTGCCACGTTGTTGGTGATGGCCCTGACCATCCTGCTGGCGGCCCTGATCGCCAACAACACCACCCGCCCGGTGCGCCAGCTCACCCAGGCTGCCCGTCAGATGGCTGCCGGCGAGTTGAGCAGCTCGCCCATCCCAACCGCACCCGACGAGGTCGGGCAGCTTGCCAAAGCGTTCAACGCCATGTCCAACCAGTTGAGCGAACAGATCAAAGCCCTGCAGGGCGAGCGCGCCCGGCTGTCAGCCGTCTTACAAAAGATGACCGATGGGGTGCTGATCGTTGATCCAGATGGAACCATCCAGCTCATCAATGCCGCCGCCGAGAAGATGTTCGCCATGCAGCCCGGGAGCGCCATTGGCAAACCCCTGGTCGAGGCCACCCACCACCACCAACTTTTTGAGATGTGGCAGAGCTGTCACCAAAATGGGCAGGCCCAGTCCACCAGCTTTGAGCTGGGACGCAAGAACCTGTTTCTAACCGGCGTAGCCACACCGCTTGGCCCGCTTTTGCCGGGCAGCACGCTGCTGCTCTTTCAAGACCTGACCCAACAGCACCAGACAGAAGCCATCCGCCGCGATTTCATCAGCAACGTTTCGCATGAGCTGCGCACCCCGCTGGCTTCGCTCAAAGCCCTGACAGAGACCCTCCAGGATGGCGCCCTGGATGATCCGCCAGCTGCCCAACGCTTTTTGGGGCAGATGGAGACAGAGGTGGATTCGCTCAGCTTGATGGTCTCAGAACTGCTGGAGCTTTCGCGCATCGAATCGGGCCGCGTGCCGCTGGTCTTGAAGCCCACCCACCCAATAGACGTCATCTCTCCAGCCTATGACCGCCTGTGCCTGCAAGCAGAGCGCAGCCAGATCCAGCTATCCATTGACTGCCCCGATGATTTGCCACCCGTGCTGATGGATGCGCAGCGCGTGGAGCAGGTGTTTGTGAACTTGCTGCACAATGCCATCAAGTTCACGCCCGAGGGCGGGCAGGTCAAGGTCAGTGCGGGCTTGCAAGGAACGTATGTTTGCTTCAGCGTCCAAGATAACGGCCTGGGCATAGCCCCCGCCGACCTGCCGCGCATCTTTGAGCGCTTCTATAAAGCCGACCGCTCACGCGCCAGCAGCGGCACCGGGCTGGGGCTGGCAATTGCCCGCCACCTGGTGGAGGCGCACGGCGGCAAGATCTGGGCGGAGAGCGAGACGGGCAAAGGCAGCACCTTCTACTTTACCATTCCCCTGGCTTAATACGAATCCAAGCCCCAAACTTAAAGCACCCTGGAAGATTACATCCGGGGTGCTTTTTATGATCTCTTAACTATTCATTTACACAACCATAACCAGCCCTTAAACCAGCCATAAAGTGATCATGGTATTGTAGAGACAGAGGAGAAATTAAAAATGGATGGCCTTTTACTGATCATTTATCTGCTCGCCTTTGTCACCACAGTTATGGTAGATACTTACCAAAAGACACACCATCAGGAAAAAAAGTGATGAACATCCTGGTCACTAACGATGATGGCGTCTTGGCACCCGGCCTTTTGGCCCTGGTGCAGGCGTTGCGCCCACTGGGCAAGGTGAGAATCCTCGCGCCAGACCGCAACTGGTCTGGCGGCGGGCATGTTAAAACGATTGACCGCCCCCTACGTGTCAAAGAAGTCAAACTGGCAGATGGCTCGACTGCTTACGCCAGCGATGGAGCCCCCTCAGACTGCGTGGCCCTGGCGCTGCTTGGTTTCTTTGAAGAGAAATTCAACCTGGTGGTATCTGGCATCAACCCCATGCCTAACCTGGGCCACGATGTCACTTACTCTGGCACCGTTACCGCCGCTATGGAGGCTGTCATCTGGGGCACACCGGGGATTGCCGTTTCGCTCGGTTCGGTAGAGAACAGTTTGCAGGTTTCCGATTACGAGCCCGCAGCTCGGTTCACTCACCAATTGGTAGAGCAAGCCATCGCCCACAAGATCCCCGCGGGGACCCTGCTGAATTTGAATATCCCCCTGCTGCCCGAAGAGCAGATCATGGGCTTCCAGGTCACTCGCCAGGGCCTGCGCGTTTACCGCGACCGCCTGGATGAGCGCATTGACCCGCGCGGTCGCCCCTATTACTGGATCGGCGGCGACACCCCAACTGGTTTTCCCGAACCTGGCACAGATGTGGGGGCGCTGGCAGAGGGCTATGTCTCGATCACCCCCATGCAGCTCGACCTGACCGATTACCCAGCCATGCGCGTCATCCAGGCCTGGGAGCTGCAGAAAAAGCCTGATACAACCCCTATATCGCTGGCCGTGCGTTAACCAAATGTTTACAAACCCTTAACCGCCCCTTCGCGGGTCGTTAAATGATCTGTAGTATTCTTACCCCACTATGAATAACAAATCCCGGGTTGAGCTGCACACTGCAAAACGCCACGCAAGCTCGATCCCCAAAATTTCTGGAGGTTTAAGAATGTACCGTAAGTTTCAAGTCTTGATTGTTGTTTTGTCCATTGCCACCTTGCTGCTCAGTGCTTGCAGCAGTGCCACCATCACTGCCACGCAGCCCCCGGCAGTGCAGCCCACCGAGGCCCCGGCAGTGCAGCCCACCGAGGCTTCTGCAGTGCAACCCACCGCAGCCCCGGCCATGCCCGAGAGCATGATCGCCCTGCCCGAAGTAGATCCCTCTGCCCTGAGCGGCGACATTGCCGCCGCTGGCAGTTCCACCGTCTACCCCCTGGCCGAGGCTATGGCCGAGCGCTTCAACGAAGAAGGCTTCAGCGGTCAGATCACCATCGCTTCAGTCGGCTCCGGCGCAGGCTTTGAGCGCTTCTGCACCACCGGCGAGACCGACATTGCCAACGCCAGCCGCGCCATCAAAGACGCCGAGATCGCCAACTGCGCCGCCATCGGCCGCACGCCCATCGAGTTCCGCGTCGGCACCGATGCCATCGCAATTGTGGTCAGCAGCGAAAACGACTTCCTGACCAATGTCACCCTCGAAGAACTGGCCATGATCTTCTCTTCCAACATCACCAAGTGGTCTGATGTGCGCACCGAATGGCCAAATGAAGACATCTTGCGCTTCTCCCCCGGCACCGATTCGGGCACTTTTGACTTCTTCGTCGAAGCCGTGATTGCCCCTCAGCACGAAGACGATATGGATGCTGCCAAAACCGATATCCTCAACGCCGCCAACATCCAGTTCAGCGAAGATGACAACGTCCTCGTCCAGGGCGTCGAAGGCAGCCCCTATGCCATCGGTTACTTCGGCTTTGCCTACTTCGTCGAGAACCAGGGCACCCTCAAGGCCATCTCCATCGACGGCATTGCCCCCTCGGCCGAGACCGCTGAGAATGGCGAATACCCCCTGGCACGCCCCCTGTTCATCTACTCCGATGCCACCATCATGCAGAACAAGCCCCAGGTAGCCGCCTTCATCAACTTCTTCCTCTCGTTTGTGAACGAAGAAATCGAAACCGTCGGCTACTTCCCCGCCAGCCGCGATGCAATGGATGGCGCTAAGCAGGCCTGGCTCGACGCTATGAAATAACCGGAGCAATCCTCCTTTTTCTCTGAGGTGCTGTGGGTGGATGACACCCACAGCACCTCCCTCCGTCAAATCACTATGGAAAGTCAGCTAGACATGCCACGCCTGGACACACCAGATCAAACCTCAGACCGTTATCGTTTGCATAAACGCCGGCGCCTGGGAGAAACCCTCATCCAGGGCTTTCTGTTCATCT
>CAZWFQ010000018.1:0-56690 GCA_964633225.1 uncultured Anaerolineaceae bacterium
ATATTTTATTATACCAATTGAACTACTATTTAGGCGCGACTTGTCTAAATTGCAAAGTGGAATTCATCGAGCTTTTCCCTTGCCATCTGAGGCAACCGCCTCTATAATCTCAACATGAGCCAATTATCAACTCTATTCCGTCTTCAACAAATTGACAGCCATCTTGACCAGGTTAAGCACCGGCTACAAGAAATCCAAGCTGCATTGAGCGAAGATGCGGTTTTACAACAGGCTCTTCAAGTCAATGCCAATGCCGAGGCATTTCTCAATGGAGAACGCCAAAAGCTGCGCCTTGCAGAGAATGAGGTCGGTGGACAAAAGATCAAGATTGGGCAAAACGAATCCACCTTATATGGTGGTAAAGTGCAAAACCCCAAAGAGCTACAAGACCTACAAAAAGAGGTTGCTTCTCTCAAAAAATACCTCAGCATCTTGGAAGATCGACAGTTAGAAGCAATGATGGCAGTGGAAGAAGCCGAGGCCGAATACGAAAAAACGGATGCAGCGGTTAAGGCTGTGCAAGCAAACCTGATTCAGCAGCAATCTCAATTGCGCGGGGAACAGACATCCTTGCAAGAACAACTCGAGCGCCTGATGGTCGAACGTCAAGCGGCTGTGGCGCCGCTTTCACCACAAGACTCTGCCCTGTACGAGCAGCTGCGGCAAACGCGCCGTGGTGTTGCCGTAGCGCGTATTGCCAACCGCACTTGCGGCGCGTGTGGCACCACACTTACCCCTGCCCTGGCGCAGTTGGCCCAGGTCCCAGATCAGATCGTGCGCTGCCCCACGTGTGGGCGCATTCTTTACTCAGGATAAAACACCGAACACAGGTAGGCGCGAATGGAATTTTTACGCAACCTTCAAATCGATCGCATATCCTTTTGGATAGGTTTTGCAGGTGGGATCATCTTTGCCTGGCTGGCATCGACCCTTAAACGTTATCTGCCAGATTTTCTAAAGTTCACCCGCGAGCGCCTGCAAGCTGCCCGCGAAAGCGTTAGCACAGGGGTAGAGATCCGTTTACGCAATGATATGGTACGCCTGGCTCAACGCCAACACATCGCATCAACGCTTTTCTCGCTGGATGAAATCGCCATTGAACCCCGTTTAATTGCCCCATCGCCAACCGTAAGTGCGCCAGATGAGCCGCTGCCATTGGATATGGTTCAATTGACCGTCCCTTATACGCCTGATTGGCCAGCTATGGCAACTATATACAAGGCCCCTGCACTGTCCCTGGCGCAAAGCCTTCAGGGAGGCGCCAATTTGATCCTGTTTGGCAACCCAGGCAGTGGAAAAACCGTGGCCTTGGCCCTTTTGGCCTCCCAAATGGCGCGCCGAGACCCCAGAGTGGGCGCGCTGGGAGACTATTTGCCCTTGTACCTGCATGCAGTTGACCTTCCTCTGCAAGTCGAAGCCGCACCCGAAAATTTGCCCGACACTGCAACAGAAACACCTTCTCCAGCCGTCATTCAAGCAGTAGAAACCGTCGAATCCCTGGGTCAAACTGAGCCAGAACCGTCTACCAAGGCTGCGCCTGCCGCAAAGGGGCGTCCAACAAAGCTCAAGACTCCCCTGGAAATCCTCACCGAGGCGGTTGCGCGCAATGTCTCTACCATGACTCAACCACGGCTGCCCGGACTGCTGCGCACGAGCCTGGAGAACAACCACGCATTCTTACTCTTGGACGGTCTGGATGAACTGCCCCATGAGCGCTGCACACAAGTTGTGAAATTTATGGCGGCCCTCCTACAACAATACCCGGGCTTGCGCGCGGTGGTTGCCACATCGCCGACCTTTTTTGCTGGGCTCCCAGACCTTGGATTCCAACCCATCGCCATGACCGAATGGGGCCCAGCCGAAAGGACATCCTTCATCGAGAAATGGGGCAGCCTGTGGACGCGTTATATTATCCCCTCTCCTCTCTCCCAAGGCCAAGGCCCTGAGCCAATCAATACACGCTTTCTCAATAGCTGGTTGATCGCCCAAGATGCGCTCAGTACTCCCCTTGAGTTGACCCTCAAGACCTGGGCAGCTTACGCGGGCGATATCCTTGGGCCCGATCTTGCCAACCTGGTTGAAGCTTACTTGCGCCGCATGACGGTTGAACTCTCGGGAGCGCACCTGCCCATGGGGTTGTTGGCCATGCAAATGGTCACCAATCAAAGCCCCGTACTAAGCCAATCTGAGGCGGAGAAATGGGCAACCAATTTTCTCAAAACCGATGCCACGCCAGATGACGCGCCCCCAGAGGATCCATCCACCACAAACGATCAAGCTCCTGAGACAAAATCTACGCCAACCCGCCATGCATCGACTCGCCAGACAATCTCTACTTTAACAAACAGCGGCGTGTTAACCCAGCACGCCGACAACCGCATCCGTTTTGTTCATCCAATTATTACAGGCTACCTGGCTGCAGAAGGAATCGCAGACAAAGGTGATTTTTCTGTCCTTGAAAGCCAATCCTTCTGGGCCGGCAAACAGCTTACGGGTTATTTCTTGGCGCGCACCAGCGACATTGGCAGCCTTGTCCAACAAGTTTTTCGTAAAGAAGATTTCCTTTACCGCGATCAGTTGCAGGTTGCCCGCTGGTTGCGCCTGGCGCCCAAGAATGTGACCTGGCGCACTTTATTGCTGCGTTACCTGGTCAGTATTTTGCAAAAAGAGCATGCCACCCTGGCTTTAGCAACGCGCATTGTCGCTGCCCTGGCCTCATCCGGCGATCCGGGCGTCGGTGGATTGTTCCGCCAACTGCTGAAATCAGATCAGGATCATCTACGCCAGGTTGCCGCATTAGGTTGTGGCTTGTTGCGCGATCCCAAAGCCGTTGAAGATTTGGCGGTGGTGATGCAAGAGTCAAATCAGACCGTCAGCCGGGCTGCCTGCCTAGCATTGGTAGCAATTGGTGATAAAAACGCCCTGGAGGCCATTGCAGACGCCCTGCTTCACGGGAGCGAAATGCTGCGTCGTTCAGCGGCCGAAGCCCTGGCCAATCATCCTGAAGAAGGTCACCCCGCACTTGAAGAGGGCAGCGCCATGGACGACCTGATGGTTCGCCGCTCTGTTGTTTTCGGCTTACAGCGCGTCAACCAACCCTGGGCTATTCAAATCCTTGACAAGCTACAATTAGAGGATAAGGAATGGATCGTCCGGAATGCAGCCAACCAGGCTATGGAAGAACTGAAGCGTCCCAACCCCTATATCCCCCGCCCAGTGGTTCCCCTCACTGAAGCTGCCTGGTTGATTGCCTTCGCCAGCAAACAAGGAATGAGCGTCGAACCGGGCAAACCAGCGACTGATTTAGTGTTGCAGGCGCTCAAGAACGGCGATGAAGAGCAGCGCCTAGAAGCCCTGGACTACCTGCGTTTGCACGCCGATACAGAAATTGTCCACAACATTTATCATTACTATTTTGGTGGACAAAGCGAAATGCGAGATGTGGCATTTAATACCCTGTGGGTTATCGCTGCGGCTGGCACCAAGCTGCCATCTCCAACACAATATGGGTTTGGATAGCCATCACAAAAACAAACCGGAGCGGGTTCAATATCCGCTCCGGTTTGTTTTTGTATATTTTCCAGTTATTTCAAGTGCGCCAGGATGCGCTCGTGAACTGACTCGGCATCCAAATCCAAAACAGAAACCAATTTATCCTTGCCAGTTTCTCCAGCCACAACCTCAAGACTAGACGGCGCCACCCCCAATACTTTGGCCAAAAACCCAATCAATGCCTGGTTCGCCTCGCTTTCCACTGGCGGGGCAACCAAACGCACACGTACAGTTCCATCACTCAGGATTTCAGCTATCTCATTGTGGCTGGAACGGGGCGTGATCCGGATCGCTAATGCGGCGCCCTTTCTGCCATTGTGGAGGTGAAATTTTGGGGAGTCCATCGCTTTCCTCTCTTTGTTCAGGAAAAGAATCTGAATAATAATGCTACCAGTATTTTACCCGACAATTGCACAAATATGAGTAAAATCACTGGACTAAAATCAAAACCACCCACCGGAGGCACAAACTTCCGGATAGGCATCAACATTGGCTCCACCACCCGATCAAACCCCTGGCGCACCGGATGATAAGGCGACACAAAGTAAGATAAGAATACTTGCACGATCACGCCCAGAGTGATCAATTGAACCAGCAAATTGATGAAACCAACCAAAACCATCATAAATAACCTCCATCTCAACCAGGGCGCGGACCCAGAATAGCCTGCCCCACTCGTACCCAGGTTGCTCCTTCTTGCACAGCAACCTCAAAATCATTGCTCATCCCCATCGAAAGCTCATCCCAGCTTGCTTCGGGGAAATACCTTTTCAAGAACAACTGCAGACGCTTAAGTTTTTGAAAATGCGGGCGCGCCGATTCTGGATCGAGGTCCAGGGGCGGCATGGCCATCAGTCCGCGCACCTTTAAACCCGGCAGCGCCAGGATCTCACCTATGTCATCCACAAGCCCGGGCCATAATGCATCTTGCCAGGCATCCCAGCCAGATTTACTCATCTCACCACTGACATTGAATTGCAGTAAAACCGGAATCGCTCGCTGGTTATCAAGTGCCAGGCGGCTAAGTCGCCCAGCCAATTTCAGGCTATCTAAAGAATGCAAATAATCAAAATGCTCACAAACAAGCCCAGCCTTTCGCCCCTGGAGATGTCCAATCATATGCCATTCCACCCCCAGGCCGGTAGTTGCCTGAATTTTTGAAATGGCCTCCTCGGCGTAATTTTCGCCCAGGTAGCGCGCCCCGGCTGTGATGGCAGCCATAACAGTTTCAATCGGGTGAAGCTTTGTAACCACCACCAGGTGAACCTCCGCCGGGTCGCGCCCAACCGAGCAGGCTGCACGATTGATACGCTCTACCACGTTTGCATAACGAGTACGAATGCTATCGACCGGGTCCATGCGCTCCTCTTAACCTTGCAGCCTAATCGCTGCGCCAAACCGACCCGTTTTCCCCTTTTCGGCTCGATGAGAAAACCAATCTTCCAGGTGACAGGCAGTACAGATCCCTGCCACTTCAATCTGTTTCACACCAGCCTGTTCAAGATGCATGCGATTGGCAGCCCATAAGTCAAATTTCACGGCACCATTCACACGCAATAAAAGGCTTTCTGCACCTGCCCCAAATGCATGGTTTACTTGTGCCACAACATCGGGCCCTACCTCATAATGATCCGGCCCAATCGATGGGCCAATTGCAGCCAGGATATCACCCGGATGGCAGCCATAATCCTTGTGCATGCTTTCTATTATGGCTCGAGCCACCTCTTTGACTGTTCCCATCCAACCTGCATGCGCCAGGCCCACAACCTTCCGAACCGGGTCATGCAGCAAAATAGGGACACAATCAGCAAAACGCATCAGCAGCGTCAAACCCGGGCGATCCGTGATAATCGCATCCGCGCGCACATGGGGTTCGTGCACAAGGCGGGGTCGATTGGCGTGCACCACATCCGTGCTGTGCACCTGCCAGACATCGTATACATCTTGAGCATCGCTCCCCATTGCACACAGCGCACGGCGGCGGTTTTCAACCACTCGTTCCGTATCATCCCCCACCGTTCCGCCCAGGTTAAGGCTTTCCCACGGGATTGGACTAACCCCGCCCCGTCGCGTGAACACAGCATGGGCAATTCCAGACTGGCTCAATGCCTCAAAAGCAAAATAACGGATCCCATCTACCTGGCTAAACGACATGGTTGGTTTCTCAGTTCACGACCACGTGGCTCAAGCTACTTGCGCGTACCAGGATCGCTTTTTGCAGTGTTCTGTTGTTTTTGCATACGGCGAAATTTGGATGATAGGTACTTCACATTATCTACCATTGTTTCTTCGGTAATCGGGTAGCCAAACCATGCCGTCACAAAGCCAAACAGCCCCCCGGTTATGGTGCGGATGAGAGGTGTGCTTTCGCGGTATGGCAAGAAATTAAAAGGCGGCTGGCTGAGCAATTGACTCACACCATCCAAACCGATTGGTACAATCCCAATACAAAGCCATATGATCCAATGCAGCGATTTCAACTGGCGGCGAAAAACTGCAAAAAACAACCCAAATGCCAGGATGCCAAGGTAAATGGCCACATCGCGTTGGCAAAGTGCCACCTTGTAACCCAACATGTCGTCGCCACGATAATCGCGCGCCGCCCAAAGGTCATCCGACGAGAAGCCTGTAGCCTGCTCATATGGAATCATTCCTTCCACGCCAGCCGCGGCCCGCGGATAAGCCATCTGCTCACCAAATAAGTACCAGGAACGATAGGCAAATCCATGGCAAACATAACTATAAGCTTTATAGATCAAACCGGCCGGGGCTTCGGCACCCACTTTCATCAACACCGGCGCAAGGAAAGGCAGGCCGACATAAATCAATACAAACAGGTTGAAAACTGCCAGATAATGGCGAGAAAACCACAACATAAATCCATCGGATTGTTTCCAAACAACCGGGATTTGAATCTCGTTATTTCTAATCGCGGCGTCAATCGTGGCGATTTGATTTTCACGATGCAAAACTGCCTTGAATGTAATCCGCAGATCCTGCTGCTCAATTGGTGCTTTCATTTTATACGGGCCAATTTGGACAACTGGCACATTGAACCCATATTCTTTACGAAGTTTTGGATCTCCATCTACATCCACCACGTTCAGATGATGAGGGTATTCTGTTTGCAACGCATCCAGGTTGGCCCTCGCCTGTTCACATAGATGGCAATCCGCCCGGCTGTACAAGGTTACTTCAATCATTCACCAACTCCAATCATCCGAAGATACTGATCAATCTGTGCAGCAGATAACGTACCAATATGTTGGGCTTGCAAAACTCCATCCGCATCCACAAAAAATGAAGTGGGGTAAGCATGAACACCGTATAAATCCTGAACACTTCCATCAGGATCAAGTAAGATCGAGAAAGTCAAGCCTTTCAAATTGATATAATCTAGCACATCTTGCCTAGGTTCTGAAGCATTGACCGCCAAAATGAGCAGTCGAGAATCGTATTGATTGTATCTGTCTTGCAGTAAGGGCATTTCAGAATCACATGGTCCACACCAACTGGCCCAGAAATTAATCATGATGGGGTAACCGCGCAAATCCTGGAACTCTACCTCCTGCCCGTTCAACGCCTCCAACGAGAAGCCTGGCGCGGAAGACCCAATTACCAGTACAGCGGGCGGCTCACCACCCGCAGAAGATGGGGTGGACCCCAACACGTACTTCCCCACCCCAAAAGCCATTAGAATAACAAAGCCAATCCATATTCCACCAAACAGGCTGACCAATAAAACCAATAAACTTTTACCCCTTGATATTTCCATACTGATTTACAATCCAAAGTCCACAAAAATACCAAAACGAGAAAGCTGCTCGAAAATTCCAAAGAACAGCATACCGCCAACAATCACCAACAGCACGCCCATCGCGATCTCAATATAACGCATTACTTTGCCATACTTCTTGATCACCACAGAAACCCAGCCAATCCCCAAAGCAGCAACCAGGAAAGGTATCGCTAACCCGGCCGAATATGCTGCCAACAGGATGGCCCCCTCCCAGATCCTGCCGCTGTGCAGCGAAATGGTCAAAATCGTACCCAACACCGGGCCAACGCAAGGGGACCAACCAGCCGAGAAAAACACACCCATCAACGCCGATGACAAGTAACCCAATTTCTGGTCGGGCAGCTCTTGCCGGCGAGTGTCGTATTCTAAAAAGGGGATGCGGATAATGCCGATCATGTGAATGCCAAAAATGATCACGACAATTCCACCGATTTTGGCAATCACATTGCGCGCGTCATACAACATTCCACCCAAGGCTGACGTGGCAATACCCAACAGAATAAAAATGACGCTGAAGCCTAAGACAAAGGCCACGCCGTGCAAAAAGGTGGTCCAGCGGCCGCGCGTATCCCCACCCGCGGTGCGCCCGCCCAGGTAGCCAATATATGCCGGGACAAGTGAAAACACACATGGTGACAAGAAAGACGCCAAACCTGCCAAAAAAGCCAGGCCAATACTAACGCTGATACTATCCAAAGGTGCCTCCCAGCCTAACTCTCGATAACTTCCACGGTCGTACTTTCATCACCAGTGATGCTGATATCAACCATGCCAGGATCGTAGGGGACTGATGGCTGAAGCCAACGCCAGACCCATTTCGCATCTTCAGGCAGGCAGTTCACGCAGCCATGCGATACAGGCGTGCCAAAGCTGTTATGCCACACGGTGGCGTGGATGGCAACACCTCCGGTCACAAAAATCGAAGTCCACCCTACGCCAGGTAGATCATAAGACGAGCCTGTTGTTACCCCTCCGCTCATTTGCAGGGAGAAAAATTTCCTTGAAACACGGTGTTTCCCCACTGGGGTTGACCAGTTATCCACCGCTTGCCCGGCCGCATTCCATTTACCACCCGATGAAATCAGGCAAAAGAACACCTCGCTGTTCCCCTCATAACAAGAAAGAGTCTGGCGGCTCAGGTCAATGACCACTTTTTTCTCTGTCACATCCGGATTAATTGGGGCGATCTCTTCATCCGTAAGGGCCCGCAAAGCCCGAGATGGCGCCCACAACTTATCCACACCGCCGTAATAGTTTGGATTCACCCGGTAGTAGGTTTCGCCATTTTCTTCCCGAGAGCTGTCCACCCAAAAAACCTGCCCATAATAAAAACGCACCGGCAGCCCATTCGTGAGTCGCTCTTTCACCCATGAATTACCAGACGGATCATTCTCCAATACCACATCCGTATAGGGGACTGTGACCTCAACCCATGCACCATTCCCAATGCTCGTCTGGCGAAACGCTGCAAGTTGTTGATTGGGCCGGTTGCGCACCGGCTGGATATACGGGCTGTAAATATAACCTTCCGGCGTTTCAACCCATCGCTGTGCAAACAAGCCATAAATATTGTACGGGGGTTGCCCTGCCGCTTCCCTTAGCCAGGGAACAACCGCATCATCATACAGTACGCCCACGGTTTGACTGTCGATATTGGGACGAGCTTTTAAGTCCACTTTTTGAAGAACCCGGCCCAATCGTTCATGATCAGGGAAATCGGGTAAGAGGCGCTTGCCACCTGGCATACGAAAAGCCAGGCTGCCCAGGCCAAGGGCAGCAATTTTCAGAAAATCACGTCGCGAGTTTGTATAGGTATGCATAGGCATCGGTTAAGGATAACCTGAAAAGATAGACGGGTCAATAGAATCGGCCAGATGTTCGGATTAAGATTTTCTGAGAGCTCACTACACTTTCGGGGTACAATATCTATATGATTGAGAACCTTCTCCCCCTCATCTTGCGTACCCATACCCTGCCGCAGCCTTGGGTCATGATGCTAGAAGGCCGCTGCCGCCAGGTGGTGGGTCCCCTGGATGCCACCTGCATGGCGCCCGAATTGGAAGCTCAGCTTGACCAGGCAGCAGGCCTGTTCACGCTGCTGACCATTCCAATCACTGATGCCGTATTGAAAAAGGCACCGCACCTGCGCGTGGTCAGCAACATGGCGGCAGGTGTGGACAATATCGATCTTGCCGCTTGCACTCGGCGCGGAATCCCGGTGGGCAATACCCCAGGCGTATTGACCGAAGGAACTGCCGACCTGACCATGGCCCTGCTGCTGGCTGCTGGGCGCGGCTTATTCCCTGCCAGCCAGGATGCCCGCTTAGGCCGCTGGAAAACCTGGTCGCCCACCGGTTGGCTGGGCGCTGATCTTAAGGGGGCCACCCTGGGAATCATTGGCATGGGCAAAATCGGACAGGCAGTGGCGCAGCGCGCCGCCGGCTTTGGGATGCGTATCGTTTATGCCGACTCGCAACGATCATCTTGTGACGATCCAAACTGCCTGCCGCTCCAAGATCTCCTTAAACAAAGCGATTTTGTCAGCCTGCACGTTCCTTTGAACAATGAAACTCGCTGCCTGATCAATGACGAGACTCTCAAGCTGATGAAACCCACCGCCATCCTGATCAACGCCGCCCGCGGACCCGTGGTAGACACCGGCGCGCTGGTCAAAGCCCTAAGTGCAGGCAAAATTGCCGGCGCCGCCCTCGATGTGACCGATCCCGAGCCCTTGCCGCCCACTCACCCGCTCTACAGCCTGTCGAACTGTCTGATCGTGCCGCACATTGGTTCCGCCACCCAAAACACCCGCCGCCGCATGGCAGAATTAGCCTGCGAAAACCTGCTCGCCGGGCTAGAAGGCCGTCATCTCCCTTATTGTGCCAATCCCCAAGTATACCAACGCTAGACCATGGCCTCGAAAAACGATGAAAAAATATCTCTTCCTGCTCGGCCTGCTCATCGTTTTCATCACAGCCTGTGCTCTGTGGGTAGTTAAAGGCAACAACGATACCCCGTTACGCATCTTGGCCCAGCGCAACCATCTGTATATTGGCGCCGCGGTCAATGGCTGGTATTTAACCGATCCATACTATGCCAACACCTTAACCCGCGAATTCAATATCATCACCCCCGAAAACGCGATGAAATTCGGCCCCTTAAGCCCGGCTCAGGGCGAGTACAACTTTACTGAGGCGGATGCCATTGTGAACTTTGCCATCGAAAACGACATGCCGGTACGCGGCCACGTCCTCGTCTGGACCAACCAACTCCCCGACTGGCTCCTTGATCGCCAATGGACGCGTGATGAGCTGATCGAGATCCTGCGCAATCACATCTTCACCGTCGTAGGGCGTTATCGCGGCAAGATCATGGCTTGGGACGTGGTCAACGAAACCATTGCCGATGATGGCACACTGGCCGATAATTTCTGGACCAATGGCATTGGGCCTGATTACATCGAGATGGCTTTCCGATGGGCACATGAGGCCGACCCAGAGGCGCTGTTGTTTTATAACGACTTTAACGCCGAGGGCGCAGGCCCCAAATCAGACGGGGTTTACGGCCTGGTGGCTGACCTGGTCCAAAACGGAGTCCCCATACATGGTGTGGGCTTTGAAATGCACACCACCATTGATTGGAATGTTGATCCAACAATCATGGCAGCTAACATGGAACGCCTGGAAGCCCTCGGGCTCGAAGTCCACATCACCGAGATGGATGTACGCATACCTTCACCTGTGGAGCCCGCCGCCCTGGAACGCCAGGCTGAAATCTACCGGACTGTAATGAGGGCTTGCCTCGAGGCTGCCAACTGCACCACCTTTATCATGTGGGGAGTTAGCGATGCCCACTCCTGGATTCCCTGGGTTTATCCAGGATGGGGATCGGCAACCATACTGGATGAGGAATATCAACCAAAACCGGCCTACTGGGCCATCCACACCCTGCTTAAATGACAAGTCTTGACAATCGTCCAGCCAATGGTAAACTAAACTCTATCATGAAACTGTATCGCTCCCTGCCTATCCCGGCCCCTACCAACCGCAAGCCCCAGGCTTTCGGTCAGTCGGCGTTTACCCAGTAGACAGGATCACTCGCATCAGCCAACGCCCTCTGGATTGAAAGCCCAGAGGGCGGATTTTATTAAGGAGACACCCATGAAAATGACTAAACTCTTCAGCCAGACTTTGAGAGATGTACCGTCTGATGCAGAGACCGCCAGCCATCAATTACTGCTGAGGGCTGGTTTCATTCGCCAGCTTGCAGCCGGCATTTTCACGTACCTGCCTTTGGCGCGGCGCACATTGAATAAAATCGAGAACATCATGCGCCAAGAAATCAACGCCATTGGTGGACAAGAGATCAGCATGCCAGTCGTCCATCCTGCCGAACTCTGGCAAGAGACAGGCCGTTGGTACCAAATTGGCTCTGAGATGGGGCGCTTCAAAGACAAAAACGGGCGCGATATGGCCCTGGCAATGACACACGAGGAGGTGGTAGCCGACCTTGTACGCCGCGAGGTACGCTCTTACAGGCAGTTACCACAGCTTATTTATCACATTCAAACCAAGTGGCGCGACGACCCACGCCCTCGCGCCGGGCTAATCCGCGCCAGGGAATTCACCATGAAAGACAGCTACAGCTTAGATGCAGACTGGGAGGGGCTGGATAAACAGTACCGGGCCCACTACCAGGCTTACTTCAACATCTTCCACCGCACTGGGCTGCCCGTGGTGGCAGTCAGTGCCGATGTTGGTATGATGGGCGGGCAAATGGCGCACGAATTCATGTACCTGACCGCAATTGGCGAAGACACATTGCTGATCTGCGATCACTGCAGCTATGCCGCCAATCGCCAAATAGCCCGCTTTGCAAAACCAGCTTCCATCGCCGAAGCCCCACTGCCAGTTGAGAAAGTTGCTACGCCTGGCACCAAAACAATTGAAGAATTAGCCAATTTCCTCGGTATTACCCATGCTCAAACTGCCAAAGCTGTTTTTATGATGGCAGTCATTCCAGAAGGCCAGCAAAAAGCAGAACGCTTTGTTTTTGCAGTGGTAAGAGGCGACATGGAAGTCAACGAGACCAAGCTCGCCAATGCTGTGAAAGCCATCGAACTGCGCCCTGCAACGGAAGAAGAAATCCGCACCACCGGGGCAGTTCCCGGTTATGCATCACCAGTAGGATTGAAGAACGTCTTGGTGGTGGTAGATGACCTGATCCCCAATGCAGCCAACCTGGTCTCTGGCGCCAACCAAGAAGGCTACCATCTGCGCAATGTCAACCACGGCCGAGATTATGAAGCAAGCATTGTCGCTGATATCACCGCAGCGCGCCAGGGTGATGGCTGCCCGCAATGCGGTGAACCCCTGCGCGCAGAGCGCGGCGTCGAGGTCGGCAATATCTTCAAGCTTGGGTCACGTTACAGCGAAGCCTTGGGCTGCCTTTACCTGGATCAAAATGGGCAAACCCATCCTGTGATCATGGGCTCTTATGGCATTGGCAACGGGCGTTTGCTGGCTTGCATCGCAGAAGGCCACCACGATGAACACGGCCTGGTCTGGCCAATCAGCGTTGCGCCATACCAGGTTCACCTGATCAAGCTGGCGGGCAAAGCCAAAGATTCTCCTGATGAAACATCGCGCATTGCTGAGCAGATATACCATGAGCTTGAGCAATCCGGCGTGGAAGTGTTGTTCGATGATCGCGACGAAAGCCCCGGGGTCAAATTCAACGACGCCGACCTGATCGGCATCCCCATCCGGCTAACGGTTGGAGAACGATCACTGAAAAATGGCGGCGTTGAACTCAAGCCCCGATTGCAAGACGAGCGCTCCATCATCGCCGTAGAACAGGTGTGCACACGCGTAAAGGCCGAGATCGCCGCCCTAGAAGACGCCCTCCAGGCTGGTATCGTCCTCGTCCCGTTTAAGTGATACACATATGAAACAGCAAAAGTTCTGGGGCTGTCCCAAAAAATACTTTTGAGATAGCCCCAGAACCTTCCCCTTCACCAAAATCAAAACACTTAATTTTGGGTCGAAGCCACCCAAACCTCAACCAACGACAAAATGGAAGAAAAGTCCTCGCGTTTATTGACAATATGGTTGAAGTATTTCATGCCATTGCGATATGTATCATTACCCTCGAGCGCTCGGCGGTCTAGAGCCGTGTACGCCAAGATCACAGGTTTGTCGCCATTCTGAAGACGAATCGCTTCGGCGATTTCTGTCCCATTTTTCTGCGGCATCATCATGTCAACAATCCAAACCTTAGCCGTAACTCCGCCCCCAACTATGGCATTGTAGGCCATCATTGGATTGTTGAATGTCATATATTTCCACTCATTAAATTTCCAAATAATATAGTGCTGAAAAATGTCTGTTAACGACACTTCATCATCAATGAAAATTACATCATACAACACATTGGACATACACACCCATCCGCATCCCAGAATGAAAGGGACTCTGGTTCCATTTCGGATTGTATTTTAACACACTTGCAATTCCAATGGTATCCCGCTTTATTCCTAACCAAGAGTCTCCTTGCCCATCTGGGCAATAAAATTAACCTGCACACAAGCCCAGTTTCATGCTACACTCTAACAGGCTTATTTTTGCGATTGGAGGATTAAGATGGATAAAGATACTGCGATTACAAAACTGGAAGGAAGCCGCAGAGCACTGCTCGAGTCAATCCAAGGCCTGAGCGAAACACAACTCTCACAGAAACCAGTCGAGGGTACCTGGACCGCTAAAGATTTGATCTCCCACGTGACCACCTGGGAGATCACTGTGCTTCAACCCCTCAAGCAACTGCTTGAAACAGGAACATTTATGCCAACCCCCATTCCCAATCACCTGGCATGGAACGATCAACAAGCACTGATTTGGCAGCAGAAAACCTTGGCACAAGTGCAAGATGAGATGAACATCACCCGCCAACAACTCATAGCTGCTGCGGAAAAACTTCCACCGGCTCAATGGGACCTGGTGCTGCTTGCTCCCTGGGGCGGCGAGGGGACGTTGGCTCAACTCCTGGCTGGCCTTGCCGCTCACGAGATGGAACATGCCGAAAGTATCTGCAAAGGATTTGCTGGGGCGTGAACTTACTGCAACTATCTTATCTCGCGTCCGTAGATCATAATGCATTCAACACTCGTATATACAAAGGAGAGAAAAAAATGAACGATCGTCCCGGATGTTTTTCTGGATTGCTTAAGCTTGGTATTCTGAATTGGGTCTTTGACTGGCTGCAAGAACGCTTTGGTTTTGGTCGCGGTCTATCTTGCACCGGATGCGGCTGCGGGATCATCTTGCTGCTGGTTCTCCTGGCACTTGCATGCTCTACCCTGCTCGGCACCGATTGGAGTTCATTTAGCTTTTAGCTGCAGCAGCCCGGGTACGATGTATAATTAGGGGATAAGCTTGTCTTGAAAGGAGTTTTACTATGCCGAGTTGGTTTGGCGCCCCCGAATTGCTGATCGTTCTGGTGCTTGTGGTTCTGTTATTTGGTGTAGGTCGTATTGGTAAAATTGCCGGCGAATTGGGACGTGGTATCCGCGAATTCCGCCATGGGTTAAAAGGTGAAGGCGAGGAAACAGAAGACCAGCCAGAAAAACCACAAGAATAAACCAGTTAACTTGACACATCAATATTGTGGATAGTTTCACAATATTGATTCGACCATCAGAATCCAGTACAATGAGTATGAAACCATTGATCATCCAACCCTTGGAGGCAAAAAAATGGTTACGAATACTCTGCATAGACCACGCAAGATCCTGTTAGCGGTGGACGGGTCTGAGCATTCGCTCGCGGCCGTGATGCTGCTGCGAGATCTGCCTCTCAAAGATCCGGCCCAACCTGATTGTCTCATCACCATCCTGGGTGTATTAAACCCACGCGAAGCCTCTGTTTCAGCGGCGCACATGGCGCCGCTGAAACAGTCTGAAAAACTGCTCACAGAAAAAAGCCTCGGGGTAGAAACATCGCTTGTGCTGGGCTACCCAGCCGAAACCATCTTGCAGCATGCCCAGAAAGAACTGTCAGATCTGACTGTGATGGGCGCAAAAGGCATGCGCGCTACGCTGGGCATCCTGCTGGGCGGCGTTGCACAACAGGTGGTGGAATACACCTGCTGCCCGGTCTTGATCGTCCGGGCGCCCTACCTTGGCATCCGGCGCGTTTTGATGGCAACGGATGGTTCCGCCAGCAGCCAAGAGGCCGCCGAATACCTGGCGCGATTTCCCTTGCCAGCCGAAGCACAGGTTCAAGTTGTGCATGTGCTTCCTCCCCCCTCCCTCATGGTCCCAGAATACCTCATTCAAACCTGGTCGCTTGGGCACGATGCCATCGTCAGTATGCCAATGCCCACGCCAGAAGAGATGGAAACCCAACAAGCCGAAGAAGAAAAACGCGGCAAAGAAATCTTAGAGCGAGCGCTCAAGACCCTGGCATCAGGCGGCGTGCAGGCTGAGCCAGTGCTTTTGCGTGGCGATACCGCAACCGAACTGATGACCTACTGCACATCACATCAGGTTGATTTGATCGTTACTGGCTCGCGTGGGCTTAGCTCGGTACAAGGCTGGCTGCTGGGCAGTGTTTCTCGCAAACTTGTTCACTATGCGAATTGTTCGGTTTTAGTTGTACGCAGCAGAACCGCGGCACAGCACGTATAGCAATAACTAAATTCCGTGCTGGAGATTAAAGAACCCGATCAGCTTCATCGCCAGGCCCAAATTCCCCTTAAGCTGTAGCTTACCCTGCATCAGGGCTGCCATGCCGTCCATCTGACCCAACAAAATCTTGCGGAATACCTGCGCCTCAGCGGTGAGTGTTAATGTGGGATTTTCAGTAACACCGGGAGTCACCTTGCATGCACCATCGCGGATGGCTATGATCCAATCGCCGCCTTGCTCGCCAGTGAGGTGATACTGCACAACCGCATCCACGTTTCCAGCCCTTTCGGGCACAAACGCTTTTTCATGTCCCAGTACCAACTGTTCAACGGTATATTCGGCCATTTTGAAATCTCCAATTCAGGGATTAAATCTCCCGGCAAATAAAGTCTAACCAAATTCAAGGCAACGAGAGCTTAAAATTATCGAACAATACATCTGCCCTGGGCTCGCCATTAGCGCCAACAATCAACCCGGTCTTACCGGCAAACAACTCTGCGTCGCGCACATTCAATAACTTTGTACCATTCACGGTGAGCGTCAGATTAGGCCCCTGGCAATCAGCCTGAATATGGTTGGTTCCGCTGGTCTTAAAAACGCCCGACCCCGAGTCAGACCCAATCACTGTAAACACCCCGTCAACCTTCTTGGCAATCTCATAATAACCGTCTATATCCACCACAAAGCGGTATAAATTATTTGTGTCAATAAAGCGACAGGCAACACCCATGTAAGTTCCTTCTGAACCATCCGCTCGCATCACATCCACTTCCACCCGGATATTTTCAAAGTACTGCTCGCGAACGCTGTAGATTGGGGCCTCGCCCGTTGTCACTTTGGCCACCATATGATATCCACCTTGCAAGAATTCCATTCCATAGATATTCGATTCGCCAGTAAACCAACCAGCCAATAACTCAAAATCATCCAGGAATGGCAGATTGATCCCAATATCCTCGGGCGGCGTAGGGCTGGAATATATCAATTGAGTACTAACAGGGCTTTCAATAGTAGAAGTACTCTGGTTTAGCGGCGTAGCAGTGAACGTGCCCTGATCTAGCGGCACAGCCGTAGATGTCCCCTGGTTCAGCGCTGTGCTCGTCGCCATCCGCGTCGGCGTCCTTGTGGCGGTAGGCAGGGGCGGAGGTGTCCAGGTTGGACGGGGCGTTACAGTAGGAACATCGGTGGGCGGGACAGCACTAGTGGGCTCCGCCGTAGGCGGCTGGGTGGGCTGCTGCGAGATGGTAGCAGTGCTGCAAGCCAAATTTACCAGGAGAAACAATGCAAACAAACGCAGGAGAAAACCAGGGTGTTTTTTCATCAGTGCAAACTCCGATCTTTCTACGGGAACAAATTGCCTTGCAAACTCAAGTGCCTGGTAAGCATAGCAAAATCCAGGATGGATGTCAAGCGAAACAGTTCCATCGGGTCAAAGTGCCGAAAAGTGCCGCTGGTACGCCATAAGCGATACTGCTCCATCTCTTCGAGCGTGGCGCTGGTATCGTAAAAAACCATACCCTCAAAACGCTCCCCTGCTGGTCCCAGGCGCATCTCTAAATGTAAGTGTGGGTTGACGATGTTGTAACCACTCATCCCCACTGTTCCCAACGCCTCCCCACAAGTCACATTCTCCCCCAACGAAAGTTGTGGTGGATTCTGCATATGCGCATACAGATGGTAAAGTGATTCCCCTTCACCCATCCCCAGAGCATCCGCAATCTCGGTTGGCAAATCCTTGCCAGGGGTCTCGATTATGATCATATTTCCATACGGCAGCCGGTCATGGATCGCCGCCGCAACCACACCCGGCAGGATTGCCTGGATCACCTCCCCCTCAATCGAAGACCGCTCTCTGCGCCGCCAGTGCGAGAAATCGACGCCCTGATGACGCTCATCACGCCCGGCAGGAGGAGGATTGTAAGGGTCTGAAACAATTTCCCAAAGCTCCAGAATGGTTTCCTCAGCTAGCGGAGAACAAATCTGCCAGGTTGGTTGAGGTTGTACTGTGGGCAAAGCGGTAGCAGTGGGCTCAGGTATGCCATCACCAACCATCTGCGGCTCGGTTGCGGTCACTACGGGAAGAGAATCTAAGAAAACTGCCTGAGGGGTGGTTGATGCCACGACGGTAGGATATTCTACCTCTGCGGCAGGGGTAGCCAAGTTCTCCGGCTGGCAAGCCGCCATCAAAAATAAAATCATTACGCAAAACCATTTACAAGTTTTCACACGCCCCATTATATATCGAAAAGCAGAGGCGAAACCATGCGATTACACGGTTTCGCCTCTACTAATTGGTCGGGGCGCCGGGAATTGAACCCGGGACCTCTTGCACCCCATGCAAGCGCGCTAGCCGGACTGCGCTACGCCCCGTTCTGAATTGCGGGCGAATTATAGCGCGTTCGGGCAGATCTGGCAACCCCCTTTTTGACCAATTTTGAAATCAATTACAGGCTCGAATGACCAGTCGGGTTATAATATTCTTATGTCGCGCGCTCAGATTCTTGGGGTGATCACTGGTGTTGGTTTGGTGGCAGGTGGGATTCTGACCATCTTTGCTGCCATACCGCTCATGATAAAACCGCAGCCGCTTTATAAATTCGTCCCCCTACTGGTAGATTTCGTGGGATTGGCCTTGCTGTGGATAGCCCGCCGCATCAATCGAAGAGGAAATACCACCCGGGCAGCTTACATTGCGCTCGTTGTGATGATTGTATTTATCAGCACCCATATCCCACCAATCGAATTGGAGCGCCAGGTTATTCTATATGCCTTGCCAACCATCCTGGCAAGCTTTCTCATCAGCCCAATCCATTCATTTGTATATGCGGCCCTTTCCACAGTTGGATATACCGCCACAACCCTGGGTGCGCTCATGGCCAATGAGCCGGTGCAATATAATGCTATATCAATTGCAGAGCTATTTGTGTTAGCCACAGTGGCTTACGTCTTGACTGCACGCCTTGAACGCGCCCTACAAGAATCCAGGAGCAATGCCGCCAACTATCAACGGCAGGCGATTACCCTGGAGAATATGTTCGACAGCGTGATCCTCACCGATTCAGAAGGCCAGATCACAGACTGGAACCCAGCTGCCGAACGTATGTTTGGCTACCACAAAGATGAGGTGCTCGAAAAGCCCGCAACCATTATTTATCGTCCAGAAGATATTCCCCATCTGACAGACAAGATCAAAATAGAAATTGAAGCCCATAAACGCTGGGCCGGAGAGATCCATTATTTACACAAAGATGGGCAAAGCGGTTTTTGCGCCACGGTCATTGTTCCTGTGTTTGACCAAGACGGGAAGTTGATCTCAACCGTAGGGATGAATCAAGACATCACCGAACGTAAACGAACAGAAGATGCCCTGCGCGACAGCGAAAGTCTCAATCGCGCCATCATCGAACATGCGCCGGTAGGGATTTCGGTCCGCGGCCCCACCGGCCAATTACTGAGCTATAACGAAACCTGGCGTACGATTTGGGCAATGCCAGACCAGGCGATCCAAGACGACATGTCTAAAGTCCGCCCAACACTAGCATTTGATTATCAAGATAACTACCTGAGCGAATACCTTCCAGAAATCAAGCGCGTTTACCAGGAAGGCGGATCCCTTTATATTTCCGAGTTGCACAATCAAAAGCGCCGGCCCGGAGCGGCCGAGTGGATCTCTCAGTATTTTTATGCCATCCAGGGCGAACAGGGCAAGGTCTCTCAAGTTGTCATCCTAACCGAAGACATCACCTTCGCCAAGCAGCGCGAACGCGAATTGAAAGCTGTGGCAGATATCAGCCAATCCCTACGCGCTGCTCAGGTTCGCAGTGACATGCTGCCGATTATTTTAAATGAAGTTAACCGAGCGCTGGATTGCAAAAGCAGCCTGATAGCCCTGAGCGATGAAGTCAGCGAAGAAACCATCATTGAGCTGGCTGTTGGCAATTGGTCAGGGATCAACCAGATGCACCTTTCGTCCGAACAAAATGTGTTCAAAGACATCATTGGCCCCAGGCAGCAATACACAGTTGACGACGTGAGAACCGATCCACGGATCACATTCAGCGACCTCCTGGATGGGGATTATGCCGCTGCCGCTGTCCCCATGACTGTCAAAGAAAATGCCATCGGCGCCCTGGCAATCGGCCGCTCGACAGCCTATTCGTCTGAAGACATAAAAATCCTGAAAATTATCGCTCAAACTGGCGCCAACGCCTTGCACCGCGCTCAATTATACGAACAAACCCAATCTCAAGCCCGCCAGTTGGAGATCGTCAACGAAATTGGCCGATCGCTCGCTGAAACACTCCACCCACCCCAGATATATGAACGCATATCGCGCGGCCTGCATGCGCTGCTCCCTGACCTTTCAGCTATTATCATTTCTCAATATGATCCACAAGAACAAATCATTACCTGCACTTACGGCGAATACGACGATCAACCAATCGACGTAAGCACATTACCCATTGTACCGTTTAATCCAGGTGGGCAAGGCCCACAAAGCGAAGTCATTCGCGAACGGAAAACAATCCTGGTCAATGATCTAGAAACACGCCTGAAATCATCATCTCACAATATTTCTATCGGACCACCGCCCTACCCCCAATCTGCAATCTATGCCCCCATGATGGCCAAGGGCCAGGTGGCTGGCATTTTGCAAGTTCAAAGTTATTACCTGAATTACTTCAGGCAGTCGGATGCTGAAGCACTGGCCCTGGTGGCCAATTCAGCCGCCATTATGATTGAAAACGCTCGCCTGTTTTCAGAAACACAGCGCCGCTTAGAGCGATTAACTGCCCTGCGCACAATTGACATGGCCATTAATGCCAGCCTGGATTTGCGTGTTACGTTAAACATCCTGCTAGAGCAGATTGTTCACCAACTACACATGGACGCGGCTGCCATTCTGATGTTTAACTCCCACACGCAGTTTCTTGAATATGCTGCTACTTTTGCCTTCCGGGGCAGCCTAAATGCGCATTCCGCCGTACGGATCGGCGAAGGTCTTGCGGGCCGCGCCGCCCTGGAAAGACAAACCATGAGCATCGCCGACCTCAAAACCGATACATATTTCCATACTCCGAAACATTGGGTAATAATTGAAGAGTTTACAGCCTGTTGGGCCAGCCCTCTGATCGCAAAAGGCGAGATCAAAGGCGTCTTAGAAGTATTTTGCCGCACCCCATTCCGGCCCGATCAAGATTGGCTCGAGTTTTTAGAAACGCTTGCCGGGCAATCGGCCATCGCAGTAGATAATGCCACCATGTTCAACGACTTACAGCGCTCAAATACTGAACTCAGGTTAGCTTATGACACCACATTAGAAGGCTGGTCACGCGCCCTTGATCTGCGCGATCATGATACAGAAGGACATACACAGCGCGTTACGGAATTAAGTGTACGCCTGGCAGAGGTGATGGGGTTGGATGACGCCAGGCTGCTACAGATCCGCCGCGGGGCATTGCTCCATGATATTGGCAAGTTAGCGGTACCCGATCAAATATTGCATAAGCCTGGGCCGCTGACGCCTGAAGAACGCCAAATCATCAGCCGTCACCCCACCCATGCCTTTGAAATGCTCTCGCCGATTGAATTCCTGGCACCGGCCCTTAACATTCCCTACTGTCATCATGAAAAATGGGATGGCACCGGCTATCCCCGCGGGCTCAAAGAGAATCAAATTCCACTCGAGGCCCGCATATTTGCTCTGGCAGATGTGTGGGATTCGATTTGCTCTGACCGCCCATACCGCAAAGCCTGGCCGGTTGAGAAAGCCATTGAACATCTTCGCCAGGAGTCAGGCAAATATTTCGATCCGGAAATTGTCGATATCTTTATTCGAGCGGAGGTTTGGAAATGAAAATCCGTTTACCTGGACTTTCGATGGCTTACAGCATGCGCGGCAAAGGTCTTCCACTCTTGTTCATCCATGGGTACCCTCTCAGTCGCCAAATTTGGAAGCACCAGCTTTCGGGGATGGCAGATACTGCCCATTTGTTAGCGCCCGATCTACGCGGCTTTGGCGGATCTGACCATTTACCCGGCCCTTACAGCATTGATCTCTTGGCACAAGACTGCAATGACTTTCTCGACGCACTGAAGATTACACAACCCGTGGTAGTTTGTGGAATTTCGATGGGTGGATATATCAGCCTGGCGTTTTACCAGAAGTTTGCCCATCGCGTTGGAGGCATGATCTTGGCTGGCACACGCCCAGGCACCGACAGCCCACAAGGCAAAGCAGGGCGCGAGAAATCGATACAATTGGTTCAACAATCTGGCTCACAGGCAATCGCCGAGGGCATGATCGGGAAAATGTTGGCCCCTCAAAGCTACACCACCCGCCCCGCCTTGGTTGCCCAAGTGCTAAAAATTATGACGAGTGCATCGGTCGATGGCATCGCCGGAGCGCTTTATGCCATGCGCGATCGGCCCGACTCAACCCCGATGCTCAGCCAAATCCACTGCCCTACCCTGGTCATTCATGGCGCCGAGGATCAGGTTATCCCGCCCGAAGAGGCTGAATCCACGCAAGCAGCTATCCCCAATGCCCGGCTGGTGGTACTGGCCAAAGCCGGTCATCTGCTTAACCTCGAACAGCCAGCTGCCTTCAATCACGCCTTACGCGAATTCATGGGGCTGCTTTAAAATGATTCATTCCTGTTGGTATAACCTACGCTGATCGATCATCTGATACACCGGGGTTGGCAAAAAATACCGGTAAGGTATGCCATTGCGCACCCGCTGGCGAATATCAGAAGACGATATTTCTAACCAGGGAGTTTTTATAAACAATACCTTCTCAGATACCCCCGGCAGAAGAGTTTCAATACGCTCGAGGTCTATATCGACTCCTGTTCGATGCATCACACCAATTCCAGCGCATGCTCTCACAAACTCCCCAGCATGATGCCAGGTAGGCAAATTGCTGAGTGAGTCGCCGCCCATTAAATAGATCAAGTCTGCGCCTTGGTAATATGCCTGAAGCAGGCGCACAGTATCCACTGCATAATGAGGCGGTTTTCGGTCAATGTCGACCAATGACAAAGAGAAGCCAGGGCTATCCCCTAAGGCCGCGTGCAGCATTTCAAGGCGCTGGGGCAAAGGTGTTATGGGCTGGTCTTGCTTATGTGGCGGGAAGGGGGTTAAAACCCATAATACTTGCTCCAGACCCAACTGTGCCTGGGCTTCTGAAGCAAGTACAAGGTGGCCGATATGCGGGGGATCAAAGGTTCCACCCAAAATACCCAGCCGCCGGACACTCAATCAGACCATTCCAATTCGTGCTCGCCTATAATCACCGTATCCCCTTCTTGCACACCAGCTTCGCGCAAAGCCTTGTCCACCCCCAGGGTTTCAAGGATATGTTGGAAACGGCGAACCGAATCGTCAAACTCCCAATAAGTCATTGCCGCAGCACGCTCGATCGCATCACCGTGAACATACCAACCTTCGGGAGTTTGCTCAATCGTAAATTGTCGCGGATCGGTTTCAACCCGGTAAACTGGGGTAGCAACAACTTCTGCCACCGGTGGGACACTTTGCAATAGCTGAACAGCCTGGTAAAGCAGAGCCCTTACATTTGTGCCAACCGCGGCCGAAATTGCCAGGGGGTGATGACCAAGGCGCTTAAGCGCAGCCTCAATCGATGGCCAGCGCGCCTGCACGTCCGGCAAATCCATTTTATTCAATGCTACTACCTGAGGCTTGCTTGCCAGGTTCGGATCAAACAAGGCTAACTCACTATTGATCTGAGCAAAATCCATCACTGGATCATCAGCCAGACCATCTAAAAGATGGATCAAAACTCTGGTACGCTGCACATGGCGCAAAAAATCGTGCCCCAGACCAATCCCCATGTGCGCTCCTTCAATCAGGCCGGGGATGTCTGCCAGAACCAGGGTAAGCCCATCGTCCAGGTCTGCCACACCCAGATTTGGCTCAATTGTAGTGAATGGATATGAAGCAATCTTAGGTTTTGCGTTGGTGACCACTGACAAAAAAGTGGACTTTCCAGCGTTGGGAACTCCCACAATGCCCACGTCCGCGATCAATTTCAATTCTAGCCGCAAGTAACGTTCTTCGAACGGCTCACCGTGTTCCGCAATCCGAGGAGCCTGGTTGCGCGAATTTGCGAAGCGGGCATTGCCGCGCCCACCCCGCCCGCCCTTACAGATCACCAAGCGCTGCCCAGCTTCTACCAAATCACCCAACACCTCGCCAGTCTTGGCATCTGTGATGATCGTACCGGGCGGAACCGGAATGATCAGATCCTCGGCCGAACGGCCAGTCATGTCACTGCGCGCACCACGCTCACCATCCGCAGCCTTGAATTTGGCTTGGTGCCTGAACAAAACCAAAGTGTTAAGCGTGGGACGCACTTCCAAGATCGCATCCCCGCCCTTGCCACCATCGCCGCCATCTGGGCCGCCATATGGTATATATTTTTCGCGGCGAAAGTGTACAACCCCATCACCGCCTTTTCCAGACCGTACGTAAATTTTCGCTTCATCAATGAACATAATATGTAGATTATACCATCGGCGGCGATTGTGATATACTTGTGAAACCATTGTGGAGAATTGCACAATCCCCCCTTTATCTACCGTGTGGAGCCCGCCATGACAAACAAATCTATTCCCGATATCGTTGTTGGTCGTTTACCCTTATACCTTCGCACACTTCAACGTATGGCACAAGATGGACGTCAAGTCACATCATCACAAGAATTGGGCGAAAAATTGGGTATTTCGGCTGCCCAGATCCGCAAAGACCTCTCTCAGTTCGGCGAATTTGGCAAACAAGGCACCGGCTATCAGATCGAATTCTTGATTGATCAGCTGTGCAGCATTCTGCATGTCGATCAGGTCTGGGATGTGGTTGTTATAGGCGCCGGTGATGTTGGCCATGCTCTGACTCGCTACCAGGGGTTTGCTAACCGCGGTTTTCACATCGCCATGGCCTTTGACAGTGACCCGGAGAAAATCGGACAGACGATTGGCGAGTATACCGTCCAAGATATCGCGAACCTGGTTCCCATAGTTCAGGCGGCAGGCATTCGCATCGCCATGCTCGCCGTACCAGCTCAGCAAGCCCAAGCGGTGACCGACCAGCTCATTCAAGCAGGAATCAAATCGATACTAAACTACGCCCCCATCAACCTGTCTGTACCACCAGGGATTCATGTGCAAGATATTGACCCGGTCATTCACTTACAACGCATGTCTTTCTATTTAGAATAAACAACAAGGCACAATCCAGAATCAATCATCTGGGAATACCCCTAAAACGAGAGTGAGGCGATGTATTGACACCGCCTCACTCTCGTTTTAGGACAAAGGAAAGAACACTAAACCGCAGGCAAATTTCGGCGCAGAATGTCGCGCATCCGAATGCCACGCGACGCCCCTTCAGCCGTACAGGTTAATGGGCTGTCTACCAAATAGGCCGGAACCCCCAATTCCTTGGTCATCAACCGATCAATTCCACGCAAGAGCGCGCCGCCCCCGCACAGTGCCACGCCGCGATCAATAATATCAGAAACCAACTCGGGGGGCGTTTTTTCCAACACGCGCCTGGCAGTCTCAATCACAGCTCGCAACGGCTCTTCCATAGCATCCACAATCTCGCCTGTCGTCAATGTGATCGGGCGCGGCAGTCCAGTAACCTGGTCTTGCCCCTGGATCTCCATGCTTTGCTCTTCGTCCTGGGGAATGGCCGCCCCGATCTTGATCTTAACCTGTTCGGCGGTTTGTTGACCAATAACCAAACCGTATTTCTTACGGACATAAGAGACGACCGCCTCATCAAGCTGCATGCCGCCTGCCCGGAGCATCTCGCCAGCCACAATACCATACATGGCCATCACTGCTGCCTGGGTAGCCCCGCCCCCCAGGCACAAGATCATGTTGCCCGAGGGCGTACCAATTGGCAAGTCAACGCCAATAGCTGCCGCCAATGGTTGTTGGATCAAAAACACTTCCCGGCTGCCAGCCTGAAGTGCCGCTTCATAAACGGCTCTGCGCTCTACACTGGTAACCCCATCTGGAACCGTGATCATCACCCGTGGGCGAAAGAAAGGAAGCGAGCCGCCAATCTTCTTCAGCAAGTATTCCAACATCGTCTCAGCAACCTGGTAATCTGCAATCACACCGTTCCGCAGCGGGCGCGATACTTCAATCGATTCCGGCACCCGGCCCAGCATATCCTGAGCTTCTCGGCCCCAGGCCACCATTTTCTGTTCGGTCACAACGATTGCCGCTACGGTAGGCTCTTCGACCACCACCTGGCCATTTTCGGCAGCTCGCGTATTGACTGTACCCAGATCTATTCCCAGCTCTTTTGCAAAAAGTGACATACTTAACGATTTTTATCCTCGCCCATTCCGAATGGGCGACCACGTTGACCGCTATACCGCCTGGCTGCTTCCAAGCGTAAAGTGGAACGTTTCAACGCAGCCTCAATAGCCAGGTAAGCCTCTGTATCTGGTGGAGGACCCTGTTTTAGCATTTCTTCAGCACGCTGCCTGGCCTGCTCTGCACGCGTAATATCAATCTCCATTACATTTTCGGCTGCATCCGCCAACACGGTGATCAAGTCAGGCTGCACTTCAACCACCCCACCCGTCACAGTAAAAGCATGCTCCTGCCCTGCAACCCTCACACGCAAAAGGCCAGGCCTCAGCGCAGAAAGCAGCGGGGCATGGTTGGGAAGGATACCCATCTCTCCCAATGCCCCAGGAACAAGCACCATATCTGCGTCGCCCTCAAACACCAGGCGGTCTTGCGACACAATTTCACATCGAATTGGCATGGCACACCTTTCGCTCCGGCAATGCGCTAACCACCTTTTGCCAGGCGCTCGGCTTGCTCAACGGCATCATCTATTGTGCCGACCATCATAAAGGCCTGCTCGGGCAGTTCGTCGTGCTTACCATCCAAAATCTCACGGAAGCCGCGGACGGTTTCGCGCAGCGGAACATAACGGCCTTCGCGTCCAGTAAAGACCTGGGCTACAAAGAACGGCTGCGAGAAGAAACGCTCGATCTTGCGGGCACGCGAGACTATTAACTTGTCATCTTCGCTTAACTCATCCACGCCTAAGATGGCAATGATGTCTTGCAAATCTTTGTAACGCTGTAGAACGCGCTGAACTTCGCGGGCCGTGGTGTAGTGCTCGGCACCCACAATCAACGGGTCCAAGATGCGCGAAGTAGAAGCCAATGGATCAACTGCCGGGTAGATACCCTTCTCAACAATCGAGCGTTCCAAAGCAATTGTTGCATCCAGGTGCGTGAAGGTCGCCACGGGCGCCGGGTCCGAGTAATCGTCTGCTGGCACATAGACTGCCTGCATCGATGTGATCGAGCCAGAACGGGTGGATGTGATCCGTTCTTGCAGTTCACCCATTTCAGTCGCCAGAGTAGGCTGGTAGCCTACTGCTGAGGGCATGCGCCCCAACAACGCCGACACCTCCGAACCCGACATGCTAAAACGGAAGATATTATCGATGAACAACAACACGTCGCGTCCCTGGTCGCGGAAATACTCAGCCATCGAAAGCGCTGAAAGCGCAACACGCAGGCGCACCCCAGGGGGCTCATTCATCTGCCCATATACCATCACAGTGTCTTTCATCACGCCCGACTCGATCATTTCACGGTAAAGCTGCGTACCCTCACGCGTACGCTCTCCCACACCCGCGAACACCGAGTTACCCTGGTGGACCGTTGCAATTGAGCGGATCAGCTCAGTGATGATGACGGTTTTTCCAACACCAGCGCCCCCAAAAATACCTGTCTTACCGCCGCGCGTAAACGGTGCAATCAAGTCAATCACCTTGATACCTGTTTCGAAGACCTCCACCCGCGTGGATTGGTCAGAAAACAACGGTGCAGGGCGGTGAATAGGATAGTACTGCTCAGCCTGCACCGGCCCGCCCCCATCCACTGGGCGTCCCAAAACGTTGAACACACGGCCCAAAGTAACTGGTCCAACCGGCACCTGGATTGGGTTGCCGGAGGCAAGCGCTGGCACACCACGCTGCAGCCCATCGGTGGTATCCATCGCCACGCAACGCACCTGGCCATTACCAAGGTGTTTTTGCACTTCTAAAACCAGGGGCAGTTGACCTTCTTGAGGAATCTCAACCGCATCATAAATTTCAGGGAGGTACCCCGCCGGGAACTCCACATCAACCACGCCGCCTAAGATTTGAACGACTCGGCCTGTTACTTCAGCCATGCTCGCCTCCTGAACATGAGAAAAAATCCAATAAATACCTGGCTACGCCAGAGCCTCAGCGCCACCCACAATATCGAGAATTTCGCTGGTAATCCCTTGCTGGCGGGCTTTGTTATACTCCAACTGCAGTGCACCAGCCAGGTCGGTAGCACTGTCAGTCGCATTTTTCATCGCTACCATGCGCGCTGCGTGCTCGCTGGCTAATGATTCCATGATCGCCTGGTAAACTTGCAATGCAGTGAACCGCGGGACGATCGTATCCAAAATTTCTGTTTCGCCTGGTTCATAGATATAAGTCGCAACAGGACCTTTTAAGGCTTCAAACGCCACAACTCGACCCTCGCCAGAATCTAGCTCGAGAGGCAGCAGCTGCTTGATGGTAGGTGTTTGCCTGACCATGTTATGATAATCGGTGTAAACTAGAAAAACCCGATCCACATGCTCGGCCAGGAATTCATCTACCACCAGGCGCCCAATTGCCGATACATCTCCAAACGTAGGTGCAGCAGGCAGATTGCTAAACTCAGCGATCACATGCTTCCGCCGCCGGAGCAGCATATCCCGCCCTTTGCGGCCCACCGTGATATAGTTGGTGGTGATTGGGCTGTCATCAAATCTCTGCAGCGCAAAACGTACTACATTCGCGTTGTACGCGCCAGCCAGGCCGCGGTCGCCAGTGATCAAGAGTACCAAATCATTCCGGAACTCGTTGCGCGGCGTAAGTAGCGGATGCAAACTAGCACGCCCTGGTTGGCTGGCAATGTGCGTTAATACTTGCCAGGCCTTGGTAGCATATGGACGGGTCTGCATCATGGCCTGGACAGATTTACGAACCTTGCTGGCACTTACAGCCTGCAAAGCTCGCGTCACCTGAGCGATATTCTTGACGCTGCGTATACGCAGCCGGACTTCTCTTGCGTTTGCCATGACGTCTTTGCCTTTGAGAGCTTAAGACCAGGTCGCTTTGAAACTATCCAGAGCAGAGCGCAGCTCAGTTTCAACCTCGGGGCTGATGCGCCTCTCTTCAGCAATAAGCTTGCCAATCTCAGGGCGCGAGGTTTCCATATAACGCAGTAAGGATGTTTCCCAATCCCGCATCCGCTCCATTGGCACAGCATCAGCATAACCCTGTGTGCCTGCAAAGATCTCAATCACCTGGTTTTCCAGCGACATGGGTTGATATTGAGGCTGCTTAAGAATCTCTTGCAAATGCTGGCCGCGATTCAGTTGCCCCTGGGTAGCCTTATCAAGATCCGAACCAAACTGCGCAAATGCTGCCAATTCGCGAAAAGCCGCCATATCCAGGCGCAGGCGGCCAGCCACCTGTTTCATAGCCTTAGTCTGAGCATCGCCACCCACGCGCGATACTGAGAGACCTACGTTGACCGCCGGGCGAATACCGGCATAGAACAGGTTTCCTTCCAGGTAAATCTGACCATCTGTGATCGAAATCACGTTCGTCGGAATATACGCCGAGACGTCACCGAGCAAAGTCTCAATAATAGGCAGGGCCGTCAAAGAGCCGCCTGACCCTTTCACCTTGACTGCCTTATAGCTATCGGGTGTTGGCATCGCCTTAATTGCCTCACCCACATTATGCTTGGCCAACGGCCCATCATAAATCTTGCCATCAGCCGCATCTGCTGTATCAGCCAGGTGATTGGTGAAATTAGCCGGTACGATCACATATTTCTCGGCCAGGCGTGCCGCCCGTTCCAATAAACGCGAATGCAGATAAAACACATCGCCAGGGTAAGCCTCGCGGCCTGGGGGACGCCGCAGCAACAGCGAAACCTGGCGATAAGCCCAGGCATGCTTCGAAAGGTCATCATAAACACACAGGGCATCGCGGCCGGTTTCCATGAACTCTTCACCAATCGCGCAGCCGGCATAAGGGGCAATATACTGCAAAGCTGCCGGCTCATCGGCCGCCGCCACCACCACCGTGGTATATTCCATCGCGCCATGGCGTTCTAGTGTAGCCACCGTGCGCGCAATGGCGGCTTTTTTCTGGCCAATTGCCACATAAATGCAAAAAAGGTTCTTCCCTTTTTGGTTAATGATCGTATCAATTGCCAGGGCAGTCTTGCCTGTCTGGCGATCACCAATGATCAACTCACGCTGCCCACGACCAATAGGGATCATGGCGTCGATAGCCTTCAGGCCAGTTTGCACCGGGGTGTCCACATCCCTGCGCTGCACCACACCCGGAGCAATCCTTTCAACCGGGCGATATCCACTGGCTTTGATCGGCCCCTTCCCATCGACCGGTTCGCCAAGGGCATTAACCACGCGGCCTACCATCCCATCCCCCACTGGCACCGAAGCAATTCGGTTGGTAGAACGAACCAGCATACCTTCTTCAACACCAGCGTAATCACCCATGATGATCACGCCCACATGATTCTGCTCAAGGCTGAATGCAATACCCATTATGCCATTTGCAAACTGGACCAATTCTTGCGAACGCACGCCATCCAAGCCGCGTACACGCGCAATACCGTCGCCAGCGTCAATGACAGTCCCCATATCACTCACTTCAGCAGAAGGCTCGAAGGCATCGATCTGCCGCTGCAAATCAGCGGTAATTTGGTTGATCAAATCCGTCATTCTACCTCCGTCAATATTATTCTGTAAGGCCCGCCACGGTTGCCCCATCCAGGCGTTCGATCAGGGCCACAAGCAGTCTTACGGCATAATCATAATCATCGCGATGCATGATCGAGCTGTGGGAATGGATGTGACGCGCTGCCACACCGATCACCACAGTTGGAACACCGGTTCCATGCAAATGGATCGCAGCGCCATCGGTTGCGCCGCCCTCAATCGCCGAAATCTGAACCGGAATATCATTCTCGTTTGCCACAGTCAATAACAGATCGCGCAGCTTCAGGTTGGGGATCATCCGTGCGTCATAGATCAATACCGTAGGGCCCCGCCCCAGTTTAACCGCCGAATCTTCAGGCTTGATACCTGGCACATCCCCAGCTATATCCGCTTCAAGGACGATGGCGACATCGGGGTCAATGGCCCGCACGCTGGTGGTGGCACCGCGTATGCCCACCTCTTCCATTACCGTGGCAACCCCATAAACAGTGTTAGGGTGAGGTTGATCCTGCAAAGCTTGCAGAGCAGAGATTACCAACGCCGTGCCTACCCGGTCGTCAAAAGCCTTGGAGAGGTAGGTTTTACCGCCCGCCATCTCAACAAAATCTGCACGCGGCACAACCGGGTCGCCCAAACGAACACCAGCTGCCTCCACCTCTTGCCGGCTGGTAGCACCAATATCAATATACATATCCTTGCGCTTGACAACCTTCTCGCGCTCTTCGGCTGGCAATAGGTGCGGAGGCTTCGCCCCAATCACGCCAATCACATTCCCCTGATGGGTCTGGATCAACACACGCTGTCCCAACAAAACCTGATCAAACCATCCCCCCAGCGGCAAAAACTTTAAAAAACCATCTTCTGTGATCTGCTTGACCATGAAACCAATCTCATCCATGTGTCCAGCCAGCATCACCTTTGGGGCCGCTTCAGCGCCTTGCTTACGGCAGATCACGCTGCCTATTTTGTCCTGCGATAAACTTCCAAGGGGTTCCAGGTATTTACGCACCACAGCGCGTACAGGAGTTTCATATCCCGGCACGCCAGAGGCTTCTGTCAGATCTTTGAGTAGATTTAAAGTCGAATCCATTAGGACCCTTCTCATTAGAAAAGTGTCAGAGCGGTCAAATGATACCTGAAAGAATCAATCTTGTCTAGTTATTCAATAGTCAGGCCTTCTCCACCGATGTATAATTACATGCTATTATACGGTATCTCGTATCCCACCATCAGGAGTAAAAATGACCGCGATCATAACAGATACTACATCTGGTTTGCCAGCAGACATTGCTCAAAAATACCAGATTCCTGTTATTCCTCAGATCATTACATTTGGTGAAGAATCGTACTACGAAGGCACAGAACTTAATAATGCACAATTTATCAAGAAACTGCGCATCGCCAGTGAATTACCCAAAACAGCCGCCCCGCCACCCGAGCTATTTATCAGAGAATTTGAGCGCCTGCTGCCATCCAATCAGGCCATCATTTGTATCCATCCATCATCTGAGGTTAGCGGCACAGTTCGCTCGGCCACAGTAGCCGCCCAAGAGTTTCCCGGGGCCGATATTCGGGTCATAGATACCCGCACCATCGGCAGCCCCCTGGCAACCCTGGTGCAATTAGCTGCTGAGTGGGCTTCCAGCGGCCTGGACGCAGACAAGATAGAAGAACGCCTGAAATTAATGATCCCGTTCAGCCGGATCTATTTTATGGTCTCGACCTTAGAATTCCTTGCAAAAGGAGGCCGTATTGGTGGCGCCGCTGCATTATTGGGTAACCTGCTGCAAATCAAGCCCATTCTGGTTTTTCGAAACGGCAAAGTAGACCAGTTCGAGCGCGAGCGCACGTACCGCCGGGCCTTTGCTCGCCTGAAAGAGTTAACGCACCAACAGATCTCTGGGGACGGCAACGGTTATCTTTCAATCATGCACGCCGATGTTCCGGAAGAGGCGAGTACCCTGGCATCGGACTTGCGCACTGAAATGAACATTTCCCAAATCCCCATTCTTGATCTGCCCCCCGCTGTGGTCACGCACGGTGGGCCGGGCATCCTGGCAGTTGCGTTCTTCTTACCCCCACCAAAAAGTGGAGGAGCGATCTAGAGTACACAAGATCACAAATCGTCCCCAAACATCAGCTTGGGTTTCGGCAACGGTTTTTTGTCAAGCTCCCGCCTTTGTGTGATAAACCATTCTTGGATATTGATCGGCGTCTCATTCTCTGCCGGATACAACCGGCAGTAAGAACCATCTGGCAGCATATGCCGGGCCTTGAGGTTATCCTTCAAATACATCCCTAAGATATCCTCACGAATATGCCGGATCATTTCTTGGTCGCGAACCGGGAACAAGACTTCAACCCGGCGATCTATATTACGCGGCATCAAATCGGCGCTGCCCAGATATATCTGAGGATCTCCTCCATTTCGGAAGCAATAGACACGGCTATGCTCTAAGAAACGCCCCAAAATGCTGGTCACGTGAATGTTGTCACTGATACCCGGTAAGCCGGGCCGCAAACAGCAAATTCCTCGCACCAGCAAATCCACCTGCACTCCAGCTTGCGAGGCTCGGTAGAGGTGTTGAATCATCGCCTTATCCACCAGTGAATTGACCTTGAAGATCAAATGCCCAGGCTCCCCACGCAATTGATGATCTATCTCGCGCTGGATCAACGCTTCCATCCTGGAACGCAAATTGATTGGCGCAACCAACAACTTACGATAGCTTTCTTTGGCCGAGTAACCAGTCAAGTAGTTGAACAAATCAGTTGCATCTGCCCCCATGTCCTCGTCACAAGTGAACATCCCCATGTCTTCGTAAAGCATGGCTGTCACCGCGTTGTAGTTCCCCGTTGCCATGTGCAAGTACCGGCGAATCCCATCCCCCTCTTTCCGAATCACCAGGGCAATTTTAGAATGCGTTTTCAGACCCAGCAAGCCATAGATAACGTGCACACCTTCACGTTCAAGCGTTTTTGCCCATCCAATATTGCTTTCCTCATCAAAACGCGCCTTCAATTCAACCAAAACGGCCACTTGCTTGCCATTCTCGGCAGCTTCCAGCAAGACATCTACAACGGGAGGCTTTTTTCCAACACGATACAACGTTTGTTTGATGGCTAATACATCTGGATCTCTGGCAGCAGCGCGCAAAAAGTCAATCACCGGCATAAAAGAATCATACGGGTGGTGCAACAGTGTATCGCCCCGGCGGATAGCGGCAAAGATATTGCTGGCTTCATCATCCTTATGAAGGCCATTTGGATAGGTTGGCTTGAAAGGAGCATCTTTCAAATCGAAACGGTCCAGACCATGCAAACTCATCAGGCTGCTTAACGCCAGCGGGCCATTCATTGTGTAAATATCGTTACGGTCCAGCTCAAGGTTTTCTAACAATATCTCGCGGATATGACCCGGCATGGCATCTGTCACCGTCAGGCGCACAACAGAACCAAAACGTCTCTGGCGCACAGTTTGCTCCATGGTCTCCAATAAGTCAGCTGCTTCCAGTTCTTGGATGACCATGTCCGCATCGCGCGTAACCCGAAAAGGATGCGCCTCCACCACTGCCATTCCCGGAAAAAGCACCTTCAGATTTGAAGCAATCAACTGCTCAAGCCACACAAAATAATGCTTTGCCGGCGCCGTACCATCCTTGCGCACCCCTCCAGACGATCGTGTAATCGGCACCAGCCGAGGCAAGGTGCCAGGCACCTTGATGCGCGCAAAATGCTCGCGCCCCTTTTTATCCCGGATCAACACAGCCAGGTTTAAGCTCAAGTTTGAAATATGCGGGAAGGGATGACCAGGGTCAAAAGCCAGGGGCGTAAGCACCGGGAAAACAACATCCTTAAAATAATCTTCTGCAAACTCACGCTGTTTATTGGTCAGTTCGCGATAATCTAACAAGTAAATGCCCGCTTTGCGTAAAGCCGGCTTCAATTCATCGCGCAAACATTCGCGCGACTCGTTCATGATCTGAGTAGCCATCTTGCGGATCGCGGCCAACTGCTCAGCAGGCGACATACCATCAGGAGTGACCTCATAAATTCCCGCGTCAACTTGCTTCTTGACCCCTGCAGTGCGTACCATATAGAACTCATCCAGGTTCGAGCTAACAATCGAGAGGAATTTGACCCGCTCTAACAGTGGGGTGCGCTCATCGCGGGCCTCTTGCAGTACACGCCGCTGAAATTCCAGCAAGCTAAGCTCGCGGTTTATATACAATTCTGGGCGCTCAAGTTCTGCCGTTGGTGGTGGCTGTAACTGAGGCTGCGCAATGGGTGCAGACGGTTTTTTAACCATGACTAGCTGCCAATCATTTACTAGATTTTTCCTTGCTCTTTTTGCCACCTGGCTTCTTGTGCCTAGCTGGCTTATCAAGACTGAGCGCTTTGAATGGATCATATTCCAAGGCTTTACTCAGTTGTTCCACCAGTGTTTTTAGCACTTTGATCCGCGCATAATCCTTAGAATTCCCCTCAACAATCGTCCACGGTGCGCTCAGCGTACTCGTCTTCAGGATCATATCCTCTACAGCCTGGGCATACAGATCCCACTTTTCGCGATTCCGCCAATCCTCGTCCGTCAACTTCCAACTGCGCAGTTTATCCCCCGAACGCGATTCAAAGCGCCGAAGTTGCTCATCTTTGCCAATATGAACCCAGAATTTCAATAGGATCGTACCATAATCAACTAATTGGCGTTCAAACTGGTTGATTTCGCGGTAGGCGCGCTTCCACTCATCTTCGGTGCAAAAGCCCTCGATTCGCTCTACCATTACCCGCCCATACCAAGAACGGTCAAAAATCGCAACCTGGCCGCATTCGGGCAAACGCCTCCAAAAACGCCATAGGTAATGATGGGTCGCATCGTCGCCTTTCGG
Source organism: uncultured Anaerolineaceae bacterium (assembly GCA_964633225.1). Taxonomy (GTDB): domain Bacteria; phylum Chloroflexota; class Anaerolineae; order Anaerolineales; family UBA4823; genus JAKQIM01. Next base: position 35,773 of record CAZWFQ010000018.1, read on the forward strand.
GGCTGCAATTGGATATACCACGTAACCGCGCGGGTCCAATTTTTCGGTCACCCGCTTGATGGCGCCCCCCTTACCAGCTGCGTCCCAACCCTCAAAGACCATCACCACGGGTCTGCGCTGCGTATAAACCTGAAAACCCAGCGAGCTCAACGCCACCTGGTAACGAACCAGTTCGCGTGCATAATCTTCTTTACTGATCGTCAGCGAAAGGTCAATGGTTTCAAGCATAAGGCACCTATCTCGAACCTTTCTTTACACCCGGCTTGCTCGACGTCGTCTTGCGGCGCTTTTTCTCCACCACAGGCTCCGCCTGTTTCTCTGGGCTGATTGGCTGTTCATCATCATCCCCAGCCTGATCAGCGACCGGCTGAACAACCGCAGCGGAGGCAGGCTCCTCAGGCAAAATGGGCTCGGTAGAGATGCCCAGCCGCCCTTCTAGCGCTCGAATGATTGTCTCGTAGATCTTGACTCTTGTATGGCGCCGATCAGTTGCTTCCACAATGGTCCAGGGACCCCACTCTGTCTCTGTACGCTCAAATAATTCTTCATAAGCCATCAACCAATCATCGTAGCGCCGGTGGTGATCCCAATCTTCTGGGGCTACGTGCCAGGCTGTCAGAGGATCCTTAAGCAATTTATCAAAGCGCTTTTTCTGCTCTTTTTTGCTGATATGCAGGAAAAATTTAATGATCAGGTGTCCGTCATCGGCAATCGTGCGCTCAAAATCCACAATATCACGATAGGCGCGCTGCCATGCTTCTTTGGGGATGATATTCTCAACCCGCTCCACCAGAACCCGTCCACACCATGATCGGTCAAAGATGGCCCACTCGCCGCGCGCCGGCAGCTTGAGCCAGAAGCGCCATAACCAGGGATGGTTTTTCTCGTAGGTGCGCGCCGCCCGTATTGGGTAAAGCTTGAACCCACGCGGGTCTAACGGGCCGGTCAATGATTGGATCGACGTCCCCTTCCCAGCCGCATCCCAACCTTCAAAGAGGATCACAACTGGGATGCCCGCATCCCACGACTTTTTCTGAACGGTATACAAACGCTCTTCCAAGGCAGGCGTGATCCGCTTGTAGGTATCTTTATCCAAAGCTTTGGTCAGGTCAATTTTTTCTAGCATATGAAGCTGCTCCTCACTGACAAAACCCGCACTTGTTGATATTGTATAGTTATTTGTTTAATTGCGCAATAACCTTAACCAAACCGGCCTTCCACATAATCTTCTGTGCGCTTGTCTTTTGGGGTCAAGAATATCTCTTTCCCTGGCGAATACTCCACCAGCTCGCCTTGCAAGAAAAAGGCTGCATAATCAGCCGTACGCGCCGCTTGCTGAATCGAATGCGGCACCAGAATGATTGTGTACTGCTTTTTCAATTCTTCCAGAGAAGCTTCTACTTTTGCAGTTGAGATTGGATCCAGGCCCGAAGTGGGTTCATCCAACAAGATGATCTCCGGCTTGAGTACCAGGCTGCGCGCCAGGCACAGGCGCTGCTGCTGGCCTCCAGACAAGGCTACCGCTGGATCACCGAGACGATCCTTGACCTCATCCCATAAGGCCGCCTGTATTAAACTCGTCTCAACAGCCTCGTCATGGATCTGCTTCCGGTGTTCTCCTGCCAGCTCTAAGCCATAAGTCAGGTTTTCACGGATACTCATCGGCAGCACCACTGGGCGGGCAAAAACCATTCCCACGCGCCGCCTCAGGGCGATCACATCGACCTTGGGGTCAAGTATATTTTGTCCATCCAATAACACCCGGCCTGCCATCAATACAACATCCGCCAGGTCATTCAGCCGATTGAGAACTCGCAAAAGGGTAGATTTACCACCGCCGGCCGGCCCAAATAACACCGTCACCGCATTCGCGGGGATATTTAAGCTGACATTCTTGAGCGACTCGGTGCCATCCGAGTAATAAACTGATAAACCATCAATAACAATTTTATCCATAAGAAATCACCACTGCCTGCGAGCGCGCGCCCGTGAACGGATGGTGGTGGCAACCAGGTTCATACTCAACACAAAGAACATCAATACCAATGCCGTACCATATTGAATGCGGATCGGCATTCCAGGCACCTGGGTTGAGATGACAAATAAGTGATAGGGCAAGGCCATGGTGGCGTCCAGAGGAGAGCCGGGTAAACGTGGCAAGAAGAAAGCTGCCACCGTAAACAGGATGGGAGCGGTTTCGCCGGCCGCCCGTTCCAACCCCAAGATCACCCCGGTCAAAATGCCCGGCAGTGCTTGCGGCACTACAATCCGGCGAATCGTCTGCCATTTTGTGCCTCCAAGTGAGATGCTGACCACTCGAAATGACTGCGGCACCGCTCGCAAGGCTTCCTCAGCCGTGCTGATAATCACCGGTAGGGTCATGATCGACAGAGTCAGTGACCCTGCCAGGATACTGGTGCCAAAATTGAAAAATAGCACAAATAGCCCCAAACCAAACAATCCGTAAACCACCGATGGGATACCCGCCAGATTGATGATCGCCAGGCGGATCAGTTGCGTCCAGCGGTTATCAGGGGCATATTCCGAAAGGTAGATAGCCGCTCCAATCCCCAGTGGCACCGCAAAAATAGCCGTTCCCAAGGTCAGGTAAAACGTACCCACAATTGCCGGCCAGATTCCACCTTCGCGCATTCCGTCATAAGGAAAAGAGAACAGAAAATCCCAGGAAATCGCCGGGGCACCCTGGATGACAATATACCCTACCACTCCTACAATTGGAATTACTGTGAGCAGTGCGATCAGTGTAACCAACCCAAAGCCCACTCGCTGGACGAGATCACGCGCTTGAGAAGATGACCGCCATCGGGATATTCTTTGGATTCTTTGCAGGTTCATACGCACTTACCCACTATCTCATCAAGACAGGATCCGCTCAGAGCGCTTCTGCTGGCGAAAGACCACCGCCGAAGCAGTCACATTGATCGTCAGAGAGATCAAAAACAAAATGATGCCAATTAAAAACAACACGTGATAATGCTCGCTGCCATTAGCCACTTCGCCCATCTCGGCTGCAATGGACGCCGTCATGGTGCGCACAGGCGAGAACAACGCAGAGAGGCCAATTGGCAGCACCGCCGCGTTGCCAGTGACCATCATCACCGCCATCGTCTCGCCGATCGCCCGGCCAATCCCCAGCATAATGGCAGTCAGTACACCAGAGCGCGCGGCCGGCAAGGTTACGCGCCAGATTGTCTGCCATTTCGTTGCACCCAAAGCCAGGGCTGCATCCCGGTAAGATTTTGGCACCGCGTCCAACGCGTCTTCTGCCACCGATACAATCGTAGGGATGGCAATCCCCCCCAGCAAAATACCGCCAGTAAATGCAGTCAACCCCGTTGGCAGGTCCAAAAACTGGCGTAGGAAGGGTGAGAGCGCCAGGATGCCCAAAAAGCCAAGCACCACCGAGGGCAAGCCGCCCAGCACCTCCACCAGGGGCTTCAAGATATCCCGCGCCCAGCGCGGTGCAATCTCTGCAATAAATATCGCCGTACCAATCCCTACCGGCACAGCAATGATCGCCGCTCCCAACGTCACCATGATCGAACCGCCAATCAGCGGCAAGACCCCATAATATGCCTCGATTGGATACCATCTTGTACCCAGCAAAGAATCCAGCGCGATCTTGTCTTTTCCAAACAGAGTTGGAAGCCCTTCGCTAAGCAAGAAGAAAAGGATCAACGCAACAAAAATAATGGCCGAATAGCCAGAAACTTTGATCAGGCGTGTAATAACGAATTCAACTGCTTCGGGCAACCAGTTCTTTTTCTGCATAGGCATCAGCGAGTTATCACCGGCACAAATCCCAAATCCGTGATGATGTCTTGGGCATCCGGCGAAAGGATCCAATCCAGGTATTCTTTTACCACACCCGCAGGCTCATTGGCCGTATACATGTAAAGGTCACGAGCGATAGGGTAATTTCCATCGTTAACCGATTCGGCCGAGGGCAGCACGTAAGGTCCTGACGAATTGCTCCCCACTGCCACCACCTTCACATTCTCAGTGACATAGCCCAACCCATCATACCCAATGGCGTTGGGGTTGTCGCTCACCTCTGCAATAATCCCCTCAGAAGATGGCAACAGCAAAGTATCCTGTGAAAACAGCGTCTCATTATCACTCTGCCCTAGGCGCAAGACCACTTCCAAGAAATAGATGTGCGTGCCAGAATTCGTTTCGCGCGACAGCCGCACAATTGGCCGATCCTCACCACCGATCTCTTGCCAATTATCAATTTTTCCGCTGTAAATATCTGAGATTTGCTGTAGTGTAAGCTGGTCGATCGGGTTCTCTTTGTTGATGATCACTGCAATCGCGTCACGTGCAATCACAAATTCAACCGGATCAGCTCCATTCGTCTGCGCCTCTCTCAATTCCTCATCTTTGATTTGACGAGATGCGTTTGCAATATCCACCGTCCCATTGATCAAGGCTGCAATCCCCGTGCCGCTCCCGCCACCAGTGACAGAGATACGGACCTCAGGGTGTAGACTCTGATATGCCTCGGCCCAAGCCAGGGCCAGGTTTACAATGGTATCAGAGCCCTTATTTTCGATAGAAGCTGTCGCCTCCGTGAGTTCTTCCGTGTTTGGCAAATCCACTTCCGAGGTACACGCCGCCAACACAATGACCAACAGCAACAGTTGCAGCAAATATACAGGTTTCATCGGGCGGATTATAGTCTTGTTTTCCAAGCATCACAAGGCAATTCCCCGAGAAATAGCAGAATCGGGTAAAATGATTGGTAATGGACGAGCCCTTACCAATCATTCAAACCATTGGCCTGGATTTTTACTACGGACCATCGCTGGCACTCCACCAGATCACCATGGATGTTTACCCTCAAAAGGTGACCGCTTTGATTGGGCCCTCAGGCTGCGGCAAATCAACCTTTTTGCGCTGCCTGAACCGCATGAACGATACCATCCCTGGCACTCGCGTGGTTGGAGAAATCAGGCTGGATGGCCAGAACATTTACGAGGACGATATTGACATCGCCAGACTGCGGCAACGCGTTGTAATGGTCTTCCAAAAGCCCAACCCTTTTCCGCAATCGGTTTTTGATAATGTTGCCTTTGGGCCCCGAGCAGTAGGCCTGGCCCGGAAACGCACCGATCTACAAGCAATCGTTGAACAGAGCCTGACACAAGCAGCCTTATGGGATGAGGTAAAAGACCACCTGGATGACAACGCCCTGAGTCTTTCGCTAGGGCAACAACAGCGCCTATGTATTGCCCGCCTGTTGGCCGTTCACCCAGATGTGATTCTGATGGACGAGCCAGCTTCAGCGCTCGATCCAATTGCCACGCTGCGCATCGAAGAACTGATCGATGAGCTCAAGGCCCAATATACAATCGTGATTGTAACGCACAACATGCAGCAAGCAGGGCGTATATCCGATTTTACGGGGCTGTTTTGGCTTGGGGAACTGATTGAGTATTCATCAACCGACCAAATGTTCACACGCCCCAAGAAAGAAATCACCGAGGATTACATTACAGGTCGCATGGGATAGACCCATTTCTGGAGGTATAGAATGTCCACTCACAGTTTACGCGCAACCTTCGATCGTGAATTTGATGAAATCCGCCAAGAATTCTACAAAATGAGTCTGATGGTTGTTGAGGCCATTCAAAGATCCATTGCCGCTCTCAAGGAGCGCGATACCAAGCTAGCAGAAGAAATCATTCAGAGTGACCAACAGATCAATAAACAGCGCTTCGGTATCGAAGAGGCCTGCCTGGCACTAATCGCCACCCAACAACCCGCCGCAACTGATTTGCGCGAGATTGTAGCCATCATGCACATGGTTGTTGATATGGAGCGCATGGGAGATCACGCCGCCGGGATCGCCAAAACAGTGATCATGATGGAAGAAGAACCGTTGCTCAAAACCCTCAAGAAGATCCCCAGGATGGGCGAAATCAGCTGCCAAATGCTTGAAGAAAGCATCCAGGCTTTCGAAAAGCGCGACATGGAATGGGCGCGTCAAATTGCAGATCGCGATGCAGAGATGGACGAACTATACCAGGAGGTTTTTCACCGCTTGATCAAGATCATGGCAAAAGATAAAGACATGATCACTCGCTGCACCTACTTAATGTGGTGTGCTCACAACCTGGAGCGAATTGCAGATCGGGTAACCAATATTGCTGAACAGATCATCTTCATCAATACCGGCAGCCTGGGAGAATTGAACTCTTGAAATAGCAACAATAAGATCAAACAAGCTTCAATTTCTTGCTTAGATCTTGGGAGCCAGGTTCCACCAAAACAGTTCCGTCTTCAAAAAGGATCGTGGGAACGCTGCGCATACCGCGATTGATCTTTAAAACCAGCTTTTCACCTTCCAAGTTATGATCAATATCGATCCACTCATATGTGATATGATTTTGATCTAAAAACTTACGGGCCCGGTAGCAGTCTCCACACCACTGTGTGCCATACACTATGATTTTAGATTCCACCATACAGTCTCCACTCTCCTGGTCTATTTATCATACCATATCAGTGTCCAAATTCATTCAACCTGCCGACAGCCGAAAGGTGATTCAGACCAAATTTCCTGTCTTCTCTTGCTTCTTTCTTGCATCCGATGTAAACTGTTTTGAACGGAGGTTCATATGAGCGCTGGCAAAATTATTGCCTTTATTTCAGCAGCAATCTTGATTTTCTTCGGTGTCCTGTTTGTCTGGGGAGCCTTTAGCCCGCAGGGCAGTACGGCATGGATCCCCATTGGCTTGATCAGCGTGGCGATTGGTTTTGGGTTGATCTGGTTTGCCAGCCGGCGCGCCCCAGCGGGTGCGGGCGGCGAAAATGTGACCCTGAACATTGATTTGCCCGCCAATGTAAACCTGGATACAATGAAGTGCAAATCTTGCGGCGGCGCCCTAACCATGGATAACATCCAAATGGTTGCTGGTGCTCCGGTGGTTTCTTGCCCATATTGCAAAACCACGTATCAACTCACTGAAGAGCCAAAGTGGTAAAGGGCTCTTTTTTGCCGACATCTTCTAGCCTGCACAGCCTGTGTTGGATGGAGGGAACTTATGATTAAGCGTGTTTTTTTAATGATCTTCTTGGCTTTTCTATGCCTGGCATTACCCACCTCGGCCTTAGCCCAAGATTATTATTTTCAACTCCCGCAGTTGACGATTGATGTTTATTGGAACGAAGATGGCACCCAGGCCCTTGACTACACATTCGTATTCGCCAATGATCCATCTGGGCACTCCATCGAATACGTTGACCTGGGCCTGCCAAACAGCGATTTCGATGAAAGCAGTATTACAGCCAGCGTGAATGGTACCCCTGTGTATTACATTTCGCGCTCCGAGTTCCAGGGCCAGGGAAGCTCTGGTGTTGCAGTCGGATTAGGCTCCAACTCCATTCCCCCAGGTCAAACTGGTACAGTGCGCATCTATGTGGGCAAGGTTTCGAGTGTACTGTATACCGATTCTGAAGACGACAATTATGCCAGCGCCGTATTTAAAAACGCCTACTTCGAATCGAGCATCATCTCCGGCAAAACCGACCTGACCGTTACCTACCATCTGCCTCCAAGCGTTCAGCCAGATGAGCCGCGCTGGCATGCAGCACCATATGGCTTCCCCGATGAGCCACAAACCGGTTTTGATGATGACGGCAGGATCATTTACACCTGGAATAACCCAGATGCCAATGGATATACACAGTACCAATTCGGCGCATCCTTCCCCAAGAGCTATATTCCAGCATCTACCATTGTGCGCCCAGACCCATTTGCCTGGATCAACAACATCAACTTTGAAGTCCTATTCCCGCTCTGCTGCGTCTCCATCTTTATAGGCTCAATCGGATGGGGAATCTACTCGGAAAATAGGCGCAAACTTCAGTACCTGCCGCCCAAGATCAAAATTGAAGGCCACGGCATTAAACGCGGCCTGACCGCCGTCGAGGCAGCTATTCTCCTGGAAGAGCCGCTTGATAAAGTCATGACCATGATCTTGTTCAGCGTTATCAAAAAGAATGCGGTCGAAGTTGTCAAGCGCGACCCATTGACGATCAAAAACCTCGAACCACAGCCCGAAAGCCTGACCGCCTACGACAAGGATTTTCTTGCTGCCATGGCAGAAAGCGGTGCCAGCCGAACCAAGGCCTTGCGCGATACCGTTGTAGCCCTGATACGCAGCGTTGGCGAGAAAATGAAGGGCTTCAGCCGCAAGGAGACCTTGGATTATTATCGCGACATTACCAAACGCGCCTGGGCCCAGGTTGAAGGGGCCAACACGCCCGAGGTAAAAAGCCAGGTCTTTGATGAGGTGATGGAATGGACCATGCTAGACCGCAATTACGATGATCGCACCCGCGATGTTTTTCGCAATGCACCAGTGTACATTCCCACCTGGTGGGGGCGTTACGACCCTTCGTATCACACGATGCCCAAGGTCATCACCCCAAGCTCGTCGAGCCAACCGGGGGCATCCCAACCCACATCAATGCCCAACTTGCCCGGCTCAGATTTTGCCGCATCGGTGGTAAATGGCGTACAAAACTTCTCTGGGAAAGTCTTGGGTGATGTGAGTAACTTCACCTCACGCGTCACGGGTGTCACCAACCCGCCTCCCAAACCATCCTCGTCGTCTTCTTCAGGCCGTTCTCGCGGCGGCGGTGGTGGTGGAGGTTGCGCCTGCGCTTGTGCCTGTGCGGGCTGCGCTTGCGCCTGTGCAGGCGGCGGGCGCTGATCGGGTTGCAAAACGGTGCCAAGATGAGCTTGCAAGGTTTGCTAAACCGCATGCGCAGCCGGACCGACAAACGGCAAAGTGCAATACTGGCCCCCGGCTTATACCATTATGAACGCCATGGGCCAGGCGAACGCAGCCGCATGCACCTGCGTATCGAGCCAGATGGGCACGGATTGTTATTGATCAACGCCAGCCGCGTCTTACATCTTAACCCAAGCGCCACGCTGATGGCCCGCCTGGCTCTCGACGAAACAGCCTCCAGCCAAGCCGTACAGACGATCCGGCACACTTTTGCCGTTCCTACAAAGCAAGCGTCCGACGACTATGCGCAATTTTCTGCTCAACTGGACGAGTTGATCCGCCCGGATGGCCTTTGCCCGATTCACGATCTTGAGCTAGAAGTTACCGCACCCTTCAGTGCTCGTCCATCTGCCCCCTATCGCATGGACCTGGCTCTTACCTACCGCTGCAACAATGAATGCGCCCATTGCTACAATGCCCGCCCGCGTAGCTATCCTGAGCTATCGACCGAAGAGTGGAAAGCCATTATCGACCGGCTGTGGCAGATCGGCATTCCCCACATTGTATTCACCGGAGGCGAACCGACCTTACGCAATGATCTACCCGAGCTGGTGGCACATGCCGAGAAAACTGGACAGATAACGGGGCTAAATACCAATGCCAGGCGTTTGAGCGATCCAGGCTTTGTACAACGCCTGGTAGATGCTGGTCTGGATCATGTGCAAGTTACCCTAGAGTCGCATGACCCCAATATTCACGACCAGATGGTCTGCGCGCCCGGAGCCTGGAAACAAACAGTGGCTGGCTTGCGCAATGCATTGGATAGTCGGCTGTTTGTAATGACCAATACCACCATGCTAAAAGACAACAGCCCCTATATGGCTGAGACCCTGGATTTTCTGGCCGAGCTGGGTGTGCCCACAGTGGGCTTAAACGCCCTGATCTATTCAGGGCGCGGCAAGACGGTGAACACTGGCCTGCCCGAAAGTGCCCTCCCCAGCCTGCTGGAACTCGCCCGCCAACGGACCGACGCCCACGAACAGCGCCTGATCTGGTATACCCCAACACAATACTGCCACTTTGATCCAACCTTACTCGATTTGGGGGTTAAAGGCTGCACAGCCGCGCTGTATAACATGTGCGTCGAACCCAATGGGGATGTGATTCCTTGCCAATCTTATTACCAATCCCTGGGAAGCTTGCTCACAAAAGATTGGGACGCAATTTGGAACCACCCACTATCGATTAGCTTGCGCGAGCGGCATATGATCGCCGAGAAGTGCACCAACTGCTCCCTGCTCGCCGAATGCGGCGGGGGATGTCCACTCAGTTTACAAAATGAGGAAATGCCATGACCAGCATCCGAGAAGCCATTAAACGTTTATTGACCCCGGTTCGCCCCCTGCCAGCTGGCAGCTATCATTACCAATCTCCCGTCGATGCGCCCCAACCTTGCCGCCTGTATTTGCGCCTAGAGCCTGACGGCAACGGCTTACTGCTCGTCAACGCATCGACCGTATTGCACCTAAACCAAACGGCGGCTGAATACGCCTTCCACATGGTAACCAACACGCCACAAGATCAAATGACTCGCCAAATCGCCACCCGTTACCGCGTCGGACGGCAGCAAGCCCTGGACGATTACCAGGAGCTGGTAGAGCGGATCCAAACTTTGGCAACCACGCCCGATCTGGATCCTGAGATGTTCTTGGGTTTTGAGCGCGCCACCCCTTATTCTCAAAAGATTTCAGCCCCTTACCGCCTGGACTGCGCCCTGACTTACCGCCTGCCTGGCAATGCAAATCCTGCTGCTGCGCCCAACGAACGGGTGGTGAGAGAATTGGAAACAGCCGACTGGTTCACTATCCTGGATAAGGCCTGGGCATCCGGCATTCCGCACGTCGTTTTTACTGGCGGAGAACCTACTTTACGCGACGATCTACCTCAGATCATTGCCCATGCTGAGGCCAATGGGCAGGTGACCGGATTGCTCTCGGATGGGCTGCGCCTGGCAGATGGTGACTACCTGAACACACTGCTTCAAACCGGTTTAGACCACCTGATGCTAACCTTGGAAACTGACAATCCCCTCTCGTGGGAAGCGCTCGAAAAAACGCTGGCAGCTGATCTATTTGTTACCGCCCACATCACCCTGACTTTGCAGAATGTCATTGACATTCCCGATCTATTAAAACGAATCGCACCGATGGGCATCAAGTCGCTCTCGCTGAGCTCTTCTGATCCAAGCTTATACGCCAGGCTGGCCGAGCTGCGCAACGATGCCGCCGATCTGGGCTTATCCTTAACCTGGGATCTGCCAGTGCCTTACTCCGCCTTCAACCCGGTCCGGCTTGAGACCCAAGAGGACGCGCCCCCCACGGGCGCCGGGCAAGCCTGGCTATACGTGGAGCCTGATGGAGATGTAACGCCAGCTCAAGGTGTTCCCCACGTTTTAGGTAACTTGCTGCAAGACCCCTGGGAATCGATCTGGCAGCAGTAACGCAGAAAACTGCTGGCTATTCCAAATGCTACTGCCACATTATAAGAACGCTTAACGCCCGCCATTGGGATTGAGAGCACCCGCTCACACAATTCCAGAATGCCCGGGTCAATGCCGCTTACCTCATTTCCTACCACCAGGACCACCGGCGGGCCAGGCAAGATATGGTCGGCTTCATACAAGGGGATGGCCCCAGGCATATCTTCCAACCCCCACAGCCGGTAACCTAACGCCTTGAGGAAGGCTGCTTTTGCCACCCCATTCGGAGCCTGCTCCCAAGCAATGGCCTGATGTGCCCCTAAAGCCGTTCGACCAACCTGGGGATGCTCGGGCCCGGGGGTGTATCCACACAGATACAATTTCCGAAAGCCCACCCCATCTGCCGTGCGGAACATAGAACCCACATTCCATGCGCTGCGGATATTATCCAATAAGACTTCAAACATAATTTGATCTGCCATCGCAGGGCGCTCTTCCGCCTCCTGCTGCAGATCGAACACAGCGGCCTGGTGCACTGGGTGTTTACAGCGCGGGCACCTGTCAGCCCGCAAGCTGCCTTCTGGCCCCGGGAAACGCAAACCACAATCCGGATTATCGCATTCGTAAAAGTAATAAAGCATATTAACCTCTTATCTGGTGATAAACCGCCAGTTCCCCATTATAATAGCAATCACCTTCGAGACGACTATGGCCCTCTCTCTTGATCATTGGCACAACCGCTTCACGCAACAGGCACGCTGGACTCAGCAGATCAGGCTGCACCTGTATCAACGCTTTAACCTGTCGCTTGCCCGCCGCATTTTAGATGTAGGCTGTGGCACTGGTGTCTTATCAACAGAGCTGTTGCATTGGGGTCCGGGCAAGGTGCACGGCATAGATATCCAGCCAGGCCACTTGCAGATGGCCGCGCACCATGCCCCACAAGCGCAGTTCACACTCGCCGATGCCCATCACTTGCCTTACCCCAAGCAAAGTTTTGAGGCCACGCTTTGTCATTTTGTCTTGCTGTGGGTTCAAAATCCGGTTCAGACATTGAGCGAAATGGCCAGGGTGACCCGTTCGGGCGGGGCGGTGCTGGCCCTGGCAGAGCCAGATTATGGGGGGTACGTGGCTTATCCAGACGAATTATCAAAGCTTGGCCATTGGCAGGCAGAATCGCTCCAAAAACAAGGGGCCAATCCCTATATCGGCCGAAGCTTACGGCATCTATTCAGGCAGGCCGGGTTGGTCAACATTGAAATTGGAGTCTTGGGTGGGCAATGGGCCGTACCTCTGACGAAGCAAGAATGGGAATTGGAATGGTCTGTGATCGAATCAGACCTCGCCCAAGAGCCCCAACGCCTGAGCCAAGCTGATGAAATTAAAGCCCTAGACGCCCGTGCTCTACAACACGGTGATAGAACCTTGTTTGTGCCAACTTTTTATGCTTGCGGGCAAACATCCTGATCCCCCACACCAACAGACCGGCCAATCTAATCTTCTGCCGGCACCCCTACTTCAATCTGCCCATCTTGAATACGCACCGGATAAGCCGGAATATCCACCACTGCAGGCAGCGACAAAACCTTACCAGTCTGCACATTGAAACGCGCCCCATGCCGCGGGCAGACCACTTCCATGCCATCCAACTCCCCATCCCCCAATGGGCCTTCATCATGAGAGCAAGCATCACCAATGGCAAAAAACTGTCCCGCAATGTTGAATATCACGATCGGCTTCGCGTCAATTTCAACGAACACACGGCTGCCCGGGGGCACGTCATCTGCTGGGGCGATAGCCACAAAATCACAGCCTGCAGGGTCAAGTTGGTTATAATTGAACATGGTCACTCCACCAGGTCGTCACTGGCCTCGCCCAAGCCATACACGCCAGCCTTTAACACCTTGAGTGACAGCAGGGCACATTTCAGGCGTACCGGGCCAAGCTCAATACCAAGCATATCCAGCACATTTTGCTTGGTCAATGCCCGCACATCTTCCAGTGTTTTGCCAATCACGCTTTCCGCCAAGAGATCTGCCGAGGCCTGCGAGATTGCGCAGCCATGACCGTCAAAGGCGATCTCGGTGACCCGCTCTTCAGCATCCACGCGCAGCTCAATCCGAATATGATCGCCGCACAAAGGATTATCATCTTCAAAGGCAATATCGTGTGGATCGAGCGCACCACGGTAATGCGGGTTTTTATACCGATCAATGATCAACTCACGATACAGATCATCCATAAGTTTTAACCAAACATCTCTTTTACTTTATAAAGTCCTTCTACCAGGCGATCAACATCTTGCAGGGTATTATACAGGTAGAAACTAGCCCGCGTGGTAGCTGGAATATTGAACTTTTCATGCAGGGGCATGGCACAGTGATGGCCTGCACGGACTGCGATGCCATCCCGATCTAAGATCTGGGCCACGTCATGCGGGTGCACACCATCAAATGTAAAAGATGCCACAGCACCCTTCTGTTTAGCTTCGGGCCCAAAGATGCGCACACCAGGCACCTCTTCCAAACGATCCAGAGCATAGGCAATGATCAATTGCTCATGTTCCGCAATGGCTGGCATCCCCAAGGTGTTCAAATAATCTACAGCGGCGCCCAGCCCAATTGCCTCGGCGATCGCCGGAGTGCCAGCCTCGAATTTGTGCGGCAGATCATTCGGAGCAAAACTGCGGAGATGGACGCGCTTGATCATATCGCCGCCGCCCATAAAAGGTGGCATCGTCTCCAGTAGTTCTTTACGACCATACAGCACACCAATTCCGGTCGGCCCGCACATTTTGTGCGCCGAAAAGCCCAAAAAGTCTGCCCCTAATTCCTTTACGTCAACCGGCAGGTGTGGAACCGACTGGGCGGCATCCACCACAGCCAGCGCGCCAGCCTGATGAGCCAAGCGGATGATCTCATGCGCGGGATTGATTGTACCCAGCACGTTCGACATGTGCGTGAACGAAACCAGGCGCGGCGACAGTCGTAAGAGATTTCGATAAACCTCCATATCCAACAGGCCGTCTGGGGTCACAGGAATGAACTCCAGGCGCAAGCCAAGCTCAGCAGCCAACATCTGCCAGGGCACCAGGTTCGAATGGTGCTCCATTTCGGTCAGGATGAGCACATCGTCAGCCTTAAGATTAGCTCGCCCCCACGTCAGCGCCACCAGGTTGATTGATTCGGTGGTATTACGGGTGAAGATCACCTGCCGGGCAGATGGCGATCCAATGAAATCTGCCACCCGCTGGCGAGCAGATTCGTACGCCGCAGTGGATTCCTCGGCCAAAACATGAATGCCGCGATGAATATTGGCATTGGTCTGGCTGTAAAAATCATCCATCGCCCGGATAACTTGCCAGGGCTTTTGTGCTGTGGCGGTCGAATCCAGGTATACCAGGGGAACACCCGGACGCACCTGCCGTTCCAGGATAGGAAAATCCCCCCTGACCTTATTCATGTCGATGAATGAAACAGGGTTGCTGAGAGACATGGTTACTTGACAGGGCGCGGGCGTGGACGCGTTCGCTTGCGCGATGGCCGGAGATGCAAGGATGTCTTGGGGCACCACAACACGTGGTCAGGCACCATCCACCCGTCGGTCAGGTATACACTCTCTTGAAATTGCACAGCGATCATTTTGGGGTCCACTTGTACCACAATCCCCTCCAACCAATCGCGCACGCGTTGATGGCTGTACTCGTGATCGCAAAAAACTTCTACCCGGTCGCCGACATTATACAGTTCGTTCCGGTCTGGTGCGGTGGTGAAATACAATTCAGTCAAAACTGCCTCCCGATGCACGTCCTAGTGCATCTTCTCCAAAATAGCCTGCTGGAAACGCTCCCTGACGCCGTCAAATGGGATGCGCTGCATGATGGGGTCAAAGAAGCCTTCCACCACAAGCCGTTCAGCATCCGGATAAGCGATTCCACGGCTGAGTAAGTAAAAAATCGGATCGGGGTCAATTTTACCTACAGTTGCCCCATGTGTACAGCGCACATCGTCTGCTAAAATCTCCAGGCCAGGGATCGAATCGGAGCGAGCCTGGTGACTAAGCACCAGGTTACGATTTGCCTGGTATCCATCTGCTTTTTGCGCTCCCGGCGCCACATAGATCATCCCCTGCCATACTGAACGGCTGCGATCCTTCAGCGCACCTTTGTAAAGCAGATCGCTGGTTGTATGGGGCGCCAGGTGATTTTGCTGGGTATCATGATCCAGGTGCTGGGTCCCATCTGTAAAGTAGAAACCCGACATACGCCCAACAGCTCCGCTGCCCACTAGGTCAAGGTCAGAGAAATTCTTGGTCAGATGGCTGCCTAATGCGCCAAAGATCCAGTCCAGGTTGCCATCTTGCTCAACCCTGGCGCGTTCGTGGGTAAAATTCCAGATATGCTCGCCCCATGATTGAAGCTCGACAAAGCGTAGGTTTGCACCTTGGCCCACGTGGATCTCAACAATCCCTGCGTGCATCGACTGCCCCTCGCTCGCCTTGGGCGAAGCCGATTCGTGCACATAAGTTAATGAAGCGCCTTCTTCCAGCCAAACCATTACGTGCGAGGTATAAGCCAGTCCCGCACCGGGCCCCCACAGCAGGCTGTGCAGTGGAGCGTCCACCTGCACACCCTTGGGAATGTAGACAAAAACACCATTTTGCGTCAGCGCCGCGGCCAGGGCTGCAAACCGGCCTTCTTCTGGACGGACAACCTGGCCAATGACCTTGGCCAAAAGATGCGCGTGATCTTTTTCGGCAGTCTGTAAATCTGTAAAAACCACCCCAAGCCGAACCAACTCTGGATCCAGGTAAGTTTCAACCTGGCCTGGTTTCAAAATCAATTGACCGCCGTGCCCATCCCCAACCAGGGGTTTAAGCAATTCGGCCGGCACACCGGGTAAGCCAGCGACCACCTCTGATGCAGGCAACTGCAGCGCAGCCGGGTTTAAGGCACGCAGGTCAGTCCGCCGCCAGGGTTCATCTTTTGTGGTTGGCATGGGCAGACCTTCAAAAGCTTGCCAGGCTCGGGTGCGGTAGTCGTGCAAGAAAGCCGGGCCTTTCCAATCTTCCGCCAAGGCCGGCGACATCGCACGAGTAAAGGTGAAATCGCCCTTCTCAGCTTGGTCAGAACGTCGTGTGCGGGTAACAACAGTTCGTGTGCTCATAACTCACCCAATCGAGCCTTCCATCTGGAGTTGGATCAAACGATTCATTTCGATGGCATACTCCATCGGCAGCTCTTTGACCAGCGGTTCAATAAAACCAGAGACCACCATCGTGGTTGCTTCCTCTTGAGAGAGGCCGCGGCTCATTAAATAGAAAAGCTGTTCCTCTCCAACCTTTGAGACCGAGGCTTCATGACCCACGGTCACATCATCCTCGTCAATCTCGATATAAGGGTAAGTATCAGAACGAGATTGCGGATCGAGCAACAGGGCGTCGCAAACAACATTCGAGCGTACGTTCCCAGCACCCTTATATACCTTCAGAAGGCCGCGGTAAGAAGCACGCCCGCCGCCTCTGCTGATCGATTTGGAGGTGATCTTGCTGGTGGTATCTTTAGCGAAGTGGATCATTTTGCCGCCTGCGTCTTGGTGCTGGCCTGGGCCGGCAAACGCCATCGAAAGAATCTCGCCGTGTGCGCCGGGCTCCATCAGGTAACAAGACGGGTATTTCATGGTCAGCTTAGAGCCCAGGTTCGCATCCACCCACTCCATCGTCCCGCCGCCATAGACCATTGAACGTTGAGTCACCAGGTTATACACGTTGGGTGACCAGTTCTGAATGGTGGTATAACGCACGCGCGCCCCCCTCTTGACCATGATCTCGATCACGCCGCTGTGGAAAGAGTCGGATGAGTACGTTGGCGCCGTGCAGTTATGGGAAAGAACCCCTTCACATACATACGACTCGTCTTCCTCAACAGAAAAATTGTAAACAATATCTTCCTGTTCATCAACGGCAATTTCACGGACCGGCACATATAAGTAGCTGGCATCCAATTGGAATGGCGAGCCGCTTAATTTACCAGCCACCGAGTCAAAGCCAACCAAGCGACCAAAAGAAGGATTAAAAGGAGACGAAACAACAACCGCATAGATACTGCGCCTCGGCACCGCTCGCTCCTGAAGATTGATTGATGCCGCCACTCCAAGTCGCAAGAGTGCATCACGAAACGCATATGCTAAGTCGGCAGAAATCGTGTTATATCGGAACATATTTTTCCGAACATCAAAGCTTCCATCACCGCGCCACATACCACGAACCCATTCAGCCAACAAATCAAGAGGTGCGTTCAAAAGCCACTCTGGAACGTGTTTTTCGTAAACTGTTGCCCCAAACGTGCGAGCAAACGAACGCGCCCACTGCGTCGATGAAAGCACCAGGGTTTGCCCATTTTGTCGAGGGCGATTGGCAATGGGTTGTTTCCCGAAATATTTCACAAGTAAAGCATGCACATCCTCGAGATACTTGGTTTCGTCCACATGAAAGGAGAAGGAAAGATAATGTTCATTATCCACGTGACCTTCGGAGAAATAATAACCAAGCAAACGGTAAAAATCAGGTTCCTGAGGAAATTCCACATCAACCTCTACCGGCTCATGACGCCCACGACCCACTGGAATTGTCGCTTGAGCAAAGGCAGGCTGCATTTCCGGTTGGAGAACGGGAACAGCCAGGTAATCGCCCACTTTCACTTGTGATGCAGGCATCCATACTGGCTCAAAGCTCCGATTGCGCGTATTCTTGCGTTTGCGAGGAACCACTAACAGCGGGTGTTCTTCGGTAACACGTAAATCACGCCGTGTATCTCCCCAGACACGAATATGATAAATGGGGCCATGGTAAGGGCGATTCATCGTATGATACACGCGGCGATAGCGCCCCTCGTGTGTCAGCACCTCGTCACCTACGGTAATTTGCTCAATAGGTTTCTCACCTTGACGAGTACGAACGCTTGCGCCTGCCAAGAAACAACCCTCAACATAGTGTACCTGTGCCCCTTCGTCTGCGATGATCAGCGAGCGCTCAAACTGCCCGATGTTCGCTACATTCAAACGGAAATATGCCTGGAGAGGCAGGTCTACTTTGATACCTTTTGGCACATACACAAACGACCCGCCCGACCAAACAGCACTGTTGAGCGCCGAAAACTTATTATCCTCGATCGGGATGATGGTGCCAAAATACTCACGGAATAAATCCGGATGTTGGCGCAGGCCATCTTCAATGCTCAAGAAGATGACACCCTGCTTGGACAGGTTTTCCTGAATGCTGTGGTAGATCATTTCGCTTTCATACTGGGCGCCTACACCAGCCAGGAATTTTTGCTCAGCCTCGGGAATGCCCAATTTATCAAAAGTGTTCTTAATCGTATCAGGCACATCATCCCAAGAACGGCTCTCTTCTTCGGTCGGCTTGACGTAGTAATAAAGGTTATCCAGATTGAGCTTTGAAAGATCACCACCCCAGGCAGGCATGGGGCGCTTCTGAAAGTGTTCCAACCCTTTCAACCGAAACTCCAGCATCCACTCGGGCTCACCCTTCATCTGAGAGATCTGCTCAACTACTGAACGATCGAGGCCCTTCCGACTCTTAAACACAGAGGTATCGGGGTCGCTAAACCCAAACCGATAATCGCCTACCCCCTGCAACAAACCCGCATCACTGCTCATTCCTACCTCCAATCACACCTTCCAACACCATTAAGCAAGCACTTCGTATTTTTCGCGCACCCAATCATAGCCGTGTTCTTCCAGGTGAAGAGCCAGGTCAGAACCACCTGATTCAACAATCCGGCCGCCCAGCATAATATGCACAAATTCAGGCTTGATGTAGTTCAAAATGCGCTGGTAGTGGGTGATCACCAGCACGCCAAGTGCGGGGCCCCGCAAAGCATTCACGCCTTCAGAAACAATGCGCAACGCATCGATATCCAGGCCCGAGTCGGTTTCATCAAGGATCGCAATCTCAGGGCGCAGAGTTGCCATTTGCAAGATTTCGGCCCGTTTCTTCTCGCCACCCGAGAAGCCATCGTTCAGGTATCGCCCAGCAAATGTATGATCCATCTTGAGCAGATCCATCCGCTCTTTTAACACTCTACGGAACTCCGGAACAGGAATGCCCTTGTCCTCAGGGTTCTCTGCCTTACGGCGAGCGTTGATCGCAGTGCGCAAAAAATTGGCCACTGAAACACCCGGAATTGCTACCGGGTATTGAAAGGCCAGGAAAATCCCCAGTCGCGATCGCTCATCGGTTTCCAACTCCAAAATATTTTGCCCCTTGAAGATCACCTCACCCTGCGTAATCTCGTAATTGGGATGACCCATCAAGGAATAAGCCAATGTTGATTTTCCAGTGCCATTTGGCCCCATCAAGGCATGGACCTCCCCCTGCCTGACGGTTAGATCAACCCCCTTGAGAATTTCCCGACCGTTCACATTAACATGCAAGTTTCGAATGGTCAATTCAGACATAGCAAACTTCTCTCCATCCTACATACTGACATCAAGGTGTTACACCCATTGATAAATAATTTGCGGGCGCAAAGATAAGCCCTATGCGCCCAATACTGTCCGAGCGACATTATAGCACGACGGGCCGACAATGTCAAATATTTAATATAATTATCATATATATTGACAGAATAACCTGCGGCTGTTATACTCCTAACAGGGAAAAGAGAATCTATGGCATCAACCCGCGACCATATTCTACAGGTACTACGAACGCGCCCTCGGTGGACCATAAAAGAGCTGGCCCAAGAGGTGGGCATTAACCCCATTTCTGTGCGTCATCACATCGCCAACCTGGAGGCAGATAACTTGGTTGCATCGGAAGATGAACGGCACGGCGTAGGACGTCCACGCCAGGTCTTTTCCTTGACCGAAGCCGGGACAGAGATGTACCCCACCCGCTACGTACGCCTCACCGTGCGTCTGCTTGAACAACTCAAAGAAAGCATGCCCGCCCCCATGGTTGGCAAGTTGTTCGCCCAAATTGCACAGGATATGACCAAAGACATTACTTTAGATCCCCAGGTGCAGAATATGACCATTGAGCAGCGCCTCGAATTGGTGAAAATGGTTTTGCACAAAGAAGGATTCAATATTGAATGGGAGCAGCAAGGTGCCGAGTACCACATTCGGGGAATCAGCTGCCCGTATTACCACGTGGGACAAAATCATCCTGAAGTATGCATCGTAGATCAAATCTTTATTTCAACCATCCTTTCAACCCCAGTTAAAAAAGTGAAATGTATTTTAAATGGGGATACCCACTGTACTTATGTCATTCCCAACCCTGATCGTACGGAGAAATAATGTATGTCCGAAGACGAACGCCCTCAACTTGTTTGGAGCATCGAAAAAACCCATCCCGACCTGGTAGATCCGCTCAAAGAAGCCCTGAGAGAGGTAATGGATCCTGAAATTGGTTTGAATGTGATCGAGCTTGGGTTGATCCGCGATGCAGTCATCGAGGCGAATCAGGCTGTGGTGACCATGATTATGACCACGCCGTTCTGCCCTTACGCCCCAGCACTGCTCGAAATGGCTCGCCAAAAGTCCGAGGCTGCTCTTGGTTGTCCGACAAAAATGGCCCTTGGTATGCAGGCCTGGGAACCGTCAATGATGGAAGACGGTGCTGGGGCGGCCTGGGGATTTTTCTAACAG
>CAZWFQ010000019.1:0-10859 GCA_964633225.1 uncultured Anaerolineaceae bacterium
GATACTGATCGTAGTACCAGATGTAGCGCTGCGGCATCCCTCCTCCAGATTGGATAAGGATGCCGCAGCGCACCAGAAGGTCGTCTCCCCGTGAGGCGGCCTTCTGCTTTAATTTAAAAAGCATGGGGCTGTATTTAGGCACAGCCCCATGCTTTTTGACATCATGGGCGGATGCTCTGCATGGCAGCGATGATGCGGTCTTGCAGGGCGTCAAATACCGGGTCCACCTGCTGGAATTGGGGGTGGGCATCGTACCAGGCGATGATCTCGCGCGCTCCCTGCCAGAAGGGGATGCGGGGCTGGAACTCGGGCACCAGGCGGCGGATCTTGCTGTTGTCGAAGATCATGCTGTGGGCTTTATCGCCCAGCAGGCCCGGCCCCAGCTCAGGGTCGA
The DNA here is from genome assembly GCA_964633225.1 of uncultured Anaerolineaceae bacterium. Taxonomy (GTDB): domain Bacteria; phylum Chloroflexota; class Anaerolineae; order Anaerolineales; family UBA4823; genus JAKQIM01. The sequence continues at coordinate 395 of CAZWFQ010000019.1, forward strand.
AGGCCGCGATCAGCTCAGACGGCACGTGCACCAGTTGGGGAACTGCCCCGGCGGCCTCAGCCAGCAGGGTGTAGATCTGGTTCCAGCTCAGCCACTCATCGGATGTGATTTGGAAGGTGTCGCCAATGGCGTGCGGGTTGCCCAACAGCCCCACCAACCCCACGGCAAAATCAGCATGGTGGGTCAACGTCCATAATGAGGTGCCGTCACCGTGCACCACCACCGGCTTGCCCTGGCGCATGCGGGCGATGTTGGTGTAGCCGCCGTGGAAGGGTAACAGGGTGGCATCGTAGGTGTGCGAAGGGCGCACCACCGTGATGGGGAATTTCTGCTCGCGGTAGGCGCGCATCAGCCGCTCTTCACAGGCAATCTTATTGCGTGAGTATTCCCAGAATGGGTTATCCAGGGGGGTGCTTTCTGTCACCGGCAAAGCGGCGGGCGGGGTCTGGTAAGCCGAGGCCGAGCTGATGAAGACGTACTGCCGGGTGCGCCCGGCGAAGAGGGCCAGGTCGGTCTCGATGTGCTGGGGGGTGAAGGCCACCCAATCTACCACCGCGTCGAAGCTGTGCTCGCCCAGGGCCGCCTGCGCCGAAGCCAGGTCGCGGATATCGCCAGCTAACACCCTGGCCCCATCCGGCACCGGGCGGAAGCTCTTGCCCCGGTTGAGCAGGTACAGATCGATGCCCTTTTGCAGGGCCAGGCGGCTGCTAGCCGAGCTGATGATGCCGGTACCGCCGATAAATAAGACTTTCATGTTTGACCTCCGTGATCGAAAAGGATTTTAACGCAAAGCCGCAAAGATGCAGGGGCGCAAAGGAAACTAAAAATGTTCAAAAGCTCCTTTGCGGTTGCAAGAGGCATTATAAGCCTTTCTTCGCGCCTTTGTGGCCCTGGCGCCTTTGCGTTACGCACATACTCAGTTAATAAACAGTTTATGCCTTACCAATTCATCTAGCTTGACCTCTGCCAGCGACTCCAGCTTCAGGTCGGCCTGGTGCATGGGCATGCTGCGGGTGAAGGGGGTGGGCACCGCCACGCAGAACATCCCGGCGGCCTTGGCGGCCCGGATGCCGTTGGTTGAATCTTCAAAGGCCAGGGCCTCTTCTGGCGCCGCGCCCAGGGTGGAGAGGGCCAGGCGGTACAGCTCAGGATCGGGTTTGGTGCGCTGCACATCGTCGCTGGTGCAAATGACCTGGAAGTATTGCGCCAGGCCCAGGCGTTGTAAGTGCCCTGCCACCCAGGCCCTGGGAGAGCTGGATGCCAGCCCCACCTGCAAACCCAGGCGCTGGGCATCTTGCAGGTACTGCACCACCCCCGGCAGGATGGGCTGTTTCTCGATCAGCTCTTGCTCGTGCCGGCAGCGGGATGGCTCGATGCGCTCCCAGTCCAGCGGTTGGCCCACCAGGCGCTCCAGCTCGCGCGGCGGGTCAAAGTTGGTCAGCTCGGCGGTGCCGATGATGGTGGCCCAGGTCTCAAACGGCAGGGGGAAGCCGTAAGACTGGTACAGGGCCAGCCAGGATTCGTAAATGGGGGCCTCGGTCTCCAGGATCAGGCCGTCGAAATCAAAGATCAGTGTACGGATCATCATAAACCTCTACGAAACGATTATAATGCATAGCATGAAGACTCTTTTACTGATGCGCCATGCAAAATCAAGCTGGAACCATCCTGAGATGCAGGATCATGACCGGCCCTTGAATAAGCGCGGCAAGAGTGATGCGCCGCGTGTGGGCCGCCTGCTGCGTGAGAAAGACTTGCTGCCCGATCAGATCCTCAGTTCCACGGCCCGCCGGGCGCTCGATACTGCCAAGGCAGTGGCAGAAGCCTGCGGGTATGAGGGCGAGATTGAACCGCAAAGCGACCTCTACGGATCGGACGTGGAATGCTACCTGGATGTGCTGCGCCACCTGCCAGATGCAATGGGGCGGGTGCTGGTGGTGGGGCATAACCCAATCATGGAAGAGTTGTTAGAGCTGCTGACGGGTGCGATCGAGCCGATGCCCACGGCCGCACTGGCGCAGGTGGATGTGCCGATCACGCATTGGACGGAGTTGACCGAGGCCTGCGACAGTACCCTGGTGCGCCTGTGGGTGCCGCGCAGCCTGGGCGATTAGGTTTTCTGGCGCTTTGCCACCTGGTATAAGATCAGGCCGGTCACGCCGGTCACCACCAGCACAATGCCTGCCGCAGCCGGGCCAGAAAGCCGCAGTTCGGGGGCTGCGGGGGGGGCAGTGGGGCTGGCGGGGATGGGGGAGGGGGTGCGCGTGGCAGTGGGCAAGGGCTGCGTGGGGCTGGGGGAGGGGGTGCGCGTGGGCGGTGCAGGGGTGGGGGTAATAGTGGCAGGCGGCGTGACCTGCAAGATCAGCTTTTGATCCGGCTGGATGATGGAAGTGTTGTTCAGCCCATTCCAACCCATTAAATCCAACACCGTCACGTTGTACAGGCTGGCAATCCACGAGAGCGTCTCACCGTTCCCCACCACGTGGTAATAGTTGCCATCGCTGGCGGGGGTCAGGCGTTCGATGGGCGTCAGCGGGCGTGGCGTGGGGCTGGGGGTGATCTGCCCGGGCGAGATGAGCAGCACCTGGTTGATCTGCAACGGCCAATCTAGCAGCAAGCCATTCAGGGCCAGGATGGTGTCTACCGTCACTCCGTAAGCCTGGGCGATGGTGCTCAGGGTCTGGTAAGCCTGCACGGTGTGGAAGATCTTGCCGCTGGCATCTGGTGTGCTGGGCATCACCATGCCCACAGGCGTGGGGGTGGCGTAGCCTTCGGTATTGGCACTGGGGATGAAGAGACGCTGCCCAACCTGCAAGGCACTGCCGCTGGAGAGGTTGTTCCACACCTCCAGGTCGTGAATGGTGACCCCGTAAGCAATGGCAATGGACCAGAAGGACTGTCCAGTAGCCACCACATGGAAGATCTGCCCGTTTTCGTCGGGCGCAGCCACCTGCACCGGCACGATCAACTGAGCCACCGGGTTGGGGGTGCCACCGGGTTGAGGGGTCTGGTCGCCGGAATAATTGTAGGCGCCGCAAGAGTTTTCGGAGGTGTAGGCGGCCTGCAAGACGTAATAGGTCATCCCATTGGATGATGCCGCGATCCCCGCCCCCACGTGGCAGTAAGCCGCTGTGGTAGCCGGGCGCATGTGATCAGGGTCGGCCCAGACCTGCATGATGGTGTCGATGGTCATGTTGCCCACGGCAAAATTTTCGGTGGCCCATACGGTGGCGCCACCGCCGTAACCGGCAGCAGCAATGCGGCCGCGGACATTGCCAATGTGCCACGACATTTGATTGGCAGCCATATACTCAGCGGTGGCCTGGGCCACCGCGTTGACGATGGGGTCTTCGATCAGGGGTGCATATCCGTTGGACACGCGCAGCGTGTTCATGGCAATGATCATGTCGTAAGCGGTCACCCCGGCCGGGGCCTGGGGCGGGGCGGCGCGCACGCCCTGTGCGGGGCTGAACGCCGCCGCCAGCAGGGCCAGGATGATCAAACAGGGGGGGATTGTTTTGGGTTTCATGGTCGTTCAGGCTACCAGGCGGCCTGTCTCGGCGCGTGCCAGGTACCAGCGCCCTTCACCACAGGCAAACAGCAATTCAAACATGCGCCCGCCGGAGGTCATCACCAGGATGTGCAGGCCGTCTTCATTCGACCAGCGCCGCCCCGTCGACTCGATCTGGTACACGCTGCCTTTCCAGGTGAAGCGCAGGGGGGTGGCTTTGCCCTCTAACGAAAAATGAGCGGTGACTTCAATCGGCTGCATGGGCATAATCTGCCAGGTAATCAGCCAGGAGCTGCAGCGCGGCCTGGGCCGAATGTTCTTTGTTCTGGATGCGGTCGCCGTTCCAGTTGAAACACTCAGCAAAATCATCTTCTGGGCTGCTCAGGCCGACCCACACCAGGCCGACCGGTTTTTCGGGCGTGCCGCCGCTGGGCCCGGCAATGCCGCTCACCGAGAGGCCAATGTCTGCTGCCAGGGCGTGACGCACACCGCGTGCCATCTCCACCACTGTCTCGCCGCTTACAGCGCCGTGTTTTTCGAGCGTCTCCCAGCGTACATTGAGCAGGCGCACCTTGGCCTCGTAGGCGTAGGCAGTGATGCTGCCCATGTAATACGTAGATGAGCCAGCCACATTGGTCAGCCGGTGTCCGATCAGACCGCCGGTGCAAGATTCGGCTACTGCCAGCCGCAGCCCGTGCTGGCGCAGCAGTTGGCCTACCACCACCTCAAGTAATTGGGTTTCCATATGGCTATTATACTATTCCTGGATGGGGGTTGAAGGGGGATGATAACGCAAAATATCTCCATCATCCCCCTGCTACGTGATAGAATCCAGCCCGATGGAAGTATCTGAACACATCCAGGGCATCTTGAATACTGCCCCCACCCGGCCTGGCTGCTACCTGATGAAGAATGCAGAGGGGCAGATCATCTACGTGGGCAAGGCGATCAACTTGCGCAACCGCCTGCGTTCTTATTTCCATGCCAGCGCTCAGCAGGATGGTAAAACGCGCCGCCTGGTGCATCACATTGCGGATATCGAGTGGATGGTGGTGGGTTCTGAGCTGGAAGCGCTGATCCTGGAGATGAACCTGATCAAGCGCTATCGTCCCCAGTACAACATCCGCATGAAGGATGATAAGCGCTATCCTTACATCAAGATCCATTGGGGCGCCCCCTTTCCCAGCGTCACCGTCACCCGCCAGATCGTGGAAGATGGCTCGCGCTACTACGGCCCGTATACCAGCGTGTGGGCTTTGCACCAGACCCTGGATGTGCTGCGGCGTGTCTTTCCTTACCTCACCTGTGACCGCGAGATCACCGGGCAAGATGCGCGCCCCTGCCTGTATTACGACATCAAGTTATGTTTAGGTCCCTGCATTGGCGCCGTGAACCAGCAGCAGTACCGCCAGATGATTGACAACCTGAGCCAATTTCTGGAAGGACGCGCCGAGCCGATCTTGGAGCATTTGCAAAGCGAGATGCTGCTGGCCTCTGAAGGCTTGAATTTCGAGCGCGCCGCGGCCCTGCGCGATAAACTGCGCGCCATCGAGCAGATCGTCGCTCGCCAGAAGGTCGTTTTCGCGGCGGATTATGTTGACTCAGATGTGATTGCCATGGCACGCTCTGACGGCGATGCCTGTGTACAGGTCTTCTTCATCCGCGGCGGCAAGCTGATTGGGCGCGAGTATTTTGTGATGGAAGGGGCGCAGGAAACGCCGGACGCGTCGGTACTGGCGGCTTTCTTGAAGCAGTTCTATGATGAAACGCCCAGCGTGCCGGCGCAGTTGCTCTTGCCTACGGATGTGGAAGAGGCCGGCGTGATCCGCGAGTGGCTGAACACGCGCCGCGGCGGGGAGAAGGTAGAGATCTTTGTGCCGCGCGAAGGTCAGCAAAGCGACCTGGTGAAGATGGCAGCCGAGAACGCGGCCGAGACCTTGAATGCCCTCAAGGCCCAGTGGCAAGTAGATAGCCACCGCCAGGAGCAAGCCCTGGCTGAGCTGCAAGCCGCCCTGGACCTGCCCACCCCGCCCAACCGCATTGAATGCTACGACATCTCGAACACCCAGGGCACGGCGGCCGTGGGCAGCATGGTGGTCTTTGAGCAGGGTGTGCCCAAGAAAGCCCATTACCGCCGCTTTAACATCCGCAGCGTGGTGGGGCCAGATGATTTTGCCAGCATGGAAGAGGTGCTCACCCGGCGCTTTGCCCGCTGGCAGGCAGCCCAAGACACAGCCCAGGCCCCTGGTAGTAAACCAGATGCAGCCTTTGCGCTCTTGCCCGATCTGCTGTTGGTGGATGGCGGCAAAGGCCAACTGGCACGCGCCGTGGCAGTGGTTGAGCGCTGTGGGCTGAGCGGGCAGTTGTTTGTGGCCAGCCTGGCCAAGCAGCACGAGGAACTCTTTGTCCCCGGACGCTCCGAATCCATCCTCCTGCCGCGCCAGTCACAAGGTTTATACCTGGTGCAGCGCGTGCGCGATGAGGCCCACCGTTATGCCATCACCTCGCATCGCCAGCGCCGCGATAAGGCCGGTATTGCCTCGCGCCTGGATGGTATCCCTGGCATTGGGCCTGCCCGCCGCAAGGCCTTGTTGAAACATTTTGGCGGCATACCTGAGATCCAGCAAGCCTCTCTCGAAGAGCTTCGAAAAGTAGCCGGAATTACGATAAAATTAGCCCAGGCGATTAAGGATCACCTGGCATGAGCAAGTTGAAGGTCTGGTATGTGGATGACGATGCGGAGATGCGCCACGCGGTCAGCTTGATGCTGACCATGTTGGGGCACACCATGCAGGGCTTTACCAGTGCACGCCTGGCAGCCAAGGAGTTGCTCGATGGAGAGTGCCCCGATCTGCTGCTGTTAGACGTCAGCATGCCAGAGATCAACGGGATTGACATGCTGGAATTCGTCCGCCGCCGCCCAGAATGGAAAACCCTGCCCGTGTTAATGCTGTCATCTGAAGCGGCCGAAGCTCAGGTGGATCGGGTGCTGGCGCTGGGTGCGAACGGCTTCATTGTCAAGCCGGTGATGCTGGATGAGCTGGAACTGGCAATTGACCAGGTCATTCAAAAGCGCTGATTAATTGATTAAGGAGTTTTGTATGGCACGGAAAAAAGATTCGAACGCTAAGAAGGCGATGACTACCCAGCAAATCATCATGGGTGTTATCGGTGTGCTCGTGATCCTGTCGATGGTAATCTCGATGTTTGCGCGCTAATTTATTTTAACAGATCCTGCACGGCATTATTGAAGTCTTGCATCGAGAACGGTTTTTGCAGCCAGTGGACGTCCCCCTTTTCCAGGAGGACTTGATCGCGCAATTCTAACGGGTGCCCGGTAACGAACAACATACGCACCTCAGGCCAGCGCGCTTTGAGGGCTTTGTGCAGCGCCACGCCGCCCATTTCTGGCATCACCACATCCGCAATTACCACAGCGATCTTCTTGTCTTGCTGTTCATAGATTGCCAGCGCTTCCAGGCCGTTGGATGCGCTGAGCACGTTGAATTGACGCGCCTCCAGCAGGGTCTGGAGGGCCGTCAGCGTGGCGGGGTCGTCTTCTACCACCAGCACCGTCTTGCCCACGCCGTTTAACAGATTGGTGGCAGTTTGCCCTGTTTCGTCCAGGCTCTTTACTTCCAGGGCGGGCAGATAAACGGAGAATTTGGTGCCTGCCCCGGGTTGGGTGGCAACATCGATCTGACCCTGGTGCTGCTGAATAATACCGTACACCTGTGCCAGCCCCAGCCCGGTGCCCTTGCCCACGGGCTTGGTGGTGAAGAAGGGGTCAAAAATATGCGGCAGGATGTCTGGCGAGATGCCAGCGCCGCTGTCGCTTACTTCGATGCAAATCCAGGTGCCGGGGGCCAGGCTGCTAGGGGTGGAGCGAGAGGCATTTTCTACCAGCACATGCTTCAATTCGAAGCGCAGCGTGCCGCCCTGGGGCATGGCATCCCGCGCGTTCAAGGCCAGGTTCATAAAGACCTGCTGTAAACGGGTCGGGTCGCCGTTGACCATGTAAGCGCCGGACTCGTACTTCAACACCAGGCGGATGGTTTCGGGCATCACGCGCGAGAGCAGTTTTTCGGTTTCTTTGATGAAAGGCAGCAGGTCGAGGGCGTTTTGCTCAACCACAGAGCGCCGGCTGAAGTCTAAGATCTGGCGGATGAGGCTGGTGGCGCGCTGCACTTGTTGTTGGATGATGCCCAGCCGGTCGCGACTTTCGGCCGAGAGGGCCGTATCGCGCATCAAGAGGTCGGCATAGATCAGGATAGCCGCCATGATGTTGTTGAAGTCGTGGGCAATCCCCGCCGCCAACTGCCCCACGGTTGCCAGGCGTTCGTGCAGCTTGATGCGCTCCTGGCTCTCGCGTTCTTGGGTCACATCGCGCAGCGTGATGACCCACTGGCGTTGTTCGCCGCCAATCGAGCGAGCTTCGGCTTCGATGATAGCCCGTGGCTGCTCTTTCAAGGTGATCTCAACCGGCAGCACTTCGCCGGTTACACCTGGGTTGGCGAATGTATTGCAGAACTCAGCCACGGCATACGGCCCCAGGTGGGTGAGCACTTCGCCCGGCTCGAGCGGATTCAAGCGGGCCAGGATCTGCCGTCCAAGCAGGTTAGCCACCAGCAGGCAGTATTTGTCATCCAGCAGCAGTACGCCAACGGGCAAGCGCTCAAGCAGGCTTTCCAGGCGGTACTGCTCAGCAGCCAGCCGGTCTACCAGGTCTTGGATCTGCTGGTAACTCTCGGCGTTGTTCATTGCCAGGGCGGCTTGTTGGCAAATGGCAGTCACCAGTTCCAGGTGATCTTCTGTGAAGGCGCCCGGCCGGTGGTGCAGCACGTTTAATACCCCCAGCAATTGTTCGTTATCTACGATGGGCGCAACCAGAGCAGCATGCACATCTTCGTCCAACCCCGGAACGTGCAGCCAGCGCGGATCTTGTTGGACGTCTGCTACATTTATAGCCATGCGGTTTTGGGCCGCCCAGCCAGTCAGGCCTTTGCCAGGGGCCAGGTTCATGGCAATATCCATCTTTTCAATCTCTGGCATCGAGCGCCCGTACAAGGCGCGCAGGTTCAGGCGGTCGGTGGCAGGTGTGTAGATGAAGGCTTCGCCTATCATCCCGCCAAGGGCCTGGCAGGTGAGGGTAAGCGCCCGGCCCAGGATCTCGTCGAAGTCGAGGGTGGTTGCCAGTTCGCGCCCCACATCATATAGCAGGCCCAGGTGACGGCGCTCGGTGGCGGCACGCTCGAACAAGCGAGCGTTTTCGATGGCGATCGCGGCCTGGTCGCCCAGCAGGCTGACCACGCGCAGCTCAGCTTCGCTGAATTGGTGCGGCTGTGGGTAAGAGATGTTCATCACCCCCACCACGCGCTGTCCAATCTTCAGCGGCAGGCCCATGGTGGCACCATCCCAGTTCTGCGGTGCATCAGCGTACAAGGGATGCGTTTTCATGTCAGAGACCACGGTTGGCTCGCCGCTCCTGGCTACGGTGTACGTCATGCCGTTGGGGCGCGGTTCAGCAATTGGCCGTCCGCGGCGTCCATCGGCCCACAAGGCGGCGCCAAAGGTCAGCCGGCCCCCGTTTTCGGTGTGGTACAGGTAGATGAGGGCATTCAGGGCGGCTGGCAAGAAGTGCAGGGCGCTTTCGAGAATGGCGTATAGCACCGCTTCTAGCTCCAGGCTGGCGGTCAGGCTCAGGCTGGCCTGGCGCAGGGCCATCAATTCGTTCGAGCGCTGTTCCTCTGCTTCGTACAGGCGGGCATTGTCAATGGCGGTGGCGGCATTGGAAGCGAAAGTCTGCGCCAGGGCAATTTCTTCCTGGCTAAAGCCCAGGGCATTGCTCCGGTCAATGCTGAACAGGCCGATCACCCGGTCGCGTACCCATAATGGGATGCCCAACCAAGATTTGATCTGGCTGCTGAATTGGGTCTTCTCCCAACGCTCATCTTCCTGCACGTCTTTGATCATCATCGGCTCGCCGGTGCGGGCCACCGCGCCGCTGATCTGGTTGGTGTGCAAATTGAAGCTGATGCCTTCAATGACTTCGGGCGGGTAATCGCCCAGGCCGCGCCAGGCTTTGATGGCTACCTGGTCTCCCTCTACCAACATGGTAGAGCCGCTGTCGTAAGGCAAAATGCGCTGCAGTTGTTCCAACGAAACATTCAATACTTCATCTAGCGAGAGGGTGGCGCCGAGCATACGGGTGGCCTCACGCAGGGCGTCGGCACGCTCGCGGTTGGCGCGTTCTACTTCCAGCAGGCGGGCGTTATCAATGGCAATGGCGGCCTGGTCGGCAAACAGGCGCAGGAGGTCGGTGTCATCATCGTTGAAGCGCCGGCCCTTGTTGCTGTCTGTGACCTGTAAAACACCCGTGACCTGGTCGCGCCAGATGAGGGGCACACTGAGGGCGGCGGTAAAGGGTTTATCGGTCTCATAATAAGCCAGGCGGCCTGGCCAGATGCTGTAATCATCAATGATCAGCGGCTTGCCTTGTTCAGCCACCCAACCGGCCGCGCCCTCGCCATATTTGATCACCATGCCGCCGTAGCGGTGGCCTGTTCCGGTCATTTCTTCGTAGATGTGCACTTCTCGGCGCAGGGTGTCGCACAAGGATAGGCTTCCGCCCGATGCGCCTAACAACTGGATGGCCTGTTCGATGATGGCATGCACCAACGAGTCCATATCATGCGGTGCGGTGATGGTCAGAGATGCGCTGTGCAGGGAGGCCAGCTCGGTGGCGTGGCGGCGCAGGGCATGTTCGGCCTGTTTGCGGGTGGAGATGTCGGTGAATACGACCAGGGTTGCAATAAACTGTCCATTCTCAAATTGTGGGCTGCCGCTGACCTCCACGGTGATGCGGTGACCGCTCTTGCGCACCATCTCCAGCTCGTAGCGATCGGCTTTCCCCTCCCGCCGGCGTTGGTAAGCCTCATCCACCACGCTATGCTG
>CAZWFQ010000019.1:10959-14729 GCA_964633225.1 uncultured Anaerolineaceae bacterium
TTGCCTTCTACAAAGCGCGGCGAGCCGCTGGCCAATACAGAGATGAGCGAGCCATCTTTGCGCTGCAGCGATATCTCATAACGATCTGAGATGCCTTGCTTGCGTCGATCGTAAGCTGCCTGCATACTGGGCTGTTGGTCGGGTGGAACAAGCGCCGACCAATGTTTGCCCATCAATTCTTCGGGCAGGTAACCGAACATTTGCGAGGCAGTGGGGTTGATGAAGTTGATGATTCCGTTCTCGTCAGTAACGGCAATGCCATCAAAAATGTTCTGGACGATATCTTCGTTAAAGCGCTTCAGGCGGCGCAGCTCTTCTTCGGCCAGTTTACGGGCTGCGCGCACGCGCGCTTCTTGCAGCTCGCGCTCTACGGCGGGCGCCAGGCGCACCAGGTCGTCTTTCATCAAATAATCGTGGGCGCCGGCTTTCATGGCGGTCACAGCCACTTCTTCGCCGATCGTCCCAGAGACCAGGATGAAGGGCAGATCGCGGCCATTCTTTTGCATTAACTGGAGGGCTGCCAGGCCGCTGAACCTGGGCATTGAGTAATCGGCGATCACAAAATCCCAGGGCTCGCGGTCCAGCGCTTCTTGCATGGCTTGTGGGGTATCTACCCGGATGAAATACAAATCATAGCCGGCGCGCTTCAGTTCGCGCGACACCAGCATGGCGTCGTCTTCCGAGTCGTCAACCAGCAGCAGGCGTAAGGCAGGTTTCATCGCATGACGCGCTTCCCCTTAGGGGGTGGGACGTTCAACACCAGCCAATACAGCTTTAGTTGTTTGACCGATTCGATGAATTGATCAAAATCCACCGGCTTGCGGATGTAACTGTTGGCGCCGCGGCTGTAGCTCTCGATGATATCGATTTCTTCATCGGATGAAGTTAATACCACCACCGGCAGATGGCAGGTACGCTTATCGCTGCGGATGCGCTGCAAAACTTCCAGCCCGTCGAGCTTTGGCAGCTTGAGGTCCAGCAGGATCAACTCGGGCACCTGTTCTGTATCCCGTCCATCATAAGCACCGGATCCAAATAGAAAGTCCAGTGCCTCGGCGCCATCGCGGGCAACCACAATGTCGTTGGCAACCTGGCTGGTGCGCAAGGCGCGCATGGTCAGCAGCTCGTCATCGGGGTTGTCTTCTACCAGGAGAATGAATTTGCGTTCCATAAAACCTCACCCTTGCAGTGTGAAATAAAAAGTGGCGCCCTGCTCAACTTGCCCCTCGGCCCATATGCGCCCACCATGGCGGTGGATGACCCGCTGCACGGTTGCCAGCCCAATGCCGGTGCCTTCAAATTCGGTCACCGCGTGCAGGCGTTGAAAAGCGCCAAATAGTTTGCCGACGTAACTCATGTCGAAGCCGGCTCCGTTATCCCTGACAAAGAATACGCGCTCGCCGTCGATCTCGGTTTGACCGAACTCAATCCGGCTGTACGGCAGTTTGCTGGTGAATTTCCAGGCATTGCCCAGTAGATTTTCTAGCGCCACGCGCAGTAGACGGATATCCCCATCCACCACCAGGCCAGGGGCGATGATGCAGTCAGCCTGGCGCTCGGGCTGTAGGGTGGAGAGGTCGGTCAGCACTTCGCTGGCTAATGTGCTCAGATCCACTCGCTCGCGGTGCATCTCGCCGCGCGTCAGGCGCGAGAGCTTGAGCAGGTCGCTGATCAATTGCCCCATGCGCCGGGTGGCAGTGCGAACGCGGTGCAGATAATCCAGCCCGGTTGAATCCAGGCTGGCGGCGTAATCTTCCAACAATGCCTGGCTAAAACCATCAATTGCGCGCAACGGGGCACGCAGATCGTGCGAGACGGAATAGGCAAAGGCCTCCAGCTCTTTGTTGACCGCGGTCAACTCGGCTGTGCGCTCGGCAACACTCTTTTCCAGGTGGGCGGCGTGCAGTTGCACCTGCTCGTAGAGACGTGTGTTTTCGATGGCTACCGCCAGTTGTTCTGCCATCACGCTCAAGATGACCAGATCGTTATCGGTGAAGGCAGATTCGGCTGTGCTTTGGAAGGTCAGCGCGCCGATGCGTTGGCCGCGGCTGATCAACGGCAGAGCGACTTCGGAACGGGTATCGGGCAGGCGGGGGTTGCTGAAGTGGACGGCATCCTGGCCCACATCCAGGGCAATGCGCGGCAGCCCATTGGCAATGCTCCACCCGATCATTGATCCATCGCCCACCTTGAGCTTATGTCCTGCTTTGATCATCTCTTGACCAGCCTCACCGGTGCCGGCGCGCAGCTCGGCGTATTCGCCGGATTCGTCTACCAAAAAGAGGCCTACATAATAATAATCAAATGTTTCTTTGATCTTTTCTACGGTTTGGGCGATCAGTTCTTGGGTGTCTAGCAGGGTGCTGACGCTGGTAGCTACTTCGGCAGCAAGCTGGAGATGGCGGGAACGGTGTTCGTGCGCGTGCAGCAGTTGTTCGCGTTCTTGCTCTGCCTGGCGCCGTTGGGTCAAATCGATCCCAAAGCCAATGAACTCAACCAGTTCGTCCCCCTCGTAGCGGCTGATCAGGTTCCACGAGATGATGCGTGGAAAGCCTTCTTTGGTCGTAATGGTCATTTCGTAATCCAGCAGATCCACTTCTTCCAGGGTGTCCAGTACGCCCTGGGCGATCTGTTGGTAATCATCCCCTGGGAAGAGAACGCGCCAAAAATTATGGCCGATCAGCTCTTCTGCTCGATAACCGGTCAAGCGTTCACCAGCCGGGTTGATTGCTACCGTGCTGCCATCTGGCGCCAGGCAACATATCATCACCGGTGCATCGGTGAATATCTGCTGATAGAAATTTGGGTCGAGGGTTGGTTGCGCCATGAAGACCCTTTCCAGAATTATAGACCAGATTGGGAAAAGATGGTATGGCTGGGGATTCCGAAAACGAAAGGTGGGCTGTGCAAAAAGCACAGCCCACCTTTCGTTTTCGGAAGTTTTAGAATAGCCCTACTACGCGCCCTGTCTCCAGGTCCAGGTCTACATCGTAGAATACCGGGCGGGTGGGCAGGCCGGGCATGGTGCGCATGGTGCCCAGCAAGGGGTACAGGAAACCCGCCCCTACCGATGCGCGGATATCGCGGATGGGGATGCGGTAGCCCTTCGGCACGCCCTTCAGGCTGGGGTCGTGGCTCAGGCTGAGGTGGGTCTTTGCCATGCACAGCGGCAGTTGGTCGAAGCCCAGGCGGGTGTACAGTTCGATCTTTGCTTCGGCCTCGGGCAGGTAATCGACACCGTCGGCGCCGTAAATCTGGGTGCAGATGGTTTCAATCTTCTCTTTGATGGACATCTCCAGTGGGTAAAGGAACTGGAAGTTGGTGGGCTTTTCGGCCGCTTTGATCACGGCCTCAGCCAGCTTCACGGCGCCGGCCCCGCCCTCCATCCAGTGGCGGCAAACGACGGCATCCTCGGCGCCGGCCTCTACCGAAGCCTGACGGATCAACTCTACCTCGGCCGCGGTGTCATCTTTGAAGGAGTTGATGGCTACCACCACGTTGATGCCAAACCGTTTGGCGTTGTGGATATGGTGCTGCAAGTTGCCCAGCCCGGCGCGCAGCAGATCCAGGTTCTCTTCGGTGTAAGCTGCATCCAGCGGCTTGCCAGCCACCACCTTGGGTCCGCCGCCGTGCATCTTGAGGGCGCGCACGGTGGCTACCAGCACCACAACCTGTGGGACCAGGCCCGAGTAGCGGCACTTGATGTCGAAGAACTTTTCCATGCCAATATCGGCGCCGAAGCCCGATTCGGTGACCACGTAGTCGGCCAG
>CAZWFQ010000019.1:14829-20735 GCA_964633225.1 uncultured Anaerolineaceae bacterium
GCGCATGTCGGCCAGGTCGGCGGTGAGGGCCAGAATGGCCATGATCTCACTTGCCACGGTGATATCGTACCCGGTCTGGCGTTCGTTGCCGGCCTCTTCGGGGCCCTGCCCGATGGTGATGGCGCGCAGGAAGCGATCGTTGGTGTCCACCACGCGCCGCCAGGTGATCGAATCGGCGTCAATATCCAGGCGAGCAAAGCAGGAGCGCTCTTCGGGGGTCAGGTCGTTGGGATCGGTTTTTTCGATGCCTAGCTTCTTCAGGCGGCGGATCATAGAGGGTGAGAAACGCCGGTTGCCCTGTTTGTCGAGCGGGCAGAGGGCGTTGAAGAGCTTGGTGTCGTCGGCCTGGGCGCGCTCGTGCAAGATGCGGGCGTCGATGGCTGCGGCAATCAAGTTGTTGGCTGCGGTGATGGCGTGGATGTCACCGGTCAGGTGCAGGTTGAAATCTTCCATCGGGATCACCTGGCTGTAGCCGCCGCCGGCTGCGCCGCCCTTGATGCCAAAGGTGGGCCCCTGGCTGGGCTGGCGGATGCAGGTGAAGACGCGCTTGCCCAGGTGGGCGCCCAGAGCCTGGCTCAGGCCGACCATGGTGGTGCTTTTGCCTTCGCCCAGCGGGGTGGGGGTAATGGCGGTCACATCGACATAAATGCCGTTGGGCACGTCTTTCAGACGCTCTAAGACGCTCAGGCGCACCTTGGCTTTGTGCTCGCCGTGCATTTCAAGCTCAGATGGCAAGATACCAATTTCCTCTGCCACCTGGGTGATGGGTTTCAGGTCAGCTTCCTGCGCAATCTCAATGTCCGAGGGAACGGGCAGGCGTAGTTTTAGTTTCAATGGAGTAAATGGACGAGAGCCAGTTTTTATAGGCATAATATTAAGTATCTCCTTCTTTATGTTTTATACTGTTTATTCTTCTATTGTCACAGAACTTTGCAACTTTTGCAAGGTTTATAATCCTAATTGCGGCATGCAAGGTGTCATCCAGTGCCGCGCGGCTGGTCTCAAGCCAATTCTTTGACCAGGTACAGTGCGCCGCGTACAAAGCCGCGTTCTAAATAATACTGGCGTGTGCCCACTGCTGAGATGACCGCCATGCGGGCAAAGCCGCGCTGGCGGGCCACCTGCTCAGCCTGCCGCATGAGCTGGCTGCCCAGCCCGGCATGTTGGGCGGCCCCGCTTTGCCCCGACCCGACGGGCAGCGATTGGCCGTAAACGTGCACTTCGCGGATGATCGCCGCCCCAGCCAGGTCAGCCATCCCGGTATCCGGCGACCTGGGCCCTGGCAGCGACAGGCGCAAGAAGCCGGCGATCTTATCATCAGGGGTGACGAAGGAAAGAAAGTGTTCCTCGGCTTCTCCTGCCAGGTAGACGGTGCTTTCTAGGCGCAGTTGGCTGGTGTCCACCTTTTGGCCGCGCACCTCGCGGCAGCGGATGCACTGGCAGACTGCGCCCCGGCGGGCCAGCTCGGCCTGCACATCCTGGCGCAGGCTGGTGCGCTTATTGCCTTCGATCACATTGTCAGAAGGGATGTCGCGAATGATCCGGTTGACACGGCAGTAACGTGGAATGCCCGGTTTAAGGTCGGCGATCAGGTCGATCAATTGTTGTGTCGTGTAGGGAGCATATTCGCCGCGCCGCCAATATTCGATCAGCTCGGCGTTGGCCAGCAGTTGGGTGGGGTAGATCTTCAACTCATCTGGGCACAAGCCCTGCCACAGGCGGGCAAAATCTTCCCGGTCTGAGGCGGGCGTGGCGCCAAGTAGATTGGGCATCCAGTGCAGTGCCACCTTGAACCCCCCGGCGCGCAGCAGCGCTACTGCCCGGTGCGCATCGGCACTGGTGTGGCCGCGGCAGTTCAGGGCCAGGATATGATCATCCAGGCTTTGAATGCCAATTTGCAGCTTGGTTACACCCAGGGTTCTCAGCCAGGCCAGGTCGGCAGTGTCAATAAGATCGGGGCGGGTTTCTACCACCAGGCCCACATTCCGATACGAGGCGGTCTCATTGTAGGCCTGGGCTTCTTCCAGGCTGGGCAGCTCGACCGCGTTCATGGCATCAAAGCAGCGCCGGACGAACCATTCCTGGTAATCTTTTGGGTAAGCGCTCCAACTGCCGCCCAAGATCAACAGCTCGATCTTATCGGCTGGGTGCCCCACGGCCTGCAAGGCCTGGATGCGCCCGGCTACCTGGCGGTAAGGGTCAAACTCGTTTTCAAGCCCGCGGCGTGCCCCGGGCTCGTCGGGCAGGTAGCTCTTGGGCATGCGCGCATCGGTGGGGCAGAAGATGCAATTGCCCGGGCAAGAGTAGGGCTTGGTCAGCACGGTGACCGTGGTGACGCCCGAGAGGGTGCGAACGGGTTTCATACGGATGCGTTCTAGCAGGGATGGGTCTGGCTGCCATTCGCCGCTCTCAGTGAGCTGGCGGTATACCGCCACCAGGGTGTGCTTGGCCAGGTAGCCGCCCTTGGGGTCGGGGTATTGGTGCAGGGCCTGCTCCACGTTTTTGCCGGCGCGCACATCTTCCAGTGCCTTGCGGGCCTGGGCGAGCATTTCGGGGGTGTACTGGCGGGCTTCCCACCAGGCGTTACGGTCTTTCATCCGTTATAATACCTGTGTGCAACCTGAAATTGTCCAGCAGCTGCTGGCTCTTAACCATCAATTTTACCAGACCTTTGCGCTCCAGTTTTCAGCCACCCGCCAGCGTTTACAGCCGGGGGTGCGGCGCATCCTAGACGGCTTGCCCGGCCCGGCGAAGCTGTTGGACCTGGGCTGTGGCAACGGCGAGCTGGCGCGTGACCTGGCGCGGCGTGGCTGGCAGGGGACTTACGTGGGGCTGGATTTTTCTGCCGGCCTGCTGGCTGAAGCCGCCCCAGATCAGCCAGAAATGCCCTCCTTGGTCTGCCGCTTTGCTCAAGCCGACCTGGCGGACCCGGATTGGGCGGCGGCGGTGCAAGATTACCAGCCCGATATCATCCTGGCCTTTGCGGTGCTGCACCACCTGCCTGGCGCCGATTTGCAGCGCAGGGTGCTGGCGCAGGTGCGCCGCCTGCTTTTGCCCGGTGGACGTTTCATATTCTCGACCTGGCAGTTCTTAGAAAGCCAACGCCTGTGCGCCCGCATCCAGCCCTGGCAGGCGGCTGGTCTCTCAGAAAGTGATGTGGAGCCCGGCGACTACCTGTTGGATTGGCGGCAGGGTGGGCGCGGCCTGCGCTATGTGCATGCCTTCAACCTGCCTGAGCTTGCCTGTCTGGCTGAACAGACCGGTTTCATCCCGCTCGAAAGTTTCTCCTCGGACGGCGAGGGCGGGCGGCTGGGTTTGTACCAGGTTTGGGGATTGCACGGAACCTGAAAATTTGTCCTCCATCACCCAAAAACTGTTTTTTGTGCTACTATTAACCCATGCGAACCCTGATCATTTCTGATATCCATGCCAATATCACAGCCCTGGAGGCCGTGCTGGCGGATGCCGGTACGGTGGATGCGACCTGGTGTCTGGGAGACCTGGTGGGCTATGGGCCTGACCCCAACGAGTGCGTTGAGCGCATTGCGGCACTGCCCAATTTGCAGTGTATTATGGGCAACCACGACGCCGCGGCGTTGAAACATATCGAGGTTGATTCGTTCAACCCTGAAGCGCGCACTGCCATCTTGTGGACCCAACAGCGTCTCAACACTACCAACCTGGCGTTCTTGCAAAACCTGCCAGAGCGCATTGCAATGGAGTTGATCACTCTGGTGCATGGTAGCCCGCGCCAACCGGTATGGGAGTACCTGCTGGATACGCGTACTGCCACCCTCAATTTCGATTTTTTCGAGACGCTGTACTGCTTTGTGGGGCATACCCATTTGCCGGTGATGTATTACCTGCCAGATGATACGGTCTACGCCCGCCTGGTAGTGCCCGAAAACGAAACCCAGCTTACCCTGGCGCCGCGCGCCATCCTCAACCCGGGCTCAGTGGGCCAACCGCGCGACCGCGACCCGCGCGCCGCATATGCCATTGTGGATATGGATCAGAACACCTGGGAGTGCCACCGAGTGGCCTACGATATCGTCAGTGTGCAGGCGCGCATGGAAAAGGCCAACCTGCCCGAGCGCCATATCCAACGCCTGACCGCCGGCTGGTAGAATCCTCGCAATGGGGGAACTTCTTCAATATCCGCAGCGTCTCATAGCTAACCATAAAGGATGGAGGAGAAAACCATGTTCAAGAAAATATTACTCGCAACCGTGATCCTGGCCTTGCTGTTGGCGGGCTGCGCCAGTGCTAAGAGCGCTTATGAGGGCGGCGCTGTGACTGACTCGTATGCCCCGGCCCTTGCCCCAGCCGGAGAACGGGAATATTATGATTCCGCCAGTAATATTCCGCAAGAGCCTGGTTTTGTATCGAACACAGCCGTGGGTGAAATCACCGTTGAGCGCATGGTGATCAAGAACGCCAATTTATCGCTGGCGGTGGATGATCCGACCGTTTCGATGGAAAACATCTCGAAGCTGGCTGAAGAGATGGGCGGCTACGTAGTCTCGGCCAATATGTACCAGACTTACCTGGAGAGCGGCGTGAAGGTGCCTTATGTTTCGATCACCATTCGCGTGCCGGCTGGGAAGCTGAACGAGGCCCTGACCCGCATCAAGGCCGAAACCGGCCAGCCGGTGATCCGTGAGGAGATCACCAGCCAGGATGTGACCGCAGAATATACCGACCTGGCCTCGCGCCTGACCAACCTGGAAGCGGCTGAAGACCAGCTCCAGGCGATCATGGATGAGGCGATCAAGACCGAAGATGTGCTGAGCGTGTACAACCAATTGGTATCTGTGCGCGAGCAGATTGAAGTCATCAAGGGCCAGATGCAGTATTACGAACAATCGGCAGCCATGTCAGCTATCAGCGTCGAACTGCAAACCAACGAGGCTGTGCAGCCCCTGACCATTGGCGGCTGGCAGCCGGCGGGTGTGGCAAAGGATGCTGTCCAGGCTTTGATCAACACCCTCAAGGGCCTGGCGGATGCCGGTATTTGGATCGTGCTGTATGTGCTGCCGGTGGCGTTGGTGTGCCTGGGTCCAATCGTCCTGATCGTGTGGGGCATCCTGCGCTGGCGCGCCAAGATCAAGAAGGCCAAGCTGATCCCCCCTGCAAGTGCATAATTGATCAAAAACAAGAATGAGCGGTGCAAAAAGCACCGCTCATTCTTGTTTTTGGGCCAAGCGGATGATCTCGGCTTTGAGGGCTGGGTTGACTGCGAAATGCGCTTCCAGAAAATCCAGGATCGCCAGGGCGGCCTGCGGACTGTGCGCATAGCCTGGCACAAATTGGGGCAGGCGGGCGGCGGCGAGTGGGTAGCGCTGTTCGAAGCGGCGCTCGCGGTTAAAAGGGTCGGCTGGGATGGGGGCTTCTGTCTCAGTCAGGGCAACCAGTTCCAGCAGGCGATCGACCGCATAATGCTGGATGAAGCGTTGGGCTGAAAGCTTCTCGCCGCGCTGGTAGCGGCATAACCCCACATACAAATTAGTCAGTGCCTCGCCCACCAGCCATTCGACGCTGCTGGGTGAAGGTGGATGAGGCATATGCGCTGGGATGGCGATGTCGGTGCTGATCTCGGGGCGCTTCCACACCACGCGCCCAGGCGTAAAAGCGGCCGCGGCCAGCTCGTCTGGCTCAAAGACGGCGAATTCGCAAAAGATGCCATCTGTAAACAGCAGTTTATAGCCATCGATGGTGTTGCGCAAGCAGTAAGCCAACGGGCAGATGCTGCTCAACCAATCCAAACTTTCGATGAAAGCCTGCTTATGGCCTGGTTCGACAATGGCAAAGAAATCCAGGTCAGAGTATTCGTCCAGGCGTTCCAATTCTTGCCCCACCGAGCCTAATGCGATCAGAGCCAGGCCTGCGCCGCTGCGTTCCAGCGC
>CAZWFQ010000019.1:20835-32945 GCA_964633225.1 uncultured Anaerolineaceae bacterium
TTCTCAGTGTTCTCTGCGTCTCCGTGGTGTTCCCCGAGTTTTTCTAAATTAAAAGATCATCCAGGCCGCGACAGCGCAGAGCCGGGTATAATTCAACATGATGAAAGAACTGGCCCAATTTGCCCAACAGCAGCTCGGCCTGCGCCTGAGTGCAGGCCAGTTGGACGCGCTCACCCGTTACGAGCAAGAGCTTATGGACTGGAACACGCGCTTCAACTTGACTGCCATCCGCGATCCGCAGGAAGTGCGCATCAAGCACTTCTTGGATTCGTTCACCTGCCTGCTGGCTTTCAAAGAACGCCTGCCCGAACGGATGGTGGATGTGGGGACGGGGGCGGGCTTTCCGGGCCTGGCGTTGAAGATCATTTACCCACGTATGCGCCTGACCCTGGTGGAATCGGTGGGCAAGAAAGCCGGCTTCTGCCGCCACGTGGTGGATACGCTGGAACTGCCGGGGGTGGAGGTGGTGCAGGCGCGGGCCGAAGACCTGGGACAGAAAGCCGCCCATCGCGAGCAGTATGATTGGGCCGTGGCGCGCGCCGTGGCGATCTTGCCGGTGCTGGCAGAGTTCTTGCTACCGTTGGTGAAGGTGGGCGGCGCCATGATCGCCATGAAGGGGGAGAACGGCCCGGCTGAGGCGCACACAGCCGAACACGCCCTGCGTGTTCTGGGTGGGCGGCTGCGCCAATTGGTGCCGGTGACCTTGCCGGGCGTGGCAGAAGAACGCTACCTGGTGGTGGTGGATAAGGTGGCCCGCACACCGGGCAGCTACCCGCGCCGGGTGGGCCTGGCGGCCAAAAAGCCGCTCTAAATTTCTCCGTTTAAGGATTAACTTTGCTGACCCGGCCGCCGTGTACGTTCCACAGGGCGGCTTGTTGGGTGAACCCAGGGGCGAACAGATCCAGGTCGGTGGTGGTGAGCAGGGTCTGTTCCACGCCGGCGATGCGCGCCAGCAAGTCCTGGCGGCGGCGGGGATCCAACTCGGCCATCACTTCATCCAGCAGCAGCACCGGCCAGTGGCCGGTTTTTTCTTGCATCCAGCTTACCTCGGCAATTTTGAGCGCCAGCATCGCTGTGCGCACCTGGCCGCGCGAGCCGTAGTCACCCAGGTCAATACCATTCGATAAGAAGCGCAGCTCATCACGGTGCGGCCCAATGACGGTCACGCCGCGGGCAATCTCTTCGCTGCGCAGGCGGACGAGCGCCTCTTGGAAGCCTTTGCGGATCTCTGCCATCGATATCCCTGAGCGGTTGGCGGCGGCATCCAGGGGCAGGCCAAGCTGTCCATTGACATAGCCGTTGGGGTGTGCCAGTGGATCATAAGATGGTTGGTAGTTCAGGCGCAGCACTTCCTCATCGCGCGTCAGCTCGCGGTGAACCTTGGCGCCCTGGCGCTCCAATTCTTGCACGGCGCGGATGCGGGCATGGATGAGTTGAGCGCCGCTGGCGGCAACCTGTTCGTCCCAATATTCAAGCTGGGCCGCATCGCCGCCGCGCTCATTGAGCTGTTTCAGCAGGGCGTTGCGCTGGGTGAGGGCCTTGTTGTAATCCGAAAGGGCGGGCGCATAATGGGTCATCACCTGGGCCAGGGCCAGGTTCAGATAGCGCCGCCGCTCTTCAGGCGCGCCTTCAATGACGGAGAGCATTTGCGGCAGGAAAAGCACGGCGTTGAACTGCCCGACCACCGCGCTAGACTTGTGTTTGACCCCATCCAGCAGGGCCTCTTTGCGCAGGCGTGGCCCGCCGTTACCGGCCTCTTGAATCATACGTATCTCCAGCCGGTGGGCCTCAGGGCCGCGCTGGAACTCTGCCACGATGCGCCCCACCGCCAGCGGGTTGCGCGCCTCGATGAAGTTGATCGTCTGGCGCTCGTTGCTGGCGTGGAAAGATGTCATGGTCGCCAGGAGATAGATCGCCTCTAGCACGCTGGTCTTGCCCTGGGCGTTGTCGCCGACCAGCAAGATCGTCCCGCCTGGCACATCCAGGTCCAGGCGGGTGAAGTTGCGAAAATTGGTCAGCGAAAGGTGGGTTAACTGCATGAAATGAATTTTACCCGAAAATATGAGAAGCGGCGCTTATGCGCCGCTTCTCATATTTTCGGGTAACTTAAACGTTGTCAATCAGAACTTGCCCCGGCTGGGTCTCAACCTTCCAGACCTTCTCGGCCCGGTCTACAAAGACTACCCCGTCCAGGTGGTCGATCTCGTGCTGGAAGATGCGTGCCAGCCATCCCTGGGCCTTGATAGTCACCGGCTGGCCGCGCCGGTTCTGGCCTTTGACTGTGATGGCCTCGTAGCGCTCGACATCGCCCAAGATGGCGGGGATGGAGAGGCAGCCCTCGGTGCCCATGACGGTCTCTTCTGAAGTGCGGGTGATCTCAGGATTGACAACGGTGTACAGCTTGGGCGCAACGGGCTCAGCGTTCTCATCTTCGCTCTCTTCGGCGTATTCAACGACGATCAGGCGCAGCGACTGAGCCACCTGGGGCGCAGCCAGGCCAACGCCAGGGGCCTGGCGCATGGTTTCGACCATATTGTCGATCAGGGTTTGCAGTTCTGGCCCGAAATCGGTCACTTTGCGCGCTTTGCGGCGCAAAATGGGATCGGGCAGGGTAATAATTTCTAGAAGTGCCATTGCTCCTCACATACGGGTATCGATACCGAATAATTTTGACCTATTGTACCCCAATCTGGTCATGTTTGGGGAGTATCTTTTGGGCGGCGCAGCTCATCTGAGACGTGGTGGTAGGCTGCCAGCCAATCTACGATCTCTTCGCCGCGCTTGGTGATCTCGGCCGTACGGCGTTTTTGTTCCATGGCGTATTTTTTGGCGTAGATGTCGCGTTGGGCGCGGGCAGGGTTGGTGATATTGAGAAAGATGAACTTGGAGTCGGTGCCGGTATTGATGACCACATTGCCAAAGTTGAAGACCACGCCAATGAAGCCTTTGCGTTCCAACTCCATGCTGAAGATGTTTTCTAGCGGCGCCGACTTGGTCACCTCATCCCCGAGCGGTTTTTTCTCGCTGTCGATGATCTTGTCGGATGTTATGCGATAAATATCATTGGACCAGTCGACGTACTGCCAGCCCCACCAGAAGGCCAGGGGAGGCAGGATGAGGAAGAGCGGGGTCAGGATAATGGCCAGGGGGGATGGAAAATTGATCTGTTCGCTAACCCGCAGGATGTACACCCACACCGTCAACGCAAGTGTCACCAGGATCGCCAGGCTGGGTACGGCAACATACTTGATCAAAACCAACAGGTGTTTGCGATAGGTAATGGTATCCCCTTCGATGATGTAGGTGCTGAAGGCTTTTTGCAGGCGTTGGTTTAAAGGGATGCTGGTTTTGGCCTGGGGTGGGGCTGGTGGGGCGGGCGGCGGGGGCGGGGGCGGGTTGATGCGCCGCCTGACCAGGTTGGCCATGGTCACCCGGTCGGCGGCGGCGGCCTGCCCAGCAGTGGTTTTGCGCAAGCCGGTGATCAGATCGCGCACCCTGGCCGGCTCGGCGATGTTTTCAAAGCGGATATCGCCCATAAATGCGTGGCAGACCACGCTGCCGAAGCCGAGCATGCGCCCAAAGAATGAGGTTGTCACTTCTTCGTTCTTGATTGCGCTCAGGGGGGCTTCCTCGCGGTTGCTGTAGAGCCCGACCACCGACTCGATCTCAACCACCCGGCCATCGGTCACCACGTAATAGTCGTTGATGAAGTCCACGTAAGTCCACGCCGCCCACAGCCCCGCGGCGATCAAGATGCCGATGCCAAGCCAATTCCCCACCAGGCTAACGGCGGTCGAAGGCGAAAGCAAGTTCACCATAAAGGGCAGCAGAGAAGACCATGCTAATGTGAGGGGGGCAAGCAGGGCCACAAAGAGGTAGGCCGGGTGCTTGTTGGTCACCAGTAGCACCTCTTCATCTTCGCTTAGCCAATCAAATCGTTTGGTTTGCAGGGCTTTATAAGCGCGTAAGATGGTGCGCAGATTCTCTTTGAGCTGGGGAATGAGGCGCAGCAGGCTTGCCAGTTGAGGGGCCTCGATGGTGAGAAGCTGGCTGGGCTTGAGGGCCACCACGGTGTAGATCTTGCGGCTGCCCAGGATGGCAACATCTGCGCCAAAGAAATCGTTCTTCTTGAGCGCCCAGATGGGCTTTTCTTTCCGCCAGCTTTGCAGGGTTTTGCGTACTTTGCCGGTGGCTACGGCGTAGAAAGGATAGTCGCGATCAGAGGGCAGGTCAATGGTCTCCCCTTCTCTGACTTCCAACAGGCGAGTGACAGACGCCACCTGGGCCATCTGTTCGTCTGACAGGCCTTCGAAGGGTTTCAATCCCTTGAGTAAGATCACAATGGCGGCATTATCTTCTGGCATAGATCCTATCACCCATCCGGGTATCGCGTCTTTCAGGCATCTGGTTCGACTCTTATTCTAGCATGAACGGGCAGTTTATGAGGCTGGTTAATGGAAAAGATTATGGTGCCGGTATGGGTGCAATTATCTTGCCAAAAGGGGGGATTGGGATGTGATAGAATCATCCACGCAAAACTTTACCTGAGGAGTGATGTGTATGCCTATTCATTTTGGTACCGATGGCTGGCGAGCTGTTATTTCGGATACCTTTACTTTTTCTAACCTGCGCCTGGTGGCGCAGGCGGTGGCGGACGCAATCGGCTCGGAGCATTGGAACGATGGCACGACCGTTCCGGCAGGGGTGGACGGACGCAAGGTGGTGGTGGGTTTTGATACCCGCTTCCTTTCTGACCGCTACGCAGCCGAAGTGGCGCGTGTGCTGGCTGG
The DNA here is from genome assembly GCA_964633225.1 of uncultured Anaerolineaceae bacterium. Lineage (GTDB taxonomy): Bacteria > Chloroflexota > Anaerolineae > Anaerolineales > UBA4823 > JAKQIM01. The sequence goes on from CAZWFQ010000019.1 coordinate 25,626, forward strand.
CAACGGCTTTACCGTTTACCTGGCCCAATCGGATGCGCCTACCCCAGCCATTTCGTTCAGCGTGCGCAACCTGGGGGCCATCGGTGGGGTCATGATCACAGCATCACACAATGCGCCGCGCTACAATGGTGTCAAGCTCAAGGCGGCCTACGGCGGCTCGGCCTTGCCTGAGCAGTGCCGGCGGGTGGAGGTGTATTTGACCGACAATGAGGAACGCTCCCGCGGACCAAACTTGATGGATTATGACCAGGCGCGCCAGATGGGCTTGATCCAGCGCTTCAACCCCCTGCCGGCTTATTACGAGCATATGCGCAAGCTGATCAATTTTGACGCCATTGCCGATAACCCCCAGCAGGTGGTGGTAGATTCGATGTTCGGCTCGGGCCGCGGCGTGATCAAGGGCATCTTGCAGGGTACGGGCTGCGAGGTGACAGAGATCCGTGGCGAGATGAACCCTGGTTTTGGCGGGGTGCACCCTGAACCAATTGCCCGCTATCTGGGCGCACTGGCAGGGGCTGTGAGCACTGGCATGGGTAATCTGGGCCTGGCAACGGATGGCGATGCTGACCGCATTGGCGCCATGGATGGACGGGGGAACTTTGTTGACCCGCACAAGATCATGGCCCTCGCACTGCGCTACCTGGCAGAAACGCGCGGTTGGCGCGGCCCGGTGGTGCGTACCGTATCCACCACGCGCATGATCGACCGCCTGGCAGAGCATTATGGCCTGCCAATGTACGAAACCCCGGTTGGCTTCAATCACATTGCTGATCATATGTTGAAAGAGGATGTGTTGATCGGTGGTGAAGAATCGGGCGGTATCTCATTCCGGGGGCACATTCCCGAGGGCGATGGGGTGATCATGAGCCTGCTGTTGTTAGAGATTGTGGCGAAATCGGGAGCCTCGCTGTACGAATTGGTGGAGGCCCTGCTGAAAGATGTTGGCCCGGTCCATTACCAGCGCACTGACCTGCGCTTGAGCCACCCGGTCTCGAAGAGCGAGATGGTGCGTGCCCTGGTGGATGGGGCGCCAGCGCAGATTGGCGGCGAGCAGGTGGGCGAGGTGAAGACGCTGGATGGGGTGAAGTACCTGATCAATGACGGCTCCTGGCTGCTGATCCGCCCATCTGGCACCGAGCCTGTGCTGCGCGTGTATGCCGAGGGGCGCACGCCTGAGATGGTGCAAGCGCTGCTGGCGTTTGGAGAGCAGGTCGCTTCCAGCGCGGTGTGACCTTGGGGCGCGGCCTTTAACACAAAAAGGCGGCATCAAAGGCCGCCTTTTTGTGTTTTATTTAAAGAATGGTTATGATGCCCGCAGGCGCCGCACCAAGAAGATGACCCCAATCAGCACCACGCCCATGATAAGCAGACCCGGCGCGCCGATGTCATCGGCAAAGCCTCCATCGGGCAAGGTGCCGTCACCAGATACGGCGGTGGATGTGGGCACCTCGGTCATGATGGCGGCTGCGATCTGGGTCATTTGCGCATCCAGGGCTACCTGGGTTTCATCAATTTGCGGGGTGCTGGTGGCCATGGCTGCCAACACCGGGGTGTTGGTGGGTTTCGGCTTTTCGGTAGGCATTGATGTGGGGGTATAGGCTGCCACGATGGCCGTCTGAGTGACCTGCATGGCAATCTCGGTGTTCTGGGCATAGGCTGTGGCAGCGGCTGCGTCTCGCTGGGCACGCATCTGCGGCAGGAAGAACAATGCGTAGGCGGCTGTGCATACCAGGGCCAGCAAGGTCAAAGCACCCAACGCCACCGCAATGATGATAAAGGTGCGGTTACTGGATTCTTCCGGCGGTTTCTGTTCGGTTTCTTCGAAGTCGTCTTCAACTTCATCCATGTCTGTAAAGGCCATAGCACGCTCTCCCTTTTATAGATGGAGTGTGCAGGGGGTTAATGCCCTGCGCCTCCTGCTGGTTCACAAGATACATTATTATACAATGAATTAAAAAAAGCACCTTATTCAAGGACTTCTAAATTTGCCAGGGGCAGAACAACCATATCGCCATTATCCAGGCGCACATCAGCCGCCTCAGCGCGAATGCCGCTCGGCATAACGACGGGCTCATCGCGCATGCCCGTGATGGTGCCGATGCGGGCTTTGTAGGGCAGGGCTGCCACGCGCACCTGTTTACCGGTGGCATAGGCACTGGTTTCGGGCGGCATGTTGGCCACAGTTTGGGGCGGGGCAGTCAGCATGATCTCGGGGCGGGTGTTGGCATAAGGGTTCCAGGCACTGGCGTTTAAGGATGCTTCGTTGCGTTCGCCGGTATAGAGCAGCTTGCTGGCCAAGGGGTTCATGGGCAGTTGGCCAAAGCCTTCGACAACGATAATGGGATAATCCACTTTCATGGCCTCGGGGATGAGCCCAGCGTCCATGCTGGCCAGGATCATCCCGCGTATGGGCAGTTCGGCGGCGGCCCTGAAAATCTGGGGATCATTACAATACCCACCCAAGATAACCGAGCCGCGCATACTGACATCCAGCAAGCTGGCGTCCAACGCTTCGTCGGTGTGCTTGCCGAGCGGCTGTATGATGCCGTAGTTCACCTGGCGGTTGCCCCACACGCCCTGGATCAAGGTGCCGGTGGCTTCGATGACCACACCGCGCTCTGCCATCAGGTCTGCTACCACCCCGCTGTACCCGGCCCGCAGCTCATAAGGCTTGCTCTCCAATTGGAGCAGGATCTGTCCATCGCCAGCCACCACTACCCGGCCGGTCTTGGGCGCCACCACCCGCCGCCCCATGCCAATGGGACCGGCCAAAATCTGGCCTTCACCCACTTCTTCACCGGCCCGGCATTTGATGTGTTGATCGGCTTTTGCCACCGGTACGCCCAGGCCGCGCGCCACATCCAGCAGCAGGTGCTCGGGGGCCAGGTCGGCTTCGGCCACAGCATCTGAAGGGTTGACCTGCTGGCCGCGACGTGCCCCCACACGCCCAGGAATTGGCAGCAGACGCTCGCGGCGGACAGTGGTCATGGGTAAAATGTGCGTGACAAGTGCTTGCGGCATGTCTCAACCTTTCACGGTTGTGGGGTGGAGTAAAACTTGCAAGAAGTGTGCCAAACCAGCGCTCATGAGCCAACCATCCACAGCCATTTTTTGTGCAGCTCGCGGCGGCGAGCAGGATCGCTGTGCAAGGCAAGGGGACGGCCGCGGGCGTCAACCACCACGCCTAATGCCCCGCCCCTCACTTTGAAGCTGACGCTGCGCCCGGTATTGCCCCAACCCACGTCAAAGCGGTGCAGGGGTTGTAAGGTCAAGTTGGCAGACTGCCCAATGGGCAGGGGAATGACTTCCAAATTGCCATATTTCACTTCTACCTTGGCTTCGTGGCCGTCTTCGTAGGCCAGGTGTACTTGCAAAACCGGTGTGCCTGCTGCCGCTGCCCCCACTGGAGAAATGACCGTGCCCAGGGCAAGGAAGTTGATGGGATCTACCGATTGGATGGTCAACAAGGGGTTGACTGGGGCGGCAGCGCCCAGGGCGGCGGCAATATTATTGCGATCCAGGGCGATGGTGGTCACGCCGGCAGGCTGCACGGCGTTCAGCAACATCAGCAGAGCCTGGCCGCGGCTGGGGGCATTCGAGAATACTCGCCCTGATGCAATGATGGGTTCAAACCAGGGCAGCGGGCCAGAGGCCATGCGAGGCAGGGTGGCCGGGTAGCTTTTGCTGGCTTGTTGAACTGCCAGGTAGATGGCTTGGGTAGCCAGGGCCTGTTCTATGGCCAGCATTTCGCTTGAAGCAGGCACAAGGCCTGGAAAAGCGGCTTTGTTGTGCATGTAATTGCGCATATCATCATCGCTGACCTCGACCGGCATCCAACGTTGGATGTCTTCGATCGAGCAGAGATCCAGCATGCCGGGCAGCCCTTGGCCCAGGCCAAGCTGGGCGTAAATGCCCAGGATCAGGTCGCCGGCAAAGCCAGATGCGATGGTGGTGGCTGAGGCCCCCACATCAATCCCCAACACGTTCTTGTTTTCGCTGGCATATTCCTGGCTGAGGAAGCGGATGGTGCGGCCAAAGGCGGCGGCAGTGGGCATAAGCTGGCCTTTTGTCCATAAGTCCACTTCTTGCACGCCGCGCATCTGCCGGGCGCGCACATGGCGAAAGACCTGCGCCAGGGCCGGCTGGGCGGGGGTAAGTTGTTCAATCTCGAGCGAGGGGCGCACATTGGGTGCGATGTGCAGGGAGGCCAAAGCGCCGAGCGATTCCTTGACTTCTTCAACCAGCGCGGAATTGCCGGCAAAGAGCACCTCAGGGCGCTGTTCTTTGGGCAGCGTATAGCAGGCCAGGCCGATGGCTTCCAGCAGCGAGAGTACCGATTGCTGGGCGCCGTGCTCAGTGCCGCCGGCCAATACGATCAGGTCGGGGCGCAAGCGCAGGAGGGTATCCAGGCGGGTAGAGGCCTTGCGACGGTCGTTCAGGCTGATCGTCTCCACTACCTGGGCGTAGGTGGTGGTGGCAAGGTTGCGAGCGCTTTCAGCAGAGACGTCTTCTAGCAGTCCCACCGCCACCACTTTGATTGGCAGGCCGGCCGAGAGGGTCGCCACGCAAACATCCACGCCGCTGCCATCGGCTTTGCTGGGGATGATCAATTGGCCATCGGAGGCCACCATCTCGTGCCCGGTGATCTGCTGAAGATTATCCAGGGCAGAGCGCACGCCGTCTGTAACATCGTTGATCGGCGCGCCGCCGGTGGTGGGGGCACTGCCCGCGCCAATAAAGCGGTAGCGCCCTTCTACCGTATCGAAGAGGATGGCGCGGGTAAGGGTGGAACCAATATCAATGGCAAGCAGGATTTCGGCATCTACAAGCGAAGTGGTCATGGCGGTTACTTTATGAAGCCCAGAAAGAATTCCCAGATGAAGCGCACCCGGTCAATTAATGCAACCAGGGCGGCCATATAAACACCGGCAAATAAAACGCCAAATGTGACAGCGATGAAGAAATGCCCCACCGGAGCAACCACATTCTCGATGAAGGCAGGACGCTGGGACGAGGCTGAGCCGGCGGCTGGGCGTACGCCGAAATGGAAGTAGCCCAGGGTAGCCAGGGTGCCGACCAGGATGGTCAGCCCTTGGAGCAGGGTGCTGCTTAAGACGCTGCCGCTTTGCCGGGCAGCTTGCAGATCCAGAAGGTTGACGGATGCGCCAATTTGAGGAAAGATGGTGCCTGTGATGGCGCCGCCGATGGCGGTGGCGGCACCCACACCAGCCAGGTAGGCCAATAACGGGTTGCCCAGGCGGGTCAGGCGCGGCGAAGCTTTGGCCAACATCCAGATCAGCAGCAGCACCCCTGGCACTCCCAGCCACAGATTATTGACTGGATCTTGCAGCAGGGGAACAAGCAGTCGGTACCACAAGATGTTGTACATCACCATCACCACGGCATAGCCCGCGGCCACACCGATGAAGATGTGGATGGCGATGCGGAAGAAAAAGTTGTCGCCAACGAGATAGCTGAGCACCATCCCGGTGAGCAAAAAGCCCACCACGGCCCCAATCAGGTCAGCATACTGGGTAAGTAGCTCCATGTCGGCTCCTACTTTTTGGCAGCGCGGCTGCTGGCCACAGTTTTTGCGGTCACGCTGAACAACGCGCCGACCAGGATAATAACAACAGAGATCATCAGCCCCAGGCTGAAGGCGTCCCAGGTGTCTCGGGCAGGGCCAACGTAGCCAGTGGCGTTTTCAAAGGCAGCCCCGCCTGGCAGGCCGCCTAACAAAGCAGTAACCTGGCGCGGCGAGCTTTCGTAATACGGGCGCACCAGCGGCTCGATCTGTGTGCTGACCAACATCACCAGGGGCGTGCCTTGCTCTTGCAAGCCCGGGCCAACCTGTTCGATCCAAGAGCGGGCTGTATCGGCATCGTCGGTGAGAATAAGGATCATGTGGAAGTCAGCCAGGGTTTTTACAGCCTCCAGGGGGGTGCCGCTCCAGGCTTTAACGCCCTTTAAGTCGTAAGCCAGTAACTGGCTGGGCTGCTCGTTGAGCAGGCGCAGACCCGCAGCGCCGCCGGCAATATAGCCCAGGTTGGCGTAGTTGTTGAATGGAGCGCGTTCTTCATTCAGTGAGGCCAGAGCAATTTCAGCCAGGGCTGGGCCAGTGGGCGAGGTGGATGTCAGGGCCAGGTATGCGCCCTGGTCAGCCAGGCGGCGAATGACGCTGGAAGCCACCAGGTTCATCTCGCTGCTGAAGCCCGGTTCGTAGTCAAAGGCTACCAGCACGGGGGTGTCGTTCTGAACCGTGCCCAACAACTGCTGCAAGTCGGTCACGGCGGGCAGGCTGCCGGGTTTGGGCAGCGGCACCTCGTGACCATTGGTTGAGACGATCCAGAAGATGGGCAAGATCAAGGCCAGGGCCACCAGCAAGCGGATCAGGTATTGCTGGGGCTTGAAGCTGGCCTTGACTGGCAGGGGTTTGGCCTGCTGTTCGCTTTCTAGTAGCGATTTGAGCAGCTCAACCTGGGCTTGTTGTTTCTCGGTGACGTGCAGCTTGAGCGAATAGGCTGCTGGCTTGCTGGCGCGAGCAGCATCTGGCTCGGCATCCAAGACGCCGCGCAGCCCGGCTAATGGCCCGGCAGTGATCAGGTTGGCGCCGCTGACATCTTCGACCGGGCCGGATGCCACCCCTGCGCCTACCGGGCGCATGGCTTCCAGCCAATCGGGCAGATCGGCGGGTTTCAGGTTTGTATCTGGTTCAACTGCTTCTGCCTCTTCGGCTGAGACGTTTGAAACCCAGTCGGGCAGGGCGGCAAGGTAGGGGCCCTCAGCTTCGGGGCCAGCTTCGCTGGCAGATGGCTGCTCTTCAAAGGTGAAGGCAGGGGTGCTGGGGAGCGCTTGAGCCTCGTCCGGGGCAGTGATGCCTGACAGCCAATCGGGTATTTCGGAGGCGGGGGTAGGTTCAGCCGGCCCCGGTTCACTGCCGGCGCCCGGTTTGCCAGGCTGATCGGATGAAAGCCAGTCGGGTGCGGACTCGGATGTGAAGGGGCTGGATGTCGCTTCGCCCTCCAGCCAATCGGGGGATTCGGAAACTTCTTGCCCGGCTGAGTCGGCAGCAAAAGCGGCGCTCAGGCCGGCACCCATGCCGGTGAGCCAATCGGGCATATCTTGGGTGGATTGGGCTGGCTCTTCTGCCTCTGCGGCAGGTTCTTCAGCCGGGGCTGCGCCCAGCCCATCGAGCCAGTCGGGGGCAGCTTCAGCCGGTGCGGCGGGTTCTTCGTCCGCAGCGGGGAGTTCACCAGAAAGGCCGGCAAGCCAGTCGTCTGCACTGTCTGCGGCGGCTTCGCCACCAGCGGCAGCTTCTTC
>CAZWFQ010000019.1:33045-55224 GCA_964633225.1 uncultured Anaerolineaceae bacterium
CAAGCCAGTCGTCTGCACTGTCTGCGGCGGCTTCGCCACCAGCGGCAGCTTCTTCGGCCGCGGCTGCGCCCAGGCCACTGAGCCAATCGGGCAGACCTTCCGCCGGTAGAGCGGTCTGCTCGATTGGAGATTCGTCTTGTGAGGGGGCCAGGCTGCTCAACCAGGTTGGCAGTTCGGCAGGCTCGGCCTCGCCTTCTGTGGGCGCAGGGGCCGGGGGCCTGGAGGCAGAACCAACTGAGATGCCGCTTTCTTCCTCTAATTGGGTCACCCAGTCGGGGAGCCCTTTCTCGCCGCCGAGCAGGTCTCCGGCAGTTTCTTCTGCCGGACCAAAGCCCAGCGTATCTTCGGCGCCCAACGGCTTCTCGCAGAACTGACAGGTCGAGCGGTCGTCAGGATTGGGCTTGCCACATGCGGGACAGATTAAGTCAGCCATGTTTTAGCCCCCATAAGGGCGATCGGCGCCCATCAGAACACGCAGACCGGTGGCAATGGTGCCGAGCGCCACGCCCAACAACAAGCCGCGCATCCCACCCACAGCCAGCAGATTGACAGCCAGGCCGCGCAGGGTGGTCAGCGGAGCAGATGTGCCGAAGTGATAGAGCGGCACTGTGCCGAGCAAGACGATCACCACGGTCAGCAAGAAGATGATGGTGAATGTGTTGGGTCGCCGTCCAATCAGGCGGGCTGCGGTAATGACCAGCACAATTGCCAGGAGGGCAATCAGGCTGATCTCAATGGGCATTTGAATGTTTTTGAACAGCCACAGCGACCAAAACCCGGTCGGGTTGCTCTCATTCCCCATTAGGTCAATGCTAACCAGGACCAGGGTGAGCAGCATAGATACCAACAAGATGATGCTGTAAGGAGCGCCGCGCTGGCGGGTGGTGATCTTTTTGAGATGTGTTCCTGCCAGGTTGAGGATCCCTACCAGCAATGCAAAAGCTGCCAGGAAGGTGGCCCACAACAGGATCTTGTCTCGCAGGTCGCCGAAGATGTTGGGTAAGAAATACCCCAGCAGCACCAGCAGCCCAAAGGCAATGGCAATCACAGCGTTGGCCGCAGAGATGATGGTCTTCATTTAGGAAGAACTCCGAATAGGCGAAGCAGGGCTCCACCAACGATAACCGCCGCCAACAGCCAGCGCAGCACATCTTGCATGCGCAAGCTGGCAATGTGCAGAGGCCCTGCCCCCAGGTAAGCGCCCCCGGCGTACATCTCTTCGCCGACCAGCGGCTCTTCGGCCGCGGCGTACAACACAGCCTGGGCTGGCAGGCTGTCGCTGCCGGCAACCGTCAGGCTGCCAGAGCGTTCTCCAGCCTCGGTCAGCAAGCCTACTTCGCCGCCGAAATGCCCGGCCAACACGTTGGTGGATACATTCTCGTCGTGGATGATTGACATGGCGCCGGCAGTATACGAAAGCGGGGTGGCCCCAGCCAGCCGTCCGCTGGTGGGGTCGTAGCGCCGGTCAGCGCCGATGCTGTGGTACGTGGCACGCAAGGTGTCTTGGCTCAAGATGCTGACCACGCTGTCGCCCGAAGTGACAACAGGGGGGCGATCGCTGATGGATGCGGCACGAGCACAGCGCTCCATCATGGTGATGCCAGCCAGGGCAGCTCCGCCGGGTTGGTCATCCAGGCGGCCGCGGCCAAGTGAGATGTGCAAGCGCTTACCCGATTCAACCGCCAGGCCAACTTCATGCCGGAAGCGATTGAAGGCCGGGATCTCGCGTATGCTTTGGATTGGGCGTTTGCGCCCACTGGCCAAAAAAATGATCATCAGGCCCACGCAGAACAGGGCGAAGATCAGGCCCAGCAAATCACCGAGGATTTCAAGCACCAGGTTCAAGGTGAGCAGTCTCCCGTAACAGGTGTACAAATGCCTGCCTCTCAGCAGTATCTTCCAGGATGTGTGCCAGGGCGTCAGAAGCACTGCGTCCCAGGCCTGGAGTGAATAAGGGTTGGGTCAGGTACACCACCTGAGCCCCAACAATGTTCAAAGGGCCGGCTGTTTCCAGGATCACAGCCGCCGCGTCTTTCAACCCCCATCGGGATAGAAAATCTACCCAGGTCTGCCAAAACTGCCGGCCTTCGGTCATAAATAAAGTATAGCACATCGCGTAAAAGTTGGGGTCTGGTTCGGCGTGTAGTACGCGCTGGACAATACCACAGAGTCCTGATAATATGACAGGACTCAGGTTTTTTTGTGTCAAATAGTACTTTTGATTTCACCAGAGAGGTACTAAACTACTAAATTGGTGACCTCTTGTTCACATTGTTCACAGGCGCACAGACTGCGCATAAAATACACATGGAGTAATCAAATGACCAAAACGATGATCAACCTAGATGGTAACGAGGCGACCGCCTACGTTGCCCACAAGACGAGCGAAGTGATCGCTATTTACCCGATCACCCCCTCGTCTACCATGGGCGAATTTGCCGATGAATGGTCGGCTAAGAAACGCCTGAACCTGTGGGGCACTGTCCCGCTTGTAGCTGAGATGCAATCCGAGGGCGGGGCCGCAGGCGCCGTACACGGTGCGCTGCAGGCTGGCGCGCTCAGTACGACCTTTACGGCCTCACAAGGCTTGCTGTTGATGATCCCCAATATGTACAAGATCGCTGGTGAGTTGACCTCGACGGTGTTCCATGTTTCGGCCCGTTCGATTGCAGCCCAGGCGCTCTCCATCTTTGGCGATCACTCAGATGTGATGGCTTGCCGGCAAACTGGTTTTGCAATGCTGGCCTCATGCTCGGTGCAAGAAGCGCATGACTTTGCCCTGATTGCCCAGGCCGCCACGCTGGAGAGCCGGGTGCCCTTCATTCATTTCTTTGATGGGTTCCGCACTTCATCTGAAATCAGCAAGATCGAGCGGCTCAGCGATGAGCAGATCCGGGCGATGGTGAGCGATGAGCTGGTCCAGGCACACCGTGCACGTGGGCTCTCGCCTGAGCATCCGGTGATCCGCGGCACTGCCCAGAACCCAGATGTATACTTCCAGGGCCGCGAAACTGTCAATACCTTTTACATGGCTTGCCCTGGCATTGTCCAGAAGGCGATGGACAAGTTCGCTGAGCTGACGGGGCGGCGGTATAACCTGTTTGACTACGAGGGTGCTCCCGATGCCGAGCGTGTGCTCCTGCTGATGGGCTCGGGCGCCGAGACCGCTGGTGAGACGGCTAAATTCCTGGCCCAAAAGGGCGAAAAAGTGGGTGTGGTCAAAGTTCGTCTGTACCGGCCCTTTGATCAAGAAGCTCTGCTGAAAGCCCTGCCAGCCACTACCAAGATGATTGCGGTTCTGGACCGCACCAAAGAACCGGGCGCCGGCGGCGAGCCGCTGTACCTGGATGTGGTCAACGCCCTGGTTGAGGGCGGACGCCAGCAGATCAAGGTTATTGGCGGGCGTTATGGCCTGTCTTCCAAAGAGTTCACCCCCGGCATGGTCAAGGGCGTCTTTGATGAGATGCGCAAAGCACAGCCGAAGAACCACTTCACCATCGGTATCATTGATGATGTAACTCACACCAGCCTGGAGTTCGATCCTCACTTTAGCATTGAACTGCCCGAAACGGTGCGCTGTGTGTTCTGGGGCTTGGGCTCAGATGGCACGGTGGGCGCCAACAAGAACTCGATCAAGATCATCGGTGAAGAGACTGAGAACTTCGCCCAAGGCTACTTTGTGTACGACTCGAAGAAGTCTGGCGGCACCACCATCTCGCACCTGCGCTTTGGGCCGAAGCCCATTCGCGCCCCGTATCAGATCAGCCAGGCGCAGTTTGTGGCTTGCCACCAGTTTGGCTTCCTTGAGCGGTACGATGTGCTGAGGTTCGCCATGTCTGGCGGAACCTTCTTGTTGAACAGCCTGTATGGCCCCGAAGAAGTTTGGGATCACCTGCCGCGCGAAACTCAAGAAAGCATTATCAACAAGAAGCTGCGCTTCTTTGTGATCGATGCTAATGAAGTGGCTAAGGACACCGGCATGGGTGGGCGCATCAACACCATCATGCAGACCTGCTTCTTCGCCATCTCGGGCATCTTGCCGCGCGATGAGGCCATCGAGCAGATCAAGAAGAGCATTAAGAAGACGTACGCCAAGCGCGGCGAAGCCGTCATCCAGAAGAACTATGATGCCGTGGATCAGACCCTTTCTCACCTGCACGAGGTGAAGGTGCCTGGTAAGGTCACCAGCACCACTGCCATCCGCCCGCCTGTTCCGGCAGATGCTCCTGACTTCGTGCGGAACGTGCTGGGCCGGATGATTGGCCTGGACGGTGATAGTGTACCTGTCAGTGCCATGCCGGTGGATGGCACCTATCCCATGGCTACTACCCAATGGGAGAAGCGCAACATTGCACTCGAGATCCCAGTCTGGGAACCCGATCTGTGCATCCAGTGCGGCAAGTGCGTCTTTGTTTGCCCGCATGCTGTCATCCGCGCCAAGGTAGTGGACCCGGCTTTGTTAGAGGACGCTCCACCTACCTTTAAGAGCAAGCCGGCTTCGTGGAAAGAAATGCCCAACATGCGCTACGTTCTGCAGGTTTCACCTGAAGACTGCACCGGTTGTGCGCTGTGCGTTGAAGCTTGCCCGGCTAAAGATAAGACCCATGTTGGTCGCAAGGCGATCAACATGACTGAGCAGCTGCCGCTGCGCGAGCCTGAGAGCGCCAATTGGAAGTTCTTCCTTGGCCTGCCAGAGGTAGATCGCACCCAGATCAGCATGCGCACGCTCAAAAATGCCCAGCTCCTTCAGCCTTTGTTTGAGTTCTCGTTGGCTTGTGCCGGCTGTGGTGAAACGCCTTATGTCAAGCTGCTCTCGCAGCTCTTCGGCGACCGGGCTCTGATTGCCAATGCCACCGGCTGCTCGTCTATTTACAGCGGCAACCTGCCCACCACGCCGTGGGCAGCCAATAAAGACGGGCGCGGCCCGGCCTGGTCGAACTCCCTGTTCGAAGACAATGCCGAATTTGGCATGGGTATGCGCCTGACCGTCGATAAGCAGAGCGAGTACATCCGCGAGATCTTGCCCCAGGTAGCCAGTGTGGTGGGCGAAGACCTGGTGACTGCACTGTTGAATGCCGACCAGAGCACTGAGCTGGGCATCAAAGAACAGCGCGAACGCGTGGCCCTGCTTAAGCAGCGCTTGCAGGGCACGGCTGGCCCTCTGGCCAAAGATGTGATCAGCCTGGCGGACATGTTATTGCGCCGCAGTGTTTGGATTGTGGGCGGCGATGGCTGGGCCTATGATATTGGCTACGGCGGTCTTGATCATGTCTTGGCCTCTGGCCGTAACGTGAACGTGTTGGTGCTGGATACCGAAGTGTATTCGAATACGGGCGGCCAGCAGTCCAAGTCTACCCCGCGCGGCGCGGTAGCCAAGTTTGCAGCCCAGGGCAAGGGCATCTCGAAGAAGGACCTTGGCCTGATTGCCATGGCATACGGTTATGTGTACGTGGCACGGGTGGCCATGGGCGCCAGCGATCAGCAAACCCTCAACGCTTTCTTGGAAGCCGAAGCCTATGACGGCCCATCCCTGATCATTGCCTACAGCCACTGCATTGCCCACGGCATCGATATGAGCAAGGGCCTTGAACAGCAGAAGCTGGCTGTCCAATCGGGCGCCTGGCCGCTGTACCGCTACAACCCGGCCCTGGTTGCAGATGGCAAGAACCCGTTGACGATTGACTCGAAGGAACCCTCGATCCCGTTCGAACAGTATGCTTACAACGAAACCCGCTACCGCATGCTGGTACAGAGCGATGAGGTCCGGGCTGAAATGCTGCTCAAGCAGGCCCAGGGTGATGCCAAGTCTCGTTGGGAGTTCTACAAGCAGATGGCTGCCATGAACTATGATGGCGGCGAAACAGGAAACGACTAGGAGAAAAGAAGATGGTAGACCTGAGCACGACCTATCTCGGTTTGAAACTGAAGAACCCGCTGGTGGCTTCGGCCTCGCCGCTCTCTGAGAAGGTAGAGAGTGTCAAACGTCTGGCAGAGGCGGGGGTGTCAGCCGTCGTGATGTATTCGCTCTTCGAAGAGCAGATCATTCATGAAAGCCTGGAACTGGACCACTACCTCAGCCAAGGCACCGAGTCATTCGCCGAAGCGCTCAGCTACCTGCCTGAGGCGGGTAAGTACACCCTGGCTCCAGAAGCCTATGTTGAGACCCTGCGCAAGATCAAGCAGGCGGCGAACATCCCGGTGATTGGCAGCCTGAATGGTGTCTCTACGGGTGGCTGGATCAAGTACGCCAAGAAGATCCAAGACGCTGGCGCAGACGCGCTGGAGTTGAATATCTACTTCTTGCCCGTAGATGCCAACATCACTTCCACCGAGCTGGAAGACGCCCATGTTAAGTTGGTGGGTGATATCCGCTCGCAGGTGCAGATCCCGCTGGCGGTCAAGCTCAGCCCGTTCTACTCAGCGCTGCCCAACTTTGCCCGCCGCCTGGTGGATGCCGGCGCCAATGGCCTGGTGTTGTTCAACCGCTTCTACCAACCCGATTTGGACCTGGAGGAGTTGGAAGTGACGCCTCGCCTGGTGTTGAGCAGCTCGCAAGAACTGCGTTTGCCGCTGCGCTGGACGGCTTTGCTGTACGGCAAGGTCAAGGCCGACCTGGCGTTGACCACCGGCGTGCATACCGCAGAAGACGCCATCAAGGCCATCATGGCGGGCGCCAATGTGGTGATGAGCGCTTCAGCCCTGCTGAAAGGCGGCCCTGAAGCGGCTGCCAAGATCTTGGCCGACATGCAGACCTGGATGGACGGGCACGAGTACTATTCTGTGGAACGTATGCGCGGCAGCATGAGCCAGGGCACGGTTGCTGAGCCCGCTGCTTTCGAGCGTGCAAACTACATGAAGGTGCTCAACTCCTTCTAAGTTCATAAGAATCAAAAACGGGTGCGCATGACGCACCCGTTTTTGATTCTTAGAGCGGTTTATGGTAGATTGTGCCATGCTTGACCACCCGGTAGCCCATCTTTTCGTACAGGTGGGTGGCGCCAGAGATGTTCTCTGCATCCACACCCAGGGCAGCCTCGGTCATGCCGCGCTCTTTGATGGCCTGTAGGCTGAGTGCAATCAGGGCTTTGGCCAGCCCTGCGCCGCGCCAGGGGCGCCGGACGCAGATGTTTTCGGTATAGCCGCGTTTGCGCTGATATTCCTCGTTCTGGCTTTTGTCGATAAAGCTCAGCACCATGCCTGCAATCTGATCACCACACCAGGCTACTCGCCACAGGCTGGGGTCGAAATTCGGCGAACTTTGCAGTTTCTCGAATTCTTCCCAGGGATCGGGAATGTAGCCCCAGTGGTCGCGAAAGGCCTCGTTGCTGGCCTCCCAAACCAGGCGCAGGTGCTCGGGTCGCACCGGGCGCGCTTCCAGGCCGGGCGGCAGGGGCAGGTCAGGAATACTCTCCAGGTCGGGGCGCACCATATCGAAGGTGTGACGCACGGCCTGGTAGCCGTGGTGTTCGATCAAATCGATGGTGTCGCGGTAGGTCTCGGAGACGAAGATACTGCCGATGCAGGGCAGGTCGGGGGCGATTTGGCCGCTGGCTTTGAGCTGAGCGGCGATCTGGCGCAGGCGCTGTTCGTTGAAACCCAGCAAGGCACTGCCAATGCCGCGCCCCCGCCACTCGCTTTTTACAAAGGCAATGTGGAAGCCGAGAAATTGTGGCGTGTCATCAACCCCCCAACTGACGCGGCTGTAGCCCAGCACCTCGCCATCCAGCTCGGCAAAGCACATATCGGTGAAGGGATTGCAGTGGTGCATGTGGGCGTAGCTGTTAGCTAATTCCTCTACGCTTTCTGACCGCTGATCGTCATCGACGATCTTGGCGCTGTTGATGACGGCCAGCATCTTGGGATAATCAGATGGTCCCTCAAAGCCGCGCAATACCAATCCAGGGATGGTGGTGGGGGCCAATATTTGATGTTCAGTTAGTGTGGTCATTTCATTATCTCTCTCAGGTTGACTGATCGTTGTATCGATTTCTAGCGGCTGAATTGCAGCCGCTGTGGTGATTTTTACTACCCATTGCGGTGCAGCTTGCCGGTACGCTTGGCATAGCGCTCGGCCTGGCCAAAGATCCACAAGCCCAGCGGGATCGCAACCAGGCCCATCAGCAGGGTCGGCCAGATGTGCGGCCAAAGCTGGCGCGTGGGGGTGCCCTCCAACAGGGCCAGGCGCGTGCCAGTCAAAACATAGGTCGCCGGGCTGGCCACAGCCAGCTTCTGCAAGAGGTCTGGCAGCACTTCCACCGGGTAGTACACGCCAGAGACCAGCAGCAGCACGGCAATGATCACATGCGTCATCTGCGAGCCGCGCTCAGGGAAGAGCAGCGGCAGCACAGAGCCCATTACACCCACCCCGATGAATGACAGGCTGCCCGCCAAAAGCATCACCGTGCCGCCCCACAGGTTAGCATTGCTGATATCAATGTCAAACATCCACACCGTCACCACCAGGATGATCGCGGTGAAGAACATGCTGTAGAGCACTGCCCACAGTGTTTGCCCGGCCATGTGGGTGATGCGGCGGATGGGGGCCATCAGCGTGTATTCGATGGTGCCTTCCCAACGCTCCATGCCAATCACATCGGTGATCCAGTAGAAGATGCTGGAGAGGTAGCGCCAGACGAGGGTGCCAATCACCAGGTAGAGCACCAAGAAGCGCCCATCCACTGCTGAAGCTCCGCTGATCTTTTCCATGCCCATGCCAATGAAGCTGACCGAGAGGCTGTTGGCGATGGAGTAAACCATCCACACCAGCTCCCAAGACCAGTAGCGCTTCACCAGGTTGGCATTGCGCTCCATAAAGGCATATGTTGCCCTAAATTCATGAACGAGTGTGCTCATTTTGATACATTTCCATCCATTCTTCTCGTAAAATACCCATGTAAACCAGATCCCAACGCTTGCCATCGCGCTTAAGGTACTGGCGCTGCCGCCCTTCGTGACGGAAACCAGCTTTTTCGTAAGAGCGCAGGCCGCGTGGGTTGTACTCGAAGGCATTCAGTGAAACACGGCGCAGGTTTAGTTCCATAAAGGCATAGCGCAGGGCCAGGCGCATGGCATCGGTGCCGTAACCGCGGCTCCAATCCTTGCGGTCGCCGATGCCGATGCCCACAAAGGCTTCTCCGTGTGGGACGACGTTGCCGTCTAACCCCACAAAGCCGATCAGGCGGTCATCTGCCAGGGTGCGGATGCAAAAGCCGTAGAAGGTGGGGGGATCTTTGTCGAGATCCTTTTCGAGCCATTCCTTCCATTTCTTCACCGAGAACAGGCTGGCGGCGTTGGTATCCAGCATGCGTTGGTATTCTGAATCTGCCGCCGCCCAGGCCGAGTAGGCCTTAGCCAATGCTTCTGGCTCTTCGGCAGTCAAGCGAACCAGTTCACCTTCAAACAAGTTGTTATACATGGCTTTGTCCTTCCATCCACTCCTGGCTCAGCAGGCCCAGGTGTAAGAGATCATAAGTTTGTCCATCTCTGAGCAGGGCCTTGCGGCGGCGCACCTCTTCTACAAAGCCGAACTTCTGGAACAGGTGCAGTGCCGCCTGGTTCTCGCTGCCGATCACGGCAGAAAGGCGGAACAGGTTCAGCTCGGCAAAGCCATAGCGCAACAAGAGGCGCAGCGCCTCGCTGCCATAGCCCTTGCCGCGGTCCTGCCGCTCGCCGATGGCAATCTGCAAGTAACCGTTGCCGTGTGGCCATTCGATCCAGGTAACGCTGGCGAAGCCCAAGAGACGGCTTTCCTGGCTCTCATCGGCAGGGCAAGTGCGCAGGGCAAAGTGGAAGAGGTCGCGGCTTTCTTCCATCTGCTTTTCCAACGCTTCGTACTTTTTCTTGATCTGTGCAGCAGTGAGAGGGCGAGCGGCGGCCAATCCCAGGCTGCGCAGGTAGGCCGGGTCGTAGGTCCAGCGCGCCGCGATCTCGGGGTCTTTCTCGTGGTCGATCGGCGCCAGGCGCAGTTGTTGTCCTTCAAAGAGTTGCTGGGCGATGTCCATCATATTTTCTCCAGTGTTGCGGTCATGTTTCGTGATCATTTTTCATCTTCTTCTTTGACCAGCTTCTTGCCGGTCAATTCCAGGAATACATCTTCCAGGGTTGGCGCATGCCCGTTGTGAGGAATGAGGGTCTTCAATCTGGCGGGCGTGTCAAGCGCCACGATCTTGCCACCATCTACAATGGCAATGCGGTGGCACAGCTCATCTGCTTCCACCATATCATGGGTGGTGAGCAGGATGGTAGTGCCGTGCTGTTCGTTCAGCTCGTGCACCACGGCCTGTACATCGCGCTTTGAGCGGGGGTCAAGGCCGGTGGTGGGCTCATCCAACAGCAGCAGGCGCGGACGTGAAAGCAGGGCGCGGGCAATGGCCACTTTTTGCTGCATCCCACGTGACATCTCCTCCATCGGAGAGTAGATAGAGCGCTTCTCCAGCCCCAGGCGGGTCAAGATCTCGATCACCTGGCTGCGGGTCTGCTTGCCTTCCAATCCATACAGGCGCGCTCCGTAGAGCAGGTTCTCCATGGGCGAGAGCTTCTTGAAGAAGCTGGCCTCGACCGAAACGCGATTGATCAGGCGCTGTACCTGCATCGGCTGGCGGACAACGTCATGCCCAAAGACCTCGATCGAGCCGCTGTCGGGCAGCAGCAGGGTGGCAATCAGGCGGATGAGGGTCGATTTGCCCGAGCCATTCGGCCCGAGCACCCCGAAGATCTCGCCCTGCTTGACCCTGAACGAGACGCTGTCAACGGCAACGGTGGGTTTGATGGTTTCGATAGGCTTGTGCCCATTGCTGCCGTTCTTTTGATTGCGTGCCTGTGCCAGGCGCTCCCAAAGTGGGTTGGCGGGCTTGCCGAATTTTTTGTAAGCCTGGTTGACGACGATGGCGTCAGACATAGCAGCCTCCTTAGTGAACAATTCCAGGGCTTGTGTGGATGTCTGGTCGATGATGGGGTTGGTAAGCATGGTGTTCATAGTCTTCTCTTCCTGATAAAAAATAAACCGGCCACGGATTTCCCGAGGCCGGCCAGGGTGCAGGCGACTAATAAAAACGGCCACGGGGTTGGAGCGCTCCGTGGCCGTTTAACGATTACGTGTGATCTAACGGTCAGTAGGCGCACTCCGACAAGGCAAATGCGAAACCATCGCTAGAGAGAGCGACGTTGCGCAGATTAGTGTAGATGTTTGCCTTATCCATAAAGTGCGGTTTCCTTTCGTTAGAATAGTTGCGATAACGTTGCAAGTTTATCACCGGCCCCCAAAACGGTCAAGGGGGAAAATTTGGCTTTTGATCAGGGGGTGCCGGCTTCCAGGGGATATCCCGCTGCCGCCCAGTCATTCAACCCGCCAGCCATGCTGGTGACGGAGGTGAAGC
Source organism: uncultured Anaerolineaceae bacterium (assembly GCA_964633225.1). Lineage (GTDB taxonomy): Bacteria > Chloroflexota > Anaerolineae > Anaerolineales > UBA4823 > JAKQIM01. The sequence continues at coordinate 44,421 of CAZWFQ010000019.1, forward strand.
CGTTATCTAGCAAGATCTGGCGCCCCTGCTGGCTGCGGTTGCCTGAACGGCAGACGACCACGATCTCTTGATCTTGGGGTAGCTCGCTCAAGCGTGATTCAAGCTCGTCGAGTGGGATGAGGGTGGTATCGGGGATGTGATTTTGAGCCCATTCATCTGGCTGGCGCACATCCAGCAAGAAAACACCGGCCTCGTATTTCTCGTAGGCTTCTGCCACGCTGATCTCGGCTGCGGGAGCGGCTGCTGGCAGTGCGCTCGATCCACTGGGGGCAGGGGCCTTGTTCTGGTTGATCATGAAGAGCACGCCAGCAAAGGCCAGACCGATGCATAAGATGACCCCGAGGACGAGCAGGATCGTGCCAATGCCGCAGCCGCCAAACAAGCTGGGGCGGCGGTAGCTGCGGCGGTCGTTTCTCATTTCAGACATGGGCCGCCCCGAAGAACCCGAAGATGAATTGGCAGTCGATGGCGCCTTGGCAATTGAGGGCGTCGAGGTGCCTTTTAAGCCGCCGCTTGATCTTCCTCCGCCAAACAAACCGCCGCTTTTACGAGCGCCGCCAGATGGACGGCTGCCGGTATGTGAACTGCTCTTGAACCCGCCACCGCCGCTGCTGCGGTGCAAACTACCGCCACTTGAACGACGCATGCCACCACCTGCTCTTTTTGGCATAAGAACTCCTCCTCAACGATCGTCAAAATAAAAGATAAATGTGACATCAAAAATGTCACATTGCGCATTATACACGAGAAAGGGCGGTCTTATCGATTCAACTCAAAATAATCTACCACATACCCTTCCCAGGTGATGAACTGGAAGCTGATGCTGTGCTCGCGGGCGATGACCAGCATGGCGCCGTAATCGTCGTTGTATTGCATGGCGCTGCCCAAGGCAGAATATCCGAAACCGTACAAGCCACCACCGCCTGCGCCGTTGACGAAATATGGGATGTTGTCAATCACCAGGCGTTCGTACAAGTGTTCGTGCCCCGCCAGCACGGCATGGGCCCCCCAATCCCGGTAGGGCCACTGCGCCCAGTCGGTTGAGCCGTATGATTCTCCAGATGCGTAAGGCGGGTAGTGCATATAGACGATGTTCCAGGCAGCTGTGGATGCCGCCAGCCCCTCTCGCAGCCAGGCTGCCTGGGTAGAGGAGACCCCGACCCCATCTGGCTCGTATTCGCCAGGGTTGTTGTTGATGGCAAAGATGTGCACCATGCCCCAGGTGAAATCGTAATAGCGCTCATTACCAGGCAAGGTGAAATAATCAAAATATGGCTGGCCGTCGTCAGAATAAAAATCGTGATTCCCCAGGCAGGGAAAGAAGCGGTTATTGCTGGCGCCTTCGCCATAGCTGCCGGTATAAGGGAAGATATAACTGTGGTAGAACTGCCCAATGGCGGCGTCAATGGTCTCTGCTTCGCCAAGCGGATAATTGTTATCGCCCACGGTGATAATGAAATTGGGCTCCCAACTCTTAACCAGATTAGCCACTTTTTCGGCGTTTTCATCGGCAGAGCCATAATCGCCGATGACTGCAAAGACCACCGGGGGCGGCTCGGGCGTGGGGGTGGGCGGAATGGGTGTAGGGGTGGGTGGGACGGGGGTATCGGTGGCAGGCGGGATGGGCTCGCCGGGCAGTCCGGCCGCGGGAGAATACAACCACTGCGTGTATATCTCATCCAGCGAGCGGCTGGCGGCAGCCTCAAAGGCCTCCAGCAGGTTGGTCGAGCGGGCAGTGCCAAACCAATGCGCCTGGTAATAACTTTGCAGGGCGCTAAAGAAAGCCGCATCGCCGATCTCTTGGCGCAGAGAGCGGAAGAACAGACCTGCTTTGGCATATACGATCGCGCCGTAAGCGCCTTGGCGCTCAGGCGGCTGGAAGTAGTGGATGCTGGCGGCAGCGGGGGCATCCAGGCCATGTGCAATGGCGTCATCGTAAGCGGTTTGGTAATAATTCAGCATGCCTTCCAGGCTGCCTGGCTGGTGCATTTCGTAATATAGCAAAGAAGAATACGTGGTCAATCCTTCATCCAGCCAGGGCTCATCGATCACATCATTGCCCACCGTGTTGTACCACCACTGGTGCGCCACCTCGTGGGCCACGGTGGTGATAAGGTAGGGGCTTTGGGGGCTGTCATAGCGCTCAGTTTCAATCAGGATGATGCCGGGATACTCGACCCCACCAGCATTATTGAGCGGCGTTTCTACCACGTCCAGCTCAGTGTAGGGATAAGGGCCAAAAAGCTGGTTGTAGGTTTCTAGCGCTGCGATTGCTACTTGGAGCGCGGCCTGCCCGCCAGCACTGTGCTGCGGCAGATAGTAGGAATTCACACGCGTGCCGCTTGCCTCCTGGCTGGTCACCTGGAAATCTGGGCCGGTTACCAGGAAGAAATCGCGCGCCGGCCCACTGACGTAGCGGTACAAAGTCTGCCCGTTTTCTAGCTGGCGCGCCTCGGTTTGTAGGCCGCTGGCAATCACTACCTGGTCAGGTGCGGCGATCATATCCACGGTGTACAGGGCGGCATCCGAATAGACGGCGTCGCCGAGCGAGTAGAGCGGATCCAGATTCCAGCCATCCTGGTCGTAAACTGCCAGGATGGGGTACCAATTAGCCAACGCTAATACGCCGGCACTGTAATTGAAGATGCCGTAACCGCTGCTGCCGAAATCTACTGGCACCTGTGCGCTAAAGTCAAATGCCAACTGGGCCCCCTCACCGGGATTGAGGGGGGTGGGCAGGGGCACTTCTAGTATGCTGTCGAGCAGGCTGCTGCGCGTTTCCACTGCCTGACCGTTTACCTGCGTCTGGGTCACCGTCAGTAGTCCGCTGCCGTACATTTGCCCTGCGTTGGGGTAAAGGCGGAAATACAGCCGGTCGAGCGTCACGTTCTCGGTGTTGGTGTAATCTACACTGGCGCAGCCCTGCAAGGTGTGGCTGGCAGGGTCTGGCGCTACCTGGATATTGTAATGGGTTAACCCTGTTGGAATAGAAGGCCCGCCGGGCAGCAGGGCCTGTGAAGGATCTGCCGCGGCGGGCGGGATGAGCAGGAGGGATGCCGTGGGGGCCATTGTGGCCACAACCACCGGCGTTGGTAAGGGAGTGGGATTCTGGCGGCAGGCCAGGGCGGCCAAAAAGAACATCGCCAGGAGCCAGGCCGGGCGCAGGGTCCTCATTTGGCTTCGGTATCTTCCCTATATTCTCCCTCGATGATTTCCTCTTCTGGGATAGGCTGGGCGTTCTCGTGGGGCTGCCCGCTGATAGCAGGCTTGCCTTCGATCGTTTCCATATGCTCTGCCACCACGTTCGGCGGGCACAGCTCTACAAAGAGATAGGTGCTCAACCAGATAATGGCGGCGTCGTCAATTGGGCCTGGGGCCAGGTCAGGAAACAGCATGTAAATTGCCGAGCCAATGGGCAGGATTTTAACCAGCGGGCTAACCCGTGAGTCAGCCAGCAGGCGGAAGATCAACTTAAAGCGTTTGGCAAGGTCTTGGAACATCCCCCCATTGGTGGGGAGGGTAATTTTACGATTCGGTTCGTTGGACATTGTGCGCCTCCGTGAATGAAATTATAACCCAAAACAGGCCCAGCGCGCGGGGTTTGCGCGCCCGCCCCGTTTTGGGTAGATCAGTTATCGGCATCCACCGGCGGGGCAGCCGGGCCGTAATCTAATATCTCAAAGCCCAGCGGGTTTTGCTCGGTGCCGATGATGCCCTTTTCTTGCAGGGTCTCAATAATTCGAGAGGCGCGTGAATAGCCGATGCGCAGGCGGCGCTGCAGCATAGAGATGGAGGCGCGTCCCTGGCGGCGAGAAAGATCGATCGCTTCATCCAGGAAGGGGTCCTTGTCTTTGTCTTCCATGTCGTCCCACAGGGGGATCTGCTTGAGCGGAATACCGCCTGGCAAGCCGTCTACGATGCCATCTGTGGCGGTGGATGTGGAGGTAGCCGTTCCGGCCTGGCTTAGCCAGAAGCCTACCAGGCGGTTGATCTCGCTGTCAGAAACGTAGGCACCCTGTAAGCGCAGAGGGGCTGCAGCGTCGGGGGCCTGGAAAAGCATATCGCCGCGCCCCAGCAATCGCTCGGCGCCCATCTGATCCAGGATCACGCGGCTGTCTACGCCCTGGGCCACGGCAAAGGCAATCCGGGCGGGGATATTGGCCTTGATCAAGCCGGTGACCACGTCTACCGATGGTCGTTGGGTGGCGATGAGCAGGTGGATGCCGGTGGCGCGCGCCAGTTGGGCCAGGCGGGTGATGGAGCGTTCGGTGTCGTCGGGGGCCAGCATCATCAAGTCGGCCAGTTCGTCAATGATCACTACCAGGCGGGGAAGTTTTTTATCGGCGCGGGCGTTGTATTCGGTGATATTGCGGGAGCCCACCTGGGCCAGCTTTTGGTAGCGCATGTCCATCTCGCGCAAGACCCACTGCAGGGCGCTGACCACGCGCTCGGTTTCAACCACCACTGGCGCCAGCAAGTGCGGAATGCCGTTATAACCGGTCAGTTCAACCCGCTTGGGGTCTACCATGATCAGGCGCAGGTCGTCAGGGGTATTGTTCAACAGCAAGCAAGCGATGATGGCGTTCATGCACACCGACTTACCTGAGCCGGTGGCCCCGGCGACCAGCATGTGCGGCATAGCTGAAAGATCAGCCGCAGCGGCATTGCCTGATACGTCTTGGCCCAGGGCAAAGCGCAGGGGGGATTTGAGACGGCGGAAGGATTCGCTTTCAATCACGTCGCGCAGTGCCACCAGCGAGATCTCGTCATTGGGCACCTCGATGCCTACGTAACCTTTGCCCGGTACGGGCGCCTGGACGCGTATGGCGCGTGCCGAGAGCGCCAGGGCCAAATCGTCAGCCAGTTGCGCAATCTTGCCCACGCGCACGCGCGTGCGGCCGGTCCTCGATTCGACGAAATCGGGCTCAACGCCAAATTGGGTGATGGTAGGGCCGCGGTTGATCTCAACCACATTGACTGGTGCGCCAAAGGAGCGCAGCGTCTCTTCGATGACGCGAGCGCGCTGGCGGTCAATTTCGTCGTCATGGACGATCTCTTCGCCTTGATCCAAGATGTCTTCCAGGCTCGGCAGCACCCAGGTTCGTGCCTGTCCGGGGGCCATCGAAGGAACCGGCAGGGCCGTTTGGGGGGCTGCCGCAGGAATAGGCTGGAGTGCACGCGGCAGTGGCTGGAATTCGCCTTCGGCGCGCCCGTGGCGAGAATCCCACCAATCTTCGAAGTTTTCTTGCCAGCGTTCGATCAGGGGATTGGCCCAGGCGAATAGCTCGGCTACCGAGCGGTCCAGCGTCAAGGCCAGGCCAATCATCAGCCAGGCCAAGAGGGCCACTGCGGCCCCTCCCCAGCCCAGGCTGCCGCGCAGCATTTCGATCAGCGACGCGCCCAAGAAGCCGCCCCCCTGTCCCAGGTTAGCCAGGGCAAAAGACTCTTGGCGGTTTTGGGGCAGGAGCAAAAAATGCAGGGTTGTGACCAGCAGGCCGAAGAGCAGCACCAATCCCACCACGCGCTCTACCGAAACCATCGGCACCCGTTCGAAGCGCCGCAAGACCAGCCATAAGCCAACCCCAACCAATGCCACTGGCAGGGCGTAAGAACCCCAACCAAAAGCACGCCCCAAGAAGGAGAGCCAACCGCTGGCAAAAGCGCTGCGGCTGCTGGAGAGCAAAATCAACAAGGTGATAAAGCCGATGAAGCTCAGCACCACGCCCGCCACATCCAGCTTCCGGTCGAGCGTCCAGGGGCTGGCAGGTAGCACCGTGGCCTGGGTGGTGCCGCGTGCAACAGGGCGCGATTTAGGCGGCGGGGAAGATACAGCCGGGCGGCGCTCGCCGCGAATGAAATTCAACAGGCGTTGGCGGACGGGCTGGTGCCCGGCAGCCGAAGACTGGCGCGCGGCGGGCTTGCTGCGGGCCGGGGTGCGAGAGGCCGGGCGGCGCGGCGCAGGTTTGCTGGGGGCGGGTTTCTTGGGGGCGGGCTTGCCGCCGCCGGCTTTGCCGCTGCCAGAGGTCTTGTGGTAGGCGCGTTTGGTTGTGCGCTGCCGTTCTTCTGAACGGCTGCGCGCCGTCTTACGCGTGGAGGAGGTCTTTTTATTGGTCATGGGTTTATTTAAAGATTATAGCATATCGAAGCGATCGGCCTGGCTTGTGGGGCGGGTCTTTATCGGGCTAATCTGTGAAAATCCGGTCAAGATTTTGGAGAAGAATGGTACAATATCGAACACGGCACCGGGGGCGCCGCTATCTTATCTCAGGTGAAACTCATTGTTTGAAATTGTTTTTCTCGGTACTTCTGCTTCAGCTCCATCTGTCCACCGCGGGCTTTCGGCCCAGGTGGTGATGCACGATGAATACCGCTTCTTGGTGGACTGCGGCGAAGGCACACAGCGTCAAATCTTGCAATCGGGCCTGGGTTTCAAGCGCTTGAACCGCATCTTGATCACCCACGGCCACCTGGATCATATCTTGGGCCTGGCTGGCCTGCTTTCAACCTTCTCGCGTTGGGAGACGATTGACGAGTTGGAGATCTTTGCTGGTTCGTGGGCACTGGCTCGCATCCACGACCTGGTGCACGGCGTGGTGCTGCGCGGGGCGCACCCGCCTATGGCGCTGGCCCTGCGTGAGATCCAACCGGGACTTATCTTCACCGGTCACGATTTCACCGTCAGCGCTTTCCCGGTCTGGCACCGCGGGCCTGATTGCTATGGGTTTGTGTTTGAAGAGCAAACCCGGCGTCCTTTCTTACCCGAGAAAGCCGATGAATTGGCTATTCCGGTTGGGCCCTGGCGCCGTGACCTGGTTGCTGGCTTGCCCGTCACCCTGCCGGACGGGCGGACGATTGACCCTGAGCAGGTGCTGGGCCCGGCCCGTCCGGGGACACGCCTGGTTCACATGGGAGACCTGGGCCGCACAGATGAGTTGGTGGAAATCTGCCGCGATGCCGATACCCTGGTGATCGAGGCCACCTATCTGCACCAAGATGTAGAGATGGCTGACCAATTCGCCCACCTGACGGCCCGGCGGGCGGCTGAGCTGGCGGTCAAGGCTGGTGTCAAGCACCTGATCCTGACACACATCTCGCGCCGCTATCGCGAGCGCGATGTGCTGGCAGAGGCGCAGTCCATCTTTCCCGGCGCCATCGTGGCGCGCGATTTTGACGCCTTCCAGGTGCGGCGGGGGGAATGTGTGAAGATCAAGAAAGAGCCAGAAGAATAAAGCGTAAGGAGCGAGACGAGGCTGCGGTGCTGATAGACCCCAGCCTCGTTTTTATTATTCTACCTTTGGCTGTTGGTCAATATCGCTCAGCTTGCGGGCTGTGCGCAGGGCACTGCCGATGAATACGAAGGCAAAAATCGTTCCCACGATCCCAAGGGCTACATCAATGATCGAGAATGGCCCCAGCGGGGTGGCAAAGGTGGGGTTCCAGAAGTAAAGCACAATATTGATCAGAAAGATGATGGCGCGTATTTCTGTAGGGCCGAACTTGCCATACGAGATCTTAAAGACCCCCTGCACGCTCATGCGCGCCAGCACCAACACATCCATCAGCAGGTAAACCGTCAGGGCTAACACGGCAATACCTGGGCGTACATAAGGTGAGAGAATAAGGCCAATGAAGGCCAACACCTGGCCAATGGCGTCGAATACATGGTCAACGAAGAAACCATAGATTGGACGCTCAATCTTGCGGTAACGGGCCAGGCTGCCATCCAGGCTGTCGCCGAACCAGTTGATGAGGATGCCCAGGTTGACCAGCCACAAGAAATTTTTGTCCAGGTTACTGAGGGCATACCCCAGGGTCATCAGGGCTGCCCCGCCAACCCCGATGCCGGTGAGGATATCGGGCGTCACCCAGGCTGGCATATGTTTGCAGAACCACTGCAGAGCCGGACGCTCGAGAGGCCCAAGCAGGATATCATTGATCCGTTTTTCGCGCGGGACGCGAATCTTCTTCTGTTTTTGTTTTTTCATAGTTCCCATATCCGGCGAAACATCATCCATTGCTCAGGATCCTGGCGGATGTAGTTTTCGGCTATTTCTAACACGGTTTCAGTATTTTGCAGGATGGCCTGAGATGGGTCATCTGCCGGCCGCATGGGGATGGGCTGTGAAGCATGGATGTGATAGATCCCATCGGGGTTGCGGCGGCAGGCAACAACCATTACGGGGGCCTGGGCCTTGATCGCCAGGCGGATATGCCCGGTGGGCAGCAGGGATGGTTGGCCGCAAAAGAGCGGCCGGAACCTGGCCTCTCCCACAGGCCAATCTAACCCCGTCAGCACCGAGCCGCCGCTTTGCAGGCGTTGGATGGCCTGGCGCAGGGCCTCGGCTGAAATAGGGGTGATGTCAAATCCCACTTGCTGGCGCAGGCGGTTCTTGGCCTGGTAATCGCTGCGCTGACCGGGCTGGGCCAAGAGTTGAACATTCAGCCCCATCAGCTTGAGGGCAAAGCCGGCCAGCTCAAAATTGCCGGTGTGCGGGCAGGCAAAGACCGTGGGGCGCTCGTTGTGCTCAGTCTGGCGCACCTGTTCCAAGACGGCCTCGTCGGCAGTGATCATCTGGCGCATGGCCTGTGGTCTGCTCAGGTAATGGAAGAATTCAAACTGGCTGCGCAGCGCATTGCGGAAGACGGCTTGGGTGCGTTGTGCCAGTGCCTCTGCACTGAGTCTGCCGTGTTCCAGTGTTTGCTGGTTGGTGCGTACGATCTGCACCTGCGGGTTCTTGAGCTTGGCAGAATAAAGATCGGCCAGCCAGAACGACAGGGTCTGCCCGGCGCGCAATGGCACTAGCCGGCCAACTACCATCAGCAGGCGCATGGCGGCCTGGCTGTTGATCAGATCGTCGAGACTCACGGCAGCGGTTTCTTTACCAGTGGCAGCAGGCTGACCACGATCAAAGCCGCTAGCGTGATGAAGGCCAGGGGCCAGGTGACATACCAGGCGTCCCAGGTAAAGATCGTCTCAAGGGCCAGGTCAATCAGCAGCGGCAGGCCAATCAGGGCACGCCAGGGGCGCAGGGGCCGTTCAGCCAGCAGTGCCGCCGCCAGGCCGGGCCGGGCGGCGTTGCCGGGCTCCATCGTGGCCGTTGCCGGGGCAGTGGATAAGGCTGCCACCAGCCCCAAGATCCAGCTTGGGATCAGCAGCAGTGTGAAAAGCCCCAGGAAGTGCACTTCTACTTGCGAGAGCAGCACCTGCCCGTAGGCTGCCGGCACCACGGCGTAAATGCCCGCTGCCATCACCCGGCTGAAGGTGGTGCTTGGGCGTATTAGGGCTGCAATGCCCCAGAAAACCAGCCCAATCAACATCACATGCCCCAGGCGTACCAGGCAGTACCAGATGGGCAGGGCAAACAAGCTGATGATCGTCACTGCTATCGATGTGGTGCCCCACCAACTGGTGGCAGTGGTGCCGTTGATGAAGATGGGGTCGGTCTGAAAGGCGGCTTGCAGATCGCGCAAGGGCAGGCGTTGGTAATTGCCCTGGCTGTTCAACATCACCAGCTCGGTGCTGGTCAGCAAGAACCCCTGGTCGTAACGGGTGCGGTCGATATCGGTGTATGCGCCGCTGGTGTCAATTACCACCAGGCTGCCATTCTGATCGATCAGGACGCGCGGCTGTGGACCTGTCACCTCGGCCTTGCCGCCAGAGATGGTGATCTCAGGAAATTCGCCGCTGGCAAAGGAACGTTGAATTTCAGTGCCCACCAGCACCAGGCTGCGGATCATGCCCAGGGTTTTTAGCCCAGAGATGACCAGGCCGAATACCAGGAAGAAGGCCAGCGCCAGTGCCAGGCGAGAGCGGGTAGCGCGGCGGTAAAATGTGAGGCTGAAGAGCGGCAAGACAAAACCTGCTGCCATTTCAGTGCTAGTTCCCAGGCAGCCAGGGCCCCTGGCAGGGGCTGTGGGTAGATCTGCTGCAACGGCAGGTGGTGACACGCTGGGTGTCGGCTCAATCTGATCCATTTTTCTCCTTTTGCCGTAGCAGCGGCCTGGTTTTCAGGCGGTTGAAATCGTTGCTACGATCATTTATCTGAAACGTTCTTCTTTCCAGACATCGGCTTCGTTGTGATACCCGGCCTGTTCCCAAAAGCCGGGCCGGTCTTGGCTCATGAATTCCAGGCCGCGCAGCCACTTGGCACCTTTCCAGAAGTACGGGGTAGGCAGGTCGTCGCGCTCAGAGATGTAGCCCACCACGCCGCGCAGCGGGTAACCATGGTCGGGGCTGAGCGGTTGGCCGTCGAAGTGGGTGGCCAGCAAGAAATTCTCGGCCAGGGCCACCTCCACCGGCAGGTTGGCTGTGAAGCCATATTCGGCGTGCTGCATCAGGTACCTGGCGCCAGGCTTAAGCTTGACCAGGCCCTGATCCACCAACACCCGCAGCGATACACCTTCCCAGGTGGTATCAAACTTACTCCAGCGCGTCACGCAGTGGATATCCATGAACAGCGAAGTGCGCGGCAATTGATTGAATTCTGCCCAGGTCCAGCGCCTTTCCTCTTCCACTTCGCCCCACACCCGCAGGTCCCAGGTGGCGGGGTTGAAGCGCGGTACCGCGCCATAATGCAAGACGGGAAACTTTTGGGTTAGCGCCTGGCCAGGCGGCAGGCGGCCTTCTTTGCGCACCTGTTCTTCTAAATTCTTGCGACGAAATATATTCTCAAACATGGCAGTTAACTCCCTTTATACCTGTAATGAGGTCGATTATAACCCATAGAGTCAAAAACGATGGCGAGACAATGTTTTCTAACGTGTCACCATCGTTTTGGAAGTTGGTTGAGGTTAATAAATTGAG
>CAZWFQ010000020.1:0-1763 GCA_964633225.1 uncultured Anaerolineaceae bacterium
TAGCTCAGTGGACAGAGCGTTGGCCTCCGGAGCCAAAGAGCAGGATTCGAGTTCCTGCAGGGGCGCTACCCAAACCTCACCGTCACCACCTCATATCCGCCCACCTCAAAACGCACAGCCCCATCCTCATTTACAGAGATGGGGCTGAGTGTTTCTTCCGCCAGGTTCACCCGCCCCGCCATCGCAAACCGCATCCAGGGCCGCAGGCACACTTCCAGCCGGCTGCCGGTGATATTATACCCACGCACCAGCCAGCCCATCCCATCTTCGGCTTCCTTGACCGCACTGAGCACAAATTCGGCCGGCGTATGGGCCACAAACGACCCACTCGCAGGCAGTTCCCCAGCCCGCAAGCTGGCTGAGACGGCCCGCAGGGGTGCGGCAAAGGCATAGGCCTGTTGGTAGGCCGCCTGCCAGCCGCCTGCGTGCGGGATCAGCGCGTAATCGAAGGTCCACCGCCCCCGCATCTGTGCCCCTGGTGTTTCAGACCCCGGCCCGGCATGCCCGCGCCGCGTAGACAGGTCATCCCGCGACAACCACCCCACGCAGCGCAGCAGGGTCAGGGCCATCTCACTGCCCGCCGGGGTAGCCAGCACCGTCACTTCTGGCAGGCCGCGGTTGGCGATCATCAATCCCACCCGCCCGTCTGACACATCCGTAAAAACGCCCTGGTGCGTTTCAGGACGAGGGTCTTCCACCCAAGCGGGGTCTTTCTCGAGCACGCCCAACCCGCGGCGCACCACCCCAAAATGCCCATCGTGATCCGCCTCTGCCGCAGCAACCGGAACCAGGAAGTGCACCCGCAGGCGGTGGTCAACCGCCGTATTTTCCACTTCTGTGCAGATATCCACCCGCGCCACGCCTGGCGCCAGGGAGATGTGGCTGGTGATGGGGATTTTGATCCGCGCCTCACACCGTCTCGCGCGGTCATCCGCCAGGCCGGCTGGCACGTCCAGCCGGTAAACGATCTCCAGGGTCGGGATCACCTGATCACGGAAAGCCTTGATCGAAACCACCTCGGCAGTATATGCTGCATCCCGCGCCGGCGGGGAATAGTTATACTCGTCTCCCGCATCCCCCCCATCCACAAAGCGGTTCAGGCCCGGGTACACCGTCCCAGTGAGCTTATCTACAGCCGTCAGCGTACCATCTTGCTGGCTCGCCTCCACCCGCAGGTATTCATTCTCGATCACAAACGGTGGCTTGAGCTCCTCTCGCCGCGCCAGGCGCGCCAAGACCCGGCTGCCCAACCTTGAACCCGCCAGGCGCATGGCCAGCGGCAGCAGCGGCCTGAGCAGCGGGCTGATCGAAGCCGCAGTCGCAGGCCCCGCTGTGGCCCCAGACCGCACCCACACCATACCCCAGCCCAGGGCAGGGATCTCAGGACTCACAAAGCGCACCTGCGCAGCCCGCCGCGTGCGTGCCCGCACGTGGAAATGGGTCACTGCCGGGTTAGCTTCCAGCCGCGCAATCGCCTGTTCAGCTTGCTTCCAGCCCACCACATCCGGCTGGTCATGCTCAGACAGCACCGCTTCGATGCTGACCGTAGCTGCCCGCACCCCCACGCTGATCTGCACGATCGCCATACCCGCCACACGCCCATCGTGGATATTGCCGAACATCTCACGCAGGCTGCTCTTTTCGATCACCAGGTTGGCAAATTCTCCCGCCGCGCTGCCCACCAGTTCATACGGCACCACCCCGCCCGCTGCATCCACCAGCTCAAAAGCAGAGATTTCTTCTGGCACCGCCAGCTCCACCTG
>CAZWFQ010000020.1:1863-37112 GCA_964633225.1 uncultured Anaerolineaceae bacterium
GCTCCACCTGGTCAAAGCGCACGCCCATTTCGGTATGCACCTGGTCAATCGAACACCCACAGATCGAATCGTGAGGGTGATTTTCCATCAACAGCCGCCAGGCCTGGCGGATCAGCGGCGCCTGGTGGGCCAGACGCCCGCCATCCTCCTGTAGGCTGGATTGAAGCGGAGCGCACCGGGCAGCAAACACCCCGAACGGCTCCACCCACTTCTCCAACAATGTTTCACAGGCCGCGTTGCGCTGCTTGATCCACATGCGCGTCGAGAGCACGCCCGGCAAGAGCGGCGAGCGGCTGCACGCCCTCAGATCGCCGGTGATAACCGGCAGCTCCTTGTCCTGTAACTGTGGCAAAAGCGCCTCCAGGTAAGCAGGCAGGGTAGAATGCACCACTCGAATATCCGTCAGGTGCTCATCTGCATATGCAATAGCCGCCGCCGTGTGCGGCGATGGCTCCATGTGGTCGGTGCCGTGCATCACCAGCAAGTCATGCCCGGCAGAATGCACAGCCAGGGCAATTTGGATTTCGGCCAACTGGGCCGTAAACTGGGCCGGGTCCCCCGCCGGCAGGCTGGCGCCGTTGCCATAGCTGTCCCGCAAGTAAGCCATCAACACCTTCGATCCATCAGGGGCCTGCCACCAGAACTCGCACGGCATATCGCCGATTCCGCGCCATACAGCAGCAGTCTGGATGCCAAAGCCGCGCAAGATCTGCGGGATCTGCCCCGGATGGCCAAAAGGATCTGGAATATAACCCACCTGCATCTTGGGACCAAACCGTTGTGCCGTACGCGCCCCTTGCAGCAGGTTGCGGATGTGTGCCTCGGGGCCCACCAGGAACATATCTGGCAGGATATGCCACGGCCCGATCAATATCCGCCCGCTCTGCACGTGTCCGCGTAAGACCGCCTCCTGCTCAGGGCGCATGTGCAGGTAATCCTCCAGCACAATCGTCTGCCCGTCCAGCATAAAATGCTTGAAATCCGGGTCTTTCTCCAATATCTCCAGCAAGCCATCCACCAGGTGCACCAGCTTAAGGCGGAACTGTTGGAAAGTCAGGTACCATTCACGGTCCCAATGCGTATGGGTAACGATGTGCAGCGTGTCCATCACAGCTTCACTTTTTCCGCAGTCAATTCTTGGGCTTCCAGCATCGCAGCCGGGCGAATATCAACCGGGAAGCGGTTGTTCAGCGGGCTGATGCGCGCCCCCACTTCAGTAGATTTCCAGATCAGCCATACCACCGGGCGCATAAAACCCGTCAGTGCCACCGCCCGGTGCAGCTCCTCCAGGGTGTCTGTATCCCAACCGCCAACCAGGCCGTATAAGAACATATACACCGGGAATGATGGCAAGATCCCAATCAAAAAGATCAACACGCTCGTCACCGCCTCGCCCTGCCAGATCAGCCCCGTCAGCCAGCGCAAGAGCGCAAAATGCAGGCCCGCCGCCAGCAAAGGCGCCGCCAATGACTGCCAAGCATAAAAACGCTGGGGGTAGCAAAACCGGTGATTGACAAAATACGCCACAATCCCCTTGCTGAACAGGCCCACAAAATACGCAATGATCAGGGCATTGATTTGGAAACGTTCCAGCAAGATCAGGGCCAGCACCACCCGCACCACCTGTTCGCTAAAGACCAACAGCGATTTCAGGTACGGCCGGTTTGAGCCCAACTGAACGTAATCGCCCACCCAAGAAGGAAACTGGAAAGCCCCCCAAATGGTCAACGGCACCACATAGCGCGCAGCGCGCACAAACTCAGGGCCCGATGCCCCCAGGATGAAGCGATCTGCCACCGCCAGCAAGACCGCCCCCATGAAGAAACTGGCCAGCCCATTCCATTTATACAGCATCACACTGTAATACTGGCTCAAGATCTTTTTCCCGTGTGAGATGGCCTCCGAAATAGCCGGCATAGCGCCATCGTTAAGTGTCTGGGTTACATTGAACGCAAAAATAAAGTTTTGAGCCAAGCCCCAATTGCCCCAAATCTCAGCATAATTGATCAGCCTGGCCTGGGTGATCCAAATTTCAGCCGCCTGCCCCACAGCCCAGGCTGCTGAACCCAACATCTCAAAGACCCCAAAACGAAAACTGGTCTTGACAATTTCCCAATCGAAATGCGCCAGGAAAAGCACCTTGGGGTTATAACCCACCCGGCGGTACAACCACAAACCAAACAAAAAGGTCAACAGTTCTGCCGCGTAAGCTGCCAGCCCCATTCCCAGCAGCCCGCCCATTGCCCCGCCAAACTGGGGATGCGCCCGCCCCCAGAAAAACGCCAGGCTCACAAACAACGGCTGCACCAACATAGGAAAGATCATATTGAGGCCCATTTCCAGGTAACGGGCATAGTCCTGCCGCTGGAAGCCGTTCAAACTGTGGCGTAGCACCTGGAAAAAGCCCGGAAGCTGGATAAAGGCATGGATGATGATGCTCCAGGCATACAGCGCATATGCCGACTTAGGCACCCATGTGCTGGCCAACCCAACCACCAGGGTCACCTGGATGGCACCCGAAAGCGCCTGCCACCACACAAAGACCTGGCCATATTGAATACCCTTGCGCGGGTCTTTGACCCGGTACTGCGAGAGGAACTTGACAAAAGCCACGCTGGTGCCCATATCGAAGAACAACCAGGCCAGCGAAAAGAACTGTGTCATCCGCCCCCAAATGCCAAGCGCCTGGGCCGAAGGCAAGATGTACACCGGCAAGATCAGGTTTTGATAAACGATTAAAGGAATAAACAGGATCAGACCAATTGAAAGCGCCACCAGAAAGCCGCTCAAAGGACGGTGGAAGCCCACATCTTCCCACTCTGTGTTGGCCTCGTGCGACTCAAATTTTCCGCGGTCAGCCACGATCTGATCCAACGCCTCGGGGTGCCGCCGGCTGTAGCGCCTCACCCAGATGAAAACGCCAAACGTGGTCAGCATTAGCAAACCCAAGACCGGCAAAAGGGTGCTCCGCTCGGCCGCGTGCGGCACCGGCGAGCCCGGGTAATCGGCAAATGACATGGGCGTTTGCCCAGCCGCCCGGCTCACCAGGTGATAAACCAGGTAATTGTAATAGGCCCACTGCTGTATCTGCGGGTTGGTGGCGTCATTTTCCAGAACCGCGTTGACCACGAAGACGCCAGGACGGGCCTGCCACAAGACCCAATCCCCGTTTTCATACGTCACCACCAGCGGCTGGACTGAGGAAAGCGGCGTTATCGTCGCGTATCGCTCACGCACCTGGGGCGCACTATTCCAAAGGATTTCGGTCGCCAGCGGATCGTTGACCTTGATCTCAACCAGGCTGGCCGGCTCTTCATTTTGTTCAAACGCCACCGGAAAACCAAGCACTGTCTCAACGTCAGCCGCCGCAGTCTGCTCCCCCAACATCAGCACCAGGCCAGTCCCGGCTTTTACACCCTCAGCCAGCTCACCCACATTCGGGATCACGCCGTTAAGCAGGATCACATCTGCCTGGGTCGGGTCATCCACCAGGGTGAAGCCCGCCAGCTCCAGGGCCCGCACCACGCTAGAATCGACCTCGCCAGCATAATACACCAGCACGCTGCCCTCCGCGGCCATCGCTGGGGATGCAAACGAAAGGAAAATAATGAAGACGAGCAAGAGCAAAGCGAGACGACGAAGCATGTGCGAGCCTCCAATATTGAGTTAATAGTCAGAGATAAGACAAACTCAGCGAGAGATAGTGACCCGTTTTTCCATCGTTCTTCTGAGGTAACATTCAACCGTACCAGAGAAGGAGGTGTCGTCAAAAACCGTTTCGCCGACCGCCAGGAAATCATCATTGTTGCAGGTTTCCCAGGTGATCGTACCGGTAGCAAAGTCGGCCGTGCCATAGATGTACCAGGATTCATTCAAGTCAGATTGGGCGCAGGTGGAATAATCGCGAAAACCCATGCCGGTAGAAAAGAGACGGGCATCGCCATAGGAATAAAGAATCAGCGTCAAGTCAGTCGATGCACTGCACGCCTTGCCTGCCTGGTTATCTTGAGGATCCGGTTGGGTGCGGGTGCCCGTCATTTTTATGATCACAGGCTGTTCCACAGAGGCATCCAAAGTTTGCACCGCTTCCGTCGGGTGCTCAAGCTCATAGGCGGTTGTAGCCTTATCACAAGCCAGTACGGCAAGCCCAAGGACGGCAGGCACGATCAACAATCTGGCAATGCGCTTGTTCATATTATTCATCCGAAAATGATTAGCACACTCACGCCTCTTGATCCCAGGTGCGCTGGTAATTTCGTTCCAATTTTTTCAAGATCGCTTCTTCAAGATCAATCCCCGCCAGGCTGGCAATCTGCAAAAGATAAAGTGCCACATCGGCCAATTCTCCAGCCAGCTCCTCGCGGTTAGCGGCCTCTTCGCCCCACTGGAAATGCTCCAACACTTCCGCCGCCTCCAGGTCCAGCGAGATCGCCAGGTTACGCAAGGTTTGCGGCCGCTTACTGCTTGCCTCGTACCACCCCATGCTGCGAACAAAACGATGCATCTCTTGGGTCAACTCTTTGATATCCATGCCGCTATTGTATCGCGGAAGTTCTAAAAATGGCCCAGGCGCCTCACGCACATTCTCAGGCGGCAAAGCTTCGCCTCGCACAACAAAACTTGGGTTACAATTAGCAGTATAGGGAACTCGACCATGCGTCTCATCATCACCCACGAACAGGCCGATTTTGATGCCCTGGCTTCTATGCTGGGGGCTTACTTGTTGGACGAAACAGCGACCCCAGTGCTGCCACGCCGTATGAACCGCAACGTGCGCGCTTTCGTCACCCTCTACGGCACAGAAATGCCCTTTATTGATGCGCGCGACCTGCCAGCAGAGCCAGTTGAGCTCATCTACCTGGTAGATACCCAATCCATGGCCACCCTGCGCGGCGTCAACGAGACGACCCCCGTTTATGTAGTAGATCACCACGCCCGCCGCCCAGACATCCCCGCCCACTGGGTCGTCTCGACCGAGGAAGTAGGTGCAACAGCCACCCTCTTTGCCGAGCAGTTGCGCGAGCACAATGGTAATCTGAGCATGGCCCAGGCCACCCTGCTGCTCTTAGGTATTTATGAGGATACCGGCTCTCTGACCTACTCGCGCACCAACGTGCGCGACCTGCGCGCCGCCTCTTACCTGCTGGAACAAGGCGCCAACCTGAGTATCGCCGCCGATTTCCTCAACCACCCGCTTTCAATGCAGCAGCAAGCCCTGTACGACCAACTGCGCGCCGCAGCCGAAAGCCACACAATGCACGGCTACACCGTCATCGTGGCCTGCGGCAATGCCCAGGATGTTGAAGAAGAGCTGTCAACCGTGGCCCACCGCCTGCGCGATTGGCTTGATCCTGATGCCCTCTTTGTCCTGCTCACCACCCGCGGCGGCGTGCAGTTGATTGGACGCTCTACCACCGACCATATCGATGTTGCCGAGATCGCTGCTCATTTTGGCGGCGGCGGGCATTCGCGCGCCGCTGCCTGTCTCATCAAGGGCAGTGAGCTGCCGGTCGTGCGTGCCGAGCTGGTGCGCATCTTACCAGAACACGTCCGCCCGGCGGTCACCGTCGCCCAGATCATGTCACGCGGCCCCCAGGTCATCACCCCCGAAACCTCCGCCCAAAGCGCCGCCGAGCGCATGCAGCGCTACGGGTATGAAGGCTACCCCGTGGTCAAAGACGGCCGAGTAGTGGGCCTGCTCACGCGCCGGGCCGTGGATCGCGCCATTGCCCACAAGCTGAACTTAACTGCCGCCAGCCTGATGGATGCTGGCCAGGTTACCGTCTTGCCCGATAGTTCGGTTGAATATTTACAGCGCCTGATGACCGACACAGGCTGGGGGCAGGTGCCAGTCGTCCACCCCCAAAGCGGCGAGATCATTGGCATTGTCACCCGCACAGATTTATTGAAGACCCTCACTGCCCGCCTGGAACGCCCGGGGATGCCAGACCTGGCAGACCGGCTACAGGCAGCCATGCCTGCCGCACGCCTGGCCTTACTCAAGGTTGCCGCCGCCATTTCTTCTGAACAACACGCCGCCATGTATATTGTGGGCGGATTTGTACGCGATATTCTTTTAGATCGTCCAGGCCTGGATTTTGACCTGGTTTTAGAAGGAGATGCCATTGCCCTGGGGCAGGTCTTATGCAGCCGCTATGGAGGCCGGCTCACCACTCATACCCGCTTTGGCACCGCCAAATGGTTGATCGCCGATATCCGCCCCAACCTGGCAACTGCCCTCGGCCACCCAGATGGCGCCGCCGACTTGCCCGAATTCCTGGATATCATCACTGCCCGCACAGAATTCTATACTCATCCCACGGCCCTCCCCACTGTCGAGCGCGGCAGCATCAAATTAGATCTGCACCGCCGCGATTTCACCATCAACACCCTCGCCCTGCGCCTGGATGGCCACCACTATGGCGAACTGCACGACCACTGGGGAGGTCTAAATGATCTCCGAGATGGCCGCGTGCGTGTCCTACACTCGCTCTCCTTCGTCGATGATCCCACCCGCATGCTGCGCGCCGTACGTTTTGAGCAGCGTTTCGATTTTCAAATTGAAGCACGCACGCTCGAACTGCTGCGCGAGGCCATCTCACTGATCAGCCGTGTCTCGGGCGATCGCCTGCGCCACGAGCTAGACCACATATTAGATGAAGAACAGCGCGTGCCCATGATGGAACGCCTGCACACCCTGGGGCTGCTGTCTGCCATCCACCCCTCCTTGCCCTGGGATGATTGGGTCAGCACCCGGATGGCCATATTGGACAATTTTGAGGCCCTCGGGTTTGACCTGCCGGTTGAAGAAGAACCTAAGCCCCACGCCCGCCAACTGGCATATTGCCTATGGCTGCTGCGCCTGCCTCTTGAAGCGCTCCAATCTGTGATCTCGCGTTTACGCATCTCGGTGCTCCACGCCAAGGAGTTAGAGGCCGCCCGCCGCCTGTGGGAGGTTCTGCCCACCCTCCCGAATGCCTCGCCAAGCCAGGTTGTGGCGCACCTGGACGAAACCCCGTTGACAGCCATTTATGCCAACTGCCTTGCTATCCAAGATAAACACCTGTGCACCATCCTGCAAAATTACCTCAGCGATTGGCGCAAACGTATGCCCACCATCACCGGCCACGATCTGTTGGCCAGAGGCATGGCGCCCGGCCCCGAATACCGCCGCATCTTGAGCGCCCTGCGCAATGCCTGGCTGGATGGCCAAATCACAACCGTCGAACAAGAACGCTCCTTGCTAGAAAAGCTGATCTCAGACCAAGATGGAAACCATTGACCCTGTAGTGATCGTCCGCCACGGCGTACGCAGCGATCTGCCGGCCCTGGAATGGGATGGCGAATATCGGCATTTCCGGCGTTTGTACGCCGACACCTACTTTATGGTAGAAAAAGGCCAGGCATTGATCTGGGTTGCCGAAGCCGCCAACGATGGTGTGATTGGGCAGGTCTTTGTTTCGCTATCAGGCGCCCGGCCAGAACTATCCGACGGGGTAACCCGCGCTTATATTTACGGCTTTCGTGTTCGTCCAGCCTATCGCAACCAGGGAATTGGGGCCCGCATGCTGCATACCCTTGAAGAAGACCTGGCTCAGCGCGGTTTTATCCTTGCCAGCCTGAACGTAGGGCGCGATAATCACGGTGCCATGCGCTTCTACGAGCGCATGGGGTACCACATTGTTGCCGCCGAACCAGGTCGCTGGTCATACATTGACGATAAAGGTCGCCGCTGTGATGTCTGCGAACCAGCCTGGCGTATGGAAAAAGCACTCCCGCACAATGGACAAAGAGAAAACTAATCACTGAAACTTTGTGACAGTTATCACAGTCGTATTTATGAAGAGTATGGTAAACTAGGGGGCTGATTAGACCTGCTCACCTGGTGAGCCAATCACACAGCCCGCAAGCGGGCTGTATCACAATAGCAATACAAAGGAAACACTAACGAAGCTATGAAACTTAATGATGTGATCCGGCTGGTTGAAGGGCAAGTGCTCAATTCAAAAAGCAATCTAGATTGGGAAATTCGCGGCGCATGTGGTGCCGATCTGATGAGCGATGTTCTCGCCTCCATCCAACCTGATGCCGTTTTACTTACCGGTCTTTGCAACCCCCAGGTCGTACGCACCGCCCAGATTGCAGACGTTCGGGCGATCATTTTCGTGCGCGGCAAACAACCCAACTCCGAAACCATCCAGTTGGCCAAAGAAGAAGGCATGCCCTTAATCTCTAGCCCATACGGCATGTTCGAGCTGTGCGGGCGCCTTTACCAGGCCGGGCTGCCAAGCCTGGAGTGCAATTTAGACTGCGCAGGCTAAATTCATGACCACTGACCAGGAGCTTTACGGTCGCCGTGGGCGGATCGTCACCGATCAAGACGCCAAAGATATCACCCGCGTTGAAGAACTGGCTTATGATCTTAAGATCCAGGATGTAATGACGCGCAATATCATCACGGCTTCGCCCGAGATGCCCATGCGAGACATGTTGGATATGCTGCGCAAACGGCGTATCTCTGGCGCACCCGTTTTGGATGGCGACAACCTGGTGGGGGTCATTAGCATGGAAGACTTGGTGCGTGCCATGTCAATCAACGACCTGGACGCTCCCGTGGTCAACTATATGACCACCAACCTGATCACGGTCTATGGGTTTGATTCCCTGATCAAAGCGCTCGAAAAGCTGATCCAGGTCAACGTTGGGCGCCTGCCAGTATTGGACGAAAACAACAAACTTGTTGGGATGATCACCAAGGGCGATATTACCCGGGGCATCCTGATCGCCATTCAAAAAGACTATCAAGAAGAAGAAGTACGCCGCTATCGCGCCAGCCACCTGTTTGAAGATATCAAGTCTGATCGCACCACCCTCGTCATGCGCTACCAGATCAAGAAGGATGATTTTATCAGTGGCGGGAATGCTTCATCGAACATCAAGCGCGCCCTGATCCGCCTGGGCGCCAGCCCTCAGATCGCCCGCCGCTGTGGCATCGCCATCTATGAAGCCGAGATGAACCTGATCATCCACACCAACAATGGCGGCCGGATCAAAGTAGAAATCGAACCCCAAAAAATCACCATGCTGGTCACTGATGATGGCCCCGGCATTGAGAACATCGAGAATGCCATGAAACCTGGCTATTCAACTGCCACCAACACGGTGCGCGAAATGGGCTTCGGGGCTGGCATGGGTCTTTTCAACATCAAACGCATTGTAGATAACATGGAGCTGACCTCCGCTCCCGGCTTGGGGACGCGCCTATGGATGTCAATTATCATGGACGATGAA
Source organism: uncultured Anaerolineaceae bacterium (assembly GCA_964633225.1). GTDB lineage: Bacteria > Chloroflexota > Anaerolineae > Anaerolineales > UBA4823 > JAKQIM01. The sequence goes on from CAZWFQ010000020.1 coordinate 11,155, forward strand.
GAAAGTTTGCGCGAGTCCGCTTCCAGTACAGATGCACAAGGAGAAACCACCCAATGAATTTACAAGCAATTGCGAAAGAACTCGAGCTCACCTGCCTCACCCAACCTCAAAATCTATCAGCCATCGTCCCCACCAGCGGCTATGCTTCTGATCTGTTGAGCTGTGTTATGGCTGGGGCAAAAAAGGATGGCATTTGGGTCACACTGCAGGCGCACCTGAATATCATTGCTGTTGCTGCCCTATTAGAGTTAAGCGCCATCATCGTAACAGAAAATGCGCCGGTTGAGCCAGCTGTTATTCAAAAGGCCAATGACCAGGGTGTGGTTCTGTTGGCTACGCCCCTACCAACCTATGTTGTGGTGGGCAAGCTGTGGGAAATGGGATTGCACGGCGCTTAGGCCGCGGGGATAAACCTGAGACACCATGCAAACACTGCGCGTAGAGCTCCACGTTCATACGGTGCTCTCACCCTGTGCCGAAGTGGAGATGATTCCTCCGCTGATCGTCCAAGAAGCACTCGATCGCGGCATCTCCCTGATCGCTATCACCGACCACAATGCCAGTGCCAACATTGCCGCAGTGCAAAAAGCAGCCCAAGCTACTGCCCTGACCGTACTACCCGGCATGGAGTTGCAAACGCAAGAAGAAGTCCATGTCCTCTGCTTGTTTGAAACATTAACAACCTTGCTCGCCTGGCAAACAATCGTAGATCAACATCTGCCAGCCGTTCAAAATAACCCAGATTTTTTTGGGGAACAGTTTGTTGTAGATGCCACCGGCGATTTCATCCGCCGTGAAGACCGGCTCTTACTGACTTCGAGTGCCATCACCATCGACCAGGCCTTCCAACAGGTGCACGCCCTGGGCGGTCTGGTGATCCCTGCCCATGTAGACCGCAAAGCCTTCGGGCTGCTGGCCAACCTGGGCTTTGTTTCACCCAGTTGGCCGGTAGAAGCACTGGAAATCTCGCGACACTTGCCCCCCGCCGAAGCCGCCCAGCGCCATCCACAGCTTGCCGGTTACCCCATCATCCAAAGCGGCGATGTTCACCGCCTGGATGAATTTCTGGGAGTCAATGAATTCACCATCGAAGCCCCCACCCTGGCTGAGCTGCGCCTTGCTTTGCGCAAAGAGGCCGGGCGCAGTTACCAATTGATACCAGGCGGCTGACAACCTGCGAGCAGGTTGATGACATCCTTCCATGCCGGTTAATCACCAAATGGATTACAATGTTTATGAAAGTGAAAGATCGTTAGAATAACAAAATTGGAGTTGCTATGTACAGTACAACCACACGCGAAATACCCGCCGCTGACCCAACGGTAGTCACAGATCAAAAATCCATCATCGATCAGGTCATCGCTGCCAACAAAGACCGTTCTGGCGCCACCATGATCGTACTGAATGAACTGCAGACTAAAATTGGTCACATCTCTGAACCGATGGAACACTACATTGCCCAAAACCTGGGCGTGCCAGTGAGCGCCGTCCACGGCGTGGTCACCTTCTATTCGTTCTTTACCAACCGGCCGCGCGGCAAGCACACCATCAAGTTCTGCATGGGCACCGCTTGCTACGTGGGCGGCACACAACAGTTGATTGATAAAGCCAAGCAGCTGCTTGGCGTCGATGTCGGCGAAACCACCCCCGATGGAGAGGTCACCCTAGAAGTCTGCCGCTGCGTTGGCGCGTGCAGCCAGGCGCCTGTGGTAGTGATTGACGATGAAGTTCAGGGACGCCTGCGCCCCAACAAATTCCCCCAGGTTCTGAATAAGATCAAGAAGCCGCAAGAGTAAACCCACTTCAGGTCTCAAGATATGCGCGAGATTGCCCTGCACCTGCTTGATATTGCCGAAAACAGCGTAGCTGCCAAAGCCAGCCAGATTTCCGTTTCTGTGTATGAGGACCTGGCCGGCGATCGCTTGTCAGCCACCATTGTAGACAACGGCAAAGGTATGGACGCCGAAACGGTGCAGCGCGTGGCAGACCCCTTTGTCACCAGCCGCACCACCCGCAAAGTGGGCCTGGGCATCCCCCTGCTCAAAGCTGCCGCCGAGATGTGCAACGGCGGCCTCGAGATCAGCTCTGAGGTGGGGCGCGGCACTAACCTGGCAGTTGAGTTTCAACACAGCCACATTGACCGCATGCCCCTGGGCGATTTAGCCAGCACAATGCTGACCTTGGTCGTTGCCTACCCCCAGATTCACTGGCTATTCGAGTATTCTGCCCGCTTGCCACAAGAAAACGGAGCCTCTGCTTCGATCCGTTTCGCCTTTGATGACCTGCCGATCAAAGAAGCCCTGGGCCTCCAGCCTGGGGCCATAGACCCAGAACAAGCCGCCATTTTTTGCGAGCCCGAAGTACTGGCTTTCATCCGCGGTCAATTAGAAGATGGTATATCGAATGTTCAAAACACCATTCAGAATAGTTCTGTAATGTGATAAGGAGAACCAATGAGCACAATTAAATCCCTTGAAGATTTGCGACGTATTCGCGAAGAAGCCCTGGAAAAACGCCAGGTTAAGTCCACCTCTGGCGCAGCCCAGGTGATTGTTGGTATGGGCACCTGCGGCATCGCTGCCGGTGCGCGCGACACCATGAAGAGCATCTTGAATTACATCGAAACCAATAACCTGAGCGGGGTCCTCATCACCCAAACAGGCTGCATTGGCTTATGCGAAAAAGAACCCATCGTCCAGGTTGTGATTGGGGATGCGCCCAAAGTCACTTACGGCAAGGTGACCCCCGAAGTTGCTGAACGCATTATCCAAGAGCATGTGTTGAATGGCAAGCTCGTCAGCGACCATATTGTTCAGGTTTAACAGGTAAAAAAATGGCACTATTCCGTTCTCACGTTCTGGTCTGTGTTGACCCAGAATGCCTGGCTAAGGGCGCCCATGCCGTGATGGACGCCTTGCAAGACGAGTTGGTGGCCCAAGGCCTGATCGACGAAATCCAGGTATTAGAAACCTCGCGCATCGGCGGCTGTGCCGATGGCCCCGAGATGATGGTTTACCCCGAAAGCGTACATTACGTCGGCATGACGGAAGACGATGTACCCTACCTGGTCGAAGAACACTTCCTCAAAGGCCGCATTGTCGAAAAATTCCGCAAGCCCGTCGTAACTGCGGTCGATGAAGAACTTGGCCCACCCAAACCCAAAGAAGTACGCGTCGTCTTGCGCAACTGCGGCAAGATCGATCCTGAAAACATCGAGGATTACATTGCCGAAGACGGCTACGCTGCCTTGGCTAAAGTCCTTGGAGAAATGCAGCCGCAAGCCGTCATCGACGAAGTCACACGCTCGGGGCTGCGCGGTCGCGGCGGCGCAGGCTTCTCCACCGGCAAGAAATGGCAGTTCTGCCGCAACACGCCTGACTCTCCAAAATACATCGTCTGCAATGCCGATGAAGGCGACCCCGGCGCATTTATGAACCGCCGCGTGCTTGAAGGCGACCCCCACTCCGTGCTCGAGGGCATGATCATTGCCGGCTATGCCATTGGCGCGAATATGGGCTACGTCTACTGCCGCGCCGAATATCCCCTTGCCGTCAGCACCTTCAACCTGGCCATCCAGCAGGCGCGCGGGTTGGGCTTGCTGGGTAATGACATCATGGGATCTGGCTTTTCCTTTGACCTGGAAGTGCGCATGGGCGCAGGTGCTTTTGTCTGCGGCGAAGAGACCGCCCTGATCGCATCCATCGAAGGCCAGCGTGGCGAACCCCGCCCCCGTCCGCCTTTCCCGGCTGTCAAGGGCGTTTGGGGCAAACCTACCAACAACAACAATGTGGAGACCTACGCCAACATTCCCCAGATCATCCTCAAGGGCGCCGATTGGTTTGCCAGCATGGGCACCGAGAAGAGCAAAGGTACTAAGACCTTCGCCATCGGTGGTGATGTCAATCATACCGGCCTGATCGAGGTACCGCTGGGCATCACCCTGCGAGAAGTGATCTTCGATGTAGCTGGCGGCATTCGAGACAACAAAGGGTACAAAGCAGTCCAGATCGGCGGCCCCATGGGCGGCTGCCTGCCAGCCAAGTACCTGGACGAAAAGATCGATTACGAAAACCTGAGCGCCGCTGGCGCCATGATGGGGTCCGGCGGTATGATCATCATGGATGAAGAAACCTGCATGGTCGATATTGCTCGCTTCTTCATGGAATTCACTCAGGATGAAAGCTGTGGCAAATGCACCCCCTGCCGTATCGGCACGCGCCGCATCCTTGAAATGCTGCAACGCATCTGCGACGGCAAAGGCGAGCCCGGCGATATCGAAAAACTGGAGGACCTCTGCGCTCAGGTGCAAAAGAACAGCCTCTGCGGCCTGGGTCAGGGCGCTCCTAATCCTGTCGTCTCAACCCTAAAACAGTTCCGCGAAGAATACGAAGCCCACATTTTTGAAAAACGCTGCCCGGCCAAAGTCTGCCGTTCTCTGATCGCATACTCGATCACCGAGGGCGTTTGCACCGGCTGCACCGTTTGCGCCCGCAACTGCCCCGTCAACGCCATCTCCGGCGAGCGTCGCCAGTTGCACGTGATTGATCCATCCATCTGCATTCGCTGTGGCATTTGTAAACAGGTGTGCAATTTCAACGCTGTGGTGGTGGAATAAACGACCGACATGGAGGATTGCAGTATGGCCGATAAATCAGCTCCAGCAATGCCTCAGGCCACCAAAGACCGGCTTGAGGAACGTAATATCACTGAGATTGTCGTAAAAGCGGTTGAAAAGCACGGCCGTGGCGGCGATGCACTGATCCCTATCCTCAGCGAAATCAACTCGGCCTTGGGTTACATCCCCGCCCAGGCCATTTCTGAGGTCCGCCGCCAGATACATGACCCGGCCAACCACATGCTCATCACCGACAGCCAGCTGTTCTCTATGGCCAGCTTCTACCACATGTTCTCCACCAAACCACGCGGCCGCCATGTGGTCAAGTTTTGCGAAAGCGCTCCCTGCCACGTTGTTGGTGGGCGCCAGGTCTGGCAGGCCTTAAGCGACGTGCTTCAGATCAAAAATGGCGAAACCACCTCCGATGGCAAATGGTCCCTGGTGACCACTAGCTGTTTGGGAATCTGCAGTGTAGGCCCGGTTATACTGGTGGACGATGACGTCTATGGCAATGTGACCGAGGCAGATGTCGCTCAGATCCTGGCAAAATACGCCTGAGATTGGAGACAAAGAGCCCAATTATGAAAACAATCCGTGCAATGATCTTGGTTTCCGAAGACGAAGAAAGCAATCGCCTGGGTGGGAAGGAAGTATTTCAAAACTTGCAATCCGCCATCCAAGAGTTTGGCCTGCAAGACGAAGTTGCCATCGCCACCATCACCGACCTTGGCCGGCACGATGTGCTGCCTCTGGTGATGGTTTACCCTGAGGCCGTGATCTACGGGCCTGTCAAACCACAAGACGCCCGCTTCTTGGTTGAAGAACATCTCTATAAGGGCCGCATTGCCGAACGCATGCTGGCCCCTGCCCGCGAGCTGACCGGTCGCATTGCCTGGCTGCGCGCACGCAAAGGGTCCTTGCCCGCTGAACATCGCGTGGTGCTCCAGCGCGCCGGACGCATTGACCCCGAGAGCATCGATGATTATATTGTCAACGAAGGTTATACAGCCCTTGGGAAAGCCCTCACCCAAATGACCCCAGCCGAAGTGATCGCCGAGCTTGAAAAATCAGGCTTGCAGGGTCGCGGTGGCGCCGGTTTCCCGGTCGGACGCAAATGGGGCTTTGTGGCAGGCGCACCCGGCAGCCCCAAATATGTTGTCTGTAATGCCGATGAATCAGAGCCCGGCACCTTCAAAGACCGTTTGATCATGGAAGGCGATCCGTTTGCCCTGGTAGAGGCCATGACCCTGGCCGGTTATGGCATTGGCGCCAAAGCAGGTTACATCTACATCCGTGGCGAATATGCCCTGGCCTATCAGCGCTTAGAACACGCCATTAAACAAGCCCACGCCTATGGAATGCTGGGCGAGAATATCTTCAACAGCGGGTTTTCATTCGAGCTTCACGTTCACGCTGGGGCCGGCGCTTACGTTTGCGGCGAAGAAACAGCCCTGCTCGAATCGCTTGAAGGCAAGCGCGGCGAGCCTCGCTCCCGCCCGCCTTACCCCACCACGCACGGCCTGTGGGGCAAGCCCACTCTGGTCAACAATGTCGAAAGCCTGGCCAATGTACCGCCCATCCTGAGGAACGGCGCCCAGTGGTACCGCACGCTTGGCACCCCCAGCAGCCCCGGCACCAAGGTGTACACCATCATGGGTCAGGTCAATACGCCTGGCGTGATTGAGGTTCCCATGGGCATCACCTTACGCGAGGTAATCAGCATCTATGGCCACGGTATGAAACCCGGCAGCACCTTCAAGCTGGCCCAAACAGGCGGTTCCAGCGGCTCGATCATCCCCGCCACGCTCCAAGATACGCCCATGGACTTTGAGAGCTTTCGTAAAGCAGGCGTATCCCTTGGCTCTGGCGCACTGCTCATCTGCGATGAATCAACCTGCATCGTAGACCTGGCAAAAGTATTGCTTCAATTCTTCCGCTTTGAAAGCTGCGGCAAGTGCACGCCTTGCCGCGTAGGCACACAGCGAGCTTACGAAATTTTAGTCCGCATTACCCAAGGCCAGGCGCAGTTGTCCGACCTCGACATATTCCCCCGCCTGACCGAACAAATGGAACTGACTTCGAACTGTGGCTTAGGGCAAACCGCCGGTGTACCACTGCGCGACATGCTAAAACACTTCCGCGCCGAAGTTGAAGCCCATATCCGCCTGGGTGTTTGCCCGGCGGGGGTCTGCCCGATGACAGTTAAAGAAGATTTAATCAAAAACCCTGACCTGATGACGGTAACTGGGTAAAAGGAGAAGATTTTACTATGGTCAACATCACGATCAATGGAAAACCAATCGAAGTGCCCGATGGCATAACGGTCTTACGCGCCGCCGAATTAGCCGGTATCACCATCCCCACCCTGTGCGATCACCCCGACCTCGAGCCCTTTGGCGGTTGCCGTCTATGCGTCGTAGAAATTCAGGGTTTCCGTTTGCCAACGGCCTCCTGCACGCTGCCTGTCAGCAATGGCATGGTCATCAACACCGAAAGCCCCGCCCTGACAAAGGCGCGCCGTACCATCTTGGAACTGCTCTTATCAAACTACCACGATTCTGGCTATGCCGATGGCCAAAGCCACGAAACACAGTTCATGCACTGGGTCAAACATTATGGTCTTGACCTCAAGACCACCCAGTCCCCTGCCCCGCTCACCACGGTCAACAGCGATCCCAATCCCCTGGTCTGGGTTGACATGAACAAATGCATCTTGTGTACACGCTGCGTACGCGCCTGCGCTGAGGTCCAGGGCCGCTTTGTGTGGGGAAAAGCCGAACGCGGCTTCAATACCCGCATTGTCGCCGGAGCTGATAGCACCATGATCGATGCCCGCTGCGAAACCTGCGGCGCTTGTGTAGCCGTCTGTCCCACCGGTGCGCTGGACAACAAACTCTCGATGGGCGCCGGCATTCCTGATAAACTGGTTACCACAACCTGTACCTACTGCGGCGTTGGCTGCCAGTTTGACTTGAATGTTAAAAACAACCGCGTCATCCGGGTCACATCTAACCCCAAAGCCCCTGTCAACGGCATGGCCTTGTGCGTCAAGGGCCGCTACGGTTACGACTTCATTCACCACCCCGATCGCCTCACCAAGCCTCGCGTGCGCCGCTACCTTGTAGAAGGCGGCCAGAAGTCTCGCCAGGGCAGCGCCTGGGACTGGGTAGAAGTGGATTGGAAAACCGCCCTCGATACCACTGCCAGCAAGCTAAATGCAGCCCGCGCTGCCCATGGCGCTGACAGCGTGGGCGTGCTGACTTCAGCCAAATGCCTGAACGAAGAAAACTACCTGATGAACAAGTTTGCCCGTCAGGTGATGGGAACAAACAACATAGACCATTGCGCCCGTCTCTGACACTCCAGCACCGTGGCCGGTCTGGCCACTGTCTTTGGTTCGGGCGCTATGTCCAACTCAATGGAAGATGTTGCCGAGCAGGCAGCTTCCATGCTTATCATCGGATCCAACACCACCGAACAACACCCCGTCTTTGGCACTCGCATTCGCCAGGCAGTCATTCGGCGTGGCCTCAAGCTGGTGGTAGCAGATCCTCGCCGTATTGACATCACCGACTTTGCAACCCTGCACATCCGCCAAAAGCCCGGTACAGATGTAGCCCTGATCAACGGGCTAATGAATATCATCCTGGAAAAAGGCTGGGAAGATCAAGCCTTCATTGCCGACCGCACCGAGGGCTTCGAAGAACTGCGGGATATGGTCGCTCTGTATCCGCCACAAAAAACCTCTCAGATCACCGGCGTGCCCGTAGAACAACTCTACCAGGCTGCTGAAATCCTGGCTCTCAACCACCCCATGGCAGTTATTTGGGCCATGGGCATCACCCAGCACATCGTTGGCGTCCGCAATGTTGAAAGCCTGGCCAACCTGCAAATGCTGCTGGGCAATATGGGCATCCCTGGCGGCGGCGTCAACCCGCTGCGCGGCCAGAACAACGTTCAGGGCGCTTGCGATATGGGCGGCCTGCCCAACGTTTACCCCGGCTACCAGGCTGTTCCCGTAGAAGCCGTGCGCCAAAAGTTTGAGGCCGCCTGGGGCGTGCCCCTCTCAGACAAGGTTGGTATCACCTCCACCGAAATGGTTCCCGGCATCACCCAGGGCAAAATCCATGCCCTTTACATCATGGGAGAAGACCCCGTCACGAGCGATCCGGATTCTGCGCATGTACGGCACAACCTCGAAGCCATTGATTTCCTCGTTCTGCAAGATATCTTCCCCAATGAGACCTCCGCCTTCGCTGATGTGCTCTTACCCGGTGTGTCGTTCGCCGAGAAAACCGGCACCTTCACCAACACCGAGCGCCGCGTACAAATCGTGCGCAAAGCCATTGAGCCGATCGGCGACGCACGCCCCGATTGGTGGATCATCAAAGAGCTGGCCAAGCGCGTGATCGCCAAGAGCGACCGCAAGCCCAAAGAAAGCCCACATTCGGCCTGGAAGTACCGCAGCACCGCCCAGATCATGGCCGAAGTTGCCGCCCTCACCCCCAGCTACGCTGGCGTGACTCACGAGCGCCTGGAAACCGGCCCCGGCCTGCAATGGCCGGTCCGCGATCTCGATCACCCCGGCACACCCATCCTGCACGTTGGTCAGTTTGCCCGCGGCAAGGGTAAATTCTTGGGTCTCGAGCACATCCCGCCTGCCGAAATGCCGGATGATGAATATCCCATCCTGTTGAGCACTGGCCGTGTCCTCTATCACTGGCATGGCGGCACAATGACCCGCCGCGCCAAAGGCCTGATGGCCGTCTATGGCAAGCCCTTGATTGAGGTCAACCCCCAGGATGCCGAACAATGGGGCTTGAATGGTAAAAAACGTGTCCGCATCACCTCACGGCGTGGCAGCATCGAGGCCGAAGCCTGGATCACCGAGCGTGTAACGCCCGGCATGGTCTATGCCAACTTCCACTTCCCCGATGCCTCTGCCAACGAGTTGACCATTGCTGCCCTGGACCCGATCGCCAAGATCCCTGAGTTCAAGGTTTGCGCAGTAAAGGTAGAGGCTGCCTAAGCCTGTTCCCAAACAGGCAAGCAAAGTGAAATTTGGGGAGCGATGACCACCAGCACTGGAGGTTGTCGCTCCCTTAAAAATTATGTATCGCTGTTGAAACTGTCTCGCAAATACCTGGTGAGCCAGCCGTATTGGTGTTAGATCCATGGCATCTCTGACTTCCGAAAGCCTGGAACGCGACAAGAACTTCCCCTTCAACCTCGCCGTCAGTCTTCTTGACGCCGGGTTCTTCGGTTTTGGCACGGGCTTTGCCTCCTTTGTCACCATCCTGCCCCTCTTTGTCAGCTCGCTGACCGATTCGGCCATTTTAATTGGCCTGATCCCCGCCCTGCATGTCTTGTGCTGGCAGTTCCCGCAGTTGTTCACGGCCCGCTCAGTCTCCCGCTTGCGCCGTTACAAACCCACCGTCCTGGCGCTCACCATTCAAGAACGCCTGCCCTTCTTAGGGTTGGCAGCCATCGCCTGGTTTGTGCCCAGCCTGGGCAATCGCGTTGCCCTGGTACTCACCTTTCTGATGCTCATCTGGCAGGGCGTGGGCGGCGGTCTGACGGCCACAGCCTGGCAAAGCATGATCGGCAAGATCATCCCCGGAGATCGCTGGGGAATTTTCTACGGCCTCCAGGCTTCGTCTTCCAACCTGCTGGCATCTGTCGCTGCGGTATGGGCCGGCATACTCCTGGAGCGCACCCCTTACCCCCTCGATTTCACCATCTGCTTCCTGGTTACCAGTGCCGCCATGGTCGGTTCCTGGGTTTTCCTGGCCCAAACACGCGAGCCCGATAGCCAGCCGATTGCCTCCCCATTAGAGCAGGGCTCTTTATGGGCTAACATGAAAACCATCCTGCACCAAGATGTCAATTTCCGCTGGTTTGTGGTCGTCCGCGTCCTATACCAATTTGCCCTCATGTCGTTTGCGTTTTATACCGTATATGCAGTGCGCTCTTACGGCATGAGCGAGAGCCTGGCTGGCATCATGACGGGCGTTTTGACCGCCGTTCAGATGGCGGCCAATCCACTTTTGGGCTGGCTGGGCGATCGCTGGAGTCATCGCGGCATCATGGGCATTGGCGCCATCGCCGGCGCATTAAGCGCCTGGCTGGCCTGGAAAGCCCCCTCCGTTGAAGCTTTTTACCTGGTTTTTGTGTTGGCCGGCATTTCCAACGTTGCCTATTGGACCATTGGCCTGGCCATGACCCTCCAATTCGGCCGCGAAACCGAACGCCCCGTCTACATTGGTCTGGCCAATACACTCGTCGCCCCGGCCGCTTTCCTGGTACCTTTATTTGGCGGCTGGCTGGCAGACACATCCGGCTACTCCGCCACCTTCATCGCATCCATTGCTGGTGGCGCTGTAACAGCCATCATACTTGCCGTCGTATTCCGCGATCAAAAGAGACTACCCACAAATGCAGTCTAAAATCAACCCCAAATGGTGGGTCTTGCTGGCCATCGGTGTTGGCACCTTCATGACCGCCCTGGATACCAGCGTGGTCAACACCCTCTTACCGGTGATCACCAAAGAATTCAGCACCGGAGGCAGCACCAGCAGCCAGGTGGCCAACAGCGAGTGGGTCGTGACAATCTACCTGCTCGTTTTGAGCGGTTTACTGCTCAGTTTTGGCCGCCTCGGAGACCTGCGTGGCCATAAATCTTTTTACATTTCTGGCTTTGTGGTCTTTGTGCTCACCTCCATGCTCTGCGGCATGGCCCCCTCCATCCAGCTCTTAATTTTATTCCGTGGCCTGCAAGCCCTGGGCGCCGCCATGATCGCCGCCAACTCGCCTGCTATCCTGACGAAGAACTTTCCCGCCGAGCAGCGCGGCCGGGCCCTGGGTTTGCAAGCCACTATGACCTACCTGGGATTAACTGCCGGGCCTTCATTTGGGGGTTGGCTGGCAAGTCAACTGGGCTGGCGAGCAGTTTTTTACATCAATATTCCGGTTGGCGCCCTCGCCATCTGGCTCAGCTTGCGCCATATCCCCAATGATGCCGTTCGCAAGCCTCAAGAAGGCTTCGACATCCCCGGGGCTGCCACCTTTATGGCCGGGCTCAGCATCTTGCTGCTAGCCCTGAATCAGGGGCATGCCTGGGGCTGGGGCTCTCCGCTGACCCTGGGATTATTGGCGCTGGCCATCTTCCTGCTGGCCTTCTTTATATGGATCGAACAACACGCTCGCTCCCCCTTGCTCCACCTCAGCCTGTTCCGCCAGCCAGGCTTTGCCCTGCCAGTTGCCAGTGCCGTACTGAATTATATTGGTGTTTACAGCGTCATCTTCCTGATGCCCTATTACCTCATCCAGGGCCGCGGGCTGACATCTGCAGAAGCCGGTCTGCTATTGACTGCCCAGCCCATCATGATGGCCATCATCGCCCCCATTAGCGGAACGCTTTCAGATCGGGTTGGCACACGCCTGCCAGGAACCATCGGCATGCTCTTGATGGCACTTGGCATCTTCCTGGTTTCGCAGCTAGGCCCCCAGTCATCGTGGCTGCAGGTGGGCTTAAGCCTGGCTGTAGTAGGCCTGGGTACCGGGGCCTTCATCTCTCCTAATAACAGCGCCCTGATGGGTGCCGCCCCACGCCAGCGCCAGGGCATTGCCGCCGGGGTACTGGCCACGGCCCGCAACTTTGGCATGGTCTTGGGGGTTGGCCTGGCCGGAGCTATTTTTACCACTGTGCTGGCGCACGGTTCTGCCCAGGGCACCCAGTCTCCAACCATCTTCCCTGCTGTGCAAGCCAGCCTCCTGGTCGCCGTCGGCCTGGTGTTCTTAGGAGCAATCACATCCGCCCTAAATGGCAAGAAAACATCCCCCGCCCTTGATGGATAGGCGGTTATTTGCTATGATTACGTTCACACAGTGACACCCGCAACCGTAGAGAGGTAGCTATGATTGAACTTGAACTATCGGTTATGCTGGGCAGCGCAGATGAGCTTAAGGAACTTCAGGGCCTGTTAGAGAAGTTTACAGCCAGCAGGCATATTCCAGTACGACTGACATTGCTAGATTGGACCGCGGCCTGGGGAGAAATCGTCCAGGCCGCCATTCATAGCAGCGGGCCAGACGTTTCTGAAGTGGGCGTTTCCTGGCTAGCCGACCTGGTTGGCATGAATGCACTCCTTCCTTTGCCAGGTCCCGTGGTTTCTCGGCTAGGCAATTCCTCTCAATACCTCAAGGGCTCTTGGAATGCCTGCAAGCTGCAAAATGATGCCAATATGTGGGCCATGCCCTGGTTCGCCGGGGCTCGCGTGCTGTATTACCGTCGCGATTGGCTCGAGAAGGCCGGTCTGGATCCACAATCTGCCTTTTCCTCTGCCGCCGCCCTGGACGCCACCCTGCAAAAACTTCAAGACAGCGGCGTAGAACGTCCCTGGGTAGTCAACACACAGCGTTCCACCAGCACCGTTCATCATGTCACCTGTTGGGTATGGGGGGCTGGGGGCAACTTTCTCTCAGCAGATGGCAAATCGGTCTTGTTCGCCGAAAAAGAGGCCCTGGATGGCATGGAAGCCTTTTTCCGTCTTGGCCGTTTCTTGGGCTCAAACCCCACCGTAATTGACGACAACCTGGCTAACCACCTCTTTTGGAGCGGTCAGGCTGGTGCCACCCTGGATGGACAATGGCAGTATTCGACCCAAATGCGGCACATTGATCCCGCACTGGCCCAAAACATTGGCGTTGCCCCGGTCCCCGGAGTGCCTTTTGTGGGCGGCTCAAACCTGGTTGTTTGGAAGCATACCCGCCGGCCCGAGGCCGCCTGGGATTTATTGAACTTCCTCACTGGCGAGAGCTCTACCACCCTGTACAGCAAACGTACCAATTTACTGCCCACCCGCTGGGATTTGCTCAATAACAGCGAAGTAGGCCAAGATCCTGCTTACCAAATGTTCGCCAGGGCAGTAGATACCGGCCGCTGTTGGCCCGCCCTTCCCTTTAGCGCCTTGATTGAGAATCGATTGCGAGACACCCTGGCGCTGATCTGGCAAGAAGTGCTCGCCAACCCCGAAACTAATGTGCGCCAAACACTGATCCAATATCTTGCGCCCTTACAGCGTCGTCTACAAATGAGCATCGCCTGATCACCCATCCAGAGCATATGAAACCGAAGAGCATCCGCACAAAGCTCTACCTGGTCACAATGCTGGCTTTGATTCTGACCACCCTATCTATTTCGGTGGTCAACATTGCCAAATTCCAAAGCGCCTATCGCTCTGCGCTGGAACAACGCTCGATCACCGTTGCCCACAACGTACGAGAAACCGTTTACAAGAACTTACTTTTCTTCCCCCTCGATAGTTTTCCAGGCATGTTCAGCTACCTGGGTGAAGTGCTCAAAACCAATGCCGGTATCAGTTATGCATACATCACCGATGACCTGGATAAAACACTCTATGAAAGTGCCGCCTGGGAAGGCGAAAACCCCCTGCGAATTCCCTACTTGCAAGAGAATTCCCTACTGCGGCAAAGCGCCTGGATCGATTCAGACGCCGCCGTTACCTTTTCCACCGGAAGATTCTACGAATCAGTCATCCCCATATTTCAACCCGGCGCGCCAGAACCAACCATCATCGGCACCGTGCACATTGGCGTTGAAAAACATGTCATCGACACAGTGGTCAGCCAAATGCTTTTGCAAAGTGTTGCGATCCTGGCCCTGGCTCTCTTGGCATCCAGCTTCATACTCTTTTGGCTAATCAACCGCTACATTGCATCCCCCCTGGGCGGGCTCACCCAGGCTGCCCACCAATTTGCATCTGGCAACCTGGACCAGCGCGTCCTGGTCAAACGCGATGACGAGATTGGAGTTTTGGGCCACACGTTTAACCAGATGGCGGGGCAATTGCGAAGCTTATACGATACCCTGCGCATCAGCGAAGCGCACTTTCGCTCTCTGATCGAAAATGCATCAGACATCATCACCGTACATACCCCCGATGGTAAGGTTACATATGGCAGCCCTTCGGTTGAGCGCGTGCTGGGTTATTCGCCAGATGCCGTCATCGGCCACAGCATCTTCCCAATCATCCATCCTGAGGATGTTCCCGCCACTCAAACCATCTTACAAACCGTCGCCGGTGACCCTGCCACACTTCCATCAGATCAACGCGTAGAATTTCGCATCCGTCATCGAAATAATAGCTGGCATGTGTTTGAAGCTACCAGTCAGCAGCTCATGCGCGATGATGGTACGATCGAAGTGGTTGTAAACTCGCGCGATATCACCGAGCGCAAACGCCGGGAGCGCGAGCACGAGGCTCTGATCGCCGTTGCCGCATCTGCCCGCGCCGCTTCAAACCGTGCCAGCTTACTGCTTTTGGTGCTAGAAGAAGTGATGAACCTGCTGGATGCCGAAGGCACCATGCTGGGCATCCGCGATCCAATCACTGGCGAAACCTTGATCGAACAGGGATTGGGTGAGTGGATATCCGCTACCGGTGTGCGCCTGGAGCCCGGCGCAGGCATCAGCGGGTGGGTCTTATCCACGGGTCAGCCTTATTCCAATGCCGATATCCGCACAGATGAGCGCCACGTCAGCCGAGAACTGTTCAGCAACCTGTTCTCGGTAGTCTGTGTGCCGCTCAGCGCCCAAGAACAGCCCATCGGCGTGCTGTGGGTTGGCAGAACACATCCATTTTCATCTGCTGATATCAGCTTGCTCTCACCCATTGCCGATATTGTCGCCAACGCCATCTACCGCGTCAGCTTGTTTGAGGAAACAGAACAACGCCTTCACCAACTGGATGCCCTGCGTAAGATCGACCAGGCCATTACAGCCAGCTTCGATGTACAGATCAGCCTGGGTGTCATTCTGGAACAGATTAAAGATCAACTCAAAGCAGACGCCAGCGACATCTTGCTTTTGAACATGCCTGCCCAAATGCTTAACTATGCTGCCGGGTATGGCTTCCGCAGCCAGGCCGTTCAACAAACCCATGTGCGCATCGGCGAGGGGTATGCCGGGTACGTGGCCCTTGAACGCCAACCAAGATACCTGCCGCAAGTCCACGAGTTTGAAAAGTCGTCGCGCAGCCCCCTGCTGGCTGGCGAGGGTTTTATTGCCTATTACGGGGTTCCCCTGGTTGCTAAGGGACGCGTCAAGGGAGTACTTGAGATATTCCACCGCTCGCCGCTCAAAACCAATCACGATTGGATTGATTTCCTTGAAACACTGGCTGGTCAGGCTGCCATCGCAATTGACAACGCCGAGTTGTTCAATGATTTACAACGCTCTAACCTTGAACTGTCGTTAGCTTACGACACCACCCTAGAAGGTTGGTCACGTGCCCTCGACCTGCGCGACCGAGAAACCGAGGGGCACACCCAACGCGTCACCGAGCTCACCGAACGCCTGGCGCGCCTGGTTGGCATTCCCGATTCTGATCTGATCCACGTCCGGCGCGGGGCCCTCCTGCACGATATTGGCAAGATGGGCATTCCAGATCAAATCTTGCTCAAGCCTGGCCCCCTCACCGAAGAAGAATGGACCATCATGCGCCGGCATCCTCAATATGCCTACGAAATGCTCTCCCCCATCGCCTTCTTGCGCCTTGCCATCGATATCCCATACTGCCATCACGAGCGTTGGGATGGCAGCGGCTACCCTCGCCGGCTAAAAGGAGAACAGATCCCCCTGGCAGCGCGCTTGTTCAGCGTGGTGGATGTATGGGATGCCCTCACCTCCAACCGCCCATACCGTGCCGCCTGGGACAATGAAAAAACATACCAATACATCCGCAATCTGTCTGGAAAAGCCTTTGATCCCCAGGCAGTTGAAGCTTTCTTCCGTTATCTAACCTGATCTTCAAGAGATGCCTCATGCCAGGTAATGTTGTTACATTCGCGGGATATAAACAAGCAGCAAGGATCCTGCTGCTGTCCCTATGTTGCTTAACCCTGGCTGCTTGCACTGGCTCCAACACAGCCAATCTCCGCCCCCCTGTAAACCCCACGCCCATCAATGTTCCTCCTTCGCCCGCCTCATCGCCCGTCGAAAGCACAGCCGGCTTATCCGAGCTGATCGCTGCTGCCCAGGCCGAAGGCCGCCTTGTAACCATAGCCCTGCCAAATGATTGGTGTAACTACGGCGAGATCCTGCGCAACTTCAAGATGGAATATGGCATTGACGTGCAGGTATTGGACCCTTACGGCAGCTCAGGGGATGAACTGGATGCAATCCGCGCCTTTCGAGATTTAGACAGCGGCGATACACCCGACGTGATTGATGTTGGGCACGTTTTTGGCCCCCAGGCCCAGGCCGAGGGCTTGCTGGCTCCTTACAAGGTTAGCACCTGGTCTTCCATCCCCCTTCCATTAAAAGATCCAGATGGCTACTGGTACGGCGGCTATTACGGTGTCTTGGCTTTCGAAGTCAACACCAATTTCGTTGTCCAACCCCCACAAGATTGGCCCGACTTGCTGCGGCCCGAATACCGCCAGCAGGTGGCCTTAGCCGGAGACCCCCGCAGCTCAAGCCAGGCCATCCTGTCCGTCTATGCCGCTGGCCTTTCTAGCAGCGGCACCCTTGAAAACGCCATGCCAGGGCTGGAATTTTTCAGCTCTTTACACGCCCGGGGCAACCTTTTACCGATCATTGCCAACGTCGAGCAGATTGTCAGCGGCGAAGCACCCATCGTGATCCGTTGGGATTACCTGGCCCTCGGCGATCGCGATGCCAATCCCAATGCAGAGCTAGAGATCATCCTGCCAAAATCTGGCATCTTAGGCGGCCTCTACGTACAAGCCATCAGTGCATATGCCCGGCACCCCAACGCCGCTCGCTTGTGGATGGAATACCTCTACTCTGATAAAGGACAGGTCTTGTGGCTCAAGGGCTACTGTCACCCAATCCGCTTCAACGATCTTATGGCCCGCCAGGTCATCCCCTCGAATTTGATCGGCATCTTACCCCCGGCAGAATTGTACAACCAGGCGCTTTTCCCCACCCTCGAGCAGCAAAATGCCGCCCAGGTTTTGATCAGCACCCAGTGGGATACCATTGTCGGCGTGGATATTACACGCCCCTAAAGTTCACATACAAAAAGGAAACAATTATGACTACACGCATCACGGTCTTTGGCGGCTCCCTGCCACTGCCTGGCGACCCGGCCTATTTAGAAGCGCTTCAACTTGGGCGGATGATTGGGGGCGCCGGGTACACGGTTTTAACGGGCGGCTACATCGGCACCATGGAAGCAGTTTCGCGCGGCGCAGCCGAAGCCGGCGGGCATGTCATCGGCGTCACCTGCGACGAAATCGAAGCCTGGCGCACCGTTAAGCCCAACCCCTGGGTGCTTGAAGAGATGCGCTATGCAACCATCCATCAACGCTTGCTGGGCTTGATCGAAAACTGTGATGCGGCCCTCGCCCTGCCCGGCGGCATTGGCACGCTGACCGAAGTGGCCCTTATGTGGAATCAACTGGTCATCAACGCCATTGCTCCCCGCCCGCTGATTGCCATTGGCCCTGGCTGGCAGGCAACATTCGAACAATTCTTCACCTCCCTCAACACCTACATTCCTCTCAACCAGCGGCAAAAGCTGGCTCTTGCACCAGATGTGAATTCCGCCTTCCAGCAATTGCAAGAAATGTTAAGCAGTGGTAAAGTATAGGGCGTTTGTTAAAAGCACAACTATACTTGTTTAAGGGAACAAAACATGACTACCGATAAATTGCCGACCCGCCAAGAGAACTTTTCCGAGTGGTATACCCAGCTTGTTTTGAAAGCCGACCTGGCCGATTACGCCCCCGTGCGCGGCTGCATGGTCGTCAAACCGTATGGCTGGGCCCTATGGGAAAATATTCAGCAATCCCTCGATCGGCGTTTCAAGGCTACCGGCCATGTCAACGCTGCCTTTCCACTTTTGATCCCCATGTCCTTCCTGGAAAAAGAAAAGGAACATGTTGAGGGCTTCTCTCCAGAGCTGGCGGTGGTCACCATCGGCGGCGGCGAAAAGCTTGAAGAGCCCCTTGTCGTTCGCCCCACCTCCGAAACCATCATTGGCAACATGTATGCCAAGTGGATCAAATCCTATCGCGATCTGCCCGTCCTGATCAACCAATGGGGCAACGTGGTGCGCTGGGAGATGCGCACCAAGCTCTTCCTGCGTACGCTCGAATTCTACTGGCAAGAGGGCCACACCGCCCACGCCACTGCCGAAGAGGCCGAAGAAGAAACTCGTCGCATGTTGGATGTGTATACCGACTTTGCCTACACCGATGCCTCTGTGCCAGTGGTGCGCGGCCGTAAAAGCAGCACCGAAAAGTTCGCCGGCGCCAACCGTTCTTACTCCATCGAAGCCATGATGGGCGATACGCGCGCCCTGCAGGCCGGCACTTCTCACAACCTGGGCCAAAATTTCGCCAAGGCTTTTGATATTAAATTCTTAGACCAAAACAACGAGCTGCAATACGTCTGGACTACCTCATGGGGTCTCTCCACACGTTTCATTGGCGCCATCATCATGACCCACGGCGACGACCAGGGCCTGGTACTGCCGCCCAAGCTGGCGCCCATTCAGATCGTCATCGTGCCCATCTATAAGAATGACGCCGAAAAAGCCAAAGTTCTGGAAGTAGTTGCCCAGGTGGAAGCCGAGTTAAAGGGCTTCCGCATCAAGATCGACGGCCGCGAAGAAGTCACGCCAGGCTTCAAGTTCAACGACTGGGAAATGCGTGGCGTGCCGCTGCGCATCGAGATTGGACCCAAAGATGTAGAAAAAGGCACTGTTGCCATCGCCCGCCGCGATATCCCCGGCCGCGAAGGCAAATCTTTTATCCCTCGCCAGCAGCTTGAAGCCCAGGTCGCCGAGATGCTTCAAACCATCCAGGCATCCTTACACGATAAGGCCCTGGCCTTCCGCCTTGCCAACACCCACGACCCCAAGGATTATGCCGAGCTGCAAACAGTGGTACAAAACGGTTGGGCCTCCTCCTGGTGGTGCGGCAGCACCGAGTGCGAAACCAAGGTCAAAGAAGACACCAAAGCTACCACTCGCTGCCTGCCGCTCGACCAACCCGGTGGGCAAGGTACCTGTATCGTTTGCGGTAAGCCCGCCCAAGAAAAAGTGATCTTCGGAAAGGCGTACTAGCCACAACGCCCGGCCCACTTCATGCCCGCCATCCAACCCGCACGCCTGAAACAACAATCTGCCCGGCTGGTGGAAGAATTCTCCCAGCCGGGTGTTTTTGTGCGCCAACTGCGCACCTTGTTCGAATTATATGCCGACCACACCCACCGCCCGGGCCAGGCTGGCGAGCCTGCTGCGCTTTTACAAGCCTATAAAACGCCGCCGCCCGTGCTGCGCCAGATCAACCAGGATCTGCGCCCCCTGGCCAATTCCGAGCCCGACGCCGGGTTGGCCCTTTGCGACCGCCTCTGGCAAGAGCCTTTCCTTGAAATGCGTATCTTAGCCATCTGGCTGCTTGGGCAGATCCCCCTCACCCACGTTGAATCGATCCTCCAGCGGCTGGATGCCTGGGGGCGTTCAGGGGCCGAGGAACGGCTCGTGGGTGCCCTGCTCGAACATGGCACCGCCCGCATCCGCCAGGAAGCTCCCGCCCACCTGCTTGAGCTGTCTCAAAACTGGCTGCAAGCCTCCCAAATCCCCATCCAACAGCTTGGCCTGCGCACCCTGATCCCCCTCGTTACAGACCCTGGCTTTGAAGCCCTGCCATCTATCTTTCAGATCGTAACCCCTTACCTGCGCCTGGCACCGCCCAGGCTGCGCCCCGATATCGTGGAAGTGCTCAACGCCCTGGTGCTCCGCTCTCCACAAGAGGCGGCATATATCTTGAAACAAAACCTCACCTCCCCCGAAAACCCCGATACCGCCTGGCTGGCGCGCCAGGTGATGAAAAGCTTCCCCCCTGCCACCCAAGACAGCTTACGTGTCGCCCTAAAAGCCATTGGAGTATAATCATCGCGCATATGAACATCCTCTACATTACACATTTGCTCAACGGTCTGCTGATGTTGGCCCTGCCAATAGGGCTGGGCATTTACCTGACCTGGAAATTTCGTCTGGGTTGGCGGCTCTGGTGGATCGGCGCAGCCACTTTTGTGCTGTCTCAAGTAGCCCACATCCCCTTCAATTCCCTGGTTTTAAACCCTTTCTTACAGGGGCCAACCCTGTTTTCACTGGGCTCAAAAGTTGAACAGTTGGTCACGGCGATAGCGCTGGGGCTCAGCGCTGGGCTGTTTGAAGAGCTGGCCCGTTATGCCATGTACCGCTGGTGGGCCAAAGATGCCCGCTCCTGGCGCACCGGCCTGCTGGCAGGCGCCGGGCACGGCGGCATCGAAGCCATCCTTCTGGGATCACTGGTATTGTATAGCTACGTTCAGGTCTTGATCCTTCAAAATGTTGGCCTGGAATCGATCATTCCAGCAGAATCCATCGACCTGGCGCAACAACAGATCGCCCAATACTGGGCCATTCCCTGGTACGACAGTTTGTTGGGCGCCTTAGAACGTGCCTTCACCATCCCCTTCCATATTGCCGCATCCCTGCTTGTATTACAGGTCTTCACCCGCCGGCAGTTGCGCTGGCTGTGGCTGGCTGTGGCCTGGCATACCGTTGTTGACGGACTGGCAGTCTACAGCATGAGCCAATGGGGCATCTACATCACAGAGACCATCATTGGCACCCTTTCTGTCATCAGCATCATCATCATCTTTGCCCTGCGCCAACCAGAGCCAGAGCCGGCCCCCACAATCATTGAGCCCCTGCCGCCGCCTGTTTCCCTGGCTCAGATTGAGCCAGCCAAAGAGACACCTGAAACCCTGGATAATACCCGCTATCAATCCTGAACATATCTTGATTTACGCTTAGACAACTATGATCCATACCGAAAATTTGACCAAGCAGTTCCAATCCACCCTGGCGGTAGATCGCCTCACCTTGGATATCCCCGAGGGCGAAGTATTTGGCTTCTTAGGCCCCAATGGCGCCGGCAAGACCACCACCGTGCGCATGCTCACCAGCCTGATCGCCCCCACCAGCGGCACAGCCAGCATCAATGGCTTGCAAATTGGGCAAGACGACACCAATATTCGCCGCGCGGTCGGCATCCTCACCGAAACCCCCGGCATGTATGACAACCTCAGCGCCGAGTTCAACCTGGAAATCTACGCCCATCTTTACGAAGTGCCCGACCCCAAGGGCCAGGTCGATAAATATTTACGCCTTCTGGGGCTCTGGGACCGGCGGTATGATGAGGCGGGCACCTTCTCGAAGGGCATGAAACAAAAGCTAGCCATCGCCCGTGCCCTGCTGCACGAGCCCCGCATCCTCTTCTTGGACGAACCAACTGCCGGGCTGGATCCAGAAGCCGCCCGCCTGGTGCGCGACTTCATCGCCGAATTGCGCAAAGAGGGCCGCACCATCTTCCTCTGCACCCACAACCTGGATGAGGCTGACCGCCTGTGTGACCGCGTAGGAGTCTTCAAATCCCGCTTACTGGTGGTAGATACCCCCACCCGTTTACGCTCACAGGTCTTCGGCCGCAAAGTTGTCTTCCATCTAAAACAATCGGATGAAAAGTTAGCCCAGGCCATCTCGGCCCTCCCCTTTATTAATGAAGCAAAAAGCATCGAGAACAAATTGCTGGTCACCCTGGATGACCCAGAAACCCACAATCCTGTTATCATCCGTGCTCTGGTAGGTGCAGGCGCCGACGTGCAGTTTGTGGGCGAGCTGCGTCACTCGCTTGAAGATGTGTACCTGCGCTTGATGCAAGAGACAAAGTGAGCTGCTATGGATAAGATCAAAACCATCATTCGCAAAGAATGGGCTGAAGTATTCAAAAACCGCATGGTGTTTTTTTCCATCATCTTCATGCCCTTGATAATGACCGCCATTCCTCTCATCATCCTGTATGCCACCGGCGGCTCATCTGCTGGCGACCTCACATCCCAAATGCCCGAGCAGTTCACCCGGTACTGCCCTCAAAACCTGAACGGCAGCGAGTGCTTCCAATTCTACATGGTCACCCAGTTCATGTTCATGTTCATGCTCATTCCGCTCATGATCCCAGTCAATATTGCCGCCTATTCCATCGTCGGCGAGAAGACCACCCGCAGCCTCGAGCCGCTGCTTGCCACCCCCATCACCACCTCCGAGCTGCTCATCGCCAAGAACCTGGCTGCCACTATCCCGGCAGTTCTTGCCACCTGGATTGGATTCGCCATCTTTGCCATCGGCGCCGGCATCATCACCACCAGCCGCAGTTTAATGTTGGCTCTCATGGACCCCCTCTGGCTGATCGCCATCTTTATCGTCGGCCCCCTCCTGGCCATTCTATCGGTCAACTTCAGCATCATGGTCTCTTCGCGGGTCAACGATCCACGCGTGGCTGAACAGCTTTCGGCAGTGGTCATCATCCCCCTGCTGGTCCTTTTCTTTGGGCAGGTCTCTGGTTTCATTTTCTTGAGTCGCCAGTTGATCTTGATCATTGCCGCTGCCCTGCTCGTCATCGATACTGGCATTATCTACATGGCCGTCCGCCTCTTTCAACGCGAAACCATCCTTACCCGCTGGAAATAGAACGGGCAAACACAAACAAAAAAATGAACACAAAACGCCTCTTACCTCTCCTTCTAGCCTTCTTACTCTCCCTTATCCCCCTCACGTCTGCCTTCGCCCAAGAAACGGAGCTCCAGCTCGGCCTGACGCGTGATTTTGGCTACGGCGGCATGGGAGACGACATCCAGGGCCTTTTCTCGATGAAGATCAAAGACCCCCCAGCCAACCTCGTGCGGGTAGTTTTTATGATTGATAACGAGATCATGAATGAAGACAGCGAAGCCCCCTTCAATTACCAGTTCAGCACCGATAACTATCCCCCAGGCATACACGCCCTCAGCGCCAGCGGCTACACCGCGGATGGCACCGAACTGCGCTCCAACGAGATCCGGGTTGAATTCCTCACTGCCGAACAGAGCCAGCAGTCCGTTGGCAAGATCTTAATTCCAGTAGCCGTGATCGTTCTGGGTAGCATGCTGTTTTCTCTGGTTGGCCCCTATATCCTGGGCGGCGGCAAGCTCACCACCCTCCCCTTGGGCGAGCAGCGCGATTACGGCTTGATGGGCGGAGCCATCTGTCCCAAGTGTCACCGCCCCTTCAAGATTCGAACACTGGCCCTTAACATCGTCACCCACAAGCTGGATCGCTGCCCCTACTGTGGCAAATGGGGCATCCATCTCCGGCGCAGTCTCAACGAACTACGCGCTGCCGAAGCCGCCGAGCTGCAAATGGCCCAACCCGGCCAGGTTACTGCGCCACAATCTGAGGCCGATAAACTAAGCAAAGATCTCGACGATTCGCGCTTCCAGGATTCATAAAGAGTTTCTTTATTCTTTATGATCTTTCAACCGGTCTGCGGGGGTCTGCGATCCACTCGCTCCACGAGCCCGCGTATAAACGCGCCTCCCCCATCCCAGCATACAGCATCGCCAGAATATCATGGATCGATGTAACGCCTGAACCGCAGTAAAATACAGCCCGCTCTTCGGGGATGCCCCCCAACAGCTTCCCGTAATGCTGGCGCAGCGCTTCTGCTGGCCTGAATGTGCCATCTGGATTGAGATTATCCATATACGGCGCAGAGAAAGCCCCGGGGATGTGCCCGGCAACCGGGTCAATCGTCTCATTTTCGCCGCGGTAGCGATCAGCCGCCCGCGCATCCAAAACCCGATATGCCGGGTCTTGGCGCATCGCATCCACCTGCTCCGCCGTCACCAACAGCTCAGGGCGCGGGTGCGCCTGGAATTCTCGCCACGGCATCTTCTCTTCCCCAGCTTGCACCGGCAGACCATGCTTTCGCCACGTCTGCCAACCACCGTCCAGCACTGCCGCCGCATCGTGACCTAGCCAGCGCAGCATCCACCAGACCCGCACTGCCGCCAACCCCCCGCCCATATCATCGTAAACTACCACCTGCACCCCGGGGCCAATCCCCAGCCGCCCCAACACGCTGGCAGCCGCATCCACCGTGGGCCATGGATGCCGTCCCGTCACCCCTTCAATCACCCGGCTCGACAAATCTTCATCCAGGTGGACATACATCGCCCCCGGAATATGCCCCGCCAGGTAATTGCGCCGGCCCAACCCGGCATCTGCCAGCGAAAAACGCGCGTCCACCACCACCCAGTTGGTCTCATGCAGGTGATCGTTCACATCTACCACAGAAATTAAAGTCGTATACGTCATCTCACCCACCGCCTTCCGATTAAAAATGGTTTTTTCAAATGCGTATCCCTGCTATTATACAGATAACCCTTCCAGATTGGCAGCCCCCAACTTGTCATGCCTGGGTCTCCGTGAGATAATAACCGGAACACAAGGCTTGCTATGACCTCTGACCGCTTCAACTTGCTTTACCGCCTGTCACAGCGCATGACATCTTCCCTCAACCTGGACGAGATTTTAAACGGTGTAATGGATGAGGTCATCGCTGCCACGCGCGCCGAACGCGGCTTTATCATGCTTTTTTCAGAGCAACCCACAGAAGGCAAACCATCAGAAGGTCACTCCACCGCATTCGAGATCCATACCGCCCGCGGCATTGACCGCTCAACCATTGAAGCCCCGGGCTTCCAGGTTTCACGCGGCGTGGTCGAACAGGTCGCTCGGGAGGGCCAACCGGTCTTGACCAGCGACGCCCAAAAGGATAAGCGCCTCAGCACCCGCGAGAGCGTGATACTGAAGGGCCTGCACGCCATTTTGTGTGTACCGCTTAAAACCAAGCAAAAGACTCTCGGCGTCATTTACGTCGACAACCGCGTCATAAGCGGGATATTTACGCAAGCTGATATGGAACTGCTCAGCACCATCGCCATGCACGCTGCCGCCTCGATTGAAAACGCCCGCCTGTTTGTCGAAACACAAGAGCGCTTGCTAATGCTGCGCACCTTATACGAAATCGCCGCCGATCTGGCATCCTCCCTCGATCTACAAGTCGTGCTCACCAACTGTCTCGAGCGTGTGCAAAGCATTTTCGACGCCCGCGCCGCATCCATCTTGATCGTTGAAGGCCAAGAGTTGGTCTTCCAGGTCGCCATTGGCGAAAAGGCAGAACAAATCAAGCCATTCCGCATCCCCCTGGGTCACGGCATTGCCGGCTGGGTTGTTGAGCATGGGCAAGGCCTGGTTGTCAATAATGCCCGTTCTGACCCGCGTTTTTACGCCGCCACCGATGCCAAGACGGGTTTTGTCACCGAATGCCTGCTGGCCGCGCCCATCACCACCAACGACCGCACCACCGGCGTGATTGAGGTCTTTAACAAAGCCGGCGGCTTCTCAGAAGCAGATCTGGAATT
>CAZWFQ010000020.1:37212-45596 GCA_964633225.1 uncultured Anaerolineaceae bacterium
GTGTTCATGGCTTTTACCCGCAGCGTTGTGCGCGCCAGCATAGATCAGGCTTCCACCCCGCTGGGCGCCATCGAGCATGCCAACTGCCTGATCTGCACCGACGCCACCCGCGGCCTTTTCATCACTCTGTTCTACGCCCTGCTAGACCCAGCCCAACATGAGCTGACCTACGTCAATGCCGGCCACAACCCTCCTTTGTTTTACCAGGCCTCCACACAGACCCTCAACCGCCTGGTTACTACCGGCTATCCGCTGGGCGTAGAGACAGAGGCTGCCTACTCTCAACAATCTATCCGGCTCTGCCCTGGTGATTTCATTGTTTTATACACCGATGGCGTCACAGAGGCTATGTCGCCCCAAGAAGAGCTCTTTTCGCTAGAGCGCCTGGAACATCTTTTGCTCGAAAATTGCACCGCCTCGCCCCAAGAGCTGCTAACAGCCATCGAGCGCTCCTTGCATTGTTTCACCGCAGACCAGCCGCGCGCCGATGACATCACCATCGTCATTCTAAAATGTGTCGCTTAACATAGGATTGTCATGATCGGAACCTTATTTCGTAATCGCTATCGCCTGGATCAAGAACTTGGTAAGGGCGGCATGGGGATTGTGTACCGCGCCCACGATACGCTGCTGCAGCGCGATGTAGCCGTCAAGACCCTCAACAACTCAGCCATCGGCACAGAGGGTCGCGCCCGCATGCTGCGCGAAGCCCAGGCTGCCGCCCGTCTGAACCACCCCAACATCGTCAGTATTTACGATGCTGGCGAAGAAAGCGGCACGTCATTCATCATCATGGAACTGTTGGATGGCGACTCACTCTACGAACGCCGTCCACAAGACCTGGACGAGATCATCCAGGTCACCAGCCAGATCTGCAATGCCCTTGAACACGCCCACACCCACGGCATCATCCACCGCGATCTGAAACCCGAGAATGTCATCATCACCAAAAGCGGTGTTGCCAAATTAACCGATTTTGGCCTGGCGCGTTCAGTTTCCTCCCGTATCACCGTAGAAGGGGCCATCATCGGCACCATTTTTTACATGTCACCTGAGCAAGCCATGGGCGAAGAAATTGACGGGCGCACGGACCTATATTCGCTGGGCGTGATGCTTTACGAACTGACCACTGGACGCCTGCCCTTCCGCGCCGATGATCCCGTAGCTGTCATCTCTCAACATCTCTACGCTCCCGCCATCCCCCCCTGCACCTATGTTACCAACTTTCCCCCGGCCCTAAACGCCCTCATTCTCAAGCTGCTCAGCAAGCGTCCCGAAGAACGCTTGCCATCAGCCGCCGCTGTCCGCGAAGCGCTTGCGCCTGAGGCGTTAAGTGCCTCTGCGCTTGCCCCCGCGGCATCCAATCTAGATACTCTCGTGCGTGGGCGGCTGGTAGGCCGCGAGCGCGAGTTCGGCCAGATAAAAAATCTGTGGCGCTCAGCCACAGTGGGCGCCGCCGAAACCCCCGTTTTATTGATCAGCGGCGAGTCGGGCATTGGCAAGACTCCCCTCGTGCGCGAGATTAAAACCCTGGCCGATGTTTCGGGCGGCGAGGTCTTAAGCGCCGACTGTTACCCAGGCGGCACAGCCCCTTATGCCCCCATTGCCGAGACCCTGCGCCAGGCCTTGACCCTGCCCGGAACCGACCTGCCCGATCTCGTCCTGGCTGATCTGATCACCCTGGCCCCCGAGCTGCGCACCCGCTACCCCCAATTGGTGCTAAACCAACCCGCAGACCACTCTGCCAATCAACAGCGCTTGTTCGACAGCGTGATCATGCTTTTTACGATCCTGACGGCCATCTCGCCGGTTCTGGTTGTGATTGAAGATGTCCAATGGGCAGACGGTGAAACCCTTTACCTCCTGCGCCACCTGGCCCGCCGCACTCGCACAGCAAAGAATCGCTTGCTGATCGTCCTGACTTACCGCGAAACCGAGATTGACAGCGACTGCTGCCTGACCGATGTGCTTCTCGATTTCAACCGCGAACACCTGGCCCAACGCATCAAGCTGGCCCGTTTCGACCGCCAACAGACCCGCCAAATGCTAGAGACCATGTTCCAAGAGCCAGTCGCTTCTGATTTCTTAGAAGCAATCTACCACGAGACCGAAGGCAATCATTTCTATATAGAAGAGATCTGCAAGGCGCTGGTTGAACAGGGCAAGCTCTATCGCGAGGGTGGGCATTGGTGCTTCTCAAACCTGGATGATATCCAACTTCCTCAAAGCGTCCGTCTCACCATCCAATCCCGCTTGGGCAAGTTATCCAGCCAGGCCCAGGATGTGCTCCGGCTGGCTGCCATTGTGGGGCGAGAATTCAACTACAACACCCTTCGCCTCGCCTGCGATATGGACGAAGACACCTTGATTGATGCCATCGAAAGCGCCGTGAGCGCCCAGCTCATTCACGAGGTCAAGCCCGACCGGATCAACCACGAACATAACCAGCAAGATACATTCGCCTTTGAGCACGGCCTGATCGCCATGTCGTTACAAGATGGCATCAGCGGGCTGCGCCGCGCCCGCCTGCATCGTCGCGTGGCTGAGGCCCTCGAGAAGTTGACGCCTGACGATTATGATGCCCTGGCCTATCACTTTGCCCAAGCCAAAGAGGTCGACTGCGCCCATCACTACTACCAGAAAGCCGGCGACCGGGCCTTAGCTGTCTTTGCCAACCGTGAGGCCGAACGTTCCTTCCGCTCTGCTCATGAATTGGCCGATAATGACACAGATCGCGCCGCGCATCTCTCCGGATTGGGAGAAGCACTCTTCCGTCAAAGCCGCTACCAAGAGGCCATCCAGGCCTGGCTGGATGCAGTTGCCATTTATCAACCTGCCTCCAACTACGATGAGGTAGCCCGCCAGTATGCACGCGCCGCGCGCTCTGCCTGGTACGCAGCCGCCCCTCACCGCGGCCTCGATCTGTGTGTCACCGGCATGGCCAACATCCCCGAAGGGCTTGAAACCCCCGGCGCGGCCGCCCTGCTGCACGAAACCGCACGCGCCCACTTCTTCAACAGTCAACACACCGAAGCCCTGGCACTTTGCCAGAAAGCCCTGGATATGTCCAAAAGACTGGGATTGGTGGAAGTGCAAGCCGAAACGCTCGCCACCATGGGTCTGCTGCCCAACCAGCCCCCTGATCTGAAGAAACAGCACCTCACCGAAGCTGTTGACCTGGCCGAATCATCTGGGCTGGTGGCAACCGCCTCGCGCGCCCACCTCAACCTGGGTGGGCGCCTGTTTGAGATGGGTGAATTCGCCTCCGCCAGGGCACACTTCATGCAAGCCTACGAGAACGCCCGCAAAATTGGCAACGTTTCATGGATGCACGATAACTTGCTGACCGCCTGTGAAGTCTCGCTAGAAATGGGCGATTTGCCCGCCGTAGAAGATGCCCTCGATACAGCCTGCCGCTTGAGTGCAGCCATTTCAAACACCGGGCAAGATGATTTCTTTGAACGCAAAATCGAGGCCACCCTGCTGCGCATGCAGGGCTACCTGTCGCAGGCTGCTCAATTCATCGAAAACAAGCAACCCAACATCCTCCAACCGGGCGATGTTTCAACGAGGCCAGGTGTGCTCCACATCTTGATAGCTGAAATCATGTTTGAACAGGCACGCTATCACGAAGCCGCCGAACTGCTCGAAAAGGTCGTGCTGCTGTCAGGCCCGCCAGAGCAAGGCGAACAGATCACCCCGCTCTTCATCTTGATCGCCACCTACACGCACCTGGACAAGATCGCGATGGCCAAAAACCTGCTCCCCAGGCTGCACACCGCCTTTGCCTCCACCATTGAGATCGGTGACCTGCTCGCCCGCTGGAGCCAGGGCCACATCGCCTTGGCCGAAAAACGATGGGACAAAGCCTTCAACGCCTTCCGCACCGTCATCAGCAGCTCAGTGAATTCGGGTCGGCGTTGGCACCAGGCTCGCGCCACCATGGAACTGGCCCTGGCCTACCAGGAGCGTGGCGACGCAGAAGACACAGACCAGGTTCGCCGTTTGCTGCAAAACTCCCTCGAAATTTTTAAGCAGATTAAAGCCAACGGCTACGCCGAAATCGTGCAAGAACGCCTATCCCAAATCGCTCAGTGATATAATGATTTATCTAGCCGGATTCAATCTTACGTTATCACCAGGAGGTCCAATGCGTCAGCTTACAGCCCCCATCATGGAATTCCACGTTTCGCGCATCGCCCGCGACCGGTACCAGTTTGACGAGCTATTATTTGCCTCCAGCGGTAATGTGATCCTGGCCAATTTCCATGCTGCCCGCGTCTTTGCCCAAAAGATGAACCAACAGCGCGACCTGGTCAGTTATCCAGAGCGCGTGGTGCGCGCCGGGCAGATCAACGCCATGGGCTTGATCGACGAAATCTTCCATGTTGTGGTCAATCAGTATCGCCAACAGCTCAATCCCAAGGTCATGCAAGAGGCCCTGGATTGGCTCTACGGCATGCTCAGCCAGGAAGATGTCGACGAAACACTCATCCAGTTCGTCGAAGCCTTCCCACCGCTGGCCGTCTATCGCCAGGGAACCGCTGCCGATGAATACCTCGCGGCTGAGAGCGCCGGCGTTCCCAACCGCCTGTTGGTACTCGAAGAAATGCTCCTCTTGTGGC
Source organism: uncultured Anaerolineaceae bacterium (assembly GCA_964633225.1). Classification (GTDB taxonomy): domain Bacteria; phylum Chloroflexota; class Anaerolineae; order Anaerolineales; family UBA4823; genus JAKQIM01. The sequence continues at coordinate 41,838 of CAZWFQ010000020.1, forward strand.
TGGCCAACGCCAACCCGGCCTTCTCTCCATACCAGGAACTGTTTGATGACAGCACCCTGGCCAAAGAAAGCGCCTACAGCAAGATCATTCCCTTGCTGCACGCTTTCTTTGACACCCAACCCGCTTACGGCCCAGATAACCAAAACCTGATTGACATGCTGCGCAGTCCGGCTATCGCTGTGCCACACTCCCTCACCGGTCAGCTAGAATACATCCGCCAGCGCTGGGGGCGCATACTGGGCCAATACCTCTACCGCTTGCTAAGCAGCCTGGACCTGATCAAAGAAGAAGAAAAGGCCGTCTTCTTCGGCCCTGGCCCCGCGCGCGTACTTGACTTTGCCGGCTTAGAGATCGAGCCGGAACGCTTCAGCCCCGATAAAGACTGGATGCCCAGTCTCGTGCTGATGGCAAAGAATGCTTACGTCTGGCTAGACCAGATGACCAAACGCTACAAGCGCGAAATCACTCACCTCGACCAGATTCCCGATGAAGAGCTGGATGCCCTGGCGCGCCACGGCTTCACCGGCCTGTGGCTGATTGGCCTGTGGGAGCGCAGCCTGGCATCCAAACGCATCAAGCAGCTGCGCGGCAATGAAGATGCCGTCGCGTCCGCTTACTCTTTATTCGATTATCAAATCGCCGCCGACCTGGGTGGCGACGAAGCCTATCAAAAATTGCACGACCGTGCCTGGCAGCGCGGCATCCGCCTGGCATCTGATATGGTGCCCAACCATATGGGCATTGATTCTCGCTGGGTCATCGAGCATCCCGATTGGTTTGTTTCGCTTGATTACAGCCCCTTCCCGTCCTACAGCTTCAGCGGCGTTAACCTCTCTTGGGATGACCACACCGGGATTTACCTGGAAGACCATTACTTTAACAATACCGATGCCGCCGTAGTCTTCAAACGGGTGGACTTCTGGACCGGACAAGAAAAATACATCTACCATGGCAATGATGGCACTACCATGCCCTGGAACGACACCGCCCAACTCAATTACCTCAAACCCGAAGTGCGCGAGGCCGTCATCCAGACCATCTTGCACGTGGCCCGCAAATTTCCCGTTATCCGCTTTGATGCGGCCATGACCCTGGCCAAGAAACACTACCAGCGTCTCTGGTATCCCGAGCCAGGCACTGGCGGTGCCATCGCTTCGCGCGCTGAGCACGGCCTGACCAAAGACCAGTTTGATGCCGCCATCCCGGTTGAATTCTGGCGCGAGGTGGTGGACCGCGTGGCGCAAGAAGTGCCCGATACCCTCCTCCTGGCCGAAGCCTTCTGGCTCATGGAAGGCTATTTCGTCCGCACCCTGGGCATGCACCGCGTCTACAACAGCGCTTTTATGAATATGCTGCGCGACGAAAAGAACAACGAGTATCGCCAGGCCATGAAGAACACCCTTGAGTTTGACCCTGAGATCCTCAAACGCTACGTCAACTTCATGAACAACCCCGACGAAAAGACCGCCGTGGATCAGTTTGGCAAAGGCGATAAATACTTTGGCATCTGCATCATGATGTCCACCCTGCCCGGGCTGCCCATGTACGGCCACGGACAGGTTGAGGGTTTCACCGAAAAATACGGCATGGAATACCGCCGCGCCTACTGGGACGAGCAGCCCGATGGCTACTTGCTCGAGCGCCACCAGCGTGAGATCTTCCCCCTGCTTCGCAAACGCTGGCTCTTTGCTGAGGTGCGCGATTTCTTACTCTACGATTTCTACGCCCCCGAAGGCTACGTCAATGAGGATGTCTTTGCCTACTCCAACCGCTCAGGCAGTGAACGTGCCCTGGTGGTGTACCACAACAAATACGCCACTGCCCGCGGTTGGGTGCGCAATTCTGCCGCTTACTCGGTCAAAAATCCCGGCGGCGACCGCAGCCTGACCCGCAGCACCCTGGGGGCTGGCCTGGACCTGGAAAACAACGAGAACGCCTACACCATCTTCCGCGAACAGGTCAGCGGGCTGGAATATATCCGCAGCAACCGCGAGATCCACGAAAAAGGGCTCTACTTCGAGCTGGAAGCCTACAAATGCCAGGTGCTGCTCGATTTCCGCCAGGTGTACGACAACGAATGGCATCAATACGCCCAACTGGTGGATTATTTGAACGGCCGCGGCGTGCCCAGCGTCGAGGATGCCCTGAAAGAGATCTTCCTCCAACCCATCCACAATGCCTTCCGCGAGCTTGTCAACGCTGGCTTCTTCCGTTGGGTCATCACCAACCGTGCCATCAAGGCCCGCCAAAGTGCTGAGGGTGTGGGCCAATTTGATGAAATGGTGGAACAAACCGAAGATCGCTCCGCCCATCTGCTGAGTGAGATTAGACGTATTACCCAGGGCCAGGGCGATGTGCTGGTCATTGCTGCCGAAATCAAGCACAAGCTGGCTGCCGCCGCCCACCTGCCCATCCTGGCAGAAACCCATCCCCTCCCTGATTCCCGCAAATTCCAGGCTGCCATCAAATACCTGCATGCCGGCGATCTGCGCCGCTCACCCTGGATTACCGGTGATGCCTCCGCCTGGGGAACGCTTCTGGGTTGGCTCTTTACCCAGTCTCTGGGCAAAGCCATCAAAGAAGACGGCTATGCCGAGATCAGCCGCAGTTGGATTGACGAATGGCTGTTGAACAAGCTGGTTGCCTCAGCCCTGGTCAGCATAGGCCTGGATGAACAGAAGGCCTGGCGCACCGTTGGCCTGGTCAAGCTGCTGGTTGCGCACCATGAATGGTGGCAGTTGCTGCAAAAGACTGGCCTGAAGAAGAAACCGACTGCCAAAGATGCCGCTTATCAGCTCTTGGTCACCTTACTGGGCGAGGCCGAAGCACAGGCCTACCTGGGCGTAAATCGTTACCAAGACGTCCTATGGTACAACAAAGAGGCCTTCGATGAGCTGCTCTGGTGGTTATACATTACCGCTGCAGTAGACCTGACCACTGCAACAGAGCAGACTGCCCAGCTTGCCGCTGAGCGTCTCCAGGCTTGCCACGATGTGATCAAGCAGCTTCAAAAAGCTGAAAAAACTTCTGACTTCCAGATTGAAAAACTACTGGAGGCCGTTAAAGGGAGTTGAGTCTCTTGCCGCTCGACTCTTCACCAGATGAGAAACAGGCGCTTGAGCAGGGCATCGCTGCCCTGCAAGCGCAGCGACAATCCCTCGGCAGTGCCGTGGTGGATGTTTGTGTGGCTGTCTTGCGCCAGCACCTTGCTGCACGCCACGAAGCCGTTCACCAGGCCGGTCAACAGCGCAAACAAGTCACTGTTCTATTTGCCGATATCTCTGGCTATACCGCCATGTCAGAAAGCATGGATGCCGAAGATGTCAATGCGCTGATGAACCAGCTCTGGAAGCGCCTGGATGAGACCATCATCACCCATGGCGGTTGGATTGACAAGCACATCGGCGACGCCGTCATGGCCTTGTGGGGTGTAGATACAGCCCGCGAGGACGACCCCGAACGAGCAGTCAAAGCCGCCCTTGCCATGCAGCAAGAATTGGCAGTCTTTCATCCGGCAAATGAACAAGAAATCCCCAGCACATCCACCCTAAAGATGCACAAGAACAATTACTACCAGCTCTAGAAGAGATTGAGCCAACTCTGAGCCACATATTTGCTCCCCAAGTGCCCACCGACCCCATACAATGGCTCATGGGTGCCACCTCATCTGCCAGCGTTTATATGGATTGTTACATTGTGCTCCGCGCCGCTCAAGATAACCGTGCCCCGCTGGTTTTGGCTGCCGCGCGCCAAATCATC
>CAZWFQ010000020.1:45696-47029 GCA_964633225.1 uncultured Anaerolineaceae bacterium
CGGAAAATAACACAACCCAACCGTGCCCGGGCCTGTATGCACCGCCAATGCTGGCGAAAGCTCCGCAAAGATTGATTCCACCACGTCCATACGCTCCTCAACCAGGCGCTTGATCTTTTCTACCTCCAACAACGCACCGGCATGCACGTAGGCTACTTTGATCTTACCCCCTGCCCCAACTGCTTTCTCCACCAGTTGCGCCATCATCTTATAAGCCTGCAAGCGGCTGCGCGCCCTGCCAAGCGGCACAATCACCCCATCGCGCATTCCAATCAACGGCTTAATATTCAAAGCCTCTGCCGCCAACCACTTGGCTAACCCAATCCGGCCACCCATGTAGAGATACTTCAGCGTATCACCCGTCTGGATCATCTGTGCCACAGGTATCATTCGCCGCACCCGTGCCACGATCGCATCCAGGTTCTTCCCAGCCAGGGCCGCCCGGGCCGCATCGATCACCATCCACCCATGGCAAAGTGAGGCGTTCAAAGTATCCATCACCTCAACCCGTATCTGCGGCAGGCTGGTCTTGAGCATTGACTGTGCCAACAATGCCGCCTGGTATGCGCCGCTGGTTTTTGAGCTGATGTGGATACTGGCAATCTCATCAACCCCTTCGTCAACTGCCAGGCGTTCATAGATCTCCAAATAATCGCCTGGCCCTGGGCAGGCCGTGGTTGGCAGTGTTTTAGCCGTGGCTAACCACTGTAAAAATTCATCCCGCTGGATCGTAACCAGATCGCGCAGAACCTCAGTGCCGCGGTGAATGTAATAAGCAGCACAATGGATGTGCAATTGCTCGATCAGCCATTCTGGGATACTTGCCGTGCTATCGGTCACTACTGCTGTTTTGGTCATATTCGTATTTTAGCAGTTTTTTAAGAAATATTCCCTGTTAATTTCCCCCACTTCATCAACCACCTACCAATCTTTGCTAATCTAACCCGCCCGAGGCCTCCTGCAGCTTTCTTTGATACACCAGGTCAGCCCTCAACCCTGACCGGTGACTGACCACTCGCCGCAAGTCGCCCATCAACGGATAAGAGAGGTCAACCCCGGTTGCCAGGCGGGTCAGATAAACTGCCTGGGCAGCATAAGCTACATTATTCCTCGGCTCAATCCGCGAAAAATCTTCGAAATACCAACCGCAAGAAGTGAACATACGCTGGCGCTCGCGCTGCGCCTCCAATAACAGGCGCACTCGCTCCAGGTCATCTTGCGGCAGCCGGCGCTTAGCCACCTGCTGCAGCAGCTCAGCTACCTTCACCTGCCCTAGCATCACATGGATGTATTGGTTGCGCAAACTCCAGGGGTCTAATCCCATCGGGGCCAA
>CAZWFQ010000020.1:47129-55127 GCA_964633225.1 uncultured Anaerolineaceae bacterium
TGCGCAAGGAACCGGTCACGAAACGGCTGGTGGTGCCCATACAACTCTCCGTCCGAAGCCAACATCACCAACTGCGGCTCACCGCGCTGTGTTTTTTCCGGATTGAAACAACCCGGCATTGCCGTTTGGGCAAAAGTATCCGCATTTGTGGTCAGAGAAGAGTTAAAGCTCACCCCAGCGCTCAGTTCTCGATTGTAAAAGAAAACAATGATACTTTTCCCCCCAGGCAGTGCAACCCGGTATGGCTCGGTAGGGTCAATACTATCAGGGTTAGACTGCCACGGTGCCAGGATCGTATATTGGATACCATGATCAGCCAACACAGCCAGGGTCTCCAGATCCACCCCCGTCTCAGGCAGCCACATCCCTTGTGGCTTGCGCCCAAAACGCGCCTCAAAATCAGCCACACCCCACACCACCTGGGTGATCTTATCCTCCCGAGATGCCAATGGCAAGATGGTATGGTTGTAAGCCTGCGCCATGGCATTGCCAACCCCATATCGCTGCACGTTTGCACGATCTTGAGCTACGATCAGGCGGCAGGTCTCTTCATCGTAACGAGCCATCCATGAAAACAAAGTCGGCCCAATATTAAAGCTGATCCGCTCGAAATTTCCGAGCTCAGCATTTGGGCGATAACACTCTGCGTGAATTCGTTCGTTCCAGTTCTGATAGGGCGCAGCGCCCATTTCAGGGGGGATCAAACCGGTGAGAGGGTCTTCACGAGGGGGCTGGTAAAAATGACCGTGGATACAAATTGCGCGCAACTTCTGATTGCCAACCGTAACAAAGATTCAAAGCAATTAAGTATGCCCCATTTGATAAGTTTCGGCAAGGGATTTCACCCATCACTTCTGTTAAGGAATAAAAACATAATCGGCAATAATCGTGTAAAATAGGGTTAAGTGTACGGACATCTTCCCTTATGACTTCCAACCACCCTCTCCGCGTCCTGTTCCTTGTCTCCGAGGCCGATCCATTGGTCAAAGTAGGCGGACTGGGAGATGTTGGCGGCTCCTTGCCGCCAGCATTACGCGCCGCCGGTGCGGATGCGCGCCTGGTTATTCCCCTCCACGGCGCCCTTCGCCAGGCAGGCCTTGAGCTTCAACCGCTCACCAGTTTTCACATCCCACACAACGACAGTTTCATGCCGGTGGATGTTTTTACCGCCAACCTGCACGGCTCCAGCATTTATCTTATCGCTGGCCCACCCATCCCGCCCGACGCACCCGTCTACTCCTCTGACAACAACGCCGACGCCCATAAATTCACCTTCTTTTCCCTGGCTGCGCTCGAGTTAGCGCGCCAAATGGATTGGCAGCCCGATATTTTACATGCCAATGACTGGCACACATCCCCGGCCGTCTATGCCCTGGCGCTCAAACGCCCCACGGATGCTTTCTTTAGGCACACCGCATCGCTGCTCACCATACACAACCTGCCTTACCTGGGGGTTGGCTCAGACCTGGCCCTGACTGCTTTTGGCCTACCCCCGGCTCACCAAACCAACCTCCCACAATGGGCCAACCACATGGCCCTGCCGCTTGGCTTGCTGGCTGCCGATCAAATTGTCACCGTATCGCATGGCTACGCCAGAGAGATCCTCACCCCTGAGTTCGGCTCTGGCCTGCACACCTTCTTACAAACGCGTGCCGCCTCGATTACAGGCATCTTAAACGGCATCGATACCCAACGTTGGGATCCCGCCGTCGACACTGCCATCGCCGCCAATTACACCTCGGCTCGGTTGGCAAAACGTGCCATCAATAAAGCCTCCCTGCAAACTGAACTACGCCTGGCTGCCCACCCGCGCTGTCCTTTACTGGCTATGGTCACGCGCATGGATTACCAAAAAGGCGTTGACGTGGTACTAGAAATGCTGCGCCAGTTGATCGTCAACCGCCAACAACCTATCCAGGCAGTCATCTTGGGTAAAGGTCTGGCCGAATTAGAAGAAGCAACCCGCCAGCTAGAAAAAGACTATCCCGATCAAATACGCGCCGTTACAGCCTATGACGAGCGCCTGAGCCGAAAAATTTACGCCGGCGCAGATGCCCTATTAATGCCCTCCCGCTACGAGCCTTGTGGCTTGGCGCAAATGATCGCCATGCGCTATGGCTGTATCCCGATCGCCCGCGACACTGGTGGTTTGAGCGACACCATCCAAGATCAGGATGATCCCAAGAAAAACACTGGATTCTTGTTCAAAGAAGCGACCTCAGAATCCCTGGCCTTGACCACTGAGCGCGCCCTGCAAATTTACAATCGTCCACAAGATTGGCAATCGATCCAAAAACGTGCCATGAAACAAGATTTTACCTGGGAACGTTCTGCCAAAGAATACCTTGTTCTTTATCAAAAGCTGGCTGAGCAGGTATTGAACGGCAGTTAGCTCGACCCTGTCCATTCATCGATAGGAACTGTCACAGAGGAGGAATATCGCTTATGAAAACGCGTGCTGTCATTCTAGCTGGAGGTGAAGGATCTCGCCTGGGGACTTTGACCGCCAAGCGCACCAAGCCGGCTGTCCCATTTGCTGGCAAATACCGCATCATTGATTTCACCCTTTCCAACTGTGTCAACTCAGGCATCTTCGATGTCATGATCTTGGCCCAGTACCGCCCGCATTCGCTCATCGAACATATTGGCGCCGGCGGCCCCTGGGATCTGAACCGTGACTTTACAGGCGGTGTGCGCATTTACACACCCTACAAAGCGCGCGGCGCATCTGATTGGTATCTGGGAAATGCCGATGCCGTACAGCAAAATTTCCGCTTCATCAAGAATTCATCCCCTGAGCTGGTCTTGATCCTTTCGGGCGACCATATCTACGAAATGAACTATGACAAGATGGTAGATTTCCACGTCGCTCATAATGCCGACCTGACAATGGCTGTCATCACGGTTCCCATTGCTGAGGCCTCCCGCTTTGGCATCGTGGGGATGGATGAAGACGGACGGGTTAACGCCTTTGTGGAAAAACCAGCTCAACCGCCCTCGAACCTGGCCAATATGGGCGTCTACCTGTTCAAAACCGAGGTTCTGAACAAAGCCCTTTTAGACGACCATGACCGCCCCAACTCAGCTCATGATTTTGGCAAGGATATCTTGCCACGCCTGATTAATGAAGGCGCCCGGGTATTTGCCTACCCATATGATGGCTACTGGGTGGACGTGGGGACGGTCAGCTCCTATTGGCAAGCCCAAATGGATCAATTGGCAGATAAGCCGCCCTTCGACCTTAACAACCGCTCTTGGATCATCCACACCCGTACTGAAGAGCGCCCTCCAGTTTGGATTGCTCGTGGGGCTGAGGTGGAGAACAGCATGATCTGCGATGGCTGCGAAATCGCCGCCGGTGCCCGCGTGGTGCACAGCATTCTTTCACCTGGGGTCCTGGTTCGAGCCGGCGCAGTAGTTAACGAATCCATTCTGTTAACCGAGACGGTTGTTGAGGCAGGCGCCGTGATCGAGCGCACCATCGTAGATAAACGCGCCCACATAGAGGAAAATGCCCGCGTCGGCAGCATTGTTGCTGGCCCTGAACCAGTGGTAGCCATGATCGGCAAAAACAGCGTCGTGCCAGCCGGCTATGTCATCGAAGCCGGGGCAGTCATTGGCACCGATGTGGAGGCCGATGATTACCCATCCAACATTGTTCGCAGTGAAGACTATATTCAAACCAAGAGGTTAGCCCATGAAGTTTAATCGTTCGTCCGGTATCCTACTCCATCCCACCAGCCTACCCAGTCCATATGGCATTGGAGATTTAGGCCCTCAGGCCCACCGTTGGCTGGATTTCTTGGCTGGAACCGGTTGTGGCCTATGGCAGGTACTGCCGCTGGGGCCTACGGGTTATGGCGATTCGCCTTACCAGTGCTTTTCAGCTTTCGCCGGCAATCCTTACATCATCAGCCCCGACGTCTTGCTTGAAGACGGGCTGCTGAAGCCCGAAGATCTTGCCGATTACCCCCACTTCCCTGATGATCAGGTGGATTTCGGCAACGTGATTGTCTGGAAGCTCTCTGTTCTCGACCAGGCCTTCTTACGTTTCAAGAAAAGCCCCCCCGCTGGGCTCAAGGCCGCCCTGGCAGCCTTCCAGGCCGAGCAAGCTGCCTGGCTGGAAGACTTCGGCCTCTTCATGGCACTCAAAGATGCCCATGGCGGCGCACCCTGGCATACCTGGGAAGCTCCCCTGCGCGATCGCCAGCCCGAAGCCCTGGAGAAGGCACGCGTCAAATACGCCTCAACGATCCAGAAACAGATTTTCCGCCAGTTCCTCTTCTTCTCTCAATGGGGCAAGCTGCGCCTGCACGCTGCACAGCTTGGGATCAAAATCATCGGCGACATCCCCATCTTCGTCGCCCACGATAGTGCCGATGTCTGGGCCAATCCCGGCTTATTCTTTATGAATGACGAAGGCAAGCCCACCGTAGTGGCTGGCGTACCCCCAGATTATTTCTCGCCCACCGGCCAACTGTGGGGCAACCCCCTATACCGCTGGGATGTGCATGCTTCCACCGGCTACGCCTGGTGGATCGAACGCATCCGCGGTACCTTAACTCTGGTAGATATCCTGCGCATCGACCATTTCCGCGGCTTTGCCGGTTATTGGGAAGTAAAAGGTAATGCCAAGACCGCCGAAAAGGGCCGTTGGGTGCGCGGGCCCGGAAAAGCTTTCTTCAAAGCCATGCGCGCCGCCCTGGGCGATCTCCCCATCATTGCCGAAGACCTGGGTGTCATCACCCCCGATGTTGTAGACCTGCGCGACAGCTTTGAGCTGCCCGGCATGAAGATCTTGCAATTTGCCTTCGGTAGTGGGCCGTATGATCCCTTCTTGCCGCACAACTACCCGGTCAACTGCGTGGTCTATACCGGCACTCATGACAACGACACCGCCCGCGGCTGGTATGAGCGCGTGGCAGAGCCGGAAAAGCAGTTCTATCGCCGCTACCTTAACCGAGACGGAATGGGCGTAGCCTGGGACCTGATCCGGGCTGTATGGTCATCAACCGCTGTCTTTGGCCTGGCCCCTATGCAAGATTTTCTCAATCTTGATAACACAGCCCGCATGAATTACCCCGGGAACCCCAGCGGAAACTGGCAGTGGCGCATGCCCGAAGGCGCTTTCAACCCAGACTTACGGCGCAGCATCAAAGAGCTGAACCACCTGTATGAACGCGATAAAGACCGCCTGCCGGCACCGCCGCCAGATTGGCCTGCCAAGTACCCCGGTCTAAAATAAAACCAGGGGCTGTCTGAAAAGGTTTTTTCAGACAGCCCCAACACCAAATATGGGAAACTACACTTACGAATACCCCCGGCCTGCCCTGACGGTAGACATCGTGGTCTTCACCCTGCGTGAAGAACAACTGCAAGTCATGCTCATCCAACGCCGCGGCGAACCATATGCTGGCATGTGGGCCTTGCCTGGTGGCTTCGTTCATGTAGACGAATCGCTGGAAGACGCTGCCCATCGAGAATTATATGAAGAAACCGGCATCAGCACAGCCTATCTCGAACAGCTTTACACATACGGCGATCCCCTCCGCGACCCACGCGACCGTGTGGTCAGTGTAGCTTATTTTGCCCTCACCCCCTCCAGTGTTCCATTCCAAGATCGAGGCGGCAGCGATGCATCACGCGCCGCCTGGTACCCGGTCGATCATTTGCCCACCCTGGCTTTTGACCATGCCGAGATTGCCAGTTATGCCCTGCGCCGCTTACGCTACAAACTCGAATACAGTGCTGTAGGCTTCGAGCTCTTGCCAGACGAATTCACCCTGACCGAGATCCAATCTACTTACGAGATCATTTTGAACGAAAAGCTGGATAAGCGCAATTTTCGCCGCCGCATCTTAGAAGCCAATATCATCGAACCCACTGACAAAATGCATGTTGGCGAGGGGCGCCCTGCTCGCCTGTACCGCTACCGCCCCGATGCCGTAGCTGAGGCCAAAGCAAGAAGGCTCTTCCCCTAAACAAAAGGGCCACCCTCCCAGAACAAGAGCGAGGCAGTGCTGGTGCACCGCCTCGCTCTTGTTCTGGGTACAGTTGATAAGTAAAACCCCACCGTGACGTGTGCAGCAAGGTTCTGAACCTGCCTTCGCAGGTTAGGGTCCTCCCCGGAAGCTCCGCCTTGGCTCTAGCCTATCGCGTCACTCTCGTAAGATCGGACCCCATAGAGTGGGTGTTGGCTCAGGACCGCGTAGCGGCAACACGCTCACAGTAGGGTACCTATCTTATACCACAAAAACAAGGGGGTGAGTAGATATTTCAAGATTAGAGCTTCGTATTGTTTCATATTGGCATGAAAAAGAGAGCGAGCAATTCCACTGCTCGCTCTCTTTCTCCTTCACTACGGGTATACCCGCTTGATCGTGCGCGGGAAGGAAATGGCCTCCCGGATATGTTCGATGCCGCACATCCATGAGACCGTCCGCTCCACACCCATACCAAAACCGCTATGCGGAACGCTGCCGAAACGGCGCAGGTCCAGATACCACTTAAACGCTTCGTGCGGCAGCTTGTGCTGATCCAGCCGCTCGATCAGCAGATCATGGCTCGAAATACGCTCGCTACCACCGGTGATCTCGCCATAGCCTTCCGGCGCCAACAGATCAACGCTCTTGCACACCTCAGGCCGGCCGGGCCAGGGCTCCATATAGAACGCCTTTACCTGGGTCGGATAACCATACACAAAGACCGGTTTTTCAAAGCGGTTAGTCAGTGCCGTCTCATGCGGTGCGCCAAAATCCATACCCCATTCGATCTTGAGCAATTCTTTCTGTTCGGGGTCGTCCGTCTCGGCCCGCATTTGATCGATCATTGTCACAGCTTCATCATAAGAGATGCGCGGGAAAGGCGGCGTAATCTTCTCCAGCTTGCTCAGGTCGCGGCCCAATGATATCAGCTCAGGGGTACGCTCTTTCAACACACGCTGGACGATGTGACCGACAAACTGCTCTTCCACCTCCATCAACTGGTCCAGATCGCAAAAAGCCATCTCCGGCTCCACCATCCAAAACTCAGTCAGGTGACGGCGCGTCTTCGATTTCTCAGCCCTGAAAGTTGGCCCAAAGCAATACACCTTACCGAACGAAAAGATGTTCGCCTCGTTATAAAGCTGCCCGCTCTGTGCCAGGTAAGCCTTGCCCTCGTCAAAGTAAGGGGTCTCAAAGAGCGTGGTCGTTCCTTCGCAAGCCGCCGGTGTCAAGATGGGCGTATCCATGCCAATGAAGCCATGCGTATCTAACCACTCGCGGATCGCGCTGATCACAGTTGCCCGCACCCGCAAGACGGCCCACTGGCTGGGCATCCGCAGCCATAAGTGCCGGTTATCCAGCGCAAAATCCACCCCATGCTCTTTGAGGGCCATGGGATAATCCTCATCAGCACCTTGCACAATTTCGATTTGCTTCACGCCCACTTCAAAGCCACCCGGAATGCCCGGGGCGCGCTGGTCGGCACGCACTGGCCCAGTCACCACCACCGAAGACTCCTGTGGCAGGCGCACGATCTGATCAAACAAACCAGGCTCCAGATCGCCCTTGAAGGCCACGCACTGCACAAAACCACTGCCATCCCGCACCAGCAAGAAAACCAGCTTGCCCTTATCCGTACGGTTGTAAACCCAACCTCTCACCGTAACTTCCTGGCCGACATAATCGGCAATTTGTTCAACTCGAATGATCGGGGTCATCGTCATCTCTCCTGCTTATAATCTAAGCGCTAAACGTCCAATTTGATATGCAGCTCTTTAAGCTGTTTTGGCTCAGCCGGCGAAGGCGCACCACCCATCAGGTCGCGCGCATTCTGGTTCTTGGGGAAGGCGATCACCTCTCGGATATTAGCCTCGTCCGCCAGGATCATGCAGATGCGGTCAACACCAGGGGCAATCCCACCGTGCGGCGGCGTACCATATTCAAAAGCATCCAGGATGTGCCCAAAGCGCTCACGCGCCACATCTGGGTCCAATCCAATCAGCTTGAATACCTT
>CAZWFQ010000021.1:0-2027 GCA_964633225.1 uncultured Anaerolineaceae bacterium
AGCAGGCCGATTGGCATCAATTTCAAGTATAATACGAAATTATGACAAATGATAATAATCTTCGCTCGTGGGCATTGGTGATCGGCGTGCTGCTGATCGTGGCGCTGGGCGCACTGGGGGTGGTGTTTGCGGTGCGCGAAAGCATGGACCAGGCGCGGGAGGTCTTTCAGCCGGTCAATGATATGACCAGCAACCTGGGGACGCAGGTGGCTTCGGCGCTCAATCCTACCCCTACGGTCATCCCAGACCCGGTGACGATCATCTACCAGGTGCGCAGCCTGGCGCGCCTGGAGACGATCCAGTATTCGATTGAGAAGGTGGTCACCGCTGAGACGGGGCAGGGCGTGTTTGGGCCTTTGTTCGGCGACCGCTTGCTGTTCGTGGCACACGGTGAGGTGATTGCGGGGATCGACCTGCAGAAGTTGGGCCCGCAGGATATGTGGGTGGAAGGGGGCATCTTGTACGTGCGCCTGCCGCAGACCGAGATCTTCGTTGCCACGCTGAACAACGAAAAATCATACGTCTATGACCGGGATACGGGTCTGCTGACGCATGGGGATGTTAACCTGGAAACGACGGCCCGCCAGGCGGCTGAAGATGCCATTGAACAGGCGGCGATTGAAGACGGCATCTTGGAGCAGGCCCGGCTGAACGCAGAAATTTACATGGAACGGCTGTTGGATACGCTGGGTTTTGAGGACGTGATCTTCGTCCAGCCGACGTTTGTGCAGCCGACGCAGGTTCCGTAGAAGTGATTAAGCAAATCGAGCAGCGTTACACCGCTGCTCGATTTGCTTTTTAATTTGCGGCTAAATCCGCTCGGTCCAGGCGGGGTGGGCGAATTTTTCGCTCACCAGGCGGGCGGCTTCTGCTTGCTCAATGGGGGTCAGTGCGGAGGGCAAGAGGGCCAGGCTGAGGGTTTCTTGAAAGGCAGCAATGAAGGCCTGGGCGGCTTCTTGCCAGGCGGGGGCGCGGCCGAGCACGGATTGGGCGGTGGTGGCGCGCCCCAGCAGGCGTTGGGCGGCGGTGCTGCGGGCAGCAGGATCTGGGAAGGCGAGAACCTGGGTGATGCGGCGCAGGTCGCCGGTGAGGGGGAAGGAGCCATGCTGGAGGACGCCTTCGCGGCGGCGGGCCTGGGCGCTGCCGACCAGCTTTTTGCCGTGGACGGTGATCTCATAATTAGAGGGTGTTTCAAAGCAAACGGGGCCTTTGCCATCAGGGCCAGGCGCGGCGGGCGCGGCCTGGGATTGGGCCGGGAGGCCCAGGCGCTGCAGGGCAGCCAGCAGGGCGGCGGATAGGCAGCGGTAGCTTTCGATGACGCTGCCGGCCAGGCGGGGCTCGGTGAGGGGGCCGCAGATGGAATAGGTGAGCTCATCGGTGTGCAGGATAGCACGCCCGCCGGTGGGGCGGCGGACGAGATGCCAGCCGCGGGCTTGCAGGGCGGGCAGGTCAACGTCGGCGGCGGGCTGCGCATAGCCCAGGGAGAGACAGGGCGGGTCCCAGGCGTACAGGCGCAGGGTGGGCGGCACTTCGCCGCGCCCGATGGCGGCCAGGATGGCTTCGTCGACAGCCATGTTCCAGGCGCCGGAGGCGGGCGGGGTTTGGATCAGCCGCCAGGTGGTGGGGGGATAGGGAAATGTCATTGCAGGCTCAGCGGCACTTTTAGATCACGGGTAGGCTGAGGAGGATGTAGAGGTCACCGTGGGGGTGAGGGTTTCGGTGGCGTTGGGGTCATGCGTGGGCGTGACGGTGCGCGTCAGCGTGGGGCTGGGCGTGATGTTGGGGTCGATGGTGGCGGTGATGGTGCGCGTGGCGGTGCGGGTGGGGGTACGCGTGGGCAGGGCAGGCAGCACTTCCATCTTTTGGCGCACCATGATGGTGTAGGGGCTGGCGCGGTGATAGCGCCAGAGGGTGAGGTAGCTGTCGCGGGCTGCGTCGCTCTCGCCGGTCAGCTCGTAAGACAGGCCGAGTGTGTAATGGAACAGGTCGCAAACGGCGAAGGAGACGCAGTCGCTGGCAAAGCGGGG
>CAZWFQ010000021.1:2127-6414 GCA_964633225.1 uncultured Anaerolineaceae bacterium
GGGGGCCAGGATCCAAAATTCCAGTTTTTGATTGGGGAGAGGCTGTACGGTGAGCCAACGCTCGACCTGCCCATCGCGGTTGAAGTCGAAATAACCGCTGGCGCGGGTGCTGACCCCGGCCTGTACCAGGTAGGCCAGGGCCTGAGACGGGTCGTTTGCCTGGCTGGCAGCAACCAGGGTTGGCAGGGCACTGCGCAGGTTGCAGAAGGGGGCAGCCTGGCAGGCGCGGTAGAGGTCAGCGGGGCCGGTGTAGCGATCGAGAAAGGCCTGGGCGGGGGCGATCCAAGAGCTGGCGGGGATAACAGGGGCGGTGGTGATCTGCGATAGGTAACGCTGGGCTTCGGCCTGGTTGCCCAGGGTGGCGTGGTACACGCCCAGGCGGAAGCGCCAGGCATCCAGGGCGTCGGCGGGGTAGGGGCGTCCGTCTGTATCCAGCTCTGGCGGCCACAGCTCGAGCAGCGGCTCAGCCAATGAGAGGGCGGCCTGGGGTCCCCAGCGCAGGGCGGCATGGTCGATGATGGTCTCGCAATATGCGTGCAAGCCCGGGATGGGGTGGAGGGTGTATTGGAAGGGGCCGGCGGTGAAGCGGGCGCCGTCCCAGTGGTAGACCTGGGCGGCATGCACCGGGCAAGCCGGGGAGAGGAGGGCGGTGACTTGCAAATCGCTGCCGCCGCTGGCGTTGGGCAGGGGGGCCAGGCTGATCTCGAAGCCGGTGCCAAAGTCGAACGGGACCTGGGCGGCTGCGGGCAGTTCCAGCGGGGGGATGGGGGCCAGGTCAAAGATGTGGGGCGGGGAGAAGGTGGTGACCCCGGGGGCATCCTGGCGGTAGAGCACCAGGTCTTCAAGCCCGTCGCCGGTCAGGTCGCTCAAGAAATAAGCCGTTTGGGGCATGTTCTCGAAGTCGAAATCGCCGGTCAGCGGGTAGACCTGCACACCGGTGGGCGATTCGCGCACCCACAGGTAAGCACTGCCAGCGCCGGTGATCTCGATGAGACGGCGGCTCAGCTCACCGGGCAGGGAAGGCATTTTGTAGACGTTGAGCTGGAGGCGGGTTTCGTATTGGCTGAACCAGGCGGGCAGATCGTCTACGCGCACTTGGCCTGCCAGGAGGGCCTGGTTGATGAAGGCGGCATAGGCGCTGGGGGCGGCGGGGTCATTCAGGCAGGCCAGGGCATAGGCCATGCCCCAGCGCCACTGTTCAGCCTCAAGCACCAGGGGATAGCGCAAGAGGGCCTCTTGTTGGGCCAGGTACAGGGCCCGGTACCACTCGGCGGTGCGGGTGGTGGCGGCTTTGGATTCGAGCAGGGCAATGAGGCGGGCGGCATCTTCTGCTCCCCAAGAGGCATAGATGCGGTAGCGGTAATTTTCTTTGAAAGGTGTAGTGACGGGTAGGGTGGGGACGGGGGTTTGGGTGCTGGTGGGCGTAATGGTGGCGGTGTTGGTGGGGGTTTCAGAGGGGCGGAAGGTCCAGGTGGGGCGCGGGGTGACGGTTTGGGTGGCGGTGGGGGTGGGGGTGATGGTTGGCGAGGGGGTTACGGTTGCGCTGGGCGGCAGGGGGGTGGGAGATGGTTCTGGACGGACAGCGGTAATGAAATTGACCAGCGTGATGGTGAAAACCAGCAACGCCAGGCCCAGGATGAGCAGGGTGATGGGAAGCAGGCGGTTGCGGGGTGGGGTGGAGGACATGGGGCGTTGGCAATCACGCCGCATTGGCGATCAGGCGGCAAAGGGCTGGAGCGCAGCCGAGAGCTCGTCGAGAACGGTGTTGAGCGTGGAATGAGCAACCGGCAGCAGGGGCGGGCGGACGGCCCAATAGGGCAGGCCGTGCTCTTGCGCCAGGAGGGATTTAATGAGGGGGGGGAAGGGCTGGTAGCGCTCTAAGACAGTGCGGACGGCATCCAGGCGGGCCTGGGCGGCCTGGTTGGATGCACCAGCCTGGTAAGAATCCCAAACCTGGCGCAGGTCGGGCGAACGCAGGTTGGCTACGGCGGTGATGCAGCCGGAGGCCTGGGCCTGGAGGGCCGAGCTAAATAAGCGGTCGTTGCCGTTGAGGACGATGAGATCTTTGCCGAAGCGCTGGCCCAGGAGGCGGGCGTGCTCAGGATCATTGGATGAATCTTTGACGCCCACAAAACGGCCGGGGAAGGTTTCTAGCAGGCGGGCCAACAGGTCGAGCGAGAAGCCCACGCCGGTGATGGGGGGGATATGGTAGGCCATCAGGGCCCCGCCGGAGGGAACGGCGCGGCGCAGGACCTGGCTGAACCACTCGAACAGCCCGTCATCCGATACTTTGCGGAAGTAGTAGGGCGGCAGGACCACCACGCCATCAAAGCCCAGGTCAAAGGCAAAGCGGGTGATGGCGATGGTTTCATCCAGGCTGGGGGTGCCGGTGCCAGCTAAGAGGCGGAAACCTGGCAGCCCGTGACGGGCCTGGCTGGCGGCCTGGAAGATCTTGATACGCTCGGCGGCGGAGAAGGAGGGGCCTTCGCCTGTGGTGCCCAAGAGCAGGGCGCCATGGCAGCCGCGCTGTGCGAGAAAAGAAAGCAGCCCCGAGAAGGCTTCAGGAGTGGGCGTGAAGTGTGAATCCAGGGGGGTAACAGCGGCGGCATAAACGCCGGAGATGGGATGGTGGTGCTGCATGAGTAGATTATAACCGCTAATCTGCTTGAAACGCGCGGTTAACGATACTGGTTGGCGAAAAGAAACCTTTGTTCGTTACATTAACAATTGCAGGTATTGTGTCAATTAACTTGACAAACCATGAAATGTTTGCTAAAATTTCAGCCATTGTGCAGGCTAAGTAGTGTTGAGATAGTCCCTTGGATACACCCACCACCCCCCTTCGAATTGGCGTTGTCAAAAACCTGAACAAACGGGTTATTTTGGATATGATCCGTTTCTCGCCTGGCGGCATTTCGCGGGCAGAGTTGGCGCGCCAGATGGATCTGACCCGTTCGGCGGTCTCGACGATCGTGGATACGCTGGTGCAGGATGGGCTGGTGAGCGAGGCCGAAGATGGCCCGGCAACGGGCGGGCGGCGTCCGATCATGTTAGAGATCAATCCGCGACGGGGTTTTGTGGCGGGGATTGATATGGGGGCGACGCACCTGGGTTTGGTGGTGACGGATTTTTCGGCACACGTGCTGCAAGAGCTGGAAGTGCCTTTTGACGTGGCGGCTGGCCCGAAGGTGTGTGTGCCCGAGGTGGATGCCCAGTTGGGCAACCTGTTGCAGCGGGCGGGGCTGAGCCTGCGAGACGTGATGACGATCGGGATCGGCGTGCCGGGCCCGGTGGACTTGCAGGCAGGGATGGTCAGCGCGCCGCCGATTATGCCGGGTTGGGATGGGTATCCCATCCGCTCTGAGCTGCAGCAGCGCTGGCAGCGGCCTGTTTCGCTGGGTAACGACGCCGAATTGGGCGCCCTTGGCGAGTGGGCCTATGGGGCCGGGCGCAATGAACACAACCTGGCTTACCTGAAGGTGGGCAGCGGGGTGGGGGCGGGCCTGTTGATTGATGGGCATATCTACCGCGGCGCTACCGGATCGGCCGGAGAGATCGGCCATATTACTATTCAAGAGAACGGCCCACTGTGCAGCTGCGGAAACCATGGCTGCCTGGAAGCGATGGCGGGCGGAAATGCGATTGCCCGCAAGGCGCGTGAGGCAGTGCGTTTGGGACGCCGCACGCAGCTTTCGACGATTGACGTAGAGCGCATCACGGCGCGTGATGTGGCCTCGGCTGCCCGCATGGGCGACCTGGTGGCCCAGCAGATTGTGACGGAAGCGGGCTTTCATCTGGGGGTAGCTGTGGCGAGCCTGGTCAACCTGTTCAACCCCAGTATGGTGGTGGTAGGTGGCGGGATCTCGCAGATGGGTGATCTGCTTCTGGAGCCCATTCGAAAAACAGTGCGGGAGCGCAGCTTGCGATCAGCGGCCCAGGCGGTACGGATCAACTCGGCCGTGCTTGGCCGGAGGTCATCCAGTATGGGGGCGATTGTACAATCAATCAATGTAGTCCTCGACCAGATGGTTGAGGGGTGAGTTTTTCCTGAAAGGAGGAGAACAACCAATCGCCCAAAGGAACCCATACGCCCAAAATTGTTGTAAGTGGTTGATAGGCCAGGCTTATTGCCCGGTTTATTGCCAAAAGAGCCAAGAGCTCGACCAATCTAACCAAGTTAAGGAAAAAGGAGAAAGAATATGATTAAGAAAATTTGGACCGTGCTGACATTCGTCTTGTTAGCTACCATGGTCCTGGCTGCCTGCTCGCCGGCTGCCACCGCCACGG
>CAZWFQ010000021.1:6514-8685 GCA_964633225.1 uncultured Anaerolineaceae bacterium
ATATCATCGTTGAGCGCACGCACTATGAGAACGAAGCCCTGCGCGACCAGTTCCAGACCGCCTCGTTGGCCGAATCGGCCCCCGAAATCGTGCGCGTCCCGAACGACTTCGCCGGTCCGTTCAGCGTTCTGCAGATCATTGCCCCGATGACCGATCTCTTCGACCAGGCTTTCCTGGATCAGTTCTACGAAGGCGCTTTGGGCAACGCAGTGGTTGGCGGCACCAAGTGGGGCCTGCCCGACAACTACGGTAACCATCTGATGCTGCTCTACAACAAGAGCCTTGTTGCTGAGCCGCCTGCGACCTTTGAAGAACTCATCACCATGGCCAAAGACCTGACCAAAGACGGCGTTCAGGGCTTTGCCTACAACTTGAATGAGCCCTACTGGGGCGCTGGCTTCTACGGCGCTTTCGGTGGCTGGCCTCTGGATGCGGACGACAAACCGCAGTTCGATAACCAGGCCTTCATCGACTACCTGACCTTCGTTGCTTCTCTGAAGACCGATGGTATCGTCCCCGCGGAATGCGATTACGCTTGCGCTGACACTGGCTTCAAAGAAGGCACCACCGCCATGATCATCAATGGCGACTGGTCGCTGGGTGATTACACCACCGCTCTGGGCGAGAACCTGGGCACCGCCCCGGTCCCGACCATCAATGGTAACCCCTACACCGAAATGACCGGTGGCAAGTACTTCATGGTTTCTAATGCGGTGCTCGATAACCCCGCCAAGAAGGAAGCTGTGATCAAATTCCTCACCTTCATGACCTCGGCTGAAGTTCAGACCCGCTGGCTGGAAGGCCAGTCTCGCCTGCCTTCGATGATCTCTGTGTCTGAGAATCCCCTGATCGCCAGCGATCCGATCCTGTCTGGCTCGATGGCTGCCCTGGCCAATGGTCTTGGCCAGCCTGCGGCTGCCTCGATGCGCTGCGCGTGGGACGCCTGGCGCCCCAACCTGGAAGGCGTGAACGCCGGCACCGTGACCCCTGCGGATGCTGCTGCTGCTGCCCAGGCGGCTGCCGACGAGTGCATGGCCACTCTGGAGTAGTCCACCTGACTGGTCGTTATGACTAGTCGCCTGTAATCCTCAAGACGGGGGGGCGGCTTCTGCCCCCCGTCTTCTACTTATCGTATATAATTAGCTGTGAAGTTAATCGCCAGGGATCACGGCTGTACCTAAGGAGTGGCACACTATGGATAACACCTCAACGTTGCGTCGTTACTTGCCAGCGGGTCTGTGGGTGGTGGTGGGGTTGGCAGTATTTTTCTTACTGCGCAGTTGGATTGCCCCGTACACGGATGGCATCAGCTTGAATGCCGAGATCATCATTGATAGCATCAAGCAGATTGGTGGTTTTGTTCTGGCTGTGCTGGTGTTCCTGGCGGTGATTGAGATTTATTTTTACCAGATCTTCTTCCGTAAGCCAGGTAACGTGACCAACGCAGTGGTGATCCGCTTTGTGCAGGCGGTGTTGGCTTTTGTGGCGTTGATGCTGCTGGTGGTGTTCTTGGAACTGACCGATCTGGTGCGGCTGGGCGAGGGGGCCCTGGGGACGTTCTTCCGGTCGCCGGGGACATTGTTTGAGTCGTTGAAGACCGGGCTGGTCAATTCTCAGATGGTAGAGAGCGAAGGGGCCACGATGGCGGCGGGTGGGATTGTGGTTTTGGTGATCCTGGGGCTGTTTGGGCTGATCCACGCGCTGAGCGAGCCGCGTCACAGCCGCCTGGGATTGGCTTACCTTTTGATCTTGCCGGCTGTGGTTGGGATGCTATTTTTGATTGTTTATCCTTTCTTGTACGAGATCCGCCTGGCTTTTTCCAACGCCTCGCTGGGAACCCAGGCGACCAAGAATGCTTCGTATGGTCTACAGTATGGTTGGGAAAACCTGGTGACCCTGTTTACCGGCAACGTGGCCAAAGATGCCAAGTTTTTTGAAGTGTTTGCGCGTACGATCTTATGGACGGGGATCAATGTGGTCTTTCATGTCAGCGGTGGGATGGGGTTGGCCCTGCTGTTGAACCGGCCGATGAAGGTGCAGGGCCTGTACCGTACGTTGTTGGTCTTCCCATGGGCCATCCCAACTACTATTGCGGCCATGGCTTTGCGGAATGAGTTCGACAGCAAGTACGGCATGTTCAACATCATCTTGGGGAACATCCATAATTTTGT
>CAZWFQ010000021.1:8785-34496 GCA_964633225.1 uncultured Anaerolineaceae bacterium
TTTGATGTCATTTACCTGATCACGCAGGGCGGCCCGCAGGAGAAAACGGATATCCTGGTTTCTTCGATGTATAAAGCGGCATTCTCTTTCTACCGCTATGGGTTCACGGCGATGTTTGCCCTGGTGATCTTCATTGTTTTATTTGTCTTTACGCTGTTCTACATGCGCATCACGGGCGGCCTGAAGGGCGCCACGGAGTAACGACGGAAATCGTTACGATAATGGATCGAGATTGCGATCGTTGTTACGAGAGATTAGGAGCGAGATTATGACTGCAACAACATCTACTTCAGGCGTGCCAACCGTAAAATCCGAGGACAGCTTTCTGCAGCGTTTCTTCCACCGCGGGCGGGGAGACAGCCCCTTTAAGACCATTATGATCCACCTGGCGCTGATCGCGGCCTGCATTATTGCCGTGTACCCGGTGCTGCGCGTAATCACGATTTCTCTGCGCCCGAATGATACCTTGCTGACCACCAGCCTGGCGATCATCCCGGAGAACGCTTCGCTGGATAATTACCGGGCGGTGTTGTTTGGAGAGCCGGAACGGGGCCGCGATTCAGATTTCTTCCTGTGGCTGTGGAACTCGATCTCGGTTGTGTCGGTGACTTCGATCGTGGCGGTGGTGCTGGCGGCGGTGAGTGCATACGCCTTTGCGCGCTTCAAATTTCCAGGACGTTCGGCGGGGTTGGTCTTCTTGCTGACGACGCAGATGATCCCGGCGGGCATGCTGCTTTTGCCACTCTTTATTATGCTGGCAAAGATGAAGATGATCAACTCATACCTGGGCCTGATCATTGCCTATGCGGTTTCATCGGTGCCGTTGACCATCTGGACGCTGAAAGGCTATTACGAAACCATTCCGGTGGACCTGGAAGAGGCAGCCCTGATTGATGGGGCTTCGCGTCTGACCGTGTTCACCAAGATCATGCTGCCGCTTTCTACCCCGGCCCTGGCAATTGCCTTCTTGTTCAGCTTTATGGGGGGGTGGAGCGAATACCTGGTGGCCCGTGTGGTGCTGCAGAAAGATTCTTTGTATACCTGGCCGTTGGGCGTGTTTACTTATGCCTCAGACTTTACGGTTTCGTGGGGCAAGTTCTCGGCGGCTTCAGTTTTGATCGCGATCCCGGTGATGGCCCTGTTCCTGTACTCTTCCAAGTGGCTCATCTCGGGCCTGACGCTGGGGAGCGTGAAGGGGTAAGCGGTTGGCAAGCGGTGCTTAATCCGCTTCATCTATTCTGTTATAATGGGTATCAGAGGCTGTTCCTGTGAGCCCTGTGAGATGATTGATGAGGAGGTGATGCGAACAAGCTAAAGGCCAATTCATAACCGTTCAAAATTCAGTGTGAAGTTCGCCGGCGTCCCGGCGAAGTAAAACTTTCAATCCTAAGGAGAGAGAAATGAAGAAGTTTTGGAGTATATTAAGTGTTCTGGTGATCGCTTCGATGCTGTTGGTGGCTTGCACGCCCAAGGCCACCGAGGCCCCGGTTGTGGCTACCGAAGCGCCCGCAGAACCCGTGACCATCACCGTCTGGCATCAGTGGGATGGCGCGTACCTGACCGCCATCCAGGCTGTCTTTGACGCCTACATGGCAGCGAACCCCAATGTGACGATTGACCTGACCAAGCCCGACAATGTGTCGGACGCTTTGAAGGTCGCCATCCCGGCTGGCGAAGGCCCCGACATCATCGGTTGGGCTAACGATCAGATCGGCAGCCAGGCTCTGGTTGGCAATATCGTTGACCTGGGCACCCTGGGTGTGGACCAGGCTTTCTTGAGCAGCACCTACGAGCCCGCCGCGGTAGCTGGCGTGGTCTGGCAGGGCAAGATTTGGGCACTGCCCGAATCGCAGGAAGGCATCGCCCTTGTTTACAACAAGGCCCTGGCGAGCGCAACTGACTTCCCGGCTGACCCGGCGAACTTTGGTGACCTGCTGGCGAAGGCCGAAGCCTTTGCAGCGGCCAATCCTGGCAAGTACTTGATCTGCAACCAGGGTCTGGGCAATGCGGATGCATACCACGTGGCCCCGGTGTACTTTGGTCACGGCGTGCCCACCTACATCGATGATGCTGGCACCGCGTACTTGAACTCTGCCGAAGCACAGGCTGCGGCTGAGTGGATCGTCAAGTTCCACGAAGTTGCCCCAGCCGAAACCAGCCATGAAATCTGCAAGACCATGCTGGTGGAAGGCAATGCGGCTGCCTGGTGGACTGGCCCGTGGGCCATTGCCGACCTGGAAGCGGCTGGCATTGACTACGGTATCCTGCCGATGGGCAGCCCCTTCGTGGGCATCAAGACCCTGATGATCTCCCGCAATGCGGTGGATCGCGGCACGGCAGCCGTTGCGCTGGACATCATCAAGTTCTTCACCAATGCTGAAAACTCCAAGTCTGTGGCTTTGGCCAACAAGACCATCCCGGCCAACACCGCCGCCCTGCTGGACGCTGAGATCCAGGCCATGGCGACCGTGGCTGGCTTCGGCGCCTCCCTGAACCTGGGCGTCCCGAT
The DNA here is from genome assembly GCA_964633225.1 of uncultured Anaerolineaceae bacterium. Taxonomy (GTDB): domain Bacteria; phylum Chloroflexota; class Anaerolineae; order Anaerolineales; family UBA4823; genus JAKQIM01. Next base: position 11,295 of record CAZWFQ010000021.1, read on the forward strand.
GGCCAACACCCCCTACGCTGGCGCCCAGTGGGGCCCGGTTGGCGATATGACCAATGCCATCTGGACCGGCGCACAGACCCCGGCGGAAGCGCTGGCTGCGGCTCAGGCTGCGGCTGACGAAGCCATCGCGGGAATGAAGTAATCCTGTGTTGAAAACGGGGAGGGCAGGCTTTTGCCCTCCCCGTTCTTTTTTTGGCAGTGAGCTTGCCGATCTGTGCCTTGGCTGATCATCTCGCCAGGGCGCATCCAATGGGAGGTTCTTATGGTTTCTTGGTCTGGGCGACGCAAAGCGCTGACCATCTTGGCCTTTATTGGGCCAACGCTGCTCGGCATCCTGGCGCTCAATATTTACCCCATCATCTATAACGTCTATATCTCGTTCACCAACCGTAACCAATACCACCCGAACCCTGATTGCACGGTTTTTTTGACTTCGGTGATTGAGCCGGGTTGCTGGCCAATGTTCCGCTCGGATGCAGGCATGGGCCAGCCATACGTGCTGCAGGACCCGATATTTGCCAATTATGACAGCTTGATTGGTAAACTCTTCACCGGGGAAGGCATGTTGGCTCTGTTCAAGCTGGTGCTGCTGATTGCACCCTTGATCATCGCCGGGCAGGTGAATAAACACCTTGACCGGCAGGTGACGCGGCCGGTTTCCTCGTTCTGGATATGGCTGGGGGGGCTGGCGGCAGTCATTTTGCTGGCATGGATCCTGGATGTGGGTACGGCGATGAAGACGCTGGAGGCGAGCAGCGACTTTTTCGTGGTTGTTTTCCGGACATTGTTATTTGTGATCATTACCGTGCCGTTGAACTATATTTTTGGCCTGCTCTTGGCCTTGGTGTTGAACGGCGATCATATTAAAGGCCGTACATTTTTCCGGGCGATCATGATCATCCCCTGGGCGGCCTCGACGATGTTCATTATCATGTCGCTGATCTGGCAGTTCTTCTTCCGTGAGCAAGGCACCATTAACCAGATCATCCGCGCCTTTGGCGGAGAGGGCACGCCCTGGTTGGCCAATGGCAATTATGCCCTGGCGGCGATCATCCTGGTGAACCTGTGGTTCTCTTTCCCCTTCTGCTTCAATATCATCTTGGGCGCTTTGCAGTCCATCCCCGCCGACCAATACGAAGCTGCGGATGTGGATGGGGCTACCTACTGGCAGCAGTTGGTCAATATCACCCTGCCGCTGCTGCGTCCCTCGGTGATGCCGGCGATCGTGTTGAGTGCGATTGGCGGCGGCGGCTTCCAGATGTTTGGTACCGTGTGGGCCATGACAGGGGGCGGGCCTTCTCAGGGGGCAGGCGTGCCTGGGGCCACCGAGCTGGTGATGGTCTACGCGTATAAGCAAGTGTTCCAATACAACGCATACGCCAAGGCGGGTGCCTTCGCGGTGATCATCTTCATTTTCTTGTTCATCGCCACGCTTTACAGCATGCGCATTAGCCGTATCACGCAAGGAGCCTACGAATGAGCCGCAAACCGAGACCCCTCGTACTGGCTTTACAATATGTCTTCTTGGGCTTGATGACGATCTTTGCCCTCTACCCGATCTGGTTTGTGATCCTGGCATCTGGACGGGTAGGCAGCCGCCTGTATACCCTCAACCTGTTGGGTATGTTCATTCCCACCGAATGGACGTTTGAGAATTACCAACTGATGCTTTCGGGCACGCCGTATCCCTTCTTGACATGGATGCGCAACAGCCTGTTTGTGGCGGGTTTCACCACGGTGGCCTGCTTGCTGATTGCCACCTCGGCGGCTTTTGCTTTTTCACGTTTCCGCTTCTATGGGCGTGAATTTGGCCTGGTGCTGCTGCTGGCGATCCAGGCTTTCCCGGGCATCCTCTCGCTGGTGCCGGTGGCGCAGTTGTTAACTGCCTTCAAGCTGTATGCCAGCCACTGGGGGCTGATCCTGGCGTATACGATTGGCAACCTGGTATTCACAACCTGGCTGATGAAGGGCTACTTTGATACCATCCCGATCGAAATTGAGGAAGCAGCCATGATTGACGGCTGTGGCCCGATCCAGTCCTTCTTGCTGGTGGGCCTGCCGATGGCCAAGCCAGCCCTGGCGGTGACGGCTCTGCTGGCCTTCATGGGCGGCTGGGGCGAGTATGTGTTCGCTTCGGTGTTGATCCCGGCGCCGGATGTGCGGCGTACGCTGATGGTTGGTATGTACAGCCTGGCGAATACGCAAAGCATCCCGTGGGGATACTTTGCGGCGGGTGCGGTGATGACCATCATCCCGGTGATCCTGATCTACACCTATTTCCAGAAGTACCTGGTAGGCGGTTTGACCCTTGGCGGCGTCAAAGGCTAAACAGCAACCCCCCACTAACGATTTTGTTTTCGGCACCCTGGCTACCGACGAGCTGCGCACCAACCTGGTGCGCACTCGCCGGGCCGGTGTGACGCATCTGCAGGCACGCCAGCCGCGTGACCCGCTGCCAGGTCAGCCGATCAGGCTGGCACTGACGGTGGGGCCAGCCTATGCGCTGGAGCAGGCCTGGGTCTATTGGACCAACGATGGCAGCGACCCGGCTGGGGCAGGTGGACAGGCTGAGGCGGGGCAGGTGACCCCGATGCAGATGACGGGGGTGGAATGGGATACCCTGGTGTGGGGTTACGTGCGCCGTTTTGAGGCCACTTTGCCTGGGCAGGCAGAGGGCACGATTTTGCGTTACCGCATTTCGGCTGGTGGGGGGCATTCTGGTGACCAGGGTGAAGTGTGGGCTGATAAGGGGGCTTTTTATGCCTGCTATATTGCCGATGACCCAACCCCGGCCTGGACACGCCAGGCAGTCATTTACCAGATCTTTGTAGACCGCTTCTTCCCGGGGCAGGGAAATGCCTGGAAGCACCCGGCTGGGCCAGCGGGCTTTTACGGGGGGACGCTGGATGGCATCCGCGAGAAGCTGGATTACATCAGCGAACTGGGGGCGAACGTGCTGTGGCTGACGCCGGTGTTTCCCAGCCCTTCGCATCATGGGTATGATGCGACCGATTATTTTGCGATTGAGCCGCGCCTGGGCAGCCAGGAAGATCTGCGGCATTTATTGGATGCTGCGCATAGCCGTGGAATGCGGGTGCTGCTGGATTTTGTGCCCAATCATTGGTCATGGGGGCACCCAAGCTTTCAAGAAGCCAGGCGGGATGCCCACAGCCCTTATCGGGATTGGTATACATTTACCCATTGGCCTGACCAATACGAGACTTTCTTTGGGGTGCGGGAACTGCCGCAGATCAACCTGCGCCACGCGCCTGCGCGCCAGCACCTGTTGGCTGCTGCGGCGCATTGGTTAGCGCTGGGCGTGGATGGGTACCGGGTGGATTATGCGGTGGGCCCGGCGCCAGACTTTTGGGCAGCTTTCCGCCGGGTTACGCGCCAGGTGCGTCCAGATAGTTGGACCTTTGGGGAGGTGGTGGAACCGCCTGACTCACAGCTCAACTTCGAGGGCGGGCTGGATGGCTGCCTGGATTTTGGCCTGCTGGAGGCTTTTCGCGAGGGCTTTGCCTTTGGGAATTGGAGTGCGGGGCAGGTGGGGGCCTTCCTGGCGCGCCACGCGTCTTACTTCCCGGAGACTTTTTCACGTCCTTCTTTCCTTGACAATCACGACATGAACCGCTTCTTGTGGGCAGCACAGGGCGATGAGCGCCGCCTGAGGCTAGCGGCTTTGTGCCAGTTTACCCTGCCGGGCGCGCCGGTGGTATATTACGGCACCGAAGTGGGGCTTTCGCAAGAACGGGATGTGCGCCAAGACGGGCGCGGCTTGCCGGAAGAATCGCGCCTGCCGATGCTGTGGGGAGAGGCGCAGAACAGCGCTTTGCTGGCTTTTTATAAAGATCTGGTGGCTTTACGCCGCCGCCACACGGCCTTGTGCGAAGGCCAGTTTGAGGTCCTGCCAGCCCAAGAGGATGTGCTGGTGTACCGGCGGGGCGAGCTGGTGGTGGCGTTAAACCTGGCGCAGGAGACTCGCCCAGTGAAGTGGCCCAGCACCCAAGGCCGGCTGCTCTTTGCCAGCCAGCCCGGCCTGGGCGGGCCTGATATTCAAGGCGGGACCGACCTGCCGCCTTTGAGCGGGGTGGTGCTGGGATGAGCCATGCTCTGGTTGAACGTGCCCGTGCTGAGGGGACGCCGTTGATCGACGTGGTTGGAGAGGCACAAGGCGATGCGGCGGATACGCGCCTTGCGACCTTTGTTTGGGAGGGCAAGCGTGCGCCGCTCTTGATTGGCGATTTCTGCGGTTGGGATGAGGGCGACCCGGCTGTCCTGGTCAAAGAGGCGGCTTCGGTCTGGACTTACCGCCTGGCACTGCCGAAGGATGCTTACATGGAGTATATCTTCATGGATGGCGACCAGCGGCTGGAAGATCCCTTCAACACGCGCCGGGTTAGCAACGGGATGGGCAAATATAATCATTATTTCTACGTCACTCCCGGCAGCCAGCGGGAGTCTCCCCCGCGCCGCTTGAAGGGTGAGGTGGAGCGGCATGTGATCGAAGCGGAACATTTGATGGCGGGCAGGCGACGGAATGTTCATCTTTATCGCCCGGCTACCGAGCAGGCGGTGCCGCTGGTGGTGGTTTGGGATGGGGGGGATTATTTGCGGCGCGCCAGGCTGGCTGCGCTGGTGGATATGTTGATTGCCCAGGGGCGCGTCCGCCCGCTGGCATTGGCCCTGGTGGATAACGGGCGGCAGGCGCGCATGATTGAATATGCTTGCAGCGAAGCAACCATTGGGCTGCTGCATGAGGTGGTGCTGCCTTTGGCCCGCCAACACCTGAACCTGGTGGATGTATCTGAGCAGCCTGGGGCTTACGGTGTGCTGGGGGCTTCGATGGGCGGGCTGATGGCTTTGTACACGGGGCTGCGCATGGCGGGGATCTTTGGGCATGTGCTCAGCCAATCAGGGGCTTTTACGCTGGATGACTATGATACGGTGGTCTTTGAGCTGGTGGAGCATGGGTGCCAGCAGCCACTGAAGGTGTGGATGGATGTGGGTTTGTATGATTTACACCCTTTGCTGCCAGCCAACCGGCGCATGCGGGCAGCGCTGGCGGCGCGCGGATATGATGTGGAATATCACGAGTACCCGGGAGGGCATAATTACACTGCCTGGCGGGAAGATGTGGCGAAGGGATTGGAATTTTTGTATGGTTGATGGAGGTGGTCTGATGCAGAAAAAATTGATTTTCCGGTGGTTCAGCCTGGTGGTGATTGGATTGTTGTTTGCGGCGTGTAGCCCGGCTGGGCCGAAGGCGGTGCAGCCGGTGGAAGGGCTGCCGCAGGGCACAGATGGCCAGCCCTGGTGGAGCGATGCGGTCTTTTACCAGATCTTTGTGCGCAGTTTTTATGACAGCGACGGGGATGGGATCGGCGACTTCAACGGGATCATCGAGAAGATGGATTACCTGAACGATGGCGATCCCAAGACGACCACCGACCTGGGCGTCACCGGCATTTGGCTGATGCCGATCAACCCCTCGCCCTCGTACCACGGCTATGATGTGCTGGATTATTACGACGTCAACCCGGATTATGGGACGATGGATGACTTCAAGCGGCTGTTGGAAGAAGCCCATGCGCACGGGATTTACGTGATCATGGACCTGGTGCTGAACCATACGGCGGTGGAGCATGAATGGTTCCAAGAAGCGCGCGATCATCCCGAATCGGCCCGGCACGGCTGGTATGTTTGGGCAGAGGGGAACCCGGGTTACAAGGGCCCCTGGGGGCAAGATGTGTGGTATCCGACGATTGCCGGTTATTACTATGCCATCTTTTGGTCGGGGATGCCGGACCTGAATTTCACCAACCCTGAGGTGACGGCCGAGATGCAGAACGTGGCGGCCTTCTGGCTGCGCGATGTGGGGGTAGACGGCTTCCGGCTGGACGCGGCGCGCCACCTGATCGAAGAGGGCGAAAAGCAGGAGAATTCGGATGCGACGCACACCTGGTGGGAGAATTTTCGCCCACAGTACAAGGCGATCAATCCGAATGCCATCACGGTTGGGGAGATCTGGACCACTAACCGGGCAGTGGCAAAGTATGTTGAGGGCGATGAACTGGATATGGCTTTTAACTTCGACCTGGCAAGCCAGATCATTGATAACGTGAGCAGCGGTTATGGGCGCGGGCTGCGTGATGCGATCCGCTCGAGCTACAACCTCTTCCCGCGCGGCAGCTATGCCACGTTCTTGACCAACCATGATCAGAACCGGGTGATGGACCAATTTGCGGGCGATATTGAGAAAGCGCGCCTGGCCGCCACGGTGCTCTTGACCATACCGGGAACTCCTTTCATTTATTATGGTGAAGAGATCGGCATGACCGGCTCTAAGCCCGACGAGAAGATCCGTACGCCGCTGGCCTGGTCGGGCGAGGACAACAAAGCCGGCTTTACCAGCGGGCGGCCCTGGCAAGCGGTCAACCGGACCTATGCCGAGGTCAACATTGCCACCCAAGACGCCGATCCGGGGTCTCTGCTTTCGCTGTACCGCACGCTGATCCACCTGCGCAATGACCATGCTGCGCTGCGGGTGGGTGCGTATGTGCCGGTGGATGCGGGGAACAATGCGCTGCTGGCCTTCTTGCGGGTATCTGAGGAGGAGGTGGTGTTGGTGCTGATCAACCTGAGCGATAAGGCAGTCAGCGATTACAGCCTGGCATTGGGCCAGGGGACTCTGGCGGGCAAGTATACTGCCTATGCCTTGTTGGGCGAGGGTGAGATGCCGGCCCTGACGGCCAATGCCGGCGGCGGGTTCGACGCCTACCAGCCGCTGCCAGAGATCCCAGCTTATGGGAGTACTATCATCCAACTGCAAGGCGGTAAATAAGGTTTTTTGAGGCTGGAATGGCCGGCGCGAGCAGGCCATTCCAGCCGCTTGATTCTCCTATGGAAGTATCTCAGGTTCAGGGAAAGCAGCAGTCCTTTTGGACGCGCCAGCGAAAAGTGTGGCTTGTGGTGGCGGTGGGGTTGCTATTGCGCGTGTGGGCTGCCTGGCAACTGCCGGTGGATTATGATGAGCCCGTCTATCTGCAAACCGGCTATGCTTATGCCGAGCTGATGAGGGCTGGCGATTGGAACGGGTTGATCGATTATCCCGAAAACAGCGAGCACCCGCCGCTGGTCAAGCTGATCTATGGGGGGGTGGTGTTGGCGGCAGGGCCGCGGGCCAGTTGGGAGGGGGTGCTGCTTGCGAGCCGGTTGGTGTCGGTGGCTTTCGGCACGCTGGCGGTGGCCCTGGTGGCGGTGGTAGATCCACTGGCGGGCGGGCTGCTGGCGCTGCAAACCCTGGCGGTGAAGTACACCGGACAGGCTTACCTGGAGGCCCTGCCCCTGGCGATGGCTTTGCTGGCGGTATTTTCCCTGCGCCGCTCGCAGAAAGAACGGGACCGGTGGTTCTGGCTTTCGGCGGCAGCATTGGGCCTGACGGCGGCTGGCAAGTACAGCTATTTTCCAATTCTATTGGTGATCTTGTACGTGGCGTTGGTGGATAAACGCTTGCGCATGGGGGATATGCTGCTTTACCTGGGGAGTGCTGGGCTGGTCTTCCTGGCTTGTAACCCGGCTTTGTGGCATTCTCCGTTGGAGCGGTTTGCTGAAACGGTGACATTTCACGCTCAGTACTCGCAAAGTGCGCCGGTGCAGGAGGCTGGTTATGCCTGGTACCAACCATTCTTGTGGATCTCGCGCTCACATGGGTATAGCTGGCACCCCGAGGTGTTCTTTTACTTTGGCTTCGATGGTGTGATCTTTTTGTTTGCGCTGGCGGGGATGTGGTTCGAACGCGGGAGCCAGCGCTGGCTGTTGGCCTGGGTGGTGAGCAGCCTGCTCTTCTTATTGCTCTGGCCGACGAAATGGCCGCAGTACACCCTGGTGCTGCTGCCGGCCCTGTGCCTGTTGGCGGCGGCCGCGCTGCGGCGGCTGTATGCCCTATACCACGAGCAGGAGGCCTATTGGGACTGGTTGAATACGATGTTCCCCAAGCCATCTCGGAAGTATATGATTGCGGGGGGCATTGTGATTGGGCTGCTGACCCTGGCGGTGATTGCCAACAACGCTTACCTGGCAGTTAACCGCATCGGGTGGTCAAGCATCACGGCGCGCAATGCGGCCTTGCCCAGTGATACCATTTACGATCTGCTGCCCCTGCCAGATGGACGCATGGCTTTGGCAACGGAGCAGGGGCTGGTATTGTGGGAAGCTGCCCGGGATGATGATGTATTGGATCGGTGGCAGGTTTTCAATACAGGCAATTCACCGCTGCCGCATGCGCGGGTGCTGGCATTGGCCCTGGATGCGCAAGAGCGGCTGTGGATTGGAACTGCTGCCGGCCTGGCTGTTTATGATGGTGAGGATTGGTTGGTTTACCGCGGAGATGATTTTGGCTTGCTCAGCGAGCAGGTCAATGCGGTGGCAGTTGACGGTGCCGGGCGGGTGTGGATTGGCACGCAGGTTGGGGCGGCGGTTTTGGAGGCGGATGCATGGACGGCTTATACGGCTAACGCAGAGACATTGGTGGACAATGCCGTCTTTGCGCTGGCGGTTGAGCCATCTGCAAATGGCGAGCGCATCTGGTTCGGCACGTTGTGGGGGGTATCGGTATTTGACCCGGAGGCCCAGGCCTGGGAACAGTATACGATGGATGATTTTGACCTGGGCTGGGGGGGTTTTTCTGACTTGTTGGTTGATGCTAACGGCCAGGTGTGGATCTCTACACAGGGCGGGGGAATCAGCCTTTGGAATGGGCAGGAATGGCGCTATTACCGCACCAGCAACTCGCCGCTGCCGTATAACACCGTGCAAGACGTGGCGGAGCTTTCGGCGGGCAATTATTGGATCTGCACTTCCATCCCAAACGAAACTGGCGGGTTGGTGACGTGGTTTGATGGGCAAGATTGGCGGACGTATAAACCGGTGCTAAGCGGTTACCCGGGCAGCGAGGCCCTGGTGGTGGCTCAAGACAGCCTGGGCCGCATATGGTTCGGCACGCGTTTAGATGGCGTGGTAATATATGATCAGCCCTGATCAATTTTCCTACTGGAGGCAAATGATATGAAAGCGAAACTTTGGAAGCTGGTGAGCATGCTTGTTTTGCTGGCGATGGTGGTCAGCGCGTGCGGTCAGACGACTGCTGTTCCTACCTCTGCTCCAACGGAGGGGGCTGCGCCTGGAGACCAGCCAATCTACCTGTCAATTATCTGGCACCAGCACCAGCCAGTCTATTATAAAGATCCTGAGACCGGCGTGTATGCCAAGCCGTGGGTGCGCGTGCACGCCACCAAAGATTACGTGGACATGGCTGCGATTCTCAAGGATTATCCCAATATTCATGCGACCTTTAACCTGACGCCCAGCCTGATCCGGCAGTTAGACGACCTGGCTTCGGGCACTAAAGACCTGTATTGGGTGACCGCGGAGGTGCCGGCTGACCAGCTTAGCGATGAGCAAAAGACATTTTTGCTGGCGAGCTTCTTTGATACCAACCGCAAGATCATTGCGCGCTTCCCGCGCTATCAAGAACTGTTGGAGCTGCGCGATAACGGCGGAACCTATACCACGCAGGATTACCTGGATCTGCAATTGTTGTTTGGTCTGGCCTGGTTTGACCCGGATTGGTTGGCGCAAGAGCCGTTGGCGGCCCTGGTGGCCAAAGGCGCAAACTTCAGCGAAGCGGATAAGCAGGTGGTCTTCGATGAGACAGAACGCCTGATTGCGGAAGTGGTTCCGTTGCATAAGGAGTTGCAAGATGCGGGGCAGATTGAGGTGACGATGACTCCGTTCGCCCACCCCATCCTGCCGCTCCTGGTCAGCACCGACCTGGCGACACAGGCCATGCCATCGGTGGATCTGCCGGGTATTGATTTTACCTATGGGCAAGATGCCGTGGCGCAGGTGAACCTGGGTGTCCAATTGTATGAAGAACATTTTGGCCAGCCGCCGCGCGGCATGTGGCCGGCAGAAGGTTCGGTGGCGCAGGAGATCGTCAGCATGGTTTCGAAGGCTGGCATCCAGTGGATGGCCTCGGACGAGGGGGTGTTGGCCAACAGCCTGGGGATGACCAGCTTTACGCGCGATCCCCGTGAAACCGTCACCGATCCGGATGTGCTCTACCGGCCCTACTATGTGCAGGGCGGGCAGGGGGATCCGGTGGCGATCGTCTTCCGAGACGTGGTCATTTCGGATAAGGTTGGCTTTACCTATTCTGGTTTGGATGGAGAACTGGCGGCCAAAGATTTCATCCGCCGGATCCACGATATACGGGATGCACTGATTGAGGATGGGGCGGCGGGGCCGCACTTGGTTTCGGTTATTTTGGATGGCGAGAACGCCTGGGAATATTACGAGAACGATGGCAAGCTGTTCTTGAATTCGTTGTATGCGTTGTTGAGCAATGACCCATTGATCCAGACGGTGACACCGAGCGAGTTCTTGACGATGGCCCCTGACCAGCCGGAGATCGAGGATCTATGGGCTGGTTCGTGGATCAGCCACGACTTTTCTACCTGGATTGGTGAGGAAGAAGAGAACCAGGCCTGGGAATACCTGGCTGAGGCGCGGGTTGTTTTGCAGAAGTACGAGACCGGCGTGCGCAGCACGACCCCTGAGGCCCTGGCGGATGCTCAGACGCTGATGTATATTGCCGAAGGCTCTGACTGGTTCTGGTGGTATGGCACGGATCAGAACTCGGGCAATGACGAGGCATTTGACCAGCAGTTCCGAGATACGCTCAAGCAAGTGTACGTGGCCCTGGGCGAGACCCCGCCGCTGATGTTGGATGTGCCGGTCATCCCGTTGCAGCCGGTAGCGGCCGATGTGGCCTCTTCGAATACGCTCTCGGTGACGGTGGATGGCATGGTGAGCGAAGGCGAATGGGATGCGGCTGGAATGTACCAGTCTGCGGGTGGGGCGATGGCTTCTGCGACGCCTTATTTCAGCGACCTGGCTTACGGATTCGATAAGGCCAACCTGTATTTCAAGGTGGCTGCCAACCCGGCGTATTCATCTTTGAGCGGCTCTGACAGCGTAGAAATCTACCTGGCTGCTCCGGGCAGCGGCGAGAGCATCAGCTTCAGCCGCAACGGGTCACTGCTGGGCTTCCAGGCCAACCGCCTGGTGGAGATCCTTTTTGAGGACAATGCCCTGGCAGGGGTGAACCTGTACAGCGCGGCCAGCAAAGAGAGCTGGGGCGAGGCAATTGCATTGGAGACGAGCGCCCTGGGCGATGTGCTTGAGGTGGGTGTGCCGTTGGAACTGTTGGGCGGCGCCGAAACGGGCGACCGGATTGGCCTGCGGGTGGTGCATGTTGAACCGCTTTCGGGCATGGAGGGGACGGTGGATACGGACCTGCTGCCGGGCGCAGGGCCGGCGCAGGTGGCGGTTCCTGACCTGGGGTCGATGAACCTGGTGCTGGATATCAACGATCCTGAGAAGGATGACTATGGGCCGGGCAGCTACACGTATCCAAGCGATGCGGTATTTGGGTCTGGGGCTTACGACATCCTGAACTTCCAGGTGGGGTATGACGATGAGAATGTGATCTTCAAGTTCAGCATGCGCGGGCCGGTGGATAACTCTTGGGGTTCGCCAAACGGCCTGTCGGTGCAGACCTTTGATATTTACATTGACACGGATGGGGATGGGCAAGGGGGGGATGCCTTCTTGCCGGGGCGCAACCTATCTTTGCAGGATGGGTATGCCTGGGATTATGCCATCACGGTCGAAGGTTGGGAGGCAGGGATCTATACGCCGGGCGATGAAGGCCCGACCAAGATTTCTAGCGCCAGCGATTTTGTGATTGTGGCCGACCCCGGACAGCAAAAGGTGACCGTGCGGGTGCCGAAATCCATCTTGGGCGATAACCCTGAAGCCTGGCAGTATGCGGTGATGGTGCTGAGCCAAGAAGGGTATCCGAGCGGGGGTGTGCAGCGGGTGCGGGATGTCAATGCGAAGGCAGAGCAGTGGCGCTTTGGCGGCGCACCTGAAGGCGCCACCAGCCATACGCGCGTGATCGACCTGGTGTGGGCCGAGCCTGGCCAACAGGAGGCCTGGCTGAGCGCATTTACATCCAGCGCGGCCCAGCAAAGTGAGCTGACAGTGGCAGACTTTGCCCAGGTGCCGATGCTGAGTGCGGCGACGGAGTAGGCCTTTAGTATAGTAGAATAGTACGCGTGAAAAAAGCTCGATTTATCTGGATCAGTATCGGCATGGCGCTGGCAGTTTTTCTGCTGGCGTCTTGCCGCGGGGAGGCCTTGCCAACTAGCAAGGCGTCGACGACGCCGACTGGCGAAGCGGTGCAACCCTCCTTGCCTTCGGCAACACCTGTGCAAGCCTATCCGCCAGCAGGCCCAGAGCCGGCGACTGCCACCAGCGTTCCGAGCGTGCCTACTTCTTTGCCCGGATATCCTGAGCCGGCAGCCGAGCCCAGCGTGGAGGTGAGCGCTGCCAGCCCTGCACCTTCGATTGATGCGGGGATGGGCGGCTACCCCGGGCCAGATGTGCCCACCCTGGCTGTGGGCGGGGTGACGGCAACGGCAACGGCAACGGCAACGCCTTATCCGGACGTTGAAGATGGCTATCCGGGACCTGCGACGGCTGTTCCTCCGGTTGCTCCACCACCGCCGGGGGACTCTACCAGCGTTCCGGCGCCAACCGCTTCTCCTAGCCCCTGGGTGCCGCCAACCGCACCGGCTGCGGGCACACAGGGCACGCCAACTGCTGTGCCGACCGAGTTCATCGGCAGGCCGGTGCAATCGCCCCCGTCACCTGGAACAACGGTGCGCATCTGGCACGCCTGGCAGCCGGTTCAGAGCCAGGTGTTGACGCAGGTGATCAGTTCTTTCCAGGATGTTTATCCGGATGTGTATTTTGATGTGTTGTATATGCCTCAAGAAGAGCTGCGCGAGCGGTATGAGGCTGAAGCCTACCGTGGCAGGGGCCCAAGCTTGCTGCTTGGCCCGGCGGATTGGGGGGTGGGGTTATACGATGGCGCGTTGGTGGCGGATCTCAGCCCTTCCATCAATCCGCAGTTGTTAGGGGTGCTCAGCCTGCCGGCCCTGGGTACGGTGCAGTACCAGGGCGCCCAAATCTGTTTGCCCTATGCTATCGAAGGGGTAGTTTTGTATCGTAACACGAGCCTGGTGCCCAAAGCGCCGGAGACGTTTGATGAATTGGTGACCCTGGCTGGAGAGGCTACCCGAGCTGGAAACCTGGGCGCTTTTTTGGAGCGCGGGGCTTATTTTTCACTGGCCAACTTGAATGGATTGGGCGGCCAATGGATGGATGCGAACGGTGACCCGGCCTTTAATGACGCGGGCGGGTTGGCCTGGTTGGATCTGTTGTCTGATTATGACCGGGCGGGGACGGCCACTTTCAATAATCAGCGCGACCTGGAATTGTTCATGGATGGCCGGATTGGCTTTATCATTGATGGAACCTGGAGCATGCGCACGTTGGAAGCGGCGATTGGGAGCGAGAACCTGGCAATTGATCCCTGGCCAGCCTATCAAGATGGTCATATGGCCGGGTTTGTAGGCTCTGAATGTGCGTACTTGAACAGCAACAGCAGGGGCGATGAGCAGTATGCTGCCCTGGTGTTTATGGGGTATCTGTTGAATAACAACGTCCAGCACCTGTTGGCTGAGGTGGAGTTGATCCCGGCGGTGTTGGATGCGGCGCCGCGCAACCCGCTCTTGCAGCAAGCGATGACGGCCCTGGAGGGTGGGGCAGCCATCCCGCCGATGGCGAACGAGCGTTACTGGTACGCCTACCTGGATGCGATGGACCAGGCGATTGAGGATGTTTTTGAGCAGGGTGTTGACCCAGCGGCGGCCCTGCAGGACGCTTATGATACAATTACTGCCCGCTTGTTGGAGCTGCGCGCCCCCTAGCCTGGCGCGTTATTGTGAGGAGCCTGATGCCTGTCCCTAATTGGGTGCAAGACGCTGTTTTTTATCAAATCTTTCCCGACCGCTTTGCGAACGGCGATGTGAGTATTGACCCGCCCAACGTTCAGCCGTGGGGAGCGCCGCCTACTGTCTGGCACTTCCAGGGCGGCGATCTGCGCGGTATTATGCAGCATTTTGACTATCTGCTGGACCTGGGGGTCAATGCGCTGTATTTGAACCCCATTTTCCAATCCGCATCGAACCATCGCTATCATACTACTGACTATTATCGGGTTGATCCGCGCCTGGGGACAATGGACGATTTCCGGGCCTTTTTGGACCTGGCCCACGGCAACGGGGTGCGCGTGATCTTGGATGGGGTTTTCAATCACTGCGGGCGTGGTTTCTTTGCCTTTAATGATATCCTCGAAAATCAAGAGCATTCGCCTTACCTGAATTGGTTCCACGTTCACAATTTTCCGGTAGATGCGTACTCTTATGGGGATGCGCGTGATTACCTGGGGTGGTGGGGGATGAAGGGCTTGCCAAAGTTCAATACGGCAACCCTGGCTGTGCGGCGTTACTTGTTGGATGTGGCGAAATTTTGGATCGAACAGGGCACGGACGGTTGGCGGCTGGACGTGCCGAACGAGATCGATGATGACAGCTTTTGGGCAGAATTTCGCGAGGTTGTCAAAAGTGCCAATCCTGATGCGTATATTTTGGGAGAGATCTGGAATCCGGATGCGCGCTGGGTGGGTGACGCACATTTTGACGGCTTGATGCATTACCCGGTGCGCGATGCTCTGCTGCGCCTGTTATTTGCCGGTACCCTGGATATCCCACATTTTGCAGAGAAGGTGGAAAGCCTGTTATCTTTTTACCCGCGCGAGAACGTGTATGCCATGTATGTGCCCGTGGGCTCGCACGACACCGAACGATTGCTGACCAAGGTGGAAGGGAACGTGGAAAAGGCGAAGCTGGCTTTTCTGTTCCAGTTTGCTTATCCGGGTGCGCCTGCGATCTATTATGGGGATGAAATTGGCCTGACCGGTGGGAAAGACCCGGAATGCCGGGGGGCCTTCTTGTGGGACGAGAAGTCTTGGAATATGGAGCTGCGTGGATGGGCCAAAACTTTGATTGCCCTGCGGAAGCAATTTACGGCCTTGAGGCGGGGCGGTTTTGAGCGATTGTGCATGGATGTTGAAAGCGGGTGTTATGCTTTTGTTCGGACGCATGCTGAGGGGAATGTGGCCGCGGTGTTGAATGCCACCCCTGATGAGCGCCGGTACCGGATTGCTGTGCAGCCGGCGATATGGCAGGATGGGGTTGTGCTGCGCGACTTGCTGCGCGCGGGGTATGAATACGTGATCAGTCAGGGTTGTTTTGAACTGACCCTGCCGCCTTGGAGCGGTACGTTGTTAACCTAATCCGTTCTGTTGATGATGATGAATTGAGTGTGCTATGGACTTCGATCTTTCTCTCCCTGAGCTTAAACAACCACCTTTATTTCAATTTGGAGAGTCTAGCGCGGGTGCGGTGGAGTTGTTCCCCACCGTGTGGAGCGCGTGCGAAGACCTGGTTGCGCCAGACCCAGAGTTGAGGCATAAGGGGCTGGACCAGCTCTTGGCCCTGGGGGCGCCGCGCCTTTCGCCATTGGTGACGTATTTGCTGACCACGCGCCTGGCTGATACAGATACCAGCCTGCGGGTGCGCGTGGCACAAACTTTGGGGGGGCTGCTGCTGCCAGATTTGGAAGGCCGTCCGACGCCTGAGCCTGTGCGCCGCCACCTGGTGTCTGCGCTTTCTCAGATGCGGACGCGTTCAATTTATGCTTTGCTGGAAGTGGCTTATGATGGGGCGGATACAGCGGCAAGCGTAGCCCGCTTGCTGAATGTGTGCCCATATGCGGGAGGGCACCTGGTGGAGATTTTGAATGAGCGCAAGCTGCCGTTAACGGTGCGGCGCGCAGCAGTGGATTTTATCGGCTCGGTGGGGTATTTGGAGGCTATCCCGGCGCTTGAGCGGCTTGCGACGCGGTTGGAAGCACGCCTGGGCGGGCAGCAGTCAATGCCTTTTGCGCCGCCAGCAGTGCAGGATGAAACAGACTTGCTGCCGGTGGTGCTGGCGGCACTGGCGATGTTAAAAGCGCCTTGATTTTAATTTACAGACGAGTTGGCCGCCGGCAGTTGGGGCAGATGCTCTCGTTTTCTTTGATCACAAAGCCGCACTTGGGGCAGGTGCGGGGTTGGGCACTGCCCAACGGGGCCCCGCAGGCAAGACAACTGGGCTCGCCGATTGGGTTGGCGGTATTGCAGTAATTGCACACCATGCGCCGCAGGCGTTCTGAAAGTTCAAAGGATGCGCCAGCCGCCCGGGCCACTTCTTCTACGGTTTCCCAGACTTGTTGTGAAACTTGCAGGTTTTCGATATCTTGCGCCAGATCATCCAGGCGGCCCAATAAGTTAAAGGGGTTGCGAATGGCAGCCATGGCGGTTTGACCCAGGCTGGCAGCCACCCCTAGCCAGGTCTGTTTGCCCACCTGGACGGCAAGACCATCTTCCACTTTTTGGAGGGTGATGGAAATGGCAGTCTGGCCGCCAGATGGAGCGCCGGGGCGGGTGGCTACTTGCACAACCACCTGTTTGCCAGCGCCAACTTGCTGGGCACGCAGGTTGCCACGGTTGAACTTGGCGACGAGTGCTTGCGCAATTTGATTGGGGGTGAGGGTGCCGTGGTAAATGCGTTGTTCCATAAAGGGTCTCCGTAAATGATCTACGTAAAATAACGGTATTGGTTCCGATTTAGATTATAATCGTCCTTGTGAAAAAACGGCGAATTTCTAACTTGTTTTCAGGATCAGTGGTGATCATCCTTTGCCTGGCAGGCTGGTTGAGCTTTGCATCTTCTGTGCAGGCCAGTCCGCTGGCCCAGCAGCCAACTGTGTCTATCCCCACGGTGACTGGCACGGTGAGCGGGCCAATCATCACGGTCAATGTTGATCAGGACCAGATCAATGTACGCCTGGGGCCGAATACCGATTACCCGATTGTGGGGGTGTTGGTAGCCGGGCAGAAGGTTCCAGCTTTGGGGCGCTCGGTGGGGGGCGATTGGGTGCAAATTGTTTACCCGGGGATTGAAGGAGGGGTGGCGTGGGTTTATGCTTACCTGGTAACGGTTAATTCCACGCTGCCGGTCGTTGAGCCGCCGCCGACCCCCACCCCACGCGTGACGCCCACGATTGATCCAACCTTGGCTTCGCAGTACGTGATCAACTTGCAACCGACGCGCTTGCCGACCTTTACCGCGCCGCCGCCTCTGGCGATCCCCACATACACCGAAGAGCCCTTGGTCACCAATCCGAGCGGATTGCCGATGGGGTTGATCATTGTGGGGATGGGTGTGGTGGGGATCTTTGGCTTGCTGATCTCGCTGTTTCAGCGGCGGTAATTGCCTTCTGCAAACCAAAAGCGGCGCCGAAGCGCCGCTTTTGGTTTGGGGAGGAGCATTTTAGTGACAGCCGCTGCAGCCGCCGTTATCGCCAGAAGAATGGTCGCAGCAAGACGAGAGCTTGTTGGGATTATCGATCTTGAAAGCAGGGCCAGAAGGGCCATCAACATAATCTACGCTTGAGCCGGTGAGGTATTGAAGCGAGACTTCGTCAACCAAGACCTTGATCCCATTGGTCTCGATGATGGTATCTTCGGCACGCGCGTTTTCGTCGAGGGCCATGCCATATTGAAAGCCCGAGCAACCGCCGCCAGAGATGTAGACGCGCAAGGCGTAGCCATCGAGGCCGCGTTTTTCGAGCAGAGCGCGCACAGCCTTAGCAGCTGGCTCGGTCAGGGTGATGATTTGGGTTTGAGTGGTTTCAGGAAGGGTCACGGGTAACTCCATTTTAGCTGTATAATTCTGATGGATTTTATCAACAAAGTGGCCTGGGCGTCAATAGGTGAATGGTTAGGGCTGTCTTAAAAACGTTTACAAGGATGTGTGGTATGAATGATGAACAGATGCGTGCAGATGAAGCAATGCCTGGCATGGGCCAGGGGGAGGAGACGGGCATTCCAGAACCGGTGTGGACATACCGTGGTTACAAGCTGCGCGCCAGCGAATTTAGCACAGCCATGGTGCACTTCTTCCGGGCGGAGATCTCGCGAGCCAACGTCTGGAGGCAGCGACTGGATGCCACCACAAACTGGGCGGTGGTCACCACTGGCGCAGCGCTGAGCTTATCTTTTGGCCAGGCCGAGGGCCACCACGCGGTGATGATCCTGAATACCCTGCTGATCACGATGTTCCTGATCATCGAAGCGCGCCGTTACCGGTATTATGAGTTGTTTGCCTCGCGCGTGCGTTTGATGGAGACGGATTTCTTTGCGGCTATGTTGGTGCCGCCTTTCAGTCCGGCTCCCGATTGGGCAGAAAGCCTGGCTGAAAATCTCTTGCAGCCGCATTTTCCCATCTCTGTATGGGAAGCGTTGGGGAGGCGTTTCCGGCGCAACTATCTCTATATATATGTCATTATGGGGTTGGCGTGGTTTGCCAAGCTGTGGCTGCATCCTACCCAGGTCGTTTCACTGGAAGAGATGATGCAGCGGGCGGCGATTGGCAGTATGCCGGGTGAGATTGTATTTGGGGTAGGGGTGCTGTTCTACGTTTCTGTTTTTGCGATTGGGTTGTTAACCTACCGGCTGCAGCAAGCGGCGGGGGAGGTGCTGCCGCGCTATGGGGTGGCAAACGAGAATCTCAAGGATCCAACGGTTGAGATGCTGAGGCCACGTTCGTGGCGTGCCTGGTTCCGGCCCAGCGAACAACGCCGCCAGCTCTTGGCTTTGGCCATTACCGACCGGCCTCAAGATGTGGGGCAGGGATTGTTGGATGAGATGAAGCGCGGTGTAACCGAGCTGACTGGCAAAGGGATGTTCACTGGTAAGCCGCACGGTGTGCTGATGTGCGCATTGACCGTTACCGAGGTGGCGCACTTCAAGGCGATTGTGAGTTCAAAAGACCCCAATGCTTTTGTGGTGGTCACGCCGGCCCAAGAGGTGTTGGGGAAGGGTTTTACGCCGTTGGAAGATAACCAATAAGATGCCCGTGTTCGACAGGTGGGCGTGGATGGCTTGACAGGCAGCCAATGCTCTGATATTCTATCATTATTATAATGTCTATGGAATTGATAGAGAATAGAAATGAAGCTTTCGAAACGCAGTGAATACGGCCTTCGTGCTTTGATTGCCCTGGCTTCACGAGATGGGGAAGCCCTGATGCAGATCAAGGAAATTGCGGCGAGTGAGCAGATCCCGGTCAAATTCTTGGAGCAGATCCTACTTAATCTGAAGAATGCCGGGCTGGTGAACAGCCGCCTGGGCAGCAGTGGCGGGTATTACCTGACGAAGCCAGCCAGCCAGATCAACTTGGGGCAGATCATCCGCATCTTAGACGGCCCTTTAGCGCCCATTCGCTGCGTGAGCCAGACGGCGTATGAGAAGTGCGCTTGCCCGGATGAAGAAACCTGCGGTTTGCGGATGGTGATGCTGGATGTGCGCAATGCGATTTCAAACATCTTGGATCACACAACCCTGGCAGATGTAGCCCGGCGGGTTGAGGGTGTGCGCCATGACCAGGCGAATGAAGCACAAAGGAGTGATGTATGAACAAAGCATACCGGCTTTTCAATATTCTGGCGATTGTGAGCCTGCTTGTTCCTTTGTTGGTTGGCTGCAAGCCGCAGGCGGGCCAGGCCGAGGATGAGGGGATCATCACCATTTCGGGAGCCTTTGCGTTGTATCCCCTGATGGTGCGTTGGGGTGAAGAATATACCAAACTGCACCCTGGCGTTCAATTTGATATCTCGGCGGGCGGGGCAGGCAAGGGGATGACAGATGCTTTGTCTGGCGCGGTGGAGATTGGGATGGTGTCGCGCGATATCTCTCCTGAAGAGGAAGCGAACGGCGCTTTTTGGGTGGAGGTGGTCAAAGATGCGGTTTTCCCGACCATCAGTTCTCAAAACCCTGTGTATGCCGACCTGATGGCTAAAGGGATCACGAAAGAACTCTTTGTGGGCATCTTTATCAGCGGTGAAATTACGACCTGGGGACAGGTGGTGGGACGTCCGGAAATCACCGATGCGATCCATGTATATACGCGCTCTGACTCTTGCGGCGCCGCCGAAGTATGGGCCAAGTTTTTGGATAACAACAAGCAAGAGAATTTGCTCGGAATTGGGGTGTCGGCTGATCCGGGTTTGCTAGATGCGGTGGTTAAGGACCCGTTGGGCATCGGGTATAATAATCTCAATTATGCCTTTGACCCCAGCACTGGTCTGCCAGTGGCAGGCGCGGGTTTGGTGCCGGTGGATGCAAATGGCGATGGCGCGGCAGATGCAGGCGAGCTGCTGGAGACCAAGGATGAGGCGATCGCAGCAGTGGCTACGGGTTTATATCCTTCTCCTCCGGCACGCGCATTGAACCTGGTGACCCTCGGGAAGCCCTCGGGCCTGGTTTTGTCATTCTTGGAATGGATCCTGGTGGATGGGCAGCAGTATGTGAACGAGGTCGGTTATATCCCGCTGACGGCAGAACAGCTTCGGGCAAGCCAAGACAAACTGCGCTGAGCAATTTTTTATCCCAACAGATCAGTGAGCGGGGAGCGTGCAGCGAGTCTTTAGCTTTTGCATACTCCCCCTTTTTTATCCTGAGCGATGCTGATGGAAAAGAAACCCACCCAAAAAGATATTTGTTATACCGTGCGTTGTCATAAAGAGCGCTGGGGGGGGCGCCTGTTCTTCTTGGCGACCGTGATGCCGGTGGCTTTGGTTTTGATCATTTTCGTGGCCTTGCTGCTGCGAACCAAGCCTATTCTGGATGCAAAGCCGATCTCAGACCTGTTATTTGGCCAGGTCTGGCTGCCTTTCCAGGGTGAATTTGGTTTTTTCCCTTTCATTATGGGGACATTGTGGGTGACGGCGGTGGCGTTGGTGTTGGCTGTGCCGCTGTGCTTGCTGAGCGCGATCTACCTTTCAGAATACTCGCGGCCAGCCACGGTGGCTTTGATGAAGCCCGTGCTGGATCTGTTGGCTGGAATCCCTTCGGTGGTGTATGGTGTTTGGGGAATGTTGGCAGTGGTGCCAGCGGTGCAAAAGTTCATCGCGCCGTTGTGTGCAAAATGGTTGGGTTCGATCCCCATTTTTGTTTCTGATAACCCAACCGGGTTCAGTATTTTGTCGGGTGGTTTTGTGCTGGCGGTGATGGTGTCGCCGGTGATCATCTCGGTGGCGTATGAGGTGATGCGGACGGTTCCGTTTGGCATGCGCGAGGCTTCGCTGGCAGTAGGGGCCACGCGTTGGCAGACGATCAAGTATGTGGTGATGCCGCAGGCCATGCCCGGGATCGTGGCGGCGGTGGTGTTGGGGCTCTCGCGGGCGATGGGCGAGACGATGGCGGTGTTGATGGTGGTGGGGAATGTAGCGAATAAGCTGCCAAAATCGATCTTTGACCCAGCCTATCCGCTGCCAGCTTTGATCGCCAACAATTATGGTGAAATGATGTCCATCCCGCTGTACGATGCGGCCTTGATGGGGGCGGCGCTGGTGTTGATGCTGGTGGTGGTGATCTTCAACGTGATCTCGGCGTTGATCTTGCGCCAGATCACGCGCAGGAGTGGGCTATGAAGAAACGCTTGAACCGCCAATCATTAGAAGAGATGATCTTCAAGGGCCTGGCAGGGGGGGCTTTTTTGATCATGGCTGTGACCCTGTTCTTTATCTTGACCACGGTGCTGGTGAAGGGTTTGCCGGCATTGAATTGGGAGATGCTGACCCAGGTGCCCACGGCAGGGTATTACGTGGGCAAAGAGGGGGGGATCCTGAATGCCATTTTGGGTTCGCTTTACCTGGCGGCAGGGGGGACTTTTTTGGCCCTGCTGCTGAGCGTGCCGATTGCCTTGTACCTGGAGGTATATGCCCGCGGTACGCGCTGGGCGAACATGGTGCGCCTGGCGATGGATGTGCTGTGGGGCATTCCCTCGATCGTGTACGGTGCATTTGGCTTCACTTTGATGCTGGCGTTGGGGATGCGGGCTTCGCTCTTGGGGGGCATCATTACCTTGGCGTTGGTGGAGCTGCCGATCATGACGCGAGCGATGGATGAGGTGATCCGCCTGATCCCATTTGAGCTGAAAGAGGTATCGTATGCTTTGGGCTCCACGCGTCTTGAGACAGCGCTGAAAGTGGTTTTCCGCCAGATGCTGCCTGGCATTCTGACTGCCATGCTGCTGGCCTTTGGGCGCGGGATTGGCGATGCGGCCTCGGTGTTGTTTACGGCGGGGTATACGGACCGCGTGCCAACCTCGCTTTTGCGCCCGGTGGCTTCGCTGCCGCTGGCGGTATTTTTCCAACTGGGAACACCCTATCCAGAGGTGCAGCAGCGGGCTTATGCTGCGGCATTGATCTTGACCTTGATCATCATGCTGGTAAGCCTGGGCTCGCGCTGGATTGCAGGACGCCTGTCGCGGAACGTAATCAAATAGGAGATTGTTAAGCGCATGGAAGAGCATATTCGCGTGAATAACCTGAATGTCAATTATACAGGCAGCCAGCAAGCCCTGAAGAACATCAACGTTGCCATCCCCAAGCACCAGATCACGGTCATCATCGGGCCTTCGGGGTGTGGAAAGACGACATTGTTAAAAAGCCTGGACCGCCTGATTGACCTGGTGGATGGGGTGACGATCTCGGGTGAGGTTGTGTTGGACGGGGTGAACATTTATGCGCCCGAGATTGATGTGACAGCAGTGCGCAGGAAGGCGGGTCTGCTGCCGCAGCGGCCTTTTCCGCTGCCGATGTCGATTTATGATAACGTGGCGTACGGCATGCGCATCCACCACATGAAGAAGGGGAAAGACCTGGACCATGCGGTGCAGCATTATCTGGAACTGGCGGGCCTGTGGGATGAGGTGAAGGATCGCCTGCATGGGCCGGCGGTGCGCCTTTCGGTAGGGCAGCAGCAGCGGCTGTGCCTGGCACGCGGATTGGCGGTGGAGCCGGAAATCATCCTGGGCGATGAGCCCACCTCTGCCCTTGATCCCCTCTCTGCCCAGCATATTGAGAAACGCCTGTTGGAGCTGAAGCAAGATTACACGGTGGTGTTGGTGACGCACATCTTGCGGCAGGCCAAGCGCCTGGCGGATTATGTGATCTTTATGTACCTGGGCGAGGTGGTGGAATGCGGGCCAGCGCAAGAGGTATTTGAGAACCCACGCCAAGAACGGACGCGGGCATATTTGCAGGGCCTTTTCTAAATCT
>CAZWFQ010000021.1:34596-53928 GCA_964633225.1 uncultured Anaerolineaceae bacterium
GAGAACCCACGCCAAGAACGGACGCGGGCATATTTGCAGGGCCTTTTCTAAATCTTTTAGCGAGGAAGAGCCGTCTGGATAACCAGATGGCTCTTCCTCTTTTTGGGGGAGGTAATTCATCGGGCTGTCAGTGTTGGGGGAAGAATTGGATCTATTCAAGCTCTTCGGGCTTGAGGTATTCTTTGATAATCCAGTGATGGTCATCTGCCCAGAGATCGTAGAGGCGGTTGCTTTGGTTTTCAAGGGGGGGGCGGTGCGTGACGGTGAGGCGCCCAGGCTTCAGGCCAAGTGCGGGGATGATTTGAGCTTTGACGATCTCTAGAAGAGCTGTCATTGGGGTTTGGGTCTGATGACTTGCTGGAGTTTGTTCAATCCGTTGGCCAGCAGCAGGCGACGGCGCAGGCGCCACCACAGGTGGACGGCCTGGCGGCGGTCGGCGGGGGTGGGCGGGTGCGGGCTGTAGGCGGCCTGGGTGTAGAGGCGGGCCAGGCCGTCGATCTCTGACCGGGCCGGAATGAACTGGCTGCGGCGCAACTGTTCGTGACCCAAGGCCGACAGACGCTCTTGCAGGCCGGCGGCATATTCGAAGGGGGTGACGCCGGGCGGCAGGGATGGGAGCAGGCGGTGGGTGCGGCGGACGAGGCGGCGGTAGATGCGGGCGATGCTGGCGGCAGGCGCCTGGTGCAAGAGGATCCAGCGATCGATCTCGACCCCAAAATAGTAGATGACAAAGCACAAAATGGCCGCGCCAACCGCCCAACCGGTTACGTCCCAGCCAGGCTTGGGCAGCCAATCCCTCCAACTACCCGAATCACTGGCTTCGGGCAGGCTGGTGGCCTGCTCTGGGCGGGTGGGGCGTTGGATGGCTGCCAGGCTGGAGGTGGGTTCAAATTCGACCCAGCCGATATCGGGAAAGTAAATTTCAACCCACGAGTGACTGTCGGCCTCGGTGATGATGTAGTGGGCTTCGTAGGGGTCATAACTGCCGCTGGCATAGCCAATGACCAGGCGCGCTGGGAGGCCAGCGGCGCGCGCCAGTACGACCATGGTGGTGGCGAAATAATCACAGTAGCCCTGTTTTAAGTCGAATAAGAAATAATCGGCCACATCACGATCATTGGGCGGCTGGGGTACGTCGAGGCTGTAGGGGAAGGTGCGCAGGTAGGATTCGATGGCGGCGGCCTGGTCGTAGGCTGAAAGCGGACCGTCAGGGCCGGGGGCGGTCAGCTCGGCAGACAGGCGACGGAGGCGCTCAGGCAGAGTCTCAGGCAGCTGCAGGTAGCGTTCTGATACCCATTGGGGCAGGGGCCCTGAAGCGGCACGCAGGGCCTCGAGGCTGGCTACCGTGTGCAGCGAACTGACCTGGTAGTGCAAGGCCTGTTCGGGGAGGGCGGTGAGCACTGCGCCGAATGCGTCGGCGCCTTCGGTTATGGGGATGCGCCAGTTGACGCGGTAGGGTTGGTTGGCAGTGACCAGCAGCCCGGTATAGAACAATTGGCTGCCAACTGTGCGGTAGAGGGTGACATCCTGGTGAACGAACTGCTGGGCAGAGATATCTGCCGGGAGGTCTTGCAGGGCTGGCTCACCGGCGTCATAAACGTGAGGTACGGTGCGGGATGTTTCCCAGCCCAGGCCGGTGTAGACATCGTAGGTAACGGCGCGCCAGTAATGGCGTGCCGGCTGGTGGGGCAGCATCTCGATCATTTGAACGGGGGGCAGCTCGCCGGTGCTGATGGTCATGACCTGGGTGCGCAGCAGGTCGGGTGCGGCGCCCAGCATGTGTTGGCGGGGCAGCCCGCTGGCCCCTGCGATGCCCTCGTTGGATGGCTGCAGGCCGAACGATTCGGCAACCTGGACGGTTTGGCTGGAGGGTTGGAAGATTTCGCGTCCCAATTTGACCAGGGCTTGCCAGGATAGGGATGGGGAAGCCAGGGCGATCATCATCAGGCCCAGGGCAAGCCCGGTGGCAATGAGCACGCTCTCCATCTCGATGTCTTCGGCAAAGTCGGTGCGCTGCTTGACCCAACGGTGTTCGTGCCGGTCATAGTTCAACACGGCCATCAGGAGCAGCAGGGCCCCAACCAGGAGGGCCAGGGGGGCTGGGCTGGAGCGGGTGAAGTTGAGGACAACCGCCAGCAAGGCGCCTGAGGGCGCCAGGCCCAGCAGCGGATCGCGGCGGCGAAAGGTGTGCCAGGCAGCCCAGGCAGCGAGCAAGAGCAAGCATAATGTCCAGGTAAACTCGGCTGCCAGGGGGTCGTAGTTGGCGCGGCGTGTGAAGAGGCCATAAACCCAGGTCCACAAGCGGCTGAGCAAAGCTCCCAGGCGAGAGAGGAGGTCAACCCATGAGAGTGCCAGGGAAGTGGCATCGGGAGGAATGATCTCTTGCACGCTGCGCAGGGACTGGAGCCAGGATTGAAGCCAGGTCCACAGGCTGCCGATGAAACTGAGTAAGCCGCGCCCCAGGCCCACCAGGGGGGTGCCGAGCTGGCCGAAGTAGATCAGCACCCCCAGGCAGCAGATGATGGCAATGATGAGTGCAGACCAGGGGCCAGGGCAGCCTGAGCGGGCCAAAGCCAGGCCCAGCAGCGCGCCAAGGCCCAAAACCCACAAGAGCCATTTGATTTCGGCCCCAACGGAGGCTTCTGACAAGCCCCAGGCCAGGCTGCCGAGGGCGGTGAACAAGATAGCCAGGGATACCAATGCCCGCCGGCTGCCTTTATGCAAGAGGAGCGCTTTCACATGCTCCTCCAAGACATGTCGCCGGGTTTGCGGACCAATATGGCGCGTCCCAGGGGGGAGACGTGCCATTCCCAGGCGCCGGCTTTGCCGGGGCGGGCCTCGGGGCGGTCGAGCAGGGCGCGTGGGATGACGTAGTGCGAGATGCCGAGGCCGGTGAGGGTGGCTTGCGTGGCCTGGGGGCCGGCAGTGCGGCTGGATGGGTCAAACGTGGGGGCATCAAAGAGCATGACGGTGGGGGTGACGCCGCGCCACATGATGGGCAGCAGGGCCTCGAGCCAATCGGGGCTCGTGGAGGGGGTGATGAGGATGATGGAGGTGTGAGAACGGATGTCTTGCTCCATACGCTGGAGCAGTTGGCCCAAGGGGCGCGGGCCGGGCTCTGCCAGGGCCAGGGCGCGCAAGATGGCCCAGCGCTGCTGTTCGTTTTGTTGGGGCGGCAGCCAAACCATCTCGCTGCCGTTGACGATCAGCCCCACGTCGCGGCGCAGGCGCAAGCCCCGGTCAGCGAGCGAGGCAGCCAGGATGATGCCGTGTTCGGTGGTCGAATCCCAGCCTTCTCCGGCCTGGGCGGAGGTATCCAGATCCAGCACGATGCGCCAATCGCCGGCGGGGGTGCCGTCGAAGATGCGCACGAAAGGCTTGCCGCGGCGGGCGGTGGTGGGCCAGTGGACCCAACGCAGGCTGTCGCCGGGGGCGTACTCGCGTACGCCGCTGGAGCTGACTGTGCGCTCAGGGGCGTTGGGGAGCGGGCGGCCCTCGCCGCTGCGCCCGCCGGGGGCCACTTCAATGGCAGGCAGGGGCACGATGGGCGGCATGACCATCAGGGTGCGGCTGGAGGGGTCTTGCAGTTCAAGGGAGTAGATCCCAAAGGGGTCGCTGCTGCGCAGGCTGGTGGGGCCCAGCGTGAACAGGCCGCGCCGCGAGCAGATGCCCTGAGTGTGCCATTGGGTGTTCTGGTTGCTGCCTACACCGGTGACCCAGTTGGCCTGGTGATCGGGGAGGGTGGAATGGTCGATCAGCTCGACCCAGATGGCTGGCGCCCAGCCGGAATTTTCGATGGTGAAGCGTTCTTCTAATTGATCGCCAACCTGCGCCCAGCCAAAACGCATCTCACGCTGCACGCGGAGATGTTTGGAGAGGGAGACGGCCCACAAGTAGCTTAACAGCCAGGCCCCGCCTAAGCCGACCAGCAAGATCATCCAACCCCGGTAGGGGTCGATGATCTGCATGAGCAAGGCCAGGCCGGTGAGGATTGGTAAGGGGTAGGCGTTGAGGCGAAGGCGGGCCTTCATAAAGACGGCAATCGAAGCAACAGGTTTATGCTTTCCGAGCAGCCTCGAGGGCGGCTTGCATTTGCTCGAGGTGGATATCGTCGTGATAGGGGAGCTGCAGCACCTGGGTACCCAGGCGCCAGTAGGTGCTCTTGCGGGCTGTGAAGTCGGCTGGCAGACGTTCTAGCAGGGTGCGCGTCTCAATTCGCAGGCGCTTGAGCTCGCCAACTAAATCGTCCAGGGCAGGATAGGCGACGACGGTGGCTTCGATCCAGGCTTGCAGGTTCCCGCCCCAATCGTCATAATGCGATTCGTAGCCGCCAATCATATCGCTCAACAGGTGCTGCCAGACGCGCTCGCCCTGGATCAGATGAGCGAGCACTTCTTTGATGCTCCATTCGCCAGGGGCAGGCTTGAAGGAAGCTTGGTCCTCGCTGACCCCGGCCAAGAACTGGTCCAGCCTGTCTCGGGTGGCGATGCAGCGCTGCTCGAATTCGGCAGCCAGCAAGGCGGGGGTGGGGGGCACCTCGGGCACGGGGCGCGGCGAGAAAACCATGTGGGTGGTTCTCTTTTCTGCGCCGCGGTAGAAAACCAGCTCGACGGAGCTTCCGGCCTGGTGGCGTGCCACAACACCAGACAGGCTGGCATAGTCGGTGATGGGGTCGCCATCCAACCCGACGATGAGATCATCTTTTTGCAGGCCCGCGGCATGTGCGCCGAGGCCTTCGACGACATTGTCCAGGCGGACGCCCTGGCTGACCGGGATGCCCAGGCGAGAAGCGATCTCGGCATTGAAATCACTCAGGTTGACCCCCAGCATGGGCCGGCGTACCACGCGCAAATCGGGGCCATGTTCAAGCACATGGACCAGGTTTGCGAGACTGCTCAGCCAGCCTTTTTCATACTCGGCTGCGATCTGATCCCAGGCGGCGGCGCGTCCCAGGCCGCGGTGCCCCAGGCGCAGGCGGGTGCCTTTTTTGACGGGGCGGATGTTGACGGTGACCTGGGTGGCCCTGGGCTCGGCGCGACCCTGCCAGGTGAAGGTAAGCAGGCGATCTGGCTCTACCTGGAGGAATTGGCCGGTGGTGTAGTACGCCCCCGACCATTTGATGTAGATGCGGCCGCCAGGGTGCGGCTCGAGGGTTGCCATATCGCATAGCCACTCGCACATGGCAGAGGCGTTGGTAAAGGCGCGGAAAACTTGCGCCGGTGGGGCAGCAATGAATTGGTTAAAGATCAACTTGGGGCGTGACCTGGACATGGTAACCTCCGAAAAAGGTGGGTGGATTTAACGTTTTCAATATGCGAGCAGGGTTTGTATTTTTTCTTGGATGCGGGCGGTGGTGGGTAAGACGGCATCCATCATGGGGATATTGTAGGGGATGGGGACATCTGGCGTGGCCAGGCGGACGATGGGGGCATCCAGGTGGCTGAAGGCTTGCTCGGTGATGACGGCGCTGATCTCGGCGCCGAAACCTGAGGTGAGGGTATCTTCGTGCACGATGAGGGCTTTGCCGGTGCGGTGGACACTTTCTAGCACGGCATCTTGGTCCCAGGGGACGATGGTACGCAGGTCGAACAGATCGATTTGGGCCGGGAAATTCTGGGCGGCTTCGAGGCAGCGGCTGACCATGGCGCCCCAGGTGATGAGGGTGAGGGAGCGGCCTTCTAGGATTTGAGAAGCCCTGCCAAAGGGCAGGCAGTATTCATCGCCGGGGTAGGGGCGACGGCCTTCGGGGGTGTCGAGGAGGGCGCGATGCTCGAAGAAGAAGGTGGGGTCGTCGCTGCGCAAGGCAGTGCGCAGCAGGCCGGCGGCGTCTTCGGCGTTGCTGGGGAAGGCAATGCGCCAGCCCAGGGTATGCGCATAGACAGCCTCGGCGCTAAAGCTGTGCCAGGGGTCACCGGTTTTCTTGCTGAACCCAATCGGGATGCGCACGATGACGGGCGCAGCGAAGCGGTTGGCGGTGCGCCAGCGGATGAAACCCAGGTCATTGATCTGCTCGTGGGCGGGATCGGCGTATTTGCGAAACTGGATCTCGGGGACGGGCAGCAGCCCGGCGAAGGCCATGCCGATGGAACGCCCGATGATGCCGTCTTCATTCAGGGATGTGTCGAAGACACGCTCGGGGCCAAAATGATGCTGCATGGCCTGCGTGGCACCGTGTACGCCGCCCTTGAGGCCAACATCTTCGCCGAAGACCAGCAGGCGAGGGTTGTGGGTCATTTCAACTTCTAAGGTGCGGCGGACGGCATCGATCAGGTTGATGCGCGAGCCGCTGGGCTGGGGAATATCTGATCCAAGGGGCAGGTTGACGCCTTCGGGGCGCAAGCCGCCTTGTTGGGCCGCTACGCCCTCGAAGAAGCGGTGGGGCAGGGCACTGGCTGGATCGGGTTGGGGGATGTTCTCGGCAGCATGGAGGGTTTCAGCCAATTCTTGTATTACTTCTTGTTCCAGGGCCTGCCATTGGGCAGATGTCAGGATCTTCTCGGCTTGTAAGTAATCCATCAAATGCACCAGGGGATCGCGGGCGGCCTCTTCGGCGCGCAGTTGAGGGCTTTTGTAGGCCTGGTTATCTATATAGGTATGCCCCAACAGGCGCGGCACGCTCAGGCGCAGCAGGCAAGGGCCGGCGCCGCTGCGCACGTAGTCAACCGCGCTCGAGATGGCTTGCCAGGCCTGGTCGGGCTGGCTGCCGTTGCCATCTCGGATACACAGGCTGCCGTAACAAGTCAGGTTTTGGGCAACGTTGCCTTCTGGGACCTGAAAAGCAGAAGGGACCGAGATGCCGAAGCTGTTATCTTCGATGAAGAACAGGTAAGGCAGTTTGAGGGTGGTGACGATATTCAGGGCGGCCCAAAACCCATTGGCCGCCACGCTGCCATCGCCGCCCAGGGCCACGGCGATAGCGTTGTGCCAATCGGCCTGGCCGAGCACGCTGGAGCGGTATTGGATGGCCTGGGCCCAGCCCACGGCAGGGGTGTATTGGGCGCCGACATCGCCAGATGTGGGGAAAATGGTGATGCCGCCGCGACTGGGGAGGTTGAACATGACGCCTACGTCGCGACCTAAGGAAGGTCCGGCGGCGCGGGCCATGCCGGCTGCCAGGGCTTCGACGGGCGAAAATCCGCTGGCTAAGACAAAAGGCCGGGAGCGGTAATAGACGGTGGCGGCGTCATGCGGGTGATCGAGGGCCTGTGCCAGCAGCACCTGGGCCAGCTCGTGCCCATGGGCTGAAAACTGGTATTTGATTTTGCCCTGCGGGACAAGGGTTTCGATTTCCAGGTTGTCCATGTGGCGCGAAAGGAGCAGTTGGCGGGCAACCTGGATCCAATTGGGGTTTGAGGGGGTCACTGGGTTTATTCCTGAGGATCAAGTGGGCTGGGATAGATTACCGATAATTTTAAGATGCGATTGGCCGCCGGGCGGAAGGGGGTTTGGTAATTCTGCAGGGCGGCCGAGTCGAGCATTCCTAACTGGTGGGGGTATTCTCGATAGATGTACTGGAGCAGGTCTTGCAAGATGCCGAGCAGGGTGTTATGGATTTTGGGGTAGGTTTCTAGGGTGGTAAAGGCGGGCTGGTGGAAGAGGTAACAATCGGTTTCGGTGACGTACTTGGCAATCACGTGCATGCGTGGGGTGCGGGGGATGGGGGTGATGCCGTACCACTGGTGGTGTAAAGATTTGAGGCCGGCAGTATTGCAGATGAGGTCAGCGGCTTTGATGGTGCGGGCGGCAGGCGAGGCAGCGGCAAGGCCGCCATAATAGGCCATGGCGGCCTCTTTGCCAGTTCCGGGCCGGATGAGGGCTTTGAGGCAAGCCAGGATCTCGTCATCCAGGTTTGCGGGGTGATGATTGCCAGAAAGAGGGCGAACGATGGATAAGTAGGCCCGCAGCTCACTTTCGGTGATGAGCAGGTCTTCAAGCATATCGTGCCAGAGGGCACAGATGATGAGAAATGGATCGGTGACGGATAGGACGTTAGCCAGGCACCAGGCGACATCGACAAGGTGGTAAAGGTAGGGGAAGGCCCCGGCGGCGTGTTGGTAGGTGACCCCTGCATGGCGCTCAGCCGCGAGGAGAAGGGCATACCCAACCAATGGCTCGCCAGAGAACTGCACCAGGAGGTCATAGGCGTTTTCTGAGAGCGGCCTGAGGTTCAAATCAAAGGCGATCTTGCGCAGAACCTCGGCTCCGGCCGGGCAGGCTGGGGCATATGTTTGGATCAAGTCGGGGATTTGCAACGGCTTGAGCATATCCTATTATAATCACAATTTCTGAAATCGTATCCTCTAGCAATGGACTGTAATTCCTCGCCAGGTTCAAATTGATATCATTCAGGTCGCAGAAGTATCATATAATAAGAGCATGAAATCATCTGATCTTTTGGCACGCGAAGCTTATTGGGTGCTGTCGAAGCGTTTGCTGGCAGGTAAATATCCGGGTACGAAGGATGAAGGAGAGACACGCCAGCGCCTGGGGTGGCTGCTGGATCAGGGGATCACGTTTTTTGTGGACTTGACTGAGGAAGGCGAAGGGGGCAAGGATCCGTATGAGTTCATCTTGATGGAAGAGGCTTTGGCACGCGGGGTGACGGCCATCCGGCATCATAAGCCGATCCGAGATTTTGGTGTGCCCACCGATGAAGAGATGGTGCAAACCCTGGATGCGCTGGATGTGGCGCTGGCCGCGGGCCACCGGGTGTATGTGCATTGTGCCGGCGGGATTGGCCGCACGGGGATGGTGGTGGGCTGTTACCTGGTGCGGAATGGGATTGGATTATCGGGCCAACATGCGTTGGATCACCTGGCGCGGCTGCGCAAAGATACGGTTGATGCGTGGCAAGAGTCGCCTGAAACGCCGGCGCAGCGGAAAATGGTGTTGGGCTGGTCGCTGCACAAATAAACAAAAAGGCGGTGCGTAAGCACCGCCTTTTTGTTTATTTGTGGTTTTATTCAGAGGGGATGACGATCCAGGCCAGCAGGTAGAGCAGGAGGCCCGGTACGCCGCCAGGGATGAGGGCGATCAGGAAGGCCAAGCGGAACCAGAAGGCGCTGATGCCAAGAAATTCTGCCATGCCGCCGCATACCCCGGCAAAGATGCGGTTGCGCTTCGATCGGCGCAAGGATTTTGTGATGCTCATAGGGTTACCTCCTCGTAGGGTTCGTACCAACTTGCTTTCACTACATTCTACGCACCACGGGGGGGAAAGTTTCGTTGCAAGAGGATTGCTGATTGGGGGTTGGACTTACTGGTTTGACCAAAGGTGGATGATCTGGCGGTGCGAGATTACGTTTTCGAGGTACATGCGGCGCATGCGTTCGTCGTAAATCTGCCCGGCGCGATTTTGCAGCAAGGTGTAACCGCGATGGAGGACTTCTCGAGCGCGCGCATCCTGGTTGGCTAACAGCACCTGGTGACAGGCCAGGTAAATGCGGATTGGGGCTTCGGTGCCATCCAGCCCATGCTTATCCAGATGGCCGAGAATGACATTGACGTGGAGGAGGGCAGCTTGAGGCTGCTGGTGTGCTAACAGGGCATTGGCCAGGCCGGCGAGCGATTCCATGAGCATGTTGGGACTGCCAAATTCGGTGCGCAGGGCCACGGCTTGTTCGAAGGCGTCAACGGCTTCCTCAACCAGGCCAAGCGCCAGGCGAGCGTAGCCCAGGCGGGTGAGCGCAAAACCCTGGATGGGCCGGTCGTTGGTATCCTCGGTCATGAGGAGGGCCTGTTCGTTCAAATCGCAGGCGGCCTGGTGATGGCCCAGGTGGTGGTGAACCATGCCGAGCTCTGAGGTGCGCCAGATCTCGGCCCAGCGGTCGCCGATCTGGCGGGAGATGTGCAGGGCTTCTTCTATGTGCTGGAGGGCTTGGGGGTAGTCGCCAATGGCTAACATGACATTGCCCATGTTGCTGAGGGTGATGTTTTCACCCCAGCGGTCGCCAATCTCGCGGGCAATGTGGAGGGCCTGGGCAAAATAATCCCAGGCTTCGTTGTGGCGGCCATGGGCATGCAAGAAGTACCCGATGGTGTTCAGCCCCCAGCACTCGCCGGGCCGGTCGCCGACCTCGCGATAGATGGGCAGGGAGCGCTCAAAATATTGGCGGGCGGCGAGGAAATTGCCCTGGTCTTCCATGGTCAGGCCGAGGTTGGTCATGGTCCAGCAAGCATTGCGGCGTTCGCCGATCTCGCTGAAAATATCGAGGGCTTGTTCGAAGTAGAGACGGGCCGATTGGTATTGGCCGAGGTTTTTTGAGACGACCCCCAAGTTTTTGAGGGCATTGCCCTCACCACGGCGGTCGCTAAGGCGATCACGGAAAAGGCGCAGGGCCTGTTGGTAATAATTGGATGCTTCTTGGTGTTTGCCCTGGGTGAGGGCCACGTCGCCGATCTCAATATAAAGGTTGGCAGACAGGGGATAGCGCCGTTTGCGCCGGGCGATCTGCAGGCCCTCATCGAGCTGGCCGTGGGCGGCTTCGTAGGCGCCGATTGAGCGCAGGGCACGGCCCAACTGCAGTTGGCCCTGGGCTTGCAGGATTTTATTGCTATGTTGAAACGCGCTGTTGATGACTTCTTTGGCTATCCATTGGGCCTGGTCGAACATGGCCAGGTTATTCAAGAAGAGGGCTTCTTTGACCTTGAGTTGGTTGAGGATGGCAGGTTGGTGAATGCGGCCAGCGGCTAACTGGAAGGCATGCAAACCTTCTTGCGATAAGCCGGTGATGTCAAAATAACGGGCCAGGCCAGAAAGCATGCGCTCGATATTGGCCAGGCGGGAGTGGTCAATGGCCCAACGCCAGGCGCCGCGCAAGTTTTCAAGCTCTGCATTGAGCTCGTCGAGGACGCGTTTGTCGCTGCGCAGGCGTCGCTCGCGCTGGTGTAGGAATTGGGCAAAATAGGCGCAGTGGCGATCGCGCCCGGCGGCCTCTAGGGCGGGCAACTGCTGGAGCTTTGCGGCGGCATATTGGCGCAGAAATTCGTGGATTTCATAGCGCCCCTGGGCGACACGGCGCAGGTAGGTGTGGGCCACCAGGGCATCTAAGAAGAAGGGCGAGGCTTTGGCCACTGTTTGGGCGGCGGAGGCACTGAAGCCGCCGCGGAAGATGGAGAGCCAGCGCATGATGTTTTGTTCTTCGTCGGAGAGCAAACTCCAGAACGAGTCGAATACGGCCAGCAGGCTGCGGTGACGCTGGGGCAGGTCGGGCCGGTCTGAGGCAAGGAAGGCCAGGTTGCCCTGGATTTTTTCGTAGATTTCTTGGCAAGAGAAGGTTTGCACCCAGGCGGCAGCAAATTCGATGCCCAGCGGCATGCCTTCTACCAGGCGGCAGATGCCTGCCACGTAGGGTTTGTCGGCATCTTCTAATGTAAAATCGGGGGCCACGCGGCGGGCGTTGGCCAGGAAGAGCCTGACCACGCTGGAATCCTCGAGGTTGTTTTCGTTATCGCTGGCGGGGAGCGGCATGCCGCCGAGCTCAAAGTTGGCTTCGCCGGTGATGCCGAGGTGCTCGCGAGCGGTGACCATGATCTTGACCTGGGGGGCGCGCTCTAAGATGGTGTGGAGCAGCGGAATGCCTTCGCAGAGGTGGTCGAAGCTATCTAAGACCAGCAGGAGTTCTTTTTCGCGCAGGTAGGTCAGGAGCTGGGTTTGCGGGTCTTGGGAGCCGGCAAGCGAGAAGCGCAAGGCATCTGCAATGGATGAGACCAAAAAATCGACCGAGCTGAGGGAGGCCAGCGGCACAAAGAAGGCTCCATCGGCGAAGTCTTCCAGGCTTTCGGCGGCCACCTGGATGGCCAGGCGGGTCTTGCCCATGCCGCCGGGGCCGACCAGGGTGATGAGGCGATTCTCTTGCAGCATGTGATGAAGTTTGTGGATCTCATCTTCGCGGCCGACAAAATCGGAGAGGCTGGCTGGTAAGTTGTGGGGTGTGCCGGCGGCCTTGCGGTCTAATTCTTCAGCCAGGGGGAAGATGGCAAAATCGGGGTGGCAGACCCATTCGCTGCCGACCCATTTGATGACCTGGTGTTCGATGAGCAGTTGCATGCCAGCGCGCACCAGGCCGGGCAAGCCGCGGGTGTGTTTGTGGAACCACTCGACGAAGGCGTTGGGGAATTCCCAATGCAGGCTCTGGCGCAGCCAAATGCGCACGCCTGAGAGGGAGACCGGCTCAAGGGCCACCGTGGCGCGCAGGGGGGCTTCTTGCGGCAGGCCACGGTGGGCGGCGGGGTTGTTGATGGTGTAGAGCAAAGCGAGCTGGGGGAAGGCGGCTGAGATGAAGAGGTTGCGCACAAAGTCGATGGTAGCTTTATCGACATCGGGGAGGTTGTCTAAGATCACCAAGAGGCCAACGTGGCCTTCGCGGATGAACATGCGCTGCAACGCGGCCACAAAGTGATGTTCGTGGGCAGATGGGAGGGGTTCACCCTGCCAACTGGAATGGGCTTCGACCAGGGTGCCATACATGCGGTTGTGCAGGGCCGGGCGGCCGTTCAGTTCAAGTACGGCATAGCCCTGCATGCGGGCGGCGCGGCTGGCCTCGGTCAAGAAGCGGGTGCGGCCCGAGCCGGGGCCTGCGGTGGCAACCATCACGCCGCGGCGCAGCTCTGGCAAGGCCGATAAAAAGCGCTGCAGGGTCTCAACGGCCTGCTCGCGTTCGATCATGCGGGCAGGGTCGATGGGGTGAGGGGTGGCAAGCAGAGGCTGCTCTTCGCCCACTACACGGCCACGCCCACTGCGTTTGGCCTGGTAACTGCGCTGGTCGGCAATCTCGACCAGTTCTTCTTCGGTCTTGCCGTCAGAGGGATAGGTGGCAACGCCAGCACTGAAGGAGAGGGTGAGGGGCGGGTCGCCGGGGAAGGGTTCGGCGCGGCTACCAGCCAGCAGGCGTTGCGCCAGCAGGAGGGCCTGAGAATTGTTGGTGTTGGGCAGGAGGAAGACGAACTCGTCGCCGCCGAGGCGGAAGAGGATATCAATGGCGCGGGCCATCTCTTCCATGCGGTGGGCAAATTCAATCAGCACCTGGTCGCCGCGGACATGCCCGAAGGCGTCGTTGATGCTTTTGAAATGGTCAATATCTAACAGCATGACCGAGAAGGGGTAATCGTAGCGGCGGGCGCGTTCGATCTCTTCTTCAAGGCGGGCGTTAAGAGATGCGCGCGAATACACCCCGGTGAGGGGGTCGCGCAGGAGGTTTTCTGGCTGGGGGGGCGTATTCATGCGGGCACCGATAGATAGACTGATTATACCGCGCCCAAAAATTGAATTACCATGTATTCTAATGTGCGATTTCGGTCAGTTTTCGCCGCCCGCCTTTCTTGGGCGGTGCAGCTAACCTGGCTTCATCTGCGGGGTAGCCAAAGGAGATGGCAATGCGCAGGTGTAGATCGGTGGGGAAGCCAAGGATTTGGCGGGCCTGGTCTAGCTGGTAGATGCTGGCAGGGCAAGAGCCCACACCCAACTCCCATGCGGCTAACTGCATGTAGGCAGCGGCCTGGCCGAGGTCGAACATGGTCTGGAATTTCTCGCTGGGGTGGGGTGTGGCGCAGTGCAACACCCAGGGCAGTACCAGGAGGCCGGGTTATTTGCCCGCTCAGGAGAAGCCGTTTCTAACCATAAAATGATTGTAGATACAGTAAAATATACTCAGGATTTGGTGAAATTCTTTCAGAATCCCAAAACCGTAGTTCACAATAGAAAGCAGATCCAATTTCTATGAAAGCAATTAATAAAGCTGACCGTTCATCCTTGACTCGTTATGCCTGGCTCTCTATCGCGGCTGCGGTTCTCACGATTGGGTTGAAGGCGGCTGCATACTTGCTGACAGGTTCGGTTGGCCTGCTTTCGGATGCGCTAGAATCGATGGTCAACCTGGTGGGTGCATTGATGGCGTTGGCTATGCTAACCATTGCGGCACAACCTGCCGATGATAAACACGCATTTGGTCACAGCAAAGCCGAGTATTTCTCAAGCGGAATTGAAGGCACTCTGATTTTAGGGGCGGCTGTAGGGATTGCGGCAACAGCGATTTCAAGGCTTATTGCCCCGAAACCGCTTGAGCAAATAGGGATAGGTATCGGAGTCTCGCTGGCTGCGTCTGTGATCAACTTTATCGTAGCGCGCATCTTGCTGAAGGCGGCAAGACGTAACAACTCTATTACTCTGGAAGCCAATTCTCGGCATTTGATGACCGATGTCTGGACGTCGGGCGGGGTACTGGTGGGTGTTGGGGCGGTTGTCTTGACCGGATGGGAGCGATTGGATCCGATCATTGCGCTGGTGGTGGCCGCAAATATTGTCTGGTCAGGGTTCCATATTGTGCGCGAGTCGGTCATGGGGCTGATGGATACCGCTTTGTCTGCTGAGCATCAGGCCGTCCTTAAACAAGTATTGGCGACTCATATGGAAGTTGAGGGTGTGCAGTACCATGCCCTTCGTACTCGCCAGGCCGGGGCACTCCAGTTTATTTCATTCCACGTGTTGGTTCCTGGTGAATGGACCGTGCATCAAGGCCACCAACTGTTGGAACGGATAGAGGCAGACATCCGCCGGCTTCTGCCGGCGGCCACTGTACTAACGCATCTGGAGTCGGTGGACGATCCGTCTGCTTGGGACGATGTTAATTTGGATCGCACGGACCAGGTGTTTGAAGAGTAGGCTACTTTGAAAGAGGGCCAGTCTTGCGGGCTTCTTGCTTCAGGCGGCGCGTATGTGTGCGCTGCCCTTTGGGCAATCGTTTGGCGTTCTTTTTGCTGGTTTTGGTTGCCATTCTTATGATCTCCTTGATCTCTGGTTATTAAATGGGTTGTGGCGTTACAAAATCACCCGATGCATTGGGCGCACCTGGCGGCTATGGAGCGGGGAGTACAGACCAATATCAGCCCTTAGACAGGCTGCGAAGCCATTTTTGGAACCTTGCAAGGGGCTTTTTTTGATCTCTTAGCTGAGCGGTAATGGCCCAGAATGTGATTTTTTCGCCGCAGTCGCAGTTGAAGGAAGTTGATCCGCCATCCCCTCCCTTGACCGCAGCGTCAATGATCGGGTTATTCGAGATTATTTTCTTGCAGTGTGGGCATACGATATAGGCTTCCATGATTTGCTCCTTGTTTTAAAAATTGTTGAACAGCACAACAGTCCAGTGCGGCGCTAGTTGGCGCTGCCTCAAGCTGCCATGCTGATGTAAACCGTCTGGCTGCGCGAGCTGTAGCCCGCCCAACAGGTTATCCCATCTACGTTGTATTCGGTCAGCATCACGGAACGTCCACTTTCGCCATCTTGCTCTACAAGGATCGTTTTTCGGTCGGCGATGCGCGTGATCTTAATCCCCTCAACTGTCGAGGCAATCTTGCGGCAGTACTGCTCTACAATCGTCAACATCTGTTTTGATTCCATTGGACATCCATCACTTTCGTTATTTTTTTGTGGCCCATTCGAAATGAATTTCTTGATCCTGGGGCAAAAGGGGGGGTTGAGCGAATTGCTCGTATGTAGAGATGTCAATGCCATGCAGTCCCAGCAATTGTTTTCGATACCAGGCATCAAACAAGAGTTCTGAGCTGATGATCTGCCCCAAGGCCTGCGATATATTGGCAGACTCAAGGGTAGTGACAGCGGCGGCCCCGAAGGTGGTTTCTACCAATGCCAGCCGTTCGCGTGTGATACCTAAGCGCTGACGCGATGCTTCGTGCAACTTGCGTTGCGAGCCAGATAATTCCTGGCAAAATCGGCGCCAGGCTTCTACCTTACCGGCTAGAATGGGAAATGTCAGAACCATACCAGACATGGGCAGCCTCTTTATCTTTCAAGCGTTTACAACTGTGATTGGGGCGAAATTATAGGTCTCTAATCAGGGTTGCTAAAAGCAAGAGCCCTTCCGCAATCAGGGCAAGCCAGAATGCGGTCCATGCTTTTTTCCTATCTTCTACTTTAATTTAGTATAATGAAAGCGAGTCTCAACAGCGTCACAAGGAGCCATATATTGGCAGAACAAATGTTACCGCTGCGCCTCGCTGTGCTTGGGCCACCTGAGGTGCGCCTGGGCGATAGCCGGCTGGCGTTTCCTACCCGTAAGACGCTGGCGCTGCTGATCTACCTGGCGGCTGAGACAGGTCCGCAGCCGCGCGAGCACCTGGCTGCGCTGCTGTGGCCAGAAGTAAGCCCTGAGCGCAGTTATGCCTCGCTGCGTAACACCCTGGGCCACTTG
This sequence comes from uncultured Anaerolineaceae bacterium, assembly GCA_964633225.1. Lineage (GTDB taxonomy): Bacteria > Chloroflexota > Anaerolineae > Anaerolineales > UBA4823 > JAKQIM01. Next base: position 50,802 of record CAZWFQ010000021.1, read on the forward strand.
CAAACGGCTTTGCGCCAGGCCAGCAGCCAGGCGCAAGCATCCTATCTTTCCATCACGCACAATGCGCTGGGGCTAAACCCTGAAGCGAACATTGACTTCGACTTGCACACGGTGGCATTCGCCTACAGCCAGGCACGTGCGGACCGTTCTAGCCGTATGCTGTCGGAGGGTACGGCCAGCTTGCCTTCATTAAAATTAGCAGCGGCCTGCCAGCGGGGTGATTTTCTGGTCGGTTTTTCGTTGGGGGATGCGCCTGGTTTCGACGATTGGGCCGCCAACCAGCGTGAACTCTGGCGCCGCCGCCTGGGGCTGATCCTTGACCGGCTGTCTGAAATTCAGTTTGCGCAGGGCGAGTTTGCTGGCGCCACGGAGACTGCCTCGCAATGGATTGCCCTGGATGCGCTGAACGAAAGTGCTTATCGCCGCAAGATGCGGGCGCACTTTGCGTCTGGCGAGCGCGGGCAAGCCTTGGAGACTTATGAGGTGTGTCGTGCCGTTTTATTGGCTGAGTTGGGCATCGAGCCCGAGCCGGATACGGCGTCGCTGGCTGAGCGGGTTCGCACACAAGCCATCCCTTTGCATCCTCACATCCGGCATGATGCCCCTCGGTCACGCCCTCCTGATACTTCAGTTGCTTTTCTGGGAAATCTGTTTGCGGGACGTACGAACGAGTACCAGGTGCTGGTTGATCGCTACGCGCTCGCCGCAGCCGGACAGCCCCAGCTGGTGGTGCTGCGCGGTGAGGTCGGAATTGGTAAGACCCGCCTGGCCAAGAAATTCTTGGCCTGGGCCAGCGCGCAAGGGGCCGAGTTGTTGCAGGGCGGCGCTTTTGAGAGCGGCAGCCATTTACCATTTCAACCCCTGGTTGAGGCAGTGCGGCTGCGGCTCAATCAGGAAAACTTTCCTCTGGAGATCCTGGGAGGGGTGTGGCAGCCATCTTTGAGCCAACTGCTGCCAGAGTGGCCTGCCCGCTTGCCAGATTTGCCCCAGGCTGCAAAAGAAACGGAAATAAGCCAGGCACAGCTCTTCGAACCTCTGGCACAATTAACCCTGGCCCTGGCCCAACGGGCACCGCTGGTGCTGTTTGTGGACGATCTACAGTGGACAGACAGCGCAACGTTGGATCTGCTGCAATATATCATCCGGCGTTGGCATGACAGCGCGGTGCTATCTTCCAACGGGGCGCGAGTGCTGCTGTTGGCCAGCTTGCGTTCAGAAGCTTTGCACCCCATGACCCAACCCCAGCGAACGGATGGGCCTCAAGGTTTGATCCAGTGGTTGGGGCGCATGACACGTGAGTTGGCCCCGGTGCATATCGAGTTGGGGCCGCTAGAGGAAGATGAGACGGTGCAAATGGTGCTGTCCATCCTGTCGCCGCCTGCGGCAGACTTTGCCCAATGGTTGTATGCTGAAACGCTTGGGCATCCATTTTACTTGATAGAAACCTTGAAGGATTTGCTTGAACGGCGTGTACTGCATCCCCAACGGCAGGCGGATGGGCAGTGGACCTTTGCCGTGGAGGCTGAACACGATCTTGGGCAAGCGGTACGCGTCCCGTCTACCGTGCACGCTGTGATCCGCTCACGCTTAAGCCGCCTCAGCCCCAATGCCTTCAACTTGTTGGCGGGGGGAGCGGTGCTGGGGCAGCAGCTTTTATTCGAGCGCCTGTGCGCCATTTCTAATGTGACGGAAGACCTGGCTTTGCCCGCCCTGGATGAATTGATCAGCGGGCGGCTGTTGCTAGAAGCGGTGGAGCCGGGCGTGGCTGGCGCCTACATCTTCACCAACGACATGCTGCGGGATGTGGTGTATACCGAAGCTGGGGAAGCGCGGCGGCGGCTTTTTCATCGACGAGCGTTGGAAATCCTCGGAGAGGCGGGGGACTCGGCCGCGGTGTTGGCCTATCATGCGCAGGCGGCCGGCCTGGCGCAGGCGGCGTTCCGCCACAGCCTGGCTGCCGGGCAAGAAGCGCTGCGCATTTCGGCAGTGAATGATGCCATTGTTCATTTCGAGCGCGCCCACCAGCTCATACGGAATGCGTCACTGACAGAAATGCCAGGCAATGCAGAGGTGAGCAACTTGTATGCGCAGCTAGGCCGGGCCTATGAATTGGGCGGGCAGACGGAAAAGGCTTTGGCGGTGAATGCTGAGCGAGAAAGCTTCTTGATGCAAGGGCAGTGAACGGCCTTGGGGGGCTGACTTACGATTATGGGGTGGGCGGGATCTTGAGCAGTACGCCAACCGCATACCCCACCAGGGCGCTGAGGGTACCGATGATGGCCATTTCCAGGCCACTGCGGCCGGGGTTGCCTACCGTGACATGGGCCTTGTAGGCGCCCACGCCAAACAGGACCAGGGCGGTGACCAGCACTGAAACCCACATGCTGGAGCTCACATCTAGAAATACGAATGGAGCCAGGGGAATCAGGGAACCTACGATCGCTGACAGGCCCACGACCAGAGCCGCCTTCCAGGCTTGTTTACGGTCCACGGGAGTTAACTGGTGCTCTTCAGACATCATCACGGCCACCCAAACATCTGGGCTGGCGGTGATGGTATCTACGATGCGCTCTAGCAATTCACCTTGGAAGCCTTTCTGGGCATAAATTTGACGAACTTCATTCTGTTCGAGGCGGGGTGCCTGTTCAATATGACGCATTTCGCGCTCGCGTTCGCTGTCGTAGTAGTCTGCGTCAGCCAAGGTAGAAGTGTAGGCTACCGCTCCCATGGATACCGATTCGGCAAAGGTTGCGGCTAAGCCGGCTACCACAACCAGGCGAGGGTCGTTGGAGGCTGCGGCGACACCTAATATGACTCCAAGCACATTCACCAATCCATCTTGGCCTCCGAGAATAATATCGGATAAGCCCGAGGCGCTGCGGCGGTGGGGGTCGATGCGGGTATGCAGATCGTGTTCAATGGGGGTGTGCGCGGAGTGGGTAAGCTCTGGCTGTGGTTTCATTTAAGTGTTCTTTCTGTCAATATTGAATAGATGCTCATGTGTTCGTATTGTATTGCGCTCCATTTGGATTGTCAACGGTAAGGCTGGCATACGATGCGGTAGAATTAACCGGGATCGGAGAATCCAGGTGCGAGGGCTGAAATTGGCCTGATTTTTGAGGTTTAA
>CAZWFQ010000022.1:0-8949 GCA_964633225.1 uncultured Anaerolineaceae bacterium
CGGCGAGTTGATTGCAGATGTGATGGACAAGGTCGGCAAAGACGGCGTCATTACAGTTGAAGAATCCAAGGGCCTGCAGTTCGAGACTGAGTACGTCGAAGGTATGCAGTTCGATCGCGGTTACATTTCGCCCTACTTCATCACCGACCCCGAACACATGGAAGCCAGCATCTCGGATCCTTACATCCTGATCTACGACAAGAAGATCTCTGCCGCGGCTGATATCGTGCCTCTGCTTGAGAAGATGGTCCAGATCGGCCGCCGCGAACTGCTCATCCTGGCCGAGGACATTGACGGCGAAGCTCTGGCGACCCTCGTTTTGAACAAGATCCGCGGCATGCTCAATGTCGTCGGCGTCAAGGCCCCTGGCTTTGGTGATCGCCGCAAGGCTATGCTGCAGGACATTGCTGTCCTCACCGGTGGCCAGGTCATCTCTGAAGAGACCGGTCGCAAGCTCGACACCACCACCGTGGCCGACCTGGGCCATTGTGAAAAGATCGTCGTCGATAAAGACAACACCACCATCGTCGGTGGCAAGGGCGATGCCGCCGGTATCAAGGGCCGCATTGACCAGATCCGCATTGAGATCGACAAGAGCACCAGCGACTACGACAAAGAAAAACTCCAGGAACGCCTGGCCAAGCTCTCCGGCGGCGTCGCCATCATCCGTGTTGGTGCTGCCACCGAGACCGAGCTGAAGGAAAAGAAGCACCGCGTCGAAGACGCCCTCTCTGCCACCCGCGCTGCCGTTGAAGACGGCATCGTCCCTGGCGGTGGTGTTGCCCTGATCAATGCCATGGTTGCCATTGACTCGGTTGAAGTGGACAGCGAAGATGCCCGCTTCGGCGTCAAGATGGTCAAGAAGGCCCTCGAAGTGCCCATGCGCAAGATCGCTGAGAACGCCGGCCAGGATGGCTCGGTGGTGCTCGAAACCGTTCGCCGCATGCAGAAGGAAAAGAAGAACAAGCGCATCGGTTACAACGTCATCAGCGAAGAGTACGGTGACATGGTTAAAGCCGGCGTCATCGACCCCGCCAAGGTGACCCGCGGCGCCCTCGAGAATGCCGCTTCTATCGCCGCCATGATCCTCACCACTGAGGCCCTCATCACCGACGTTCCCGAAAAAGAAAAAGCCCCTGCCATGCCCCCCGGCGGCGGGATGGATTACTAAAAGATTTGTCAATCAAAAAGAAGTGGCGTTTCGGCGCCACTTCTTTTTGATTTACGGGTACAATCAGGCATTATGAGCGAACAAAAATTACGCATTATCCCCATCGGTGGGCTGGGGGAAGTTGGCAAGAACATGATGGTGGTCGAATACAATGAGCAGATCCTCATTATCGACGCCGGTCTCATGTTCCCCGAGAATGATATGCTCGGGATTGATTACATCATCCCCGATTTTCAATACCTGCTTGATAAACGCGACAAGATCAACGGCATCGTCGTCACCCACGGGCATGAAGACCATACCGGCGCCATGCGCCACCTGCTGGAAGAGGTCAATGCCCCCATCTATGCCACTCCGCTGACCCGCGGCCTGGTGGAAGTCAAGCTCTCGCGCGGTGGATTGCTCAACCAGTTGCAGATGAACACCATTGATGCCGGGCAGATGGTCAACATTGGTCCTTTCCAGGTAGAGTTCTTCCATGTCTGTCATTCTATCCCCGATGGCGTGGGGTTGGGCATCACCACCCCTGCCGGGCTTATTATCCATTCGGGCGACTTTAAGTTTGACCATACCCCGGTGGATAACTGGCCTACAGATTTCGCCAAGCTGGGCGAATTTTCGGGGCGCGGGGTGCTGGCCTTGCTGGCTGACTCTACCAATGCCGATAAAGCCGGCTGGACGCCCTCTGAGCGCGTCATTGACCCCGCTTTCGACCAGGTCTTCCGCTCGGCCCCGGGCCGCATCATCGTTGCCACCTTTGCCTCGGTCATCTCGCGCATGCAGCAGGTGGCCAATGCCGCCCTGCGCCATGGCCGCAAGATGGCCTTTGTGGGCACCAGCATGAACGAGAACGCCCGCATTGCCCGCAAGCTCGACTACTTGAATGTGCCCGATGACCTCCTGGTTAGCGCTGAGCAGGCCGTCAAGATGAAGCCTTGTGAGGTGGTGTTGATGTGTACCGGCTCTCAAGGCGAGCCGTCTTCAATCCTGGGCCGCCTGGCGGCTGGCACCAATCGCCAGTTTGACCTGGTGGCGGGGGATACGGTGGTGCTTTCATCACACCCTATTCCCGGAAATGAAGAAAGCGTCCACCGCACCATCAATCGCCTCTTCCGCCGCGGCGCCAATGTGATCTACGATGCGGTCGCACCGGTGCACGTCTCGGGTCATGCCAGCCAGGAGGAAATGAAGCTGCTGCTCAACCTGGTGAAGCCCAAATATTTCATCCCCATTCACGGTGAGCTGCGTCACCTGCATGCCCATGCCTCCCTGGCTCGCCAACTGGGCCTGCCTGCCGAAAACGCGCGGGTCATTGAGAACGGCTGTGTGGTCGAATTTGACCAGGGCGAGATGCGCCTTTCAGAACGCGTTCCTGGGGGTTATGTCTTTGTGGATGGCTCAGGGGTAGGAGACATTGATTCGAGCGTGGTGCGCGAGCGCGAGGCCCTGGCGCGTGATGGCCTGGTGCTGGTGAACCTGACCCTCGATCGCCATACCGGCTTGTTGACCGAAGAGCCCGAGATCATCACCCGCGGCCTTATCCTGACGCGCGACGCCGACGAGCTGCTTGCCAGCATGCAAAAATTGATCGATGAGATCGTGCGCCGTGGCAATGGCAGCCTTCAGCAAGACTTGCAAGAAGCGCTGAAATCTCTTATATATAATGAAATAAAGCGCCGCCCAGTGATCTTCGTCATCGCCAACCGGGCTTAATATTTGGAATCTTTGGATGCTATTTTATATTATCCAAAGATTCCAAATTTGTTATCTGAATGCCAGCCGAACTCACCGCGCAGCGGCACAAAGGCAACCGGCAAGATCTCCTCGGGGGTAAAGGCGGTCCCTTTGCGTACCCAGCGTTCCAGGGTTTGCATGCCCCGGCTGCCCACGGGAATGACCAGCCGCCCACCATCGTCCAACTGGTCGAGCAGGGGCTGCGGCACCTGCGGGGCAGCCGCCGTCACCAGGATCGCCTGGTAGGGCGCATAGCCTGGCAGTCCCACCGACCCATCCCCCAGGTGAATGGTCACATTCTTCAGCTCCAGCCGCCTCAGCAGCGCTTCGGCCCGTTCAGCCAGGCCGGCATGCCGCTCGATGCTGTGCACCTGGCCCGCCAGGTGTGCCAGCACCGCCGCCTGGTAGCCTGAGCCGGTACCCACTTCTAATACCCGCTCCTCGCCCTGCAAGCCCAGCAGGTCGGTCATCAGGGCCACAATGTAAGGCTGTGAGATGGTCTGCCCCTCGCCGATTGGCAGCGGCCCATCGCTGTAGGCGCTCCCGGCATATTCGCGCGGCACAAATAGGTGCCGGGGCACTTGTTTCAACGCTTCCAGCAGGCGCGGCTCACAGATCCCCCGCCGCACGATCTGTTCTCGGATCATGCGCTTGCGTTCGCCGAGATAGCCAGGCTCATCGTTCATTGCAGTCCTATCCAGCATAATGCCCCAGATTTCTGGGGCATTATGCTGGAGAATATTATTCTCCCAGCAGGTAAGCCATCACCCACTGCGTGGTGGCTGCCAGCGCTTCCAGGTGGGTGCGCTCGTAGTTGTGCGAGGCATCCACCCCCGGCCCGATCAGGGCCACCGCCACATCGCCGCCAGCCCGCCAGAAGGCCTCTCCATCCGAGCCGTAGTAAGGGTAGATGTCCACCACATATGGGATCTGGTGTTTGTCTGCCAGGCTGCGCAGGCGTTGGCTCAATCCGTGGTGATAAGGCCCGCCCGAATCTTTGACGCATAAGGTGCTGTGGAATTCGTCGGAGGTCTGGCCTTCGCCCACCGCCGCCATATCCACCGCCACCAGTTCAACCACCTCTGGCGGGATGCCTGCCGCCGCCCCGTGGCCCACCTCCTCGTAATTGCTGATCAAGAAGAAGGTCTTTTGGACTGGTTTACGCCCAGCCTCTTGCAGGGCCTTGATTGCCGCGGCAATGCAGGCCACGCAGGCTTTATCGTCCAGGTGGCGTGAGCGCACGAAGCCATTGGTGATCTCTACTCGCGGGTCAAAGGCCACAAAATCGCCTACCCGGATGCCCAGCTTCTCGGTCTCTTCCTTCGACATGGTACGAGCATCCAGGCGCACTTCCATGTTTTCGTCTTCGCGCGGCGTATCGCTCACGGCTTTCCCGTATACATGCCCCGAGGCTTTGCTGAGCAAGATCGAGCCGCGCACCGTCTCGCTGCCGCTGGCAAAGACCGTACAGCCCTCGCCCTCGGCTGTGTTCCAGGCAAAGCCGCCGATCTTGGTCAATTTCAAGCGCCCATTGGCCTTGATCTCCTTGACCATGGCCCCCAACGTATCGGCGTGCGCCGTGAGGGCGCGTGGGGCGTTGGCCTTCTGGCCGGCCCATTCTACCAACAGGGCTCCCTTACGCGTGCGGCTCAGCTTCAGCCCTTCAAAAACCCCCAGTGCTTGCTCGGTATATTCGATGGCCTGTTGAGAAAACCCGGTTGGGCTGGGCGTATTCAGCAGTCCGCTCAAAAAACGCAGTAAATATTCCTGATCAATCTTTGGCAGGGCCATCGTAACATCTCCTTGAAACGTCATTCATCCTGTTGGTCGGTTGGTGTCAACCCTTCAAATTCCAGGATTTTCTTGCGCCACGCATCAGGTATTGCCGCCGTCTGTCCGGCGCGCAGGTCATAAGTCACCAGCACGGCTTCGCTGCTGGCAAATTTGCGCCCATCTTGTCCTTCGATGCAGCACTCTGAATGCAGGCTTTTATTGCCCAGGTGGGTAAAGCGCACCCCCACCCGCACCGCATCTCCAAACAAGATCGGCGCCTGAAACGTGACGTGCACATCTGCCAGCACCATGCCCACATCCAAGAAGGAATTCCCTTCCCGCAGCCCCAGGTGGCGGATATACGACACGCGCGCCTGTTCCATGTAGGTCAGGTATTTGGCGTTGTTGACATGCCCCTGGGGGTCCAGGTCGCCGTAGCGCACTTCGATGGGGTGATAGTAATGAAATTCTGGCACACATGAATTATATCCGAAAACAGAGGCAGGGCAGCCACGCGTGGCTGCCCTGCCTCTGTTTTCGGCTTTAGCAGAACTTTGCTAAAGATGCCCGGTCATGTACCATGATGTGTCCGTTATGGTCCACCGAGATGTAATGGTAATTCTTGAAAGACACCATCACCTGGTTGACCCGCTTGCGTGAGGCGCCCACCAGGTCGGCGAAATCGCCCTGCGTCAGTCGGATGGGAATGAGCACATCCCCATTGCCTGAGGTTTCACCGTATTTCTCGGCAAAGGCCAGTAGTTGGCGGGCCATGCGCCCATACACATCCAGGGTCGCCAGGGTTTGAATTTGCTCGTTCGCCAGGCGCACCCGGCTGGAAAGGATGCGCACCAGGTTGATCGCCAATGCCGGGATCACCAGCATCGCCTCCTGGAAGCTCGTCCGGTCGATCCACAGCAGGGTCGTCTCTTCCAGGGTCACCACGCTGGCCGAGCGCCCGGCACTGTCCAGCAGGCTCATCTCGCCGACTGTATCTCCAGGGCCCAGGATAGCCAGCACCACATCTTGCCCGCCGGCTTGCTCAATGTGTACTTTGAGGGTGCCATCCAGCACAATGTACACAGCCTCACCCGGCATTTCGACCGTGATGATGTTCGTTTCTGATTGGAAAGTGCGGCAGTGCATCCGCTCTGCCAGCCATTCCATCTGCTTGGGCGGGATGCCCTTGAACAACGCCAAACCTTCTAACTCTTGGGCATTCGGTTTGAGGATCATAGCACCTCACCTCCCTGGGTCTTTACCGTGGCTGTCTGCTGCATTGGCCGGCAGGCGCGGCCAATGCACTCGCTTGCCTGGTTACCAGATTTATCTCCAATTATAATCTCTAGACCTTCGTAAGCCGAGACCACATTTGGGAATTCTTGCCGCGCCCGGGCCTCGATTACGTGGATCATCTCGTCGTCATACTGCGGTTCGTGGTGGGTCAGCACCAACTGCCGGACGCCCGCCGCCCGTGCCACTTCGCAGGCCATCAAAGCGGTGGAGTGGCCCCAACCCTGGGTAGCAGGGTAGCCTGCCATCTGCCCGTTGTAGTGCTCCTCAGCGTACTGCGCATCGTGGATCAGCAGGTCGGCCCCGCGGGCAAAGTTGACCAGGCGCCGGTCGCCGCCCACGTAACCTTCGGTGTCGGTGGCGTACACCAGCGAGTACCCGCCCCACTCGATGCGGTAGAGCATCACCCCGCCCGGGTGGGCGTACGAGCGCACGCAGCGCACTTTGACCACATTCCTAAGGTCTCCGGTGGGCGTGCCGGGGTCTTCGGCCCCGCTCACCAGCACACCCCCCACCGATTCGCCCAGGAAGACCACGTCCGTATCGCGCAGGCCGTAGAAGGCTTTGACCGAGCCCATCTCTCGCAGCGTGATCGGAAAGGTCGGCGGCGACATGGTGCTGCCCAGCACATCTTCGATGGCATGCTCTAAGATGGCTGTCCCGAACAGGTTCAAGCGCGTGGTGGGGACGAAGGCCGGCGAGAAGAAGGGGAAGCCCTGGGTATGGTCGTGGTGCAGGTGGCTGAAGAGCAGGGTTGCTTCGATCGGCTTGCCTGTCTGGCGCAAGCGCGCCATCAGCTCGCGCCCCAACCCAATGATCCCCGTCCCGGCATCCAGGATGATGGTATGATCACCGGCGCGCACTTCGATGCAAGAAGTGTTGCCGCCGTAATGCAGGGTGTTGGCGCCTGGCACAGGGTAGCTGCCCCGCACTCCCCAGAACTTGATCGAAAGGGTTTGGTTGTTGGTTGTGGCGTTCATAGCTGCTTCCTCCTTTTCTCTGTTTTCGTACCGTGCTGCTTGTTTCATGCTTATTATCCCAAAACGGCCCCCTGGGTACAAGGAAATATTTCTCACCCTGATATAGAAAGTACTCTCATACAATCTGTAACAATTGGGCAGCGGAAAGCGTTATATATTTTTTGCCGCAGCTTCTCGGGAACTTTTCCTCCCTTTTCAACATCTATCAATATGCCTATTCATTCAATTTCCTCTGTGTTCTCTGCGTCTCTGCGGTAAAGTTCTTACACCTTGCGGTATAATGTGCCCCATGCAATCCGATCAACTTGACGAAACCCGTCCTCACCTGCCTCAGCCAGAAGAACAGCCTGCTGAACCGCTCAATCCATCCCCGATCGAGCCTGTTAGCGCGCTGGAACCGGCTGCCCCGGCAGAAATCATTGCCACCGAACCGGCCCTTGCCGGCGACACGCTGCCTACCCAGCTCCCGCCCTCCCAGCCGGAGCCCTTGCCCGCTGCGCCTGAGCCTGTGGCTGTTCTGCCTGAGGAAACTCAGCCTACCCCCTCTGTTGCACCCGCACAGGCTGATCTACCCGTCGCAGAAGCACCAACCGCGGCTTCTGCCGCGCCGGCCCAGCCCCCTGCCAAGAAAAGGCACCGTGCAGTCTGGATCTTGTGGGCCATCTTTGGCTTGCTGATCCTGGCGATCATTGCCGCTGGCAGCGCGTATTTGGGCTACCAATCCGCCATCACCGAGCGCACCAACTATCAATCCACCCAGGTGTCTGGCGAAGCCCAGGCTCAATACGACCTGGCCCTGGAAGATTTTTCGGCCAAGCGTTATGACATGGCAAGCCAACGCCTGGAATATGTCATTCAGCTCGATCCGGCCTTCCCTGGCGCCACCGACCTGCTGGCGCGCGTCTTTGTCGAGCAGCGCACCACCGCCACGCCCACCCTGGCCCCCACCCCAACCCCCATCCCCACGCCCGATTTCCGCGGCCGGGACGATCTTTATGCTCAGGGCCAGAATTTGCTGGTGGGCGGCGACTGGACCGGCGCCATCGATACCCTGCTCACCCTGCGCAAGAAATACCCCGATTTCCAGGCGGTGGATGTGGATGGCATGCTGTATGTGGCTTTGCGCAACCGCGGCGTGGATAAGATCGCCGTCCAGGCCGACCTGGAAGGCGGCACCTATGACCTGGCCCTGGCGGAGCGTTTTGGCCCGCTGGATGCTGAATCTCAGAACTGGCGCGATTGGGCTGAGCTCTATATCCGCGGCGCCAGCTTTTGGGATGTGGACTGGTCGCAGGCTGTTTTCTACTTCTCTCAGCTTGCTCCCACCGCCCCCAACCTGCGCGATGCCTCAGGCTGGACCTCGACCGATCGCTACCTGGAATCTTTGCTGGGGTACGGCGACTGGCTTTCTTCTGCCGGCGATCACTGCCTGGCTGCCGAGCAGTACCACACCTATCTGAGCCTGCGGCAAGATAGCGCGGTTGAGCCAACCGCCGTGGCTGCCGATGAGCAGTGCGCTGAAAACGGCGGCGAAGACGCCACCCCCGAGCCTGAAGGCGAAGCCACACCTTCTCCATAAAAATTGGGATACATTAACGGATAAAGCTTTTATAAAAAAAGGCACCGCCGACTCGTAAGAGTTCCGGGGTGCCTTTGAAATTTAACCTTGGGCGTTTACGGTCTGCTTCAGGGTGCTTCGGCTGAATAGAATATGTACGGTTGATCGGGGTAATAGTGATAGATGGCTCGCTCTGGGTAAGTGGCAGCCAGCTTATCTATATTGATCACCTTGCTCCAGGCAAAGATGAAGGGCGTGCTTAGATGCGGGTCTTGCAGGTCAATCAGCGCCCCGTAATCCATCCATTTATCTGCGTGAACGATGATAACCGCCGGAGCCAGGGCCTGCGTCTCGGGCGTCGTGAATGCCGCCTGGTCGGCCCGCTCGATGCCGTACAATCCATGTAGGGATCCCACGCGGATGGGGGTGTACAGCACCAG
>CAZWFQ010000022.1:9049-10584 GCA_964633225.1 uncultured Anaerolineaceae bacterium
CCAACCCCTCGTAATAGTAGCGCGGCCCAAACAACCAAGAGCCAATCCAATATGCCATGTACAGCACCACCAGGCTGATGAAGATGCCCCCCACCATCCATGCTTCTCGGTTACGGCGGGCTGCCCAGATGCCAAAGGGCAGCAGGATCCACGAATAACTCCACCATCCAAAGAGATCGAACATCCCCACTTGCAAGCTGAAGCGTGTATTTTCGTAGGCCAACTGCAGGGTGTGCCCGCTTTCTGTCACGCCGTGACCCGGGCCAAAACCGATCTTGTCATACGACCACCACAGGGTATAGGGGTTGAGCAGCGGGTCGCCGGTGAGCGCTGCCTGCCAGGCAAAGTACAATCCTGTGCAGGCCAGCCCGATCAGGCCCAGCCCGATCAGGCGGCGGCGTGTGCCCCAATCGCCGCGCACCAACAGGTATACACCGTGCAGGCCAAAGGGCAGGGCCACAGCCACCGCGCTCAGCGGACGTGTCAGCACCAAAAGCCCAAGCGCCATCCCCGCCGCGGCCCACGCCAGGCGGCAAGGGCGGATACCTGCCTTGGGTGGGCAGGCTTGCGTTGATGCGGGCCCAAAGGCATCCAGCCAGGCCAATGCAAAAATTGCCGCCAGCACCAGGCCCAGCGGATGCGAAAGCAGAGAGCCCGAATTCATCCAAAAGAAGGGGGAGGTCAGCGTCAGCCCTTCGGCCAATAAGCCCACCAGGGGCCCAAACAGGCGTTTGCCCAGCCGGTAGGTCAGCCAGGCCCCCAGCCCTGCCAGCAGCGGATTGACCCAGGCGCGCAGCCCCAGGCGCACGCCCAACGAAAGCACTGCTGGCCAACCGGGGGGGTACTTCCCAAAGCGTTCTCCCTCGTGATCAACCACAAACGGAATCAGGAAGCTCTTGGGCTGTTCTGGAGAGGGCATCTTTAACTCGCCCTCTGCCAGCATGCGCGCCTGCCAGACGTATGCCACTTCGTCTTCGATATGTGGAATACCTTCGAAGACGCGCTCGGTGACCAGGGCTGCTGCCAGTGCGGCAACCAGGCTGAGCAGAATGGCCAGGAGATCGACGCGGCGTGGCATCAAAACCCTCCGGGTCTCAGGCTCCTAGCTCTTTGAGTGTCTGCTGTGCAATGGGGTGCAGGTAGCCGTTGGAGGCCAGCACCCCGCGATTGTTCTTCAAGGTGCGCCCCTGGGCAAAATCTAAGGCCTGCCCGTTCAGATCGCTCACGCGTCCCCCGGCTTCTTCCACGATGATTGAACCGGCTGCCTGGTCCCAAACCTTCTCGCGGTAATCGGGCTTTTCTGGCGAAAGCAGCCGCACCATCAGCTCTCCCCCGCCTGCTGCCAGCACCGCATACTTGGCCTGGCTGTCCATGCGCACCGGTTCACGCTCAACGCCCAGGTATTGGGCAAATTCTTCGATCAACCCGGCATCTGTGTGCCCTGCCTCGAAGGAGCGCAAGATGCGCATCATCTTCGGGTCGCCGGTTTGCGAGATGTGCAGTTGGGTATAAGCCCCTGGTTCAACCAGGCTGGT
>CAZWFQ010000022.1:10684-51781 GCA_964633225.1 uncultured Anaerolineaceae bacterium
CAAACTTTTTCCGGCGTGGCCTCGGGCAGTGCCCGCCGGGCAAAACCCGTCACCCGCGCCAGCATGGCTTCTTGTTCTGGGCTGCCCAGATCCTTAGAGTCTTCCTCTGCCACCAGCGGGTCATTTGGAAAAGCCTGCCCCAACAGGCAGCCCACCAGTGCTTGCGAGGCAAAATCTGCCACCGTCACCGGTGAGCGGTCTCCTTTGGTTAACGCCGCTCCGGTCAGCTCGGCTTGTACCTGCTTGACTAGCAGAGAGGCCTGGCGTACAGCCTGGAGGGCAAATATTGTTTCGGGAGCGTTGAGATTTAGCATATGGTACCCTGTTTTCTAAAGTAAAAGAACCTGGCGGGCCCTGTTAGAGGGACCCTATTCCTCGGCGATCATGAGTCGGCCACTTCGCCGCTCAGATCGTATGCCATCGCGCCACTGATGTACACGGGCAGCATCTGGCCGCTGGGATGTTGGCCTTCAACGATCACCAACCCATCGATCTCGGGGGCATCGCGGTAGCTGCGCCCAAGTGAAAATTCCTCGCCCAGGCCCTCAATCAGCACCTTGAGGGTACGCCCTATGCAGGCCTGGTTCCGTTCCAGCGAAATGCCCTGCTGCAGGGTCATCAGCCGGTCGTAGCGTTCTTCTTTGACTTCTTGTGGAACGGGGTCGCCAAGCGCCTCGCTGGCGGTGCCCTGCTCGAATGAGAATTGGAAGGCACCTACCCGGTCGAAGCGCGTCGCTTGCACAAAATCTAGCAGGGCCTGGAATTCTGCCTCGGTCTCGCCGGGATATCCCACGATGAAGGTGGTGCGCAGGGCCAGGTCGGGCAGGGCTGTGCGCATCTTTTCCAGCGTGTGGTGCACCCATTCCATATTGGCCGGACGGCGCATGCGCTGCAGGGTATCAGGGTGGGCATGCTGCAGGGGGATATCGAGATAGGGGACGATCTTGGGATGTTTGACCATCGCTTCGATCAGGCGGTCTGTCACGTAGCCGGGGTAAGCATACAGGATGCGCAGCCATTCCACGCCTGGCGTAACCTGTACCATGCGCTCCAACAGTGTTGCCAGCCCATCCTTCATCCCCAGGTCGTGACCGTAATCGGTTGTATCCTGGGCGATCAGGTTGATTTCGCGCACGCCCAGCTCTGCCAACTGCTGCGCCTCTGCCAGCAGCACCTCAGGCGGGCGGCTGACGGCTGTGCCCTTGATCAGGGGGATGGCACAGAAGGCACACGGCCTGCGGCAGCCATCTGCGATTTTCAAGAAGGCACTGGCGCCTTGCACTGCGGCCTGTAAGACACCCTGCTCATCGCAGCCCACGGTGGGGGTTTCGGGCAGATGGTACAGCGGCTGGGGGTGCGGGCTGCTGCGCAGCTCATCTACCACCTGCACAATGTCCATCCAACGGCGTGTGCCCAATATGCCGTCAATCCCCGGCACCTGCCGCACCACCTCCGCACCGTAGCGCTGGGTCATACAGCCAGCCGCAATCAGCAATTGGCCGGGCCGCTTATGCGCCGCCAGCTCGCCCAACACATCCAGCGATTCTTGCCGCGCCGGGCCAATGAACCCACACGTATTGACGATCACCACGTGCGCCCGCCCGGAATCGTTGGTCCATTGGTAGTTGGCCCCTACCAATAGCTGTCCCATGGCCTCTGAATCAACCGTGTTCTTGGCACAGCCTAACGATATTAAGTGAAAAGTTTTCTTCTTCATAGGTAATGTATTTCGCCGATCAAGTATGAATCGATACGCTATGGCGCAACCGTTGGCGTTAAAGTTGTCGTCGGGGCGCCTTCCAGGGTAGGGGTGGGGGTCTCGCTGGGCAGAGGGGTGGGGGAGATCACCGGCGTGGGGGTCTGGATGCCCTGGAGCGTAAAGACGCGCCCAACCACCTGTCCAAATAGCCCCAATACGCCCAGGTCTTGGGTGTTAAAAATCACCTGTACCCCGGCCCCGTTGCCTGCCACCAATTCTATGCGTTGGCTGCCTGCAAAGGGATATGCGCTGCCTGCCATTGCCCGTCCTTCAAATTGCACCTCGCCATCCACCGTCACCCGCATCCAGGTGCGCTGTTGTACGACCACGTACACCTGCACCGGTGAGGCCCCAAAATCGGGTGTGGCAGTGGCTCCATCGCTGATGGCAGTGGCGGTGGTATCGGGCGCTTGGCCCTCTGCGCCTGGCTCGGGCGTGGCAGGGGGCGGCAGGGCGCCGCTTTCTCCGGTGGCTTGCAGGCCTTCACCGTTTGGCCCAGCCGGCTGGGGGGTAAGGGTAGAGGGTGTCGCGGTAGCAGTGGGGCTGGCTTCTCCCGCCAAGACTTCTGCCACCGAAGGGGCGGTGGGCGTCGCCTCGCCGCTTGTGCGCAGCGCTGAAATGCGCAAGGTGGCCCAGGCCGTAAAGCCCACCAGGAAGATGACAAAGATGCCGCCGATCAAGAAATCGGTCGAAAACAGCCTGCCCAGGGTAGATGGCTTGGCATTGGCTTTGCGGGCTGGGCGGGCAGGTGCGGGTTGGGCCGACTTTTTTTCAGCCAGGCGGGTCTGCAAGCCGTCTGCAAAGCGCAGCAGCAGCGGGTCGGTATCTAGCCCCAAGAAGTGGGCATAATTGTGCAGCATGCCGCGCCCTTGCACCGGCGAGGGCAGCCCACTCAAATCGCCTGCTTCCAGGGCTTTCAGGTAATGGCCTCGAATATGAGTGTGCCGTTCCACATCTTCGATCGAGAGGCCCAGCGTCTCGCGTTGGTTGCGCAGCCTTTGTCCGATCTCAACAAAGATTGAGGCCGCCTGGCTGGGTGCAGGGCGGGTCTCTTCTTTGGGGGCAGATTCTGCCTCGGCTGGCCTATCCGATGTCTCTGCGGGGGCTGGTGTTCCATCGGCTGGCGTAGTAACCGGCATTGCCGGCTTGGGCTCTGGCAGCGGCGTACCGTCCAATGCTGCCAACAGGGGTTTGACATCCAGTTTGATGTAGCCGCTGTAGGCGCGCAAAAAGCCGCGTACCTGTGCGGGTGAAGGCAGCGCATCGAACTGGTCTGCCTCCAACGCTTTCAGGTAATGCACGCGGATATGCGTGGCCTGGGCTGCCGTCTCCAGGCTGATCGAGCGCGCTTCACGCGCTCGCCTGAGTTGTTCTCCGATGGTCATTGCCCGTATTATATAATGGATTCCTAAAACAAAGGTGAAGCGATGTATAACACCGCTTCACCTTTGTTTTAGGGTATTTGATTGGTCCCTAGGCTGCAGCTGCGGGTTCAACCGGGTTTTCGACCACGGTTTCTGCTTCTGGCTGAGCTGGTTCTTCAACCGGCTCACTGGGCAGTGACACAGCCTCGCCTTCGCGGTGGACGATCACATCGATCGTGGGGATCAAGTCCACGGTCAGGCGCACATGCACCTTGTACTCGCCCAGGGTGCGGATCGGCTGAGAGTCCACCTGGCGGCGGGCTACATCCACATCCGTCTTCTGCTTGAGTGCGTCCACGATCATTTGCGTGGTGATGGAGCCGTACAGTTTGCCGGTCTCGCTGGCGCGGGCTGGGAAGACCAGTGTCACACCTTCGAGGCGCTTGGCAATCGAATCCATCTCTTTGTTGACGATTGCGCGTTGGACATTGGCTTTTTCGCGGATGCGCTGAGAACTGTTCAGTGCTTCAGCGGTTGCCAGGACGGCTAACTTCTGCGGCAGCAGGTAGTTACGGCCATAGCCATCGGCTACGCGTTTCACGTCGCCGGCTCGGCCAAGTTTGTAAACGTCCTTCAATAACAAAACTTTCATTTTCTTCAAGCCCTTTCTATGGCATAGAGTTAGCCCGGGCGAAGGGTACAACGCTCCGGGCAGGTTTGGATTTTACCAGAAGAGTAAAGATGAGTCAACGATTCTCGCGTATAATATCCCCATGCCCACCCGCCAGCGTTCTCAACGTATTGAAGCCGTCGTCCTGCGCCACACCGATTGGGGCGAGGCCGACCGCCTGCTCTGGCTCTTTACGCGCGAGCTGGGCAAGCTGCGTGCCGTGGCCAAGGGCGTGCGCAAACCGCGTTCGCGCAAAGCCGGGCATCTTGAGCCCTTCACGCGCTCCAGCTTGCTGTTGGCTTGGGGCCGCGAGATGCACATCGTCACCCAGGCCGAGGCGGTGGACCCGTACATGGCTCTGCGCGAAGACCTGGTGCGCCTGGGCTATGCTGCTTACGTCATTGAACTGCTTGACCGCTTTGCATACGAAGAAGGTGAGAATCGCAGTCTCTATCGCCTGCTCACCGATACCCTGGCGCGCTTGAACAGCGAGCCCGACCCGTCTTTTTCTGTGCGCTATTACGAAGTGCGCCTGCTCGACCTGATTGGCTTTCGTCCCCAACTCTTCCACTGCACCGGCTGTGAAGCCGAGATCCAGCCTGAAGACCAGTATTTCTCGGCCGAGAAGGGCGGCGTTTTGTGCCCCAAGTGCGGCCGCCGCCAGCCAGACGCCCGGCCCATCACAATGCCCTCCCTGCACCTGCTGCGCCACTTCCAGCGCTCTGGCTACGCCGAGGCCCGCCGCGCTCGCCTGGGCGATCTCCAGGATCATGAGCTGGAAAACCTGATGGGCCATTACCTGACTTATTTGCTAGAGCGCGGCTTGAATTCCCCGGCTTTCATCCGCCGTGTGCGCCGGGCTGAGGTGGAACATGGCCCTGATTAAAACGATCCTCAAGTGGGTGTGGGCTTTTTTTGACCTGATCTTGTTTGCCAGCTCCCCGATGTTTGTGCTCTTGTTCATCGTCGGTGTGATTTCTTTGGGCGATCAATATGGCCAATACAACACCCTGCGGAAATATATGCAAGACAACAGCTTCGTTGTCCAGGCTGAAGTGATTGATGAATATAATGAAGATCTTTCCTGGACAGAGGTGGCCTATACCGACCAGCAGGGCGAGCAGCATGTGGGGTTTGTGCGCAGCCGTTACCACCCTGAAGAGATGGTGCGGGTCCTGCAAATGGGCCAACAGGTCACCGTCCGTTACTCCATCCCCACGCGCGAAGGCAACGTGATCTTAGAGACGCATTACCTTCGCTTCCTCCGCGACTGGGGTTTTGACCGCGCTTCCTTGATCGTTCTGTTCGTCAGTTGGGTCTTGATCATCTTTTATCCTCACGTTCTGTATGTTGGTGTGGATAACAATTATTGGAAAGAGGTGATTGAGCCGCGCCTGAGGTTCAACATATGAGCCTGCCAACCTGTTTCCTCTTCTTAGCTGGTATGGCGTTGGAAGTGCTCTGGCTCTGGCATCCGGCCCACGCCGGGCCTTTCTTAACCAAAAGGTTTACCCTGGCGGGATTCAACTTGCAAAGGAGCCATTGGCTCATGCTGGGCCTGCCCCTCTTGGCCTTGTTCCTGGCGGGGCTGGCTTATTTGTTGGGCCTGGGAGACCTTTACATTAGCCTGGACAATTACTTTGTCGGCCTCTTTTTTGTCTGCTTTGGGCTGTACATCCTGACAGCGGGGGTGGTTTCGAACCATCTGCTGCCGCGGGTGAACGAGAAAACGGTCCTTGGCGTACAGATCATTATCGCCGTCAGTTTGTTGGTCACGCCTGCGTCTTATAATCCTTGGGCCTTGTTCTTCTTGCTTGAGCTGCCCATGCTGGTCACCGCTTACCTGGTGGCCCGGCAAACTCCCCTGGGTACGATCACCAAGGCCGTGATCTATTGTTGGTATCTTTTCTCGCTGGTTTTGCTCGCCTACCAGAACGGCAGCGTCCTCGTCCTGGAAAAATCTCACCCCAATCTCTTGGAAGGTTTTTTAACCGGGGTGATGCTTGTCTTCTTGCTCTTGCACATGCTGTTTAGCATCCGCTTCTTCCTGGTGGCCTCGTCTCTGATCATTCCTGCCAATCGTCCCCTGGTGGGGCGCCTGATGCCTCACCTGTTCAGCGATGAGCAGGTGTCTCCACGCCGCTTCATTCTCTTGCTGGCTGTTATTTTGGCCATCATCGGCCTGAATGCCTGGCTCAAAATCTTGCCCATGCTGTGGTTGGTCAACCTGGCGGTCATCCTCAGCACCCAGCTGCTCTTTCGCCCCGAGAAACCTGCCCTATGACCCCGAAAGACTGCACCTTTCCTTCCCTGCCTGAACGATACGACACTGCCTTGCGCACAGCCGTGGAATTCATCTTCGCGCACTTTTCGCCTGCCAGTGTCATTGCCGCCGGTTCCATCCTGCGCGGCCTGCCCGACCCCTCCAGCGACCTGGATATCTACGTCATCCACCAGGAGCCTTTCCGCCAGCGTATCCAAAAATTCTTCGAGGGCGTTCCCGCCGAGATCTTCATCAACCCGCCCGCCCAGGTCGAGCGTTATTTAGCCGAAGAGCAAGCCGCCCGCCGCCCGATCACCGCCCACATGCTGACCACCGGCTTCGTCATTTACGGTGACACCCCCCTCCTGGCTGGCCTGCGCCAGAAGGCCCGGGCGCTCTTGGACGCGCCGCCCGCTCCCGATCCTTTCCGCCTGCTTTGGGCGCGTTACCTGGCAAGCAACCTGTACGAAGATGCCCTGGATGTGGTCGAGCGCGACCCGGCTACCGCTCAATTGTTCCTGGCCCAAGCCGTGCAGGCCATGCTGCTCTACGCCTTTCAAGAGCGCGGCCTGTTCATTCCGCGCCAGAAAGAGCTGCTTGATCGCCTGCACGCCCTCTCTCCCGAGCTGGCCCAGGCGGCCCGCACCTTTATGACCGCCCCCGGCTTGGCCGACCGCTTGCAGGCCGCCGCGCAGATCACCACTCTAACCGTCAAAGAAACCGGCTTTTTTGAATGGGAAGGTGCGCCCGAAACCGTAGCGCCATGATCCACTTAATTGCCCCCTGAAAGGTCACGATGGAAATCAACCTTACCACCCCCGCCTTGCTCTTCCCGGCCATTTCACTCTTGCTGTTGGCCTATACCAACCGCTTCCTCTCCCTCGCCGCCCTCATCCGAGACCTGCATTCTAAGTACCAGGCCAATCCCGATGAGGTCTTGCTGGGGCAGCTTGCCAACCTGCGCTACCGCGTGCGCCTGATCAAAGCGATGCAGGCTTACGGTGCGCTGAGCATTTTTTGCTGTGTCTTATGCATGTTAATCCTGTTCGCTGGCTGGATCAGGATTGGTGAGATTGTCTTCATCATCAGCCTGGTGTTGATGATGGTCTCACTCGCCATTTCGGTGCGCGAGATCCAAATTTCGGTCGGTGCCCTTGACCTGCACCTGAGCGACCTGGAATCCAACCTGCCCAATTCTGTCTCTCCCAAGAAAATCCTATGACCCGTCCAGAGATCAACCGCGACCCCACCCCTATCCGCCTGTTTAAATCCGATTTTCTCGAGTTCTTTACCCATATCAGCCCCCTGGCAGTCTTAGCCATCTGGGTGCCGGTGGCCGTTTTCTTCCTTTGGCGGGCCATTGCCAATCATCCGGCAGGTTCCTTCCCCTGGCATATTCCGCTGGGCGCCTTGCTCGGCCTCTTCCTGTGGACTCTGGCAGAATACCTGCTGCACCGCTTTGTCTTTCACTTTCATGCCCAAGGCCCTCGCATCGAGCGTATCATCTTCCTCTTCCACGGCATCCATCATTACCAGCCCGACGCTAAGACGCGCCTGGTCATGCCGCCCGTGGTCAGCATTCCGCTGGCGTTGATCTTCTATGCCCTGTTCTACGGCCTGGGTGCCCTCCTGCGCCTGCCGGCTTGGGTGGATCCGGCCTTCTTTGGCTTTATCATCGGTTACCTGGCGTATGATATGATCCACTATGCCACCCATCACATCCCCATGAAACACCAGCCGCTCAAATTCCTGCGCCGCTACCATATGCAGCACCACTTCAAGACCCCCGATCAGCGCTATGGCGTCAGCTCTCCGCTCTGGGATGCCGTCTTTGGCACCATGCCAGAAGAGTGACGGGTAGATTGGTGCTGTTTCGTTCAGAAATTTCTGCTTATAGACCCTGATCACTGCTCGTGGATCGGTAGTGTAACGATAAATTTTGTCCCCTGTCCCGGGGTGGATTCGACGTTCACCTTCCCCCCATGCGCCTGGATGAAAGCCTGGGCAATCGCCAGGCCCAACCCTGCCCCGTTGGCTTCAGTCCGGCTGCGGCTGCTGTCTCCGCGGTAGAAGCGGTCGAAGATATGCTCGATCTGCTCGGCCGGGATACCTTCGCCCGTATCGCTCACTGTGATACACGCTTCACCTGCCTCTGCCTTCAGGTTCACCACCACTTCTCCTTCTGCCGGGGTGTGCCGCAGGGCGTTATCCAATAGGTTCTCGACCACCTGGCGCACCCGCATCATATCCACCTCTGCCTGCACCGCCTGGGCGGGCGGCTCAAAGCGCAGGCGCACCTGGCGGCTGGCGGCGCTGCCCTGGCACGCTTCTACAATGCTTTGCAGCAGCGTGTTCAACTCTGCAGATTGGCGGTTCAGCGGCAGCTGCTGGGCCTCGGCCTGTGCCAGTAAGTACAGGTCGTTGATCAAATTGGTCAGGTGTTGTGCCTGCTCTGAAAGCCGCTCGATTTCATCCATCTCCAGCGGATATACCCCATCCATGATGGCCTGCAGGTTGCCCTGCAGCAGGTGGGCCGGGTGGCGCAGCTCGTGGCTGACATCTGCCAGCAGGTTGCGGCGCAGGGTTTCGGCCTCTTCCAACTCGGTTGCCATCTGATTGAAGGACTTGGCCAGGGACTTGACTTCCAGGCTGCCCTTTTCAGCGACACGTGTGTTGAGCTGGTGACTGGAGATGGCCTGGACGGCCTTTTCCAGGCGGCTGAGCGGCGCCGTCAGCCAGCGGCTCGAGAGAATCCCTGCCAGCACGCCTACAGCCCCGCCAACCAGCAGTGTGGTCAGCGTCCTCCGCCACAAGTAGCCCTCAAAATACGTTTGCAGACCCTGCAAACTTTCTGGAGGCAGGTTAGGGTAAGCGGGAAGGGCTGGCGGCAGTTGAGGGCGCTCTGGCGTTAACCCCAGTTCCCGTTCTAGGATGGGAAATAACACCACCAAGATCACCACCAGCCCAATGACGATGCTCAAGCGCACCCAAAAGCGATTCATGGATTCTCTAATCTCCCAGGCGGTAACCCACCCCGTACACCGTCTGGATATAGCGAGGCTTTTGGGGGTCCGGCTCGATCTTGCGGCGCAGGTTGCGAATGTGGCTGTCGAGCGTGCGGTCAACGCCCAAGAATTGGTCGCCCAAGGCACGCCGGATCAGTTCGCTGCGCGCCAATACAAAGCCGGCCTGTTCCAACAGCACTTGCAAGATATCGAACTCCGTCGCCGTCAGACTGACCTCGCGCCCGTCCACCCGCACCCGGCGCATACCGGTATCCAACTCTAGCCCGCCAGAGCGCAGCATCTTGCTTTGGAAGTCCCCGCCCAGGCTGGTGTGCACTCGCAGGCTGGCGCGCACGCGTGCCAGCACTTCACGTGGGTTATAGGGCTTTGTGATGTAATCGTCAGCCCCCATCTCTAACCCCACGATCTTATCCGTATCGCTCACACGCGCCGTCAGCATGATCACCGGCGTTTGTGTCAGCAGCGGGTCGCTGCGCAGCAAGCGGGTCACCTCCAGACCGTCTTTTTCGGGCATCATCAAATCCAGTAACACCAGGTCGGGGCGCTCGCGGCGGATGGTATGCAAGGCGGCCTCACCGTTATAGGCCGCCAGCACCTCGTAGCCTGCCTGCTCCAGGTAACCCCGCATCAGGCGTACGATCTCTTTGTCATCATCTACAACCAGGATGCGTTGTTTGAGCATCAATTGCGCTCCGTGTGTTTCATCTTGATTTTACCACCTCACCTGCGGACTGTTACCGGGCCGCGATCTCCTCTAACATGGCAATGAGGGCTTCCAGCCAGGGACCGCTGATGGTATTGTTCAGGCTGGGCGCAGCGACCATTCCAGAAGCCTGCTGGGTAGCCATGGTAGAGAAATCCATTTCTCCCATACCGCTGC
Source organism: uncultured Anaerolineaceae bacterium (assembly GCA_964633225.1). Lineage (GTDB taxonomy): Bacteria > Chloroflexota > Anaerolineae > Anaerolineales > UBA4823 > JAKQIM01. The sequence goes on from CAZWFQ010000022.1 coordinate 20,647, forward strand.
CCATGCCGCCCTCTGTGGGTGCACCCCTACCCGGCATACCACCGCCGCCCTCTGGCATCTCGGGCCGTTCTCCACCTTGGCCGCCAAACCCGCCCTCTGGCATTTCAGGCATCTGCCCGCTGGCGCGCATCGCTTCTAGGGTAGACTGCATTTCAGGCGAAGGGGTTCCACCCATACCCATCCCGCCAAAGCCTGTCTCGATGCCCAGCTCTTGCGAGAGGGCTGCCATGCTTTCGCGGTCGAACGACATGTCATTGATTGCCGCCTGCTGTTCCTCGGTCAAAATGCCGCGGATTTGTGTGTAGAGGGCGTCGATCTCTGCCTGGGCAGCAGTGTCGCTTTCGCCCAGGCTGCGCATTGCTTTCCACAGCGGCAGCAGCGTCGTGGCTTGTTCAGCCGTCAGGGGCATATCACTACTTTGTAATGAAAGGATGCCCAGCGCCAACTGCATGCTTTCAGACGTAGTGCTGCCTGTGGTCATGGTTTCATCAGGCATCGGGGTGCCCTCCGCCTCCACCGCCTGGGTAGATTGGGTGTTGGTTCCACCACAAGCTGCCAGCGGCAGCGCCAGCAATAGCAGGATGATGGTTAGGAGGATGATTTTATGTTTCATTTGCGTATTCCTTTTTTATTTTGTCAATTTTCTTACCAACCTGGCCTCTGGCCTGTTTGTAGGGGCGACCCGCCTTGGGTGAGCAGGGGTCTTTTCTTGTCGGCTAACTTTGCCAGAGCGGTAGTTGGTTGGCCATGCAGGGTCGCCCTTACTCGTGTCGTAACGCCTCGATCGGGTCGAGCATCGCCGCCTTATTGGCCGGGTAAAAACCGAAGAAAATGCCTACCGCCGCGGCCGAGGCAAACGCCGTGATGATCGAATTGGGCACTACCTCGGTGCGCATGCCGCCCAGTGTTTCAAACAGGTATGACCCGCCTACGCCGCAGGCTACGCCCAACAGCCCTCCTACCAGGCTGAGCATCAGGGCCTCTGACAGAAACTGCCAGCGGATATCGCTTGGGCTGGCACCCACCGCCTGGCGGATACCGATCTCACGCGTGCGCTCGGTGACGCTTACCAGCATGATGTTCATGATGCCGATGCCGCCCACCACCAGCGATACGGCTGCCACCCAGGCCAGCAGTTGGCGAAAAGTTTCTGTGGTGGATGCCTGCGTGGTGATCACATCATCCTGCGTGGTGACGGTGAAATCCAGCTCGTCCAGGCTCACCTCGTGGCGCTTGGCCAGCAGCAGAGTCATCTGCAAGATCACGTTGTCCATATCCACGCCCTCTTCCAGCTCCACATAGACCGTGTTCACGCTGTCCCCCACCATGCGGGCGAACATTGAGAAGGTGAATTTCTGGAAGACCACGGTAATGGGGGTGTAGAGCGCGCTGTCGAAGTCGGTATTGCCTACCATGCCGCGCTCGGCCAATACGCCGATGACAGTCAGCTTGACATCGCCTGCCGTGATTACCGCGCCAATCGGTTCTTGATCACCGAATAACTCCTCTGCCAGCGCCGAGCCAAGCACAGCCACCCGGCGGGCAGATTCCTGCTCTGCATCGCTAAAGAAACGCCCGCTGGCGATCTCCATATCGCGTACGGAGGGGAAATCGGCTGTAGTGCCCTGGATGGTGACGGATTCGATGCTGACATTGTCATACTTGACCGTTTCTGACGAGCTCTGTTCAACCACCACGCCCTGGATACCGTCGATGTTCTCGGCAATGGCGGCGGCATCGTCATACACCAGCCCGCCGCCCAGTGAAGAGTTCCCCATGGGGGCGCGGCTGAAAGCGCTGCGGACGTAGATCAGGTTCGATCCCAGGCTGGTGATCTGATCTTTGATCGTGGCTTCGGTGCCGGCGCTGATGGCGATCATGATGATCACTGCCGCCACGCCGATGATCACGCCCAGCATGGTCAACAAAGAGCGCAGCTTATTGCGCGCCAGCCCTTGCCAGGCAATTTTTAGGATTTTACTGGGTCTCATAGACTGCCTCTTGCTGCATGATGGCCGCCTGGTCGGCGCCAGTGGCTGGATTAAGACGGTCGCTCTCAATCTCCCCGTCTTTTAAGCGGATGATACGCCGCGCATAAGCCGCGATATCATCCTCATGGGTTACCATGACGATCGTGCGCCCGCGCTTGTGCAGCTCGCACAGTAGGGCCATGATCTCGTTGCCGGTGCGCGAGTCTAGGTTGCCGGTCGGTTCATCTGCCAGGATCAGCACGGGATCGTTGATCAGGGCGCGTGCAATTGCCACGCGCTGCATCTGCCCGCCAGACATCTCGTGCGGTTGGTGATAGATGCGTTCAGCCAACCCCACGGCCTTCAAAGCTTCGAAAGCCATTTCTTCAGGTTCGCCCTGGTCGTGACCATTGCGGTTGTAGAGCAGCGGCAGCATCACGTTCTCCAGGGCGCTGGTGCGCGCCAGCAGGTTGTAAGATTGAAAGACGAACCCCAGGCGCTGGTTGCGGATGATCGCCAGCTCATTCTTGCTCAGGTCGCTTACATCTTCTCCAGCCAGGATATACTTGCCCGAGGTGGGGTGATCGAGGCAGCCCAGGATGTTCATCAGCGTGCTTTTGCCAGAGCCAGACGCACCCATGATGGCGACGAACGCGTTTTCTTCGATGCGTAGGCTGAGACCTTCCAGCGCCCTTACCTGCACATCGCCAACGCCGTACACTTTGATAAGTTCTTCAATCTGGATGATGGGGGTATCCATACCGGCCTCACCTGGTTTCCACGATGCCGGTGGTCACGGTTTCGCCCGCTTGCAGGCCGCTGGCGATCTCTACGTAAGTCAGGTCGGTGATGCCAATGGTGACCACGCGCAGCGTGGGCTGCTCGTTTTCCATCACGAAGACAGCGTAACTGCCATCGCCCAGGTCGCGCAGTGCCTCCACCGGCACTAAGACGGCATTGGTGGCCCGCCCGGCAATGATATCTACCGTGGCGCTCATCCCCAGGGGCAGTCGCGCCGGTTGGTCTATCGTCAGCGCATCCAGCTGCACCACCAGGCTCACCAGGGTGCCCCCCATGGATGTTGATAGGCTGGGGTCGACCTGGATCACTTCGCCGGTGAATGTATCCTCGGGGTATGCATCAAAGACGAGCTCAGCTTCATACCCTACGATCGCTTTGTCGAAGTCGGTCTCGTCCAGGTAAACTTGCAGTGTAGGCTGAGATAAGTCAGCAATGGTGATAATGGAATTGGTACCCACGTCTTCGCCAATAGTGGTATTGATGCTCAATACTGTGCCGCCGATGGGGGTTACCAGCTCGATTTCGGATTGGGTCTCTTGCGCGTCAACCAGCTTGGCCTGTGCGCTGGTCAGTTCGGCTTCGGCGATGGCCACATCCAGCTCATCAGGGTAGTTTTGCCAGGTGGTGACATTCTCCTGCGCCTCGAGCAGCTCGGTCTGCGCCAGGGTTACCTGGGCGTCTGCTCCGGCGATTTCTTCGGCGGTGTAAGGTTTCTGGCACCAGTTCAAGTTGATCAGGGCGCTTTCGACGGCCTCTTCTGCAACCATCAGCTCTGCCATTGCCGCCAATCTGGCCGGGTCATTCGAGGGGCGATCCAAAAAATTGGCTTCGAAGGCCTCATCCATGCGTTCGTAATGGTCTTTCGCTAGTTCATATTTGGCATCGTAATCCTCGATTGTGCTGTCCAGGCAGCGCTGGTAATCCATACGTTCCCGATCTTCCTCCGCCTCATCCAGGGTGGTCTGCGCATCGATGACTGTCACCTGCGCCTGGGCCAGCTCCAGCGAAACGTCCGCGTTCACCAGCTCATCCAGGGCGCTCTGCGCCTTGAGCACGTTTAGTTCTGCCTCCGCCACTGCCGCAGCGATATCTTCTGGCGTGTTTGTTGTCTGAGCGCGCCCCAGTACCTGCCCGGCCTCCACCACGTCACCCACTGCCACCAATAACTCTGTTAATGTACCGCTTTCATCGAAACCCACCCCTCGTTCTAGAGAAGCGATCACTGTTCCTGTGCCGGTGGCATAAATCGCCAGGTCACCCTGGCGCGCCGCTGCCGTCTGAACCGTGGCTTCTTCAGTAACGGCGGCCTGCGTGGGCTGTACAAAGTAGTTGAAATAGGCGTACGTCCCCCCTCCCAGGGTCAGCACCAGGATCAGGATGGTCCAGAAGACATTTTTTCTCTTGATTTTCGTATTGTTTTTAAGCATGGCGTCTCTCCTTGATATAGCAAAGCATCTGATACCATTGTATTGATTAATTGTGCAGAACTTGTGCAGGCATTATTCAGGTAATTTATGTTTTGTAGAGGAAGAGATTTTTTGCCTCTCTGGTAAAATCAATGGGGTGTTCCTTCCTCCCAGCCATGAATGGATCTCCCCTCTCAGGAGCAAATGATGCGCAACGATTCACTCCCCCACGATTCTGCCCGTTTCACCCCCCAAATGGCCATGCAGAACTTCGCCAGCCGCGCCGGTATTCCCCTGGCTGAGATAGGCGTTGCCCCGCTCGTTGTGATCTCTTGGAGCCGTAAGCTGCTGTTTGAGTTCGCCGGGCATATCGGCGCTCCGCTTGCGCCGCACTGGCCTTACGGCGAGCGTAACCCGCTCTACAGCGGGGCCCTTAACGGCCAGCCGCTCAGCCTGCTGCAAGCCCCGGTGGGCGCCCCGGGCACGGTGATGATGATGGAAGAACTGATCGCCTGTGGGGCGCGCACCATCCTGGGACTGGGCTGGGCCGGCAGCTTGCAGCCGCATGCGCCGGTGGGGAGTTGCTTGCTGCCAACCCGCTGCCTGCGTGAGGAAGGCACCTCCTTCCACTACGATCCAGACCCTGCCGCCGAGATCCTCCCCGATGCCGCCCTGGTCGAAAAACTGGCCCAGGCCGCCCAGGCTGAAGGGGTCCAGCCCATCATCGGCCCGCATTGGACCACTGACGCCCCCTACCGTGAGACCCTGGCCAAGCTGGCTGCCTACCGCCAGCAGGGCATCTTGGGCGTGGATATGGAAACCTCTGCCATGTACGTTTTGGGGCGTTACCGCGGCGTGCGTGTGGCCAACCTGTTGGTGGTCAGCGATGAGCTGTGGCAAGAGTGGAAGCCGGCTTTCCGCACCCCTTTTTTAGACCAGGCTTCCAAAACCGCCCTGCGTGTCATTGAGCGCTGTATTGCCGAGGGTGGGTTTTAACGCTAAGGCGCCAGGGCATAATGCAAATCGACGCAGTGGGATATTGGCTGGTCTTCCTGGCAGCCTGCCTGTGGGGCACCAACGGCACTGCCCAGGCTCTGGCTCCAGCTGAGGCCCAGCCCCTGGTGATCGGCACACTGCGCATCCTGATTGGGGGGCTTGCCCTGCTGACCGTTGCCCTGCTGCGCGGAGCCTTCAAGGACGGCAAACGCTGGCCCGTTTGGCCAACCCTGGTGGCGGCGTTGTGTATGGCTGCCTATCAGTTGTTTTTCTTTGCCGGGGTGGCGCGTACTGGTGTGGCGGTGGGCACCATCATTGGTATCGGCAGCTCGCCTATCTTGGGTGGGCTGGTGGGATTTTTGGTGCGCGGCGAACGGCCCGGCAGGCGTTGGGCTTACGCAACGGCCCTGGGCATTCTGGGCTGCATCTTGCTCATCGCCGTGGGTGCTGATATCCAGCTTGACCTGTTGGGTATCTTCCTTGCTGTTTGCGCCGGTCTGGCTTACGCCATCTTCACCACCGCTAGCAAGGGCCTGCTAGAAACGCACCCTCCCGACGCGGTCATGGCGGTGGCCTTCTGCTTGGGTGCGGTCTTTGTTCTGCCGGTTCTCTTTACCAACCACCTGAACTGGCTGGCACAGCCGCGTGCCATCCTTGTGGTCTTGCACCTGGGTCTGCTCAGCGTGGGCCTAGCCTACTTTCTTTTCAGCCGCGGCCTGCGCCTGGTGCCCGTCGCTACAGCCGCCACGCTCACCCTGGGTGAACCACTTACAGCAGGGCTGCTGGGTTTCCTGGTCTTACGCGAGCCCATTACCCTCCCGGCCGCCCTGGGCGTGGCAATGATCTTTGGGGGGCTGGTTGTGCTTTCGAGTTATAACGCAAAGACGCCAAGGAGCCAGGGCGCAAAGGAAAACCAATAGATGAAAATGCGATCAGCAGTGTCATCGTAGAAGCAGCAATAGAAGTTCACCGCACGATGGGTGGGTCTGGTTTGCTGGAGAGCATCTACGAAGAAGCATTGGCGTATGAACTGGTGCAGCGCGGCTTGCATGTCGAGCGCCAGAAAGCCTTGCCCGTCGTTTACAAAGGCGTGACTTTGGGCACGCCGCTGCGCCTGGATTTGCTGGTTAATAACCTGGTGTTGGTTGAGTGCAAATAGGAGCGATGCCCTCTTCTACAAGAAAGCATCGCTCCTATATTTTTGATAGAACTGCCGGCTTATTCGCCGTTCAAAATCCCCTCGATGACCTGTTGGAAGTTCTCAAACGGCTGGGCCCCAATCACCGGCTGCCCGTTGATGGCGAAGGTCGGTGTGCTTTGCACCCCAATCTGGCGTCCGGCAGCAGTCATGTTCTGCACCAACTGCGTGTACTTGCCCGAATCCAGGCAGGTGTTGAATGCTTCGCTGTCTAGTCCCAGGGCGGCGGCAAAGGCTTTTAAGTTGTCTTTGGTAAGTTCTTGTTTGTTTTCGCTGCTTTGATTGGCGAACAGGTAATCGTAATATTCCCAGAAGGCATCCTGATCACCGGCGCATTCGCTGGCTTCAGACGCCCACTGTGATTCTTCCCCTAAAAAGGCAAAATGCCAGAAACCAACCCGCACCTGCCCGTTTGCAACGTATGTCTCATTGATCTGGCGACCCGCGCCAGTGGCATAACGCCCGCAGTAGGGTCACTGAAAGTCGCTGAATTCGATCAGCGTCACCGGTGCATTGGGATCGCCTCGAAAATGCGTCACCTGGCTGGTCAGGAAGGTCATCAAATCCTGGCTGGCATCGGTGGTGGGCAATCCCACCGGGGCGGCATTGGTGGCCGCGACCTGGGCTGTTGGCGCAGTCGCAGCCGCAGCTTCTGCCTGGGGAGCCAGCATTGGGCGGATGAAATACCCGCCTGCCAGGCCGATCAGCAGCATCACCAGCCCCACCAGCGGTGTGGCCCAGGACTGGATGTTGATCGTCAGCGCAGGCGGCTTCCCTTCTTCATTTGGTATGTAGTCTGTCATCTATCTTCTCCTGGAAAATATTACCGAATAAGTCACAATTGTATCATGGAATAGATTTGCGGCACGCAGGGTGGCCTTGCACTCCATAACCCCGTCAGGAACGGGATTTATAATGGACTTCGCTCACCGCTCTCAGCCGCTCTGCTGCCGTCTCGGGCGTCAGGTCGCGCTGCGGCATGCCCAGCATCTCATAGCCCACCATGAACTTGCGCACGGTTGCCGAGCGCAGCAGGGGCGGGTAGAAATGGGCGTGCAGATGCCATTCCTCATGCGCTTGCCCATCAGCCGGGGATTGGTGGAAGCCCATTGAATACGGGAAGGAGACCTCAAACAAGTTGTCGTAGCGCGCCGTCACCTTGTGCAGCACGTCTGCCAACCCGGCAGTTTCCTCCGCACTCAGCTCGGGCAGAGAGCCCACGTGGCGGTGCGCCAGCACCATCACCTCGAATGGCCACACGGCCCAAAACGGCGTCAGGGCGGTGAAGTGGGCATTGCTGGCGATAACGCGTGTCCCCTCTTTCCGCTCAGCTTCCAGGTAACTGCACAGCAGGCAGGATTGATGCTGGCGCAAATAAGCGCTCTGTGCATGCAGCTCTTTGGCAAGCTCCACCGGCAGGTGACTGCTGGCCCAGAGCTGGCTGTGGGGGTGGGGGTTCGAACAGCCCATCATGGCCCCTTTGTTCTCGAAAACCTGCACATAGCGGATATAGTCCAACGCGCTCAGGGCCCGCGTTTGTTCGCTCCAGGTATGGATGACCGCCTCCACCTCTCCCTGGCTCAGCTCTGGCAGGGTCAGGTCATGGCGCGGTGAAAAGCACACCACCTGGCATTTTCCGGCTGTGCTTTCGGCCACGAAGAGCCCGTCTGGGCTGGTAGGTCTTTCTACCTCTGGCCCAGAAAAATCTTCTTCCGGCGGCAGTAGGGCCGAGAAATCGTTGTCAAAGACAAAGGTGCCGCTATATGCCGGGTTGCGCACCCCGCCGGCGCGCTCGTTGCCCGGGCACAAATAGCAAGTGGGATCATACTGCGGCAGGTTTTCTGGGGGCGTTTTTTCTACCTGCCCCAGCCAGGGGCGCTTGGCGCGGTGCGGTGACACCAGCACCCATTCCCCCGTCAGCGGATTCCACCGCCGGTGGGGCGTTTCGCGTAATTCATCTGGCAGCATAGGATTTTCTCTTTTCTCAAGTGAATTAATGCGTAAAGCGGTAACCGCGCCCAGGCAGGGTGTGGATGTAGCGCGGCTTCGATGGTTCTGGCTCTACCTTCTCGCGCAGCCGCCGGATAAGCTGTGCCAGGCTGTCATCGCGAATGCCGCGTTCAAAAATGCGGTCTTCGGGCCACACGGCGCGGATCAGTGCATCTTTCTCGCACACCTGGTTGGGGTGAGCGCATAAGTATTCCCACAGCAGGTGTTCCTTAGCCGTCAATTGATCTGTATTTGCCAATATCGGCGCAACCGCTTTTGCCTGCTCCTGCGGGCGGCCCGCGGCCAACAACGGCAGTCCCGCCAGCCCGCTCTGCCGCAGCATGGCCTCGTCCGGAGCGTCTGCCCAGAATTCTTCGACCCGCCTCTGCACGGCTGGGTGGGCAGCCAGTGCCTCCAAATTTAAGAAACAACCCGCCGCATAGGCCTCGCAGGCGGCGCGCAGCAGGGCCGGGTAGCCGCCTGAAAGGGCCGTTAACTGCTCGGCCGCGCTTTCGTCCCAGGCCAATCCCTTGCGGGCCGCATAGCGCTTCACGTTCCAATGGGAGTCGCTCGGGCTGAGCGGGCCAAGCCAGATGGTGTGGGCAAAGAACAGCTCCGCCAGCTCGGTATGCGGCTTCAGCGGGCGGCGCGTGGCAATCACGTACGTTAGCTCGTATTTGTGTGCATCGCGCAAGGCCCGTAAATTGGATGAGACCGTCCCTGCATCCTGTTCAGCCAGCGCCTCAAAGCGATCAAAGAGCAGGCATAGGCCGGGTTGGCCCTGCAGGCGGCGGCTGATGGCGTCTTCTAGCGCCGCTGCCTCATCTGGTGCTGCATCTGGGCTGCCCAGGGCCTGGCGCACCAGCCGGAAAAGCGCCGCCGTGCTCAGCTCAGCCAGGCGGTTGCAGTCCACCAACACCAGGGGCGGCGCTTCTCCACTGCGCTGGGCCAGGTAGCCCAGCAGGTTACTCTTACCAGAACCGCTCAGCCCTACCACCGCCGCGCATTCCCCGCCGCGCACGGCTTCCAAAATGGCCTGCACTTCTTTGAAACGGTAATCTTGGGGGTAGCTATCCCAACCAGACATAGCTCAATTATACATAAAATAGGGCAGAGATGCCTAAATCATTTCTGTTGACGGTTTGGCAAATGGCATGTATGATAAAACCAGAAGGGAATGCGCCCGACTATGTCTCATCAAGCCATGCCCCGCCAGGCTCGTTGGCTGCTGCTCTTGCTCGGCCTGGCCATCGCCTGTTGTTCGCTGGCGGCGTTGGCCTATGCCTTCTGGCCTTTGCCAGATCTGAGCCTTCAGGCCACTCTTGCGCCGACCCTTTTTGCGCCCCCGTAAAGGGGCCGTGGCCTTGTGCCCAAGGTCAGCCCGGCCTGGAACCGTGGGGCCGGGTAGAACGTCTGAAAGATGATGATGACCTCTCGTCCCTCCTCCAGCACCTGCTTGCGCCTGGCCCTGATCTTGATCCTTAGCCTGGTCTTGCTGGCTGCCTGCTCGCCCCAGGCTGCCACCCAGGCCCCCGCAGCCGTCGCTAGTGCGCAGGCCTCCGAAGTGATCGCACCCACCGCTGCCCCCGTCTCGCCCCAGGCCACCCAGGCCCCTGCGGTCGAGGTGACCCAGGGTATCGCCCCCACTTTTGCCTCCCAGCCCACCCCCACGCCGTTGATCGAAGAGCGCCTGGTAGAGCTGGAATGGCCGCCGCGCCTGCGCCTGGGTGATTCGGACATCGTCCGCCTCTCGCTCATCCCCTCTGCCGGTGGCTACACCGTCACCACTGAGTTTGAAGACCACCAGACGGATGTGCAAGATTTACCCGTCACCCACATCAGTGGTTATGACCTGAGCGCTGTGGCCCGCCTGGATGGGGTCGGCTTTGCACTCTCTCCCGAAGGCGACCAGGCTCAATTCCTGCCCGCCGGTCAGCCGGTCACCTGGCGTTGGTCGCTGACACCCAATGACCCCGGCCAGCAGCGCCTGACCATTACCCTGCTCTTGCGCTGGACCCCAACCGGGGCCGCCACCCCTGCCCGTGAGACGGTGGCCTATTCCCGAGCCCTGGATGTGCAGGTCATCTCTTTCTTCGGTCTGACCCGCGGCCAGACCATGACCGGCGGCTTGCTGGGCCTGTTCTTGGGCAGCAGCGTGAGCATCTTTGCCCTGGTGACCCTGGCCAATCCGCAGCGTTCTCTCTTGCAGACCCTGGTTCCCAACCCTGCCCTGGCCATTGAGCCGCGCCCCGGGCTCTCCATCTCTGCTGCTGAAGAGAGCTTGCTGCGCGCCCTCTTTGGGCGTTATGCCCGCCTGGTGCTCGAAAGCGAGTTCCTATCCGGTTATTCTGGCGCCCGTACCTTCTTGGCCCAGCCCATCCGCCCGGATGGGCGCGCCGACGCTTACACCATCGTCAAGGCCGGCCCCACCTCTGATATCCAGCGTGAACACGCCAATTACGAGACCTTTGTCAAAGACACCCTGCCGCCCATCACCGCCCGCATCCAGCACGCCCCGGTCACCTTGTCCAAGGGCCAGTTTGGTGCATCGGATGTTGACCTGGCAGCCCTGCAGTACACTTTCATTGCCGAGCCGGGGCGTATGCCCACCAGCCTGCGCCAGGCCCTGCTTGCCAACCCCGACCCATCCTTGCTTTGCAAAGTTTTCGAGACCTTTGGCCCCAATTGGTGGATGCAGCGTCATCCGTACACCTTCCGCCTGGCCCAAGAGTATGACCGCTGTTTGCCCGCCCACTATGTCATCGAGCCAACTGCTGGCCGCGGCCGCACCCTGGATGGTCGCCTGCCTGACCCTGGCCTGGCCCTCGGCGAGCTGGTAACCTTGCGCGGCTTCCCCGCCCCCGAAAGACGCCCCGATGGCCGCAGCCTGTCTTTACACGGTGCGGCAGCCCCCGGCCAGCCGCCGCTGCGTGCGCGTTGGCTGGGCCTTTCCAATCCGGATGGCGCCACCGGCCGCATCGCCGCCACCCGCCGCACCCTGCTGGAAGGGTTCACAGCAGGTATGAGCATCTTTGACCTGCCCGACCCTCTCTTGCGTTTGCCTGCCTTGCTTAACGAAAACCTCAGTGCCACCCAGTCCACGATCCATGGCGACCTGAACCTGGAAAATGTCCTCACCGGCCCCGGCGATTTCGTCTGGCTGATCGATTTCGCCATGACCCGCGACGGGCATACCCTGTACGATTTTGCCCATTTGGAAGCCGACCTCATCGCCCACCTCATTGCCCCGCAGTTTGCCTCGCCCGCCGATTACCTGGCGGCCCTGCGCCTCACCCCCCTGGCCTCTGCCTCCGCCTCCACCAGCTTGCCTGGCGATGCCCCCGCCCCCTTTGCCCTGCTGGCTGCGCTGCATACCATTGCCGGGCGCTGCCTCTTCAACCCCTCTCAGCCGCGTGAATACAGCCTGGCCCTCTGCCTGGCCTGCCTGGGTGCCCTCAAATTCACCAATTTGGAAGCTCACCAGCGTCACCTGCTCTACCTCACTGCTGCCTGGAGTGCAGCCGGGTTGTAACCCCTGCCTGATAAGTGTCAATCTCCTGTCAACTGAATATCAAGTCTTTATGGGCCTCCTGCGCTATCCTAAGGGTGGAGAAGAAAGGAGCATCCCATGTCCCGCATCTGCTTACTTACCTTGTTCGCCCTGGCCTGCCTATCCCTGGCTGCTTGCACGGCCCAGGCCACCCCTCAGTTGATCGCCTCTTACCCGGCTCGGGCTGGCAGCCAGGTTTATACACCCCCCTCTGACCAGTATGTTTACGACGCCTACCTGGAATTGGATGTGCGCAGTGTGGATACAACCGTTGCCCGCGCCACTGACCTGGCGGAAGACTACGGTGGCTACCTGGAGCGTTCTCAAACCTGGTCTGTCGATGGCAAACAGCATGCCAGCCTGACCCTGGCTGTGCCCCCCCCCTATTTCCAGGCCCTCTACGATCGCCTGGCAGCCCTGGGCACTCCGCTCAGCACCACCACCCGCGGCCAGTGGGTCGATGTAGGCCCCGGCTGGGCTGTCTATTCAGAGATCACCCTCCAGTTGCACCAGAAAGGCCTGGATTGGCCTTCCGTCTCGCTCGGTGATTGGCGGCCCTTGCGTACCCTCCAGTTAGCCCTGGGCGTCACCGGCAGCATCTTTGGCTTCTTGCTGGATGTGACCATCTGGATCCTGGTGGTCATCGGGCCCTTTGCCCTGCTCTTCTGGGGCGGGCGTGCCCTCTTTCGCCGCTTAGCCAAGTAGCCTGTTAAAACAGCATTTTGGGGAGTGATGTATCCACTACCGTGGAAGGCTATCACTCCCCAAAATGGTTTTCATTGGCTAGAAAGGATTAGGCTAGCGCAGCACCAGCGGGAACACCACCCGGTACGTACTTGGCTGGCTGGCTGCCGCCAGGATGTTCACCTGTACGTTGTCCAGGCCCCAAGACTCATCTCCCAGGTCCTGCAAACCCCAGGCCGCAAAGTCTAACAGCAGGTCATCATCCGTGTGGTTGATGGTGAAGGTCACATGGTAGATGGCATCCATTGGCAGCACGCCGAATTCGTAGCCCAGGGTGTTGTTTTCCTCTGCGCCGTAGCGGGCCGGGTAACTGCCTGCCCCGGCAGTGCCCGGATAAGCCTGCAAGAAATCATATTGGTCCCAGTTTGCAAACGTGGTTACCAACAGTTCTTGCCCATCGGCCGTAAGTGACCAGGCATCTGGGCCAACGCCGGAGGGCGAGAAGGGTTCGGCTACCAGTGACCATGCGCTCTCATTGCCATCCCAAGAGCGGATGATGTAGAGGTCAAACGATATCGTCGCCTGGGCATGCCTGGGCAGGTCGCTCAAGAGCAGGCAGACATTCTGATTGCTATATTGGCCCAAGAAGCTGCGCCCAGACGGGCTGACCGAGGTGCTGGTATCACACCAACGTGGATCGATCCCGTTCTCAAAGTCATCGTCAATGACCAGCAGCGATGAAACGACATTCGTTACCCAAGACGCGCTGTTGTTGGCTGGGTTGGGGTCATCACTGGCCGCCCCCACCACAACATTATTGATCAGGCTGCCGCTTGGTAGGTTGACCAGCACCGTGATGGTGATGGTGAGGCTGGTGTTTGCTTCCACCGTGCCCAGGTTGCACACCACCTGCCCGTTTTCCACACAGCCAGGTGTCGCCGAGATAAAGCTCACATTGGCTGGCAGCGTATCCGTCACCATCACGCCAACTGCCGGGAAGGGGCCATGGTTGGTTACGGTGAGCGTATAGACCAACAGGTTACCGCTCAGCACTGGGTCGGGAGCGCCTACCTTGGTGATGGATAGGTCAGTCAGGCCGGTGACGTATACAAGGGCCGTATCTTGCCCTACCCCACCGTCATCATCTGTTACCTGCAGGGTGGCGGTGTAAACGCCAGGCTGGGCATAGGTGTGGCTGGGGCTGAGCGTGCCGCTCTGGGGGGCTGTACCGTCCCCGAAGTCCCAGGTGATGGTGAAACTGTCCAGCATGCCGGGGTCGGTAATGGTCCCCGTGAAGGTGAGGCTGTCGGGGATTTGAACCGTATGATCAGGGCCGGCCCAAACCAGCGGGGCCACGTTGGTCACGCTGATGGTGAGGCTGTCTTCGGCCTGGCCCAGGTCGTCATCGTTCAGGGTCACTTCTACCAGGTAGATATCGGCGGGGGTTGCGCTGGGGTCATCATCCAGGTAGTTGTGATCAAGGCTGAAGCTGGTCGTCCCTGCCGGGTAGCTGAAGGCTTCCTGGCTGCCATCTCCCCAGTCTACCGTCAGCGTAAAGGTGTCCATTACGCCTGGGTCAGCCATCTGCCCGCTTAAGGTCGCCAGGCCGCCTTCCATAATGGGTGTGCTGATTGCCAGCTCGCTGAGCTGTGGGGCCGTGTTGTTGACCATCACTGACAGGCTGCCCCCTGTCTGCCCGCTGTCATCATCGGCCAGCGTATACTGCACGCTGTAGCTGTCAGCGCTCGTGGCGCCGGGATCGTCATCCAGGTAGCTGTGGTCTAGGCTGAAGCTGGCCGTCCCTGCGAGGTAGGTGAAGATTTCCTGGCTGCCGTCTCCCCAATCCACCGTCAGCGTAAAGGTGTCCATCACACCTGGGTCTGTCCAGGATCCGCTCAACGTGGCTGTTCCGCCCTCGGTGATCGAAGGGGTCAGGCTCACACCTGATAGCTCAGGCGCTACGTTGTTCACCGTCACAACCAGGCTGCTGTCGCTGTTGCTGCCCAGGTCGTCATCCGTTGCGCTGAGTGTCAGCGTGTATCCGTCGGCTGGGGTGCCAGATGGGTCATCGTCCACATACTGGTGGGTCAGGTTTATGACCGCCGCCATTGCGTTGTAGGTATAGACCCCCGTCGTGCCGTCGCCCCAATCTACGCTCAGAGTAATGACATCGTTCACGCCAGGGTCAAGGATCGTACCGCTCAGGGTAGCCCACCCGCCCTCGTCAACTGCCGGGGTGAGTGTCAACAGGCTTAGAACCGGGGCCGTGTTGTTGACCAGCGTGGATGTTAAGGCAGAAGCCAGGCCCCCATCGTCATCGCTGACGTTGACAGCGATATTGTACGTATCGGCGCTTGTCCCAGATGGGTCATCATCTGCGTACAGGTGGGTGGCTGTCAGCGCGCTTGTACCAGCCGGCAAGGCCAGGGTATCGCTGAGCCCGTCGCCCCAATCAATGGTCACATTGAATGTATCCAGGATGCCTGTATCGCTCAGGTTGGCCGTCAGGGTGACAGTTCCGGCTTCATTAATTGCCGGGGTAACGCTCAGGTTCGATAGCACCGGGGCCAGGTTGTTCACCTGCGTCGCCAGTGTGGTGGATGTGCTGCCGGAGTCGTCGTCCACCAGGGTTAACATGACGCTGTAGCTGTCAAACGCGGTGCCGGTGGGGTTGTCGTCTGGATACTGGTGCGCCAGGTCAATTGCTCGCGCTTCGCCAGTGTAAACTACGGTCTCAGTAATGCCATCGCCCCAGTCCACGGTCAGCGTGAAGGTATCCTGCACGCCCAGGTCTTCCAGGTAACCTGTCAAAGTTATTACGCCCATCTCGTCGATTACCGGGCTAATTGCCAGCCCGGTCAACTGCGGATCCACGTTGTTGACCGTTGTGGTGATGGTCGCGGTATCTGTGTTGCCAGCGCTGTCCAAGAGTTCTAGCGCCACCGTGTAGAGGTCCGATGGGCTGCCGGAGGGGTTGTCATCGATGAAGGAATGGGTCAAGGTGAAGGCGCTTGTGCCCGCCGGCAAAGAGACGGAACTGGTGATGGCATTGCCCCAGTCCACGTTGAGCACAAATGTGTCGGCCGGGTTGGGGTCGCTCATCTCTCCACTCAGGGTTGCTGTGCTGCCCTCGTTCACCGGCGAGGATAGCGCCAGGTTAAGCAGCATGGGGGCCTGGTTGGTCAGCGGGGTGGTCTCTGTGGCGCTGTTGTTTGCAGGGGTGGGGTCGGCGCCGTTGTTGCCGTCATCGCCGATGCTCGCCGTGTTGGTGATCAGATCCACGCCAGGGGCAGGGTCGCTCACCGTCACCGCAAACAGTGCGCTGCCGCTGCCGCCGCCATTCAGGCTGCCGATCGCCAGGCTGCATGTGCTGCCGGCGTTGTTGTCGGGGAGGCAGATCCAGCCGGCTGTGCTGGTGCCGGGGTTGAAGGTGGTATTGGCCGAGACGGTTTCTGCCAATACCACATTGGTCGCTCCCTGGTTACCGGTATTGGTGTAACTTAATGTGTAGACAATTGTGTCGCCAGGCAAGAACTGGGTCACTCCGGCATCCTTGCTCAGGGTCAGGTCTGGCTGAGCATTGACCGGCGTGCTGTCGGATGCGCTGTTATTGGCCGGGGTGGGGTCTGCGCCATTGGCCCCGTCATCGCCGATCTGGGCGCTGTTGCTGACCTGGCTGACGCCGGCAGGCAGGGGGTTGACCACGTTCACCGCAAAGCTGGCGCTGCCATTGGCTCCGCCTCCGTTCAGGCTGCCGATCGCCAGGCTGCACGTGCTGCCGGCGTTGTTATTGGGCAGGCAGATCCAGCCGGCTGTGCTGGCGCCGGGGTTGAAGGTGGTGTTGGCTGGAACCATTTCTGTCAACACTACCCCGCTGGCGCCTTGGGCGCCGGCATTGGTATAGCTCAGGGTATAGGTGATGGTGCTGCCCGGTTGGGCAGAAGTGCCGCCATCTGTTTTGCTGATCGTCAGGTCTGGTGCGTCCGAGATGTTGGTCAGGGTCGGATCATTGAGTGCGGTGGTATCGGGATCATCTGACAGCAGTGTGGTGAAGTTGCTGCCGCTGACGCTGGCCTGGTTAGAAACCTGGTTCACACCCGCCGCCAGCGGGTTGGTGATGCTGGCGTCGAAGATGATCGTGATCGACTCTCCAGCCGGCAGTGTGCCCAGGTTGATGTTGACCGCCTCGGCCAGCGGCGCCGCCAGGCTGCTGAACAGACCGCTGGTTTGGGCGCTGCTGCTCACCCTGGATGGTGAAATGAACACCGCTGGGGACATCTTGGATGCTGCATTGTGCAGTGCCTTCTCGGTTTCCAGGGCGGCGGGCGCCTCTGGCTGTCTCAGGCTGGCAGTCAGGCTGCCCAGCCGGGCCGGCGGCTCGGCCTGGCCCAGTATCGGGCTGCCCGGCTCAGCCGAGAAAGTTACCGCTGCACAATTCTGCGCACTGTAAGCGCCGTCGTTGATAAAGTACTCTTGGCCCACGGTGGTGGCGGTGTTGCTGGCCAGCAGGTAAGTCCCCACCGGGTTTACAGGCATATTGTTGCCGCTGATATTGGTGGGAGAGGGCGCAAGGCCTTGGATATAGAAGCGTGTGCTGGGAGAGCTGAAGCGGTCGATCGTGTAATCGCCCAGGGCCATGCTGCCCGCGCTGACGTTGTTGCCGTTCAGGTTGACACAGATGGTGTTGGTTTCGCCAGGCGTGCCATTGCCGCTGGCCAAGAAGATGCCCGCCAGCTCGAAATTCAAGAGGCCGAAGTTAACCGTATTCCCGTTGATCGTGGCGTCCACCCGCCCAGACCCGCCGCGCGACTGCACGTCGATGCCGGTATCGCCGAATTGGGTGATGGTATTGTTCTCGATTTTGGTGGTAACCTGGCCGTTGCCCTCTTGCACCACCCATAGGGCAATGGCTGCGCTGTTGGTGGCGCTGATCTGGTTGTTGCTAATGCTTCCTTCCATGTAGGGGGCGCCGGGGGCAGCCGCCACGTTCGATACGTTGACCGCCTGGCGAGCATTGGTGAAGGTGTTGCCCGAAATATTGTAATTCAGCACCGCGTTGTAATTGGTGCTCAGGTTGACCCCGATGTTGTTGTTGGTAAATGTGCTGCTGCTGACGCGCACCGCCGCCGTGCCTGATCCCTCGTTGTTGACCTGCAAGCCTTCGCTGAACGCATTGCTGAAGGTGCTGCCGGTGACATTGATGGTGGCGTTGGCACTCCCGCCAGCTTGCAAATCGATCAGCGCACCGTCACCCAGGCTGGCGCCGTTGACCGTCAGGTTGCTAATGGTAAAGGCCGAGATCGTGCCGCTGTTGTTGCGCACCAGCAGGCCGCGCTCACCGGAGGTGGTGATGCTGCTGTTGGTCAGGCTGATCGCCCCCGAAAGGTTGCGTAGATCGATCCCATCTTCATTGGCGCTGCTGCCGCTGCTGCTGATGCTGCCGTTGGTGTAGGTGAAGTTGCTCACCCCCAGGCCGTTGATGCCGGTCTGGGCGCTGTTGCTGATATCTACGTTGTTCAACTTGGCGTTGTTAACGGTGTTCAGGTATACCGCCGCGTAACAGCCCGTGTTGGTGTTGAAGTCGCAACTGCCTGGCGCATCGGTGGTATTGGCTGCGTTGAGCGTCAGGTTGCTCAAGGTGATGTTGTTTGTGTTCTGTACGCTGATGCCGCGCTGGGTGATGTTTTGGATCGTACCGCCCGAGCCATTGGTGGTTCCAACGCCGGTGATCGCGAAGCCTCCGCTGCCTGCATTGGTCAGCGTGATGGCATTGCTGCCGCCATTGGCGTTGATGCTGAGGAAGGTCACCCCGCCCATGTCAATGCTGGTGCCATTGATGTTGACGGCCTGCCCGCTGGTGGTGGCGATGGTGCTGTTGGCATGCGTGGCGCTGAGGGTGCCGCCGCCGGTGGCGGTAAAGGCCGCATTGACGCCGGTGTTAAGCGTCAACAGCCCGCTCAGGTTGATGGTTGCGCCGGTGTTATTGTTGAGCAGGATACCCTGGGCGCTGCCGGTTATCGCACCGTTCAAATCGACGCTGCCGCCCGTCTTATTCTGCACCAGCAGGGGGCGGGCGTTGGTGTTGTTGAGCGTGCCGCTGTAGGTCAGGCTGCCGTTCCCGCCATCCACCACCAGGGCGTGGCTGGTTGCCCCGCTCAGCGCTCCGCTCCCCAGGCTGCCCGTGCCGGTGACGTTGGTCAGGCTGACATTGTTGGCCCCGCCGCTTGAGGTGATAGAGATGAACGCGTTATTGGGCGCCGCCGCAAAACCACCGCTGTTCAAGCTGAGAGCCGGGCCGCCAGAATTGACCGACACATCGCGCACGCTCAAGGTGCCAAAATTGCTGCCCTGGATGGCTGCGCCGCTGGTGTTGCCCATGCTGAAGCCGTAAAGATGGTTGTTCTGGCCTAAAACCAGCCCGCTGGCCGCACTGGTGATTGTAACACCTGGCGCTCCAGTGTTCATCGCCGGCAGGCTGGCGCTACCGCTGGGCGCCGCCAGTCCGGTGAGGCTCAGCAGGCCTTGACTGGCGTCCTGGCCCACCAGGCGCTGGTCGTTGAGCAGGGTCAGCGGGCCGCTGTAGGCCGTGCTGCTTTCGTATACAAAGATCGAGTCGCCCGCGGCCGGATTGTTGCCCGCCCCCGTGTTGGCTGCGGCAAAGGCCGCCATGCTATTGAAGGGGCTGCTCAGGCGACCGCAGTGGGTGGTGCAAATCGGCGCATTGTTGTTGATGAACCACAGCATTCCCGATATGCTCAGGTTTACCGTGCCAGTGCTCGTCATTCCGTCGGGGTCTTGGATCGTATAGTCGAACGAATCGGCGCCTTCATAACCGGCAGGCGGGTTGTAACTAAAAGACCCGTCTGCGGTGATGCTGAAATTTCCGCCCTGTACACTGCTGCCGCTGGCAGCCAGGGCCACCAGCGTACCGCCATCCGGGTCAAAGTCATTATTCAATACCCCCGGCGCCGCCTGTGAGATCGGAACATTGCCCAGCACGTTTGCCGCATCATCGATCGCGATCGGCGAGATTTTGAGCGAACCGGGCACAAAGATCAGGTTGGCGTCCAGTGTGTCGGCAACCGTCACGCTCAACGCTTCTGTGCCGTTGTTGGTGACCACAATGGTATAGCGCAGTGTGTCGCCGGCATCTGCTTGCCCGTCTCCATCCAGGTCCACTTGCAAACTGTCGCTCTTGGTGATGCTGATGAGTGGGGCGGCCGCCGCAGCCGCGCTCATCAACCCCAGTGCCAATACGGCCAATAGCAGTGCGCCGCCAATACGGGTAGGAATACGGGAAAGTTTATTCATAATTATGCCTCAGCAGTAAACAGTTAAGCGAAAATGGCTTCATAACGCATCCCCGATCCATCGGGGCCAACCGGTACCAAAAAAAGCTCAAGGGCGCCCATTTGGGCATGTTCCAGGCGGTAAATGCGTTGCAAGAGATAATGGCTGGTATCTGGATTGCAGAAGAGTAAAGAAAATGGCCGGCGTCCTGGGTCTGTTGGGGTCATTCCCAGGTCTTTGATCTCCACCAGCTCCAAAGCATAAGGAGTTTCCAGGCCGTCCAGAGAGATCTGAAAAGCCTGGTGCAGGTAGGGTTGAAAATCGGTACTGGTCAATCGCTCGAGTAAGGTGGTCATAAACGAAACCCTCAACGGCGCTTAGGCGCCGCTTTCTGGCCCAGGGGCCCATTCCATAAAATAATAAACGCCTTTGTCTTCCAAAATGCGAAAACCCAGGCGTTCATATAGGCTCAGGGCCGGGTTGAAGCGCTCCACATGGATGCGCACCGGCCTGCCGCTTTGCTGCGCGGCCGCCATCACGTCTTCCAGCAAGGCTGTTCCCCATCCCCGGCCGCGGTATTCTGGCAGCAAGGCGATGTCGATCACGCGCAGCTCAGCATCATTCTGATCCAGGTACAGGCGGCCAACCGGGCAGCCGTCTTTCTCGATCACCCAGAAGGCTGCCTGGCTGAATTGCTCACGGTAGTACTGGTGCTGCGCATTGAACTGCATGCGCAAGAAAGCTTCTTTGCTGGCAGGGTCCCAGTCCAACACCGCCAGCTCTTCCTGGCGTGTGCTGGCATATACGCGAAAGAGGAACTCTTGATCTTTGGCATCAATGGAACGAAAAACCAGCCCGCGGCTGGCGGCCTGGTCCATCTGTATCTGAACGCTTGCCCGGTCTGCCGTATTCATTTGGCTCATGTGCGCGGCGGGAAGACGCCCTGCATGGCAATACAAAAATTGAGCGTCAGCGAGGGCATCATATTGTTGTGCGGCAGGCTGCCCCCAGCGGTTGAAATGGCTTGCGGTGACATCCCGGCCAGGTTCTGGCTGCTGTTACTCTGGTAGGCTGAATCGCCGCGCGAGCGCGCCAGGGCATTGTTTTGTGGCACGCGTGCCGCCGCCGGGAAAGCACTTGCTTGCAAGTTGTGAGTATGAGCAGGAATCTCTGATTCGATCAAGGACACGGTTTCGCTTCCAGACGCCTCGCCTAAATCGTGCAGACTCAGGCCCGGGCCCTGCCCCCAGTGCATTGGGGCATTCCCTTGCAGGTTGGGCAGGGCAAAGTTGCTCTTCCCGTTGCCGCCATAGGTGGTGCCCAGCAGCGAAAAAAGTGCCGTATTCTGCGAAATGGGCAAAAGCTGCCCATCACAAAAAGCCCAACCGCGCGGGGCAAAATTGAAACCAAAGATGCGAATCTCAGCAACAAATGGGTCAGACATAAGGCGCTCCTTAGTTGGGCTGTGGGAAGATCCCAAACAGCGAAATGATGAAACTGACGCACAAGTATGGCTGCATGTTCGAGTGCGGCTGACTGCCGCCGGCAGCCTGTACGCTGTTGGCGCTCAACGGGCTATTCGGAACAGCTGCCGGGCGGTACAGGTCTATGCTGGTGGGTTGGGCCAGCACATTTCCCTGCGGGCTGCCCGCGGCGGCGTTATCCGAAGATGCCACCAGCGCATGGTTGTGCGCCGGAATCTGGTTGGTTATCAGGGTCACCTGCTCTACGCCGCCGCTCTCAGCCAGCACAGTGCCATTCCCCATGTGCACTGGCAGCCGCCCGCGCAAATCCGGCAAGGCAAATGTAGATTGGCCATCGCCGCCATAGGTGGTGCCGATCAGGGTAAAGAGGGCGTCATTTTCTGAGATCGGCAGCAGTTGTCCATTGCAGAAGGCCCATCCGGCCGGGGCAAAGTTGCCGCCAAACATTCGAATTTCACCGATATAGGGTTGAGACATGCCAGGCTCCTTAGTTTTGGGATGGGAAGATGCCCTGCAAAGCAATGCAGAAGGTGAGCACCAGGTAAGGTTGGCGGTTTTCGTGCGCCTGGCTGCCGCCAACGTTGCTGATCGTTGCTGCTTGCAGGCTGGTCAGGTTCGCTGCCGGCGCATAGATTTGCCCGCCCGGCGCCGCCAGCACTGCCGATGTGGGCACCACGCTGTCGCCAGAGCTGGTAGAAGCATTCATTGTGTGCGTGTGGGCGGGCATCTCGCCCAGGGTCAGGGTGTGGGCATTCTCGCCAGCCAACTGGCCTTGGATAAAACTCCCGCCTACGTGCAGCGGTACACGCCCTTGCAGGTTGGGCAGCGCAAAGTTGGTTTGCCCGTTGCCCCCATAAGTGGTGCCTAACAGCGCGAACAGAGCCTGGTTCTGGTTGATGGGCAGTAGTTGTCCGTTGCACATGGCCCATCCGCGTGGTGCAAAACCGAATGAAAAAATGCTGATCTGTCCCAAGAATGGTTCGCTCATGGTTGTGGTCTCCTGATATTATGCCCGGTTGGAGGTGCGCTCGCGTCGAGGAGGTTTGTAAGCCTGGGAGTACCAGGTCTTGCCGTTCACAGATTTAAGATAAAAATTCCGCCCTTTGAAGCGCACCAATGCGAAGAGCAAGCCGCCGTGCTCCGACACATCCAGCACGGCATATTCATTTCCAAAGCTGGTTAGCTGGCTCCAGGTTTTACCGCCATCCAGCGAAACCAGCACGCCCCCATCCTCGGTGCCGCGCAGCATGCGCCCAGCCTGTGTGGCCGGTAAGGGAGGCAGCGTTGCGCTGCGTTCGGCGGCTGAGATGATTGGAATGGCGGCTGCCGCTCCGGCTGCCAGCACAAATTGCTTGAGAAAATCGCGCCGTCCAAGTCTGGTGTTGGGTTTGGAATGGATCATTGCATCGGCTCCTGGGTTTGCCTGCTCAATTTTGCCTTTAAGTATGCTTTGGTGGGTGGGGTGTGCGGTTTATCGAATTAATATGATGAATAGGATGATATATATCTATATTAGTATACCACAGAAAGCAAGTTTTTTCACTCCAATCAGTTTTCTTCGCCGGTGTCATCCTCTTGTCAACACCCTGTCAGCGCGTTATCAAGCCTGCCAACACCCTTGGTGATATCCTATAGATAACCAAAAAGGAGAAGAAAAATGAACGCCAAAACCACTTTGTTTATCCTGATCATCTTTGCCCTCTTGCTCTCGGCCTGCTCGCCCCAAGCTGCTACGCAGGCCCCCGCCGCGGTGTCTGTGGCCGAACAACCTATGGTCGTCTATCCGACTGCCGCCCCGGTTGAGTTTTATGCCATGCCCCAGGCCACCGCCGCTGTCCAGGCCCCCATCGGCGCCGTGCCCACCCCAGCAGACAACTACTTCCAGGATTACGGCCTCAACCCCTTCGTGGACGCCCGCGAAGATAACCTGTCTACCTTTGCCCTGGATGTAGACACCGCTTCGTACGCCGTGGCCCGCCGCTACCTCAACGATGGCAACCTGCCCCCGGCCGAAGCCATCCGCGTGGAAGAGTTCGTCAACTACTTCAACCAGGGCTACCCCACCCCGCCCGACGTGGCCTTTGGCATCTATGCCGATGGCGCCGCCTCTCCCTTCAACTATGACGGCACCTACCTGCTGCGCATTGGCATCCAGGGTTATCGCGTCCCCGAATGGGAGCGCAAAAACTCCATCCTGACCTTCGTCATTGACGTCTCTGGTTCGATGGATCAGGAGAACCGCCTGGAGCTGGTCAAGCACTCCCTCGAGCTGCTGGTCGAGCGCCTGAATGCCGCTGACAGCGTCGCCATCGTCGTCTATGGTACTGAAGCTCGTGTGGTGCTTTCTCCCACCGCCGGCGATCAGCGCGGCACCATCCTGGATGCCATTTACTCGCTGCGCCCCGAAGGCTCCACCAATGCCGAAGCTGGCCTGCGCCTGGGCTATCAGATGGCTGTCCAATCCTTCCGCGGCGGCGCCAACAACCGCATCATCCTCTGCTCTGACGGCGTTGCCAACGTCGGCGCCACCGGCCCCGATGCCATCCTGGATGTCATCGGTGGCTATGTCTCTGAGGGCATCTACCTCACCACGCTGGGTTTTGGCATGGGCAACTTCAACGACGTGCTGATGGAGCAGTTGGCTGATAAGGGCAACGGCAATTATTCTTACATCGATACCGTTGACCAGGCCGAGAAGCTCTTTGTCGAAGATCTCACTGCCACCCTGCAGGTCATCGCCCGCGACGCCAAAGTCCAGGTCGATTTCAACCCCGATGTGGTCGCTCGCTACCGCCTGATCGGCTACGAGAACCGGGCCATCGCCGACCAGGATTTCCGTGACGACTCGGTTGATGCCGGTGAGCTCGGTGCCGGGCACTCCGCCACTGCCATCTACGCAGTTCAGTTCATCCCCGCCACAGAGGGCCGTATCGCCACCGTCCAACTGCGCTGGGAGAACCCCGACACCTACGAAACGGTCGAGATCAATGGCAATATCAATACCTGGGATATGAACCCCAGCTTCAGTGCCGCCGATCCTCGCTTCCAACTGGCTGCCACCGCAGCTCAGTTCGCCGACCTGCTGCGCGGCAGCCCCTGGGCTGCTGAGACCAGCTACACCCAGCTTTACAACCTGGCCTACCCGCTGCTCACTTCCATTCCTGAGGACCCTGACGTGATTGAGTTCGTCAACCTGCTATCCCGCGCCGCCCAAATCGCCCGCTGATCCCCATGCAGGGTGGGGGGCAGAGAGGCTCAACCTCTCTGCCCCCCACCCTTTTTTTGTTGCGGATAGATTACTCTTACAATGTCATAATCCAAATATGACATTTGGCAGGTGAAATCGCCCCCTTAAATTGCTACTATGGATTCACAACGCCGCGTCCTACGCGGCCCCATAAGCCGGAGCAACTTACGTTTGAGATTGCTGGCAGAACCTAGCCACTGGCTAGAACAGCGTTACTCGACTAGCTGAAAAGACGCCAGACAAATCCACCAGTAGACTGGTAACAAGGTTGCTCCGGCGTTATTTAAGCAAGATGCTGGGTTCTCGGGGGCCTGCGCCTAAAATCCAGCATCTCATTTATAATACAGCCATGATGCCTCTCGATTACCAGACCTACCTTTCTCCCTTCACCTGGCGCTACGGCAGCCCGGTCCTGCGCCAGGTCTGGAGTGAAGTCAACAAACGCTGCCTCTGGCGCCAGCTTTGGGTGGCCCTGGCCCAGGTTCAATCCGAATACGGGCTGCTGCGCCCTGAGCAGGTCGCTGATCTGCGCCAGCATGAAGAGCAGGTGGATATTGGGCGCGCCCTCCAAATCGAAGCTGAGATCCATCATGACCTGATGGCTGAGCTGAAAACCTTCGCCGAGCAGGCTCCCCTGGGCGGCGGCGCGCTGCACCTGGGCGCCACCTCCATGGATATTGAAGACAACGCCGATGTGCTGCGCCTGCGCCAATCCCTCGATCTCATCCTCGAAGGTCTGCATGCCCTGCTCCAGTCCTTTGCCGCCAAGATTGAGACCTATGCCAGCCTGCCCCTCATCGCCTTCACCCATATCCAGCCCGCCGAGCCTTCTACCCTTGGCTACCGCCTGGCCTCTTACGCCCAAGACCTGCTCTTGGATTACCAGGCCCTGCTGGCTCAGCGCGTCGGGCTGCGCGGCAAGGGTTTCAAGGGTGCGGTAGGCACCGGGGCCTCGTATGCCGAGCTGATTGGCGCCGAGCAGTTGGCCGCTTTTGAGCAGCGCCTCTCTGACCTGCTTGGCCTGCCTTTCTTCCCCGTTGCCACGCAGGTCTACCCCCGCAAGCAAGATTACCAGCTCCTCAGCGCCCTGGCTGGGCTAGGCGCCTCGCTCTACAAATTTGCCTTTGACCTGCGCATCCTCCAATCCCCGCCCATTGGCGAGCTGGGCGAGCCCTTTGGCAAGCAGCAGGTTGGCTCTTCAGCCATGCCGTTCAAGCGCAATCCGATCAACGCCGAGAAGATCGACTCCCTGGCCCGCGCCCTGGCCCAGATGCCGCGCCTTGCCTGGGATAATGCCGCCCATTCGCTGCTAGAGCGCACCCTGGATGATTCTGCCAACCGCCGCAGCCTGCTCCCCGAAGCCTTCCTCATCAGCGACGAGCTCCTGCGCACCACCCTGCGCATTTTGGACGGCCTGCGCGTGGACGAGGCCGCCCTGGCCCGCAACCTGGCTACTTACGGCCCCTTCGCTGCCGTCGAACGCGTCCTGATGGCCCTGGCCAAGGCCGGGGCTGACCGCCAGGCCATGCACGAAGCCCTGCGCCAGCACGCCCTGCAGGCCTGGGCTGCCCTGCAGGCCGGCCAACCCAACCCCCTGGCAGACCTGGTGGCAGGCGACCCGGCCCTCCAGCACCATCTCTCTTCCGCTGACCTGCGCCAGTTGATGGATGCCGCCCACCACATCGGCGATGCCCCCGCTCGTGCCCGCCAGTTGGCCCAGCAACTGGCGACCATTTCACCACCCAGCCGCGGAGAATATAGAGAATAAAGCCTCTGCGCACTCTCGGCTAAAGTCCAGTCGCAGCGTCTCTACGGTTAATTCTTCTTCAGGAGTTAGATATGCCAGAAACCACCACCCTCCCCACCCGCGCCGAAGTGCCCCTTGAGCGCACCTGGAACCTCGACAGCATCTTTCCCACCCCTGCCGATTGGGACGCCGCCGGAGAGACGCTCACCGGCTTGCTGCCGGCTCTTTCTGCTTACCAGGGCCGCCTGGACCAAAGCCCCCAGGTGCTGCTTGAATTCATCCAGCATTACCAGGATGTTGCCATTCTGGTCGGCAAGATCAGCACCTATGCCAGCAACGCCGCCGCCGTAGACACCCTCAATCAAGAAGCCTCAGCCCGCGCCGGGCAGGCTCGCAGCCTGATGTCCCGTTTCCAGGCTGCCGTGGCCTTCTTCGAGCCGGAACTGGTAGCCATTGGCTTCGATAAGCTGCACCAATGGATGAAGGAAACCCCCGAGCTGGCCTTCTTCGAACAGTATGTCCAACGCCTGGAAGACCACCAGGCCCACATCCGCTCTGGCGAGGTCGAAGAGACCCTCGCCCTCACTTCCGATGCCTTCTCCGGCGCCTTCGCCACCTTCAACGCCCTCAACAACGCCGACCTCACCTTCCGCCCCGCCTCCGCCTCAGATGGCGCCCAGCTCGAGATCGGCCAGGCCAGCATTGGCAGCCTCCTCACCCACGCCGATCGCCAGGTCCGCCGCACCGCCTGGCAGAACTACGCCGACGGCTATTTGCAGTTCAAGAACACCTTTGCCTCCACCCTCACCACTGCCATCAAGCAAGATGTCTTCAACGCCCGCCTGCGCGGCTACGAATCTTCCCTCCACGCTTCGCTGGGTGCCAACCACATCCCCGTGGAGGTCTTCCACAACCTCATCGAGGTCTTCAAGAAGAACCTGCCCACCTGGCACCGCTACTGGCGCCTGCGCCGCAAAGCCCTGGGCTACGAGACCCTCCACGTCTATGATATCAAGGCCCCCCTCACCGATAGCAAGCCCCGCGTACCTTTTAATCAAGCCGTCGATTGGATCTGCGAGGGCATGGCCCCCCTGGGCCCTGAATATGTCAGCATCCTGCGCCGCGGCTGCCTGGAAGAGCGCTGGGTAGATTACGCCCGCCACAAAGGCAAGCGCGAAGGCGCCTTCTCCAGCGGCTCGAAGGGCACCAATCCATTCATTATGATGAGCTACGCCGATGATCTCTTCAGCGCCAGCACCCTCTCGCACGAGCTGGGCCATTCCCTGCACTCGTACTACAGCCGCCAGCAGCAGCCCTTCGTCTACAGCCGCTACTCCCTCTTTGTGGCCGAGGTGGCCTCCAACTTCAACCAGGCCATGCTGCGCCATCACCTCCTCCAAACCCAGCCCGATCCCAGCTTCCAGGTGGCGCTCATTGAAGAAGCCATGTCCAATTACCACCGCTACTTCTTCATCATGCCCACCCTGGCGCGCTTCGAGCTGGAAGCCCACACCCGCGTTGAACGCGGCGCCCCCGTCAGCGCCGACATCTTCACCAGCCTCCTGGCAGACTTCTTCAAAGAAGGCTATGGCGATGAGGTGGATTTCGACCTGCCGCGCATCGGCATCACCTGGGCCCAATTCCTTCACATGTACATGAACTTCTACGTCTACCAGTATGCCACCGGCATTGCCGGCGCCCATGCCCTGGCAGATGGCGTTTTGGCCGGCAAGCCGCACGCCGCCGAGAATTACCTGGCTTTCCTCAAGGCTGGCGGCTCGCTCTACCCCTTGGATGCTCTCAAACTGGCTGGCGTGGATCTCACCACCACCGCCCCGGTCGAATCTGCCTTTGCGGTTCTCTCTGACCTGGTTGACCGGCTGGAGCGCCTCATAATATAATATGGCACAATGAAATTCGAATTCTCTCTCTATACCCTTCCGCTGGTCGCTGCGGCGATCATCTCAATCTGGATCTTCTTCAATGCCTGGTTGCGGCGCAAAACGGCCGGGGCGATTGCTATTGCCATGCTGTCTGTTATGCTCACGATCTGGCTGCTCGGTTATGCCCTCGAGATCGCAGGAGCTGATTTACAGACCAAGCTGCTGTGCGCCAAATTGCAGTATATTGGCATCCCCCTGGCCCCGTTGTTCTGGTTGATCTTTGCCTACAACTATGCCAACCCAACGCGGCAGTTAAATCTCCGCGCGATGGGCTTGCTGGCCATTATCCCGCTCCTTACGATCGTCATAGCCTTTACAACAGAACACCATCACTTGTTATGGGATGAGCTCGGCATTTCTCGCGAGGGTAGTTTTAGCGCCTTGAGCGTGACACATGGAGTATGGTTTTGGATCCATTCTGGTTACTCCTATTTGCTCCTGCTGGGCGGTGCTGTTATTGTGGTCCGCGCGATTTTGCGTAACAAGGGCTTGTATCGTGGGCAGGCAGCCACTATGCTGATTGCTGTGTTGGCTCCCTGGGTGGGCAATATCCTTTTCTTATCGGGCATCAGCCCCATTCGATACCTCGACATCACACCATTTGCTTTCACGATCACTCTGATCGCCATTGCCTGGGGTATATTTGGTTTCCGGCTGATTGACCTGACTCCGCTGGCTCGTGACTCGGTTATCGAACAGATGCAAGAAGCCATGATTGTGCTCGACCTGCAGAACCGGCTTGTCGACATGAACCAATCGGCGCTGAAACTGGCGGGTCGCACGAGTGCCCAGGCTATTGGCGAAAATGTGGCTCAGGTGTTCAGTCGGTGGGCCTCAGTTCTGAAGAACTACAAAGACACCTTTAATTTAACTGAAGAGGTCAATGTGGGCGACGAAGGCAATGATATTTGGTACGAGCTCATCATATCGCCTCTTCACGATAGCCAAAAATCTCTGGTCGGCCGCGTTCTTGTTGTGCGCGATATCACCCAGCGCAAGAAGAACGAGGCACGCCTCGCTCAACTCTCACGAGCTGTTGAGGCCAGCCCTGCCTCCATCGTAGTAACCGATATCAAAGGCAATATTGAATATGTAAACCCTAAGTTTACCGAGGTCACTGGCTACAGCTATGAAGATGCGGTTGGCAAGAATCCGCGCATTCTCAAAACCGACCAAACCCCTGCAGAAGTTCACGCCCAATTGTGGCAAACCATCATGGCAGGTAAGGAATGGCGCGGCGAATTTTGCAACCGCCAGAAGAACGGCGATCTTTACTGGGAACTGGCCTCCATTTCGCCGATCACTGATTCGCAGGGCAAGACCACCCATTTTATTGCTGTCAAAGAAGATATCACGGATCGCAAACGGGCCGAGAAACAGCTTGCAGATGCCCACCAGCAAGCCTTAGAAGCCAGCCGTTTGAAAAGTCAACTTCTCGCCAAGGTGAACCATGAACTACGCACTCCCTTGGGTGGTATTTTGGGATATGCTGAACTGTTGCACGGCGGTACGTTTGGCATTCTCACCGATGAACAGGAACAGGCTACCGGTCAAATCATTGAAAGCAGCCGCTACCTTGAGATCATGGTCAATGAACTTCTTGACCAGGCCCAAATTGAAGCCAAGACCCTCATCCTGCGGATGCGGCAATTTTCTCCTGCAGCTATTTTACGTGAAGTGGAATCTGGCATTTCGGTGCTGTGCCGCAATAAAGGGATTGCCTTCGAGACTTGTATCGAGCCAGAACTGCCGGAACAACTGGTTGGAGACGATCACCGCTTGAAGGAAATTATGATCAACCTGGCTGGGAACGCGGTCAAGTTTACCCAATCCGGCAGCGTTCACATCCGGCTGTTTGTCCCTGGCGAGGACCATTGGGGCATCGAGGTATCTGATACTGGCTCGGGCATCCCGCTCGAATTCCAATCCGCCATTTTCGAATCCTTTTACCAAGTAGATAATGCCATAACGCGCGAGAACCGCGGTACTGGCCTGGGATTGTCGATCACAAAACATCTTGTAGAATTGATGGGCGGGCACATAACACTTAATAGCAAGATTGGCGAGGGCAGCACCTTTACGGTGGTTCTACCGCTCAAAACGATCAATGGAGTTTCATAGATGACAAAACCACTGGCAATTATTATCGAGGACGATCCTCAATTGGGAAAGATTTATGTGCTGGCCCTCAAAGCCGACTTTGAAACCGAATTGATCCCAGAAGGCGATTTGGCGATCACACGCCTTGGGCAGCTTACACCTGAACTGATAGTTGTTGACCTGCACCTGCCGGGTGCGAGTGGACAAGAAATCCTGTCTTACATTCACGCCAGCCCACACCTGGAAGATTCTCGTATCATCCTGGCAACCGCTGACCACCAGCAGGCCGATCAACTGGAAGATCAAGCCGAAATCTTATTACTGAAGCCTATCAGCCCAATACAGCTGCGCGAGATTTCTCGTCGCCTGTGTGGAATTCAGGATTAAGCTTGCTTGCATATATCTGAAAGGTTGTAATTCCATGCTAACCAAATCCGAAATCTCCACCGCCATTCGCACTGAATGGCAGCTCCTCGAGCAGCTCCTCGCCGGCCTCACCGAGGCCCAGATCCTGGCGCCCGGCGCAGTTGCCGCCTGGTCTGTCAAAGATGCCCTGGCCCACATTGCCGCCTGGCAAAAGGTGCTCCTCGAGCAGGTGGATGCCTTTTTGACCCACCGCCCTGCCACCTACCCCCCCGTGCGCACCCAGACCGATGTCGACCGGGTCAACGCTGCCTTCTTCGCCCAGAATCAAGACCAGCCCTGGCCGGTCGTCATCCTGGAGTGCCGC
>CAZWFQ010000023.1:0-12022 GCA_964633225.1 uncultured Anaerolineaceae bacterium
TACGTCCGGCCAGGTCCAGGTCTTCGAGGCGAAGTTCCTCCACTTCTCCGATGCGCAAGCCGCTTTGCCAGAAAAGATAAAAAGCTGCCCGGTCCAACAGCGCATCGCGGCGTTCTGGGACGATTGGGTTGGAAAGCGGGGCGCACGGCTGCGGGGGAAATAGTATCGACACATTTGGCGACGTCTCTGCCCTGGCCGAGGCGCTGCCGCTGGTGCCCACCGGAACGGTGGCGATCACCGGGACGACGCCAATCGTGGGCAACATCGTGGCGCTGACCGAGACCCTGCCGGTGACCCGATCCCTGGCGCTGCTGCCGGGTCTGATCGTGGATGTGGCCACACCGGTGGAGATCGTCATTGCCGGGGTGATCACGACGAGCGTGCCGCTGACCGTTACGGATATCTTCTCCCCCACGCTGGAGGTAGACGGCCTGGCAGCAGAAGGTGGTCTTGTCAGGAGAGATGGTGCAGCAGCAGATCAAGTTGTTCCTTCTTCAAATGGGTAGAGAGTTAAAACTACACCGGCCTATTTAGATTAAGATTTTCTCCGCGATCTCTGCGTCTCTGCGGTTGAATCTCAAGCTGTTCACCCCATTTAGATCTTAAAGTTTTCTCCGCGATCTCTGCGTCTCTGCGGTTGAATCTCAAGCTGTTCACTTGCGCCTTGTAATCAATTTCGAGCCATAATATAATGTGAATCTGATGGGGGCAAACATCCACTCCCAACCCCCCATCCGTTCAAGGAGAAAATGTGAACCTGGCCCCTGCATATCCATCCACAACCACAGCCGCTTACGCCGCCTTCTTAAAAGCCTACCCGGCATATAACGAAACCCTGATGCTGGATGAGCTCCGCAGCCGCGAGTATGCGCGCCTCGACCGCACCCAGCAGATCTACCTCGATTACACCGGCGGCGGCCTGTATGCCGACTGCCAGCTCGACCAGCACATGGAGCTGCTCAAGCAGAACGTGTTTGGCAACCCCCATTCGCACAACCCCACCTCCCAGGCCATGACCTGCCTGGTAGAAGAAGCCCGCCAGTTCGTGCTGGAATATTTCAACGCCCCCCCTGGCGAATACGTAGCCATCTTCACCCAAAATGCCAGCACCGCCCTCAAGCTGGTCGGCGAGGCCTACCCCTTTGAGCCCGGCGGCCACTACCTGCTCACCTTCGACAATCACAACTCCGTCAACGGCATCCGCGAGTTCGCCCGCCACAAAGGCGCCGCCTTCACCTACATCCCCGTCATCGCCCCTGAGCTGCGCCTGGATCCGGCCACCATCGACCAATACCTCGACCTGGCCCAGCCCGGCAAGCACAACCTGTTTGCCTTCCCGGCCCAGTCCAACTTCAGCGGCGTCCAGCACCCCCTGGAGCTGATCGCCCGCGCCCGCGCCAAAGGCTGGGATGTGCTGGTGGATGCCGCTGCCTTTGCCCCCTCCAACCGCCTCGACCTGGCCCGTTGGATGCCCGATTTCGTCCCCCTCTCCTTCTACAAGATGTTTGGCTACCCATCTGGCATGGGCTGCCTGCTGGCCCGCCGTTCTGCCCTGGATAAGCTCAACCGGCCCTGGTATGCCGGCGGCACCATCACCATCTCCTCGGTCCAGGGCGATGGGCACTACCTGGTGCCAGGCGAAGCCGGCTTCGAAGACGGCACGGTCAATTATTTGCACATCCCCGCCGTCGAGATCGGCCTGCGCCACCTGCAAGCCGTCGGCATCGAGCCCATCCATACCCGCGTCACCTGCCTGGCAGGCTGGCTGATCGACAACCTGGCTGCCATGCGCCATGCCACCGGCCAACCCCTGGTGAGCCTGCACGGCCCCGCCAACACCCAGCAGCGCGGCGGCACGGTCACCGTCAGCTTCTATGATCAGAACGGCGCCGCCCTGGATGACCGCCGGGTGGAAGAGCTGGCCAACCATGCCCACATCTCGCTGCGCACGGGCTGTTTTTGCAACCCCGGCGCCGGCGAAGTGGCCCACGGCTTGACCCCCGACGTGATGAAGCAGTTCTTCCTTGGCCCGGCCATCTCCTTCCAAGAGCTGCGCCAGCTCATGCACAGCCGCTTTGGCAAAGAAGTTAGCGCCGTGCGCCTATCGGTGGGCCTGGCGAGCAACTTCGCCGACGTGGATGCCATGCTGCGCTTTGCCGCCAACTTCCTCCACCACACCGCTGAAGAGATCGGCGCCGTGCAGAACATCGAAGCCCTGTGCTCGACAAACCGCGATTCTGCCTGATAGGTTGAATCACACCTCGACATAACAGATCGCCCTTTACCATTTCCAATTTTCTCCTGGCCGGGCCTACTTTCCCGCAATCTTGCTGCCAACCACAATACCACTGTCAGCCAAGAAACCACGGCAATGCAAGTCCCCAAGTCGAGACCCGTCAACAGCAGCCCAATCCACGAGCAGAACAGCAGCGGAGATGAGCAATTATCGCGCAATTCCAGGCAGCAGGTCAATGGAGGTTTACACACAATAAATAGTATGTAACATACATTCGCTAGAGTATAATTACCAATATAATAGTCAATCAGGTGTCACAACATACGCACAATCATATGATCAAGCATGTTGGTTGATCCGGAAATATTTTCCCATCTCAAAGGAGGCATGCATGCAGCGTAGAAATATATTCACCTTAATGGCTGCCACCGGCATACTGCTAATCGTGGTAGCGGGGTTATGGCTGGCAACCGCTACCCCTGTCAGCGCCCAATGCGGGTCCCAGGCATCATCATGCAAGAACTGCCACGAGGTGCAAGGCGCAATGCCGGTCAACAACGATGGTACAGCCTGGCACGCTTCGCACGCCTTTGGCGATTTTTGTTACATCTGCCACGCAGGTAATAACCAGGCCAAAGACCAGGTTGAAGCCCACATTGGCATGGTGTCGCCGCTTTCGGATATCCAGGCTTCTTGCATGCAATGCCATCCAAATGACCTTGAGGCGCGCGCCCAGGTGTATGCCACCACATTGGGCGTGGAAATCGGGGTGGGAGCTTCTGCCAGCCAGGGCGTTGAGGCCGGAGAGGTGGTGCAACCGGTAGCTGTTATTTCTGCTCCCGCAGCCGTAGAGATCAACCTGGACGATCCGAACCTGGTGGATTATGTCCAACGTTACGAGGAAATTGTACTCGGTAAAAAACCTATCAATTGGGGCAATGCGATTCTGGTAGGGCTGATTGGGCTGGTGATCGTGGGGGGCGGTGGATTTGTTGTTAAGAACGAAAAGTGGCTTGATTTCTCAGCTCTCGATACAAAGCGAGTGGATGGCGAATATCCTGTCGAGGTGATCGATATGCTGCCGGCCATTGCAAACCTCAAACCAAAGAGCCGCAAGACACTCCAAAAAATCCTTACCAACCCCAGCCTGCTGGAAAAAGTGTTGGGATTTATGGATACGATAGCCAGTGATAAAAACGAGGGAAAATCCCAATGAAAGCCATTCTGAATTACATCCGCAAGGAAACCTGGTCTCCCTACGTGGCTGGGATTCTCATGGGCCTGGTTGGCATTGCGGCCGTCTGGGTCAGTGACAGCCTGTTGGGCGCATCCGGTGCCTTTGAGAACATTGCCGGGCTGATCGGCAAGGCAGTGGCGCCAGCCGCCTTCGACAACATGTACTTTAATTTCATTATGCCGCCTGGCATCACCTACGGTGTGATGATGTTGGTCGGGTTGTTCTTTGGCGGGCTGATCGGTGCTGCCACCAGTGGCACTTTAAAATGGGGCAAAAAAGATGCCGCCAACAGCGATGAACAGTGGCGGCGTATCTTTGGCCCACAGGTATGGAAGCGTTGGCTTCTGGCCTTCATTGGGGCCATTGTTTTGGAATATGCCGCTGGGATTGCAGGTGGCTGCACCAGCGGCCTGGCCATCTCAGGCGGTATGCTGCTGGCGCCAGCGGCCTTTCTCTTCATCGCCGGGATGTTCGCGTCTGGCATTCTCACCGCCCTGATCGTCTACCGCAGGAGATACTAAAATGACCAACCTGATCCTTGCATTGGTGCTGGGCGCCTTCTTTGGCTTTGCGCTGAACAAGGCTGGCTTGACCAAGTACAACAAGATTGTCAATGTTTTTCGCTTTACCGACATGGCTGTATTGCAGTTCATGATGACCGCCCTGGTCGTTTCCATGATCGGCCTCTACGCACTGCGCGCCCTTGGCATACTTGAATTCCCCAATATCCCCGGCACCTATATCGTCGGAAATATCGTCGGCGGCCTGGTATTTGGGATTGGCATGGCCCTCACCGGATACTGACCGGGCACTTGCGCCGCCGGTGGCGGCGAAGGCAAGCTTGATTATCTCATCCCTGGCCTATTGGGGTTTCTCGTTGGTGCAGTGCTTTTTGGCCTCACCTACCAGCAGGTATTTCCGGTCATATCAGGCATTGCCAATTATGGGAATGTTGTTATTCCCGATCTATGGAATGTTAGCCCCTTCTTGTTCATCCTCCTCTTCACGCTCATCGCCCTACTTCTGTTCTACTTGATTGACCGGGCCGGCTTGAAGCGCAAAGAGAAATAAGCCCACAGGAGCCACTTATGGCAAAAAACCTGTCACGACGTGATTTCTTAAAGCTCGGCGCACTGACAACCGGAGCGCTGGCAGCAGGGAAGTTCATCCCGCCAAGTGTCGCTCAGGCCGCACGCGATGCAGGCCACCTGAATGCTTCTGGCGATGGCTACATCCCCAGCATGTGCGAGATGTGTGTCTGGCGCTGCGGCTTGCTCGCCAAAGTGAGAAACGGTCGCATCGTCAAACTGGATGGCAATCCCGATCACCCTCACTCGCGCGGCAATCTATGCACGCGTGGGCAGTCTGGCCTGATGAACACTTACGATCCTGACCGGGTGCTGACCCCGCTTATTCGGGTGGGCCGCCGCGGGGATGGATTGTTCCGCAAGGCAAGCTGGGATGAGGCCCTGGATTTAACGGCCAGCAATATGCTTGCCATCAAACAAACGTACGGGCCTGAGGCAATGGTCTTTTCGTCCACGCACAACCTGAGCCAGGTGCAGTTCGAAAACCTGCTCTACGCATACGGCTCGCCCAATTACGGCACCCAGCGCAGCCTGTGCTTCAATGCCATGATCACGGCCTTCCTGCTGACTTATGGCATTGAAGAACCCGAACGCAATTACGATAACGTCGAGTTCATTCTATTAGTTGGCCGTAATCTAATGGAGGCCATTTCCACATCAGAGACATCCCAGCTATCGCAAGCCCTTGACCGCGGCGCAAAGCTGGTTTACCTGGATCCCCGCTACACGAAGACCGCTTCCAAATCGGCCGAATGGATTCCCATCCGGCCTGGCACCGACTCAGCCTTTCTGTTGGCCATGATCCACGTCATCGTGATGAACGAGCTGGCTGACTGTGACTTCGTGAAACAGTACGTGGTCGGGTGTGATGATATTCAAGAGGCCATGCGCAGCTATACCCCAGAATGGGCCTCTCAAAAAACCGGCGTCCCAGCGGCCACCATTGAACGCATCGCCCGTGAATATGCGGCGGCCAAACACAATGCCCTGGCACACCCTGGCTGGCGCACATCCAACTTTGTCAATTCCTTCCAAACCGAGCGCGCAATTGCCACCCTGAACGCCCTGAGCGGCAACGTGCTCACTGCTGGCGGATGCCTTTCAGCAGATGTAACTTCTGAGAGTGCCGGCCTGGGTGCTCCTCCGCAGCCACCATACCCCCGTGTTTCTGCATTGCGCCTGGATGGCACGCCCTGGAAGTACCCGCTCGTTCCGTTAAAGCTGGGCGTCTTTCAAGAGTTACGCGACGCTATCCTGACCGGAGAACCCTATCAGGCACACGGCTGGTTCATCTCCCGTCAGAATCCCATCCAGGCACTGCCAGACCGTCAAAAGACCCTGCAAGCTTTTGCTAAGATGGATTTCATTGCCACCGTAGATATTATCCTGAACGATACCGCCTGGTATTCAGACGTGGTGCTGCCCGAAGCATCTTACCTGGAACGTTACGACCCCCTGCTCACCTTGGGTGGCAAGGCTTTCCTCCGCCAACCCGTTATTGAACCTCAGGGTGAGGCCAAATCTGCCCTATGGATCTACAAACAACTTGGCGAACGCCTGGGATTGGGTGATTATTTCCAGTATGCGGACGAAGAAGATTACATCCGCCAACAGCTCGCTCCCCTGGGTGCCAGCCTTGAATCCCTGAAATCAAAAGGCTATGCTGAACTGCCTGCCGAGGAAGACGAAAAAGAAATCACCTTTAATACCCCCTCTGGCAAGATCGAAATCTACTCAGAAACTCTGGCCAAGGCCGGCTTCTCACCCTGGCCTACCTGGGAAGAGCCCCTTGCACCTCCCGAAGGCCAGTTCTACTTGCTGACCGGCAAGGTAGCCCAGGCCACCCAATTCGGCACTCAAAACAACCAACTTCTTCACAAATATTCAGATGATCCGCGCCTATGGATGAACAACAAGACAGCCAAGTCGCTGGGACTGGTAGATGGCGATTGGGTCGAAGTGACCTCCGCAGTGGGCAAAGTAAATATCCTCCTGCACGCCACCAAAGCTATTCGCCCCGATTGCGTTTACATGACACCCGGTTACGGCCATCTCTCGAAAGGCCTGACTACGGCCTACGGCATTGGCGCCAGCGACTCTGTGCTGCATGTCACTTACACCGATCCCATCAGCGGCGGGCAGGCGCTGAGCCAAACTTTTGTATCGGTAAAGAAAATCCCCGGAACAAAACCAGTTCCGCTGCCTAAGCCGCTTTACTCAGGAGAATAGCCCATGACCAACCACAAGTATGGTTTCTTGATCGACGCTTCGCGTTGCATTGACTGCCGTGCCTGCCTGGTGGCTTGCAGTGTAGAGAACAATGTTCCTATGAAGCACACGCGCATCTGGATTCATGACACGGGCATCATGGGAGAGTATCCCGACCTGACGCGCTATTCCGCCCCCTTCCACTGCATGCACTGCGTAGACCCTTCTTGCGTATCGGCCTGCACCGTTGGCGCCTTACAACAAAACCCAGATGGCATTGTGATCTACGATCAAGATCGCTGCATCGGCTGCCGTTACTGCATGTACGCCTGCCCATTTGAAGTCCCCAACTTTGAGTGGCATGAGCGCCTGGCTCTGATCATCAAATGCGATTTTTGTACCTCTCGCCTGGCAGAAGGTCAAAAGCCAGCCTGTGCCGCCACCTGTCCTACACGCGCCATTCAATTTGGCACGCGTGAAGAAATGCTCAACTTAGCTTATCAACGCATCAAAGATAATCCCGGGCGTTATGTTGCCCATGTCTATGGTGAGCATGAGAATGGCGGCACTTCTACGTTCTACATTTCGCCAGTTCCTTTTGAGCAGCTTGGTTTTCCCGTCACTGGGCAGACCGAATCGCCAGCCCATTTCAATCGCCTGGTTACCCACGGAACCCCTGCTGTAGCCGCAGGCGTAGCAATCGGCATGAGCGGCATCTACCTGGCGATTAAACGCCAGGGCAAGGATAACGCCGCTGCGGATGCCGAACACGCCCAGTCAGAGCACAAAGCAGCTGAGGAGGAATAAGCTATGGTTGCAAAAATCATTAAGGAACTGCGCAGTATTCCTCGCTTCAGCTACCTGCTCGCTGTGCTTACCATCCTGGGATTAGGTGCCGGGTTCTACCGTTTGTATGCCGGGCTGGGCGACACCACCAACATGAGCAAGGTCTTTCCCTGGGGCGTCTGGATCAGCTTTGACCTGACCACCGTTGCCCTATCGGGCGGCGCGTTCACCCTGGCAGCGTTGGTGTATGTTTTTCACATGCATGATCTACACCCTGCCACCCGCCCAACCGTGTTGTTCGGACTGCTGGGATATGGCTCGGTGCTGGTGATCTTGTTCTTCGACCTGGGGCGCTGGGATCGCTTCTGGCACTTCCTGGTTTACCCCAACATCAATTCGGCCTTGTTTGAGGTCAGTTGGTGCATCGCCATTTATTCAACCATCCTGGTCTATGAATTCAGCCCAGTGATCGTGGAACGCTTTGGCAACAATAAACTCCTGGAACTGATCAAGAAAATGACCGTACCCATGGTCATCGCCGGGGTTACGCTGTCTTCCATGCACCAATCATCACTGGGAACGCTCTTCATCGTCATGTCGCCGCGTCTGCACCCCCTTTGGTACTCGCTGCTGCTCCCGGTATTCTTCTTGCTCTCCTCTATTCCAGCCGGCATCTCCTTGATCATCATTGGCTCAATCGTCAGCGATTACTTGTTCGGACATTCTCTCAGTCAGCGCGTGATCGAAAAGTTAGGCTGGCTGGCGCCGTGGGTGTTGAGTTTTTACCTCGCCCTCAAATTGGGTGAGTTGTTAGTAACCGAAGAATTAGAGCTGCTCTTTCACAGCGGCATTTACAGCCTGCTTTTTGGGGCAGAATTAGTGATTGGCGTTGTCATCCCCATGATCTTGTTCTCTATCAAACAAGTGCGCTGGAGCCGTACCGGTTCATTGATCGCCGCCCTCTTTGTAGCGGCCGGCATTGTATTTAACCGCTTCAATGCAACCTGGTTCGCCATCAAACCATTGAACGGCGTAATCTATACGCCTTCCTGGCTGGAGATTGCTCTTTTGGTAGGTGTAGGGTCGGGCGTGTTGTTGATTTTCACCCTCATCTCTCACTACTTCCCGGTTTTCGTAGAGACGATGCCCACAAAAGAGCGCATAAAGGCTGACGCAAGCCTGCCTAAATCTGCCAATGCTCCAGCAGGAGATTGATGTTGCGGCCCAGTTTTTTTCACCACCTGCACCCTCCCACCGTTCCCGCTGCGCAAGCCCGCTGGCGATATACATTGGGTGCGGGCGGTACGGCCGTTTTCCTGATGCTGGTATTGGTCGTTACCGGCGCGCTGGAAATGTTCTATTACATCCCCACCCCTGCCGAAGCCGCCCTTTCGGTGCAAACACTTACCTACTCTGTGCCATTTGGCGGGCTGCTGCGTAACCTGCACTACTGGGCGGCGCAGCTTTTACTCATCGTCAGCGCCGTACATCTCATTCGCATTGTTTTTACCAGCGCTTATGCCCCGCCCAGGCGCTTCAACTATATACTTGGCCTGGCTCTCTTTGTACTGGTTATCCTATTTGATTTCACCGGCTACATCCTGCGCTGGGACCAGGGCATCCAGTGGGCACTGGTGGTAGGCACCAACCTGGTTAAATCCATCCCCGGGATTGGCAATGCGCTATATCAACTGTTGGTTGGTGGAGCCCAGCTTAGCGCGGCCACTTTGCTTCGCTTTTACGCCTGGCATGTCTTTGGGCTGATGCTATTGGGCGCCGTGCTGCTGGTCTGGCACATCTTCCGTGTGCGCCGTGACGGCGGTATTGCGGTACCGCCTCCGGTCCAGCGCCCCGATGCAGAGCGTATTCCGCGCGCTCAACTGGTGCGCCGCGAAGCCGCCGCCATGCTCATCACAGGCGCGGTTTTGCTCCTACTCTCAGCTTTCGTCCCTGCTCCCATCGCCCCCGCCATCGCTGAGATCACGGCCCCTTCCAACGACGCGAATGCCCCCTGGTTCTTCCTGTGGGTGCAGCAGATGCTCAAATGGGGTGATCCTTTCTGGTGGGGGGTCGTGGCACCACTGGCTATCCTGCTGGTATTAGCGTTGATTCCCTACGCCTTCCCCAAGCCTGCCACGAACGAGCTTGGGCGCTGGTTTCCCAAGTCCAACCGCCTGGCGCAGATCACGCTAGCTGTGATCGCCTGCCTGATACTCTTGTTCACACTCTTGGAACTAGTTTTCCCAGGATAAGATGAAGCGTATACTCTTTGCTACCGCTGCTGCGCTCCTCTTCACCACCGGCCTGGCCTGGTGGCTAGCAGAACACGCCGTAGAGCCGGTTGCCCTTACCCCATCGCTGACCGGAGAAGTCGAATACTGTCTCACCTGCCATGCCGGCCTGCCAGAGATCAGTCCTTCGCACCCTGTGGAAACCTTTGGCTGCGTGCTCTGCCACGGCGGCGAGCGACTGGCGCTAGACGCCGGCCTGGCGCACAGCAGCATGCGTGGCGGAGCCAATCCATCCGACCTGACCGTGGTCGATCAATCTTGCGGTGGCGCGGATTGTCACAGCGGGACCGCTGCGGGTGAACGCGACCACATTCAGCGCGTGATGACCAGCATCCAGACCACTTACACCGGTGCTATCACCAGCATGCGCTACACCTTTGGCGCCCAGGCCAGTCAGACCCCCTTAGTTGCCGCTTCGACAGTGATTGATACCAGCCTGCCTTCCCAGACCGGCATACTAGCCCTTGCTGCTTTCGATCCTGCTGCCGAGACCAATATCTCATTGCAAACCTTCGGCGAGAAGTGCTTAAATTGCCATATCAATGCCCCTGCTGCTGAGGGCTTGCAGTACCAGCGCTTCACAGGCTGCGCCGCTTGCCACTCACCCAAAACCACCTACGATTCCACTCACACCGCATCTGCAAGCAAGGAGGACCTGAGTGAGGTCCACACATTGACCACTGCCGTCGCCTATGCGCAATGCAATACCTGCCACAACCGTGGCAACTATGATCTGCGCAGCATGACCTTTGTAGAACGCAGCGACCAGCCCGCCACACGCCTGCAAGATTACTACCAACCCATCGCCCAGTTTACCCTATGCGAATACACCCTTGATTGTATTGACTGCCATACCCGCATCGAGGTCATGGGCGACGGCGATATCCATCCCACCAAGGACAGCATCCAGTATACCCAATGCAAAACCTGCCACGGCACACCAGAGGCCCTGCCGCTGACTTACACCATCACCGACCAAGATGACATCGCCCTGCGCCAGGCTTTTTTGAACCCCATCCTAGATTTGCATCTCGGCGACACAATGCTAATGACCGAACAAGGCGAGCCGCTTTGGAATACTCGCCTTTTGCCAGACGGAACTTATGAGCTGTTTGGCAAAGCCACCGGTCAACGTTTCGTTTTCCGGCCGGTGCTGGGCAGCGGCTGCCAACAAGACCCAACCGAGCAGGAATCGCAGTACTGCCATGCCTGCCACGCAGTGGAGCGCTGAGATGGGCCCTGCATCTCGCCGCGATTTTCTGAAGCTCGGCACCCAGGCTTTGCTTGCTGCCAGCGGAGTGCTTGGCCTGGGCGCCTTGCTGCGCTTTTTAGGCTACCAGGCTTCACCGCCGCCTATCACGCAGTTCGACCTCGGCCCCGCATCCGATTACCCGCTTGGCTCGCGCACAGTTCTACCGCGTGTGCCGGCCCTGCTCTTGCATACTGAGGCAGGGTTCTCAGCCATAAGCCTGGTCTGCACGCATTTAGGCTGCACGCTGGAGGAAACGGCTGATGGCTTTGCCTGCCCCTGCCACGGCTCTCACTTTGACACCCAAGGCGTTCCCCAGCGCCCCCCGGCCAAGAGATCCCTAGACCGCCTGCGCGTGGAACAGAACGCCGAAGGCCATTTGATTTTATCCATCGGTTGAGAGGTATTTATGAACGACGATGATGGCCATATCCTCGCTGAACGCGAGGCCCAACAACCCGACGGGGAAGCTCAAATCAGTGCGCGCCTGCGCGAGTTGCGTCGCAAACAAAAAATGAGTATCCGTGCCCTGGCTGCTCGCTGTGGCATCAGCGCCAACACGCTCAGCCTGATCGAAAACAGACGCACATCCCCTAGTGTACACACCATCCAATTGCTGGCAGATGGGCTCGGCGTTCCCCTGTTTACATTTTTTGAAGAGGAGAAACCCCGCCCAGTCCTCGTTTACCAACAGCAAGGACAGCGCCCTCAGCTGCGCTTTGCGAATGGGACATTGGAAAAACTAGGCCAAGGTTTGCCACCATTGGGTGCCGAACCCATCTTAGTGACCCTGAATCCGGACCAGGCTGGAACGAATGATATTGACATCAATCACACAGGACGAGAATTCATCTACTGCCTGGAAGGGAAAGTGATCTGTGTGGTCGCCAACCAGGCATTCCAGCTTTCGCCCGGCGACAGCCTGCT
>CAZWFQ010000023.1:12032-29678 GCA_964633225.1 uncultured Anaerolineaceae bacterium
GCGGAGTCAGGCCTTTTGATCGGGTTTTTCCTACCCGGCGACAGCCTGCTCTTCGATGCCAGCGCCCCGCATCGCTGGCAAAACGCTGCTTCTGGCTCATCCAGGTTGCTCGTTTTGTTTTGCCCCATGGAAGCGCACGACCAACCTGCCGAACACCACTTGGGCAATTAAGTTCACATGAACACCCCCTACAAGCCCCTCTTCCTCCTCGACCCCTCCATCCACTTCCTCAACCATGGCTCTTTTGGCGCCTGCCCGCGCCCCGTCTTCGAAGCCTACCAGCAATGGCAGCTCCGCCTCGAGCGCCAGCCCGTCCTCTTCCTTGGCCGCCAGGTGGCTGCCCTCGACCTCGAAGCCCGCCAGCCCCTCGGCGACTATCTCCACACTGCCCCCCAGAACCTGGTCTTCGTCACCAACGCCACCCAGGGCGTCAACATCATCGCCCGCTCCCTGGCCCTCCATCCCGGCGACGAGATCCTCACCACCGACCACGAATACGGCGCCTGCGATTACACCTGGGAGTTCATCTGCCACAAGACCGGCGCATCCTACATCCACCAGCCCATCCCCCTCCCCGCCCGTTCGCTCGCCGAAATGGCCGATCAGCTCTGGCAGGGCGTCACCCCCCGCACCCGGCTCATCTACATCAGCCACATCACCTCCCCCACCGCCCTACGCCTGCCGGTCGAGCTCATCTGCGCCCGCGCCCGCCAGGCGGGCATCCTTACCCTCGTCGATGGCGCCCACGCCCCCGGCCAAATCCCCCTCCATCTCGAAGCCCTCGGCACTGACTTCTACACCGGCAACCTGCACAAATGGGCCCTGGCCCCCAAGGGCGCCGCCTTCCTCTACGCCCGCCCAGAAGTCCAAAACATGGTCGAGCCGCTGGTCGTCAGTTGGGGCTACCATGCCGGTCCTGAAGCCAATAACGGATCACGGTTCCAGGATTATCTAGGTTGGACCGGCACCAAAGACCCCGCCGCCGCCCTCTCCGTCCCCGCTGCCATCCAGTTCATGGCAGAGCATCACTGGGAGCAGGTGCGCCAGGATTGCCACGCCCTCCTGCGTCCCGCCATCCAACGCATCTGTGACCTGTTCCAGATGCAGCCCTTGTACCCGCTCGATTCAGACCTCTACCATCAAATGGGCATCGCCCCCCTCCCGCCCGATACCGACCTGGATGCCCTCAAAACGCATCTCTACGATGTCCACCACGTCGAGGTACCGCTCATCGACTGGAACGGCCTCAAATTCGTCCGCATCTCCGTCCAGGCCTACAACACCCAGGCCGACCTGGATGCTCTGGTCGAGGGGCTAGAGGGGCGATAGCGATACACTGCCTCGCCATCACCCCCCAATCAATTACTGCCGGGTAATATACGGTAAGAAGAGCACCCATTTCGGTGGGGGCGGCAGCACGTTCACCACCGTGATGGCGCTGGCCTCTCCCACCGGGTTGCTGGCTGTCACCGTGGCCGTGTACACACCGCTGGCCATATAGATATGCGCCGCCACGGCTCCCACGCCGTTGGCCCCATCCCCAAAGTCCCAGGCATAGCTGACCCCGCT
Source organism: uncultured Anaerolineaceae bacterium (assembly GCA_964633225.1). Lineage (GTDB taxonomy): Bacteria > Chloroflexota > Anaerolineae > Anaerolineales > UBA4823 > JAKQIM01. The sequence continues at coordinate 13,602 of CAZWFQ010000023.1, forward strand.
GCCCTGCTCCAGGCTGGCAATCAAGATCGTGATCTCACCCAGGGTTGTCGGACCATTGTTCTCAGCCACAAGCCCGCTGATCGGCACGTCCATCACCGCCACAATGGTTGTGGTGATCTCCTGGTTGACGGTATTGCTGGCCGTCACCGTGGCCGTGTAGACACCCGTTGCGCCGTACGTATGCGTGGCCACAGTCCCGGTTCCAAACGTGCCATCCCCAAAGTCCCAGGCGTACCGCACACCAGTACCCCCCGTCACCGTCGCCGTGAAAGTGGTCGCATCTCCGATCACGGTTGGGCTGTCGTTTTCTGCCGCCAGGCCCGCAATGGGCACATCCACCACCCGCACCATGCTCTCTGTCGCCTGCTGGCCGCTGGTGTTGCTCGCCGTCACCGTAGCCGTATAGACCCCGGTTGCGCCGTAAGCATGCGTGGCCACAGCGCCGGTTCCAAACATGCCATCTCCAAAGTCCCAGGCGTACTGCACGCCCGTCCCCCCCGTCACCGTCGCCGTGAAAGTCGTCACATCCCCGATCATGCTCGGGCTGTCGTTTTCTGCCGCCAGGCCTGCAATGGGCACATCCACCACCCGCACCACGCTCTCTGCCGCCTGCTGGCCGCTGGCGTTGCTCGCCGTCACCGTAGCCGTATAGACCCCAGTTGCGCCGTAGGTGTCATTGGTCACAGCCCCCGTTCCAAATGTGCCATCCCCAAAGTCCCAGGCGTACTGCACGCTCGTGCCCTCCGCCACCGTCGCCGTAAAGTGGGTCGCATTCCCGATCACGGTCGGGCTGTCGTTTTCTGCCGCCAGGCCCACGATCGGCGCCTCGACAACCGCTACTGTTGTAGTTGTCGTCAGCGTATTGAGAATGTTGCTGGCTGTCACCACGGCAGTATATACCCCCACCGCCGGGTAGGTAAAGCTCGCCGCCGCCCCCGTGATCGTGATGCCTGCGCCAAAATCCCAGGTGTACTGCACACCCGTCCCCTGTTCCACCGTTGCCAAAAAGTTGGTCGCCTCCCCAATCGGGGTCGGGCTGTCGTTTTCCGCCGCCAGCCCGCTAATCGGCTGTTCAGTGTGGGTAATTGTGAACGCCTCCGCCAGCCCAGCCTCCTGGCAGTCGCCGTTATACAGGGTCAGGTCATAGACGCCCTCCGCCATGCCCATTGGCACCACCGCCTCGATCGTGTTGGCATCAACCAGCGTCACCGAGAGCAAATAAGTCTCGCCCAATTGAACCACCGGCGTATCAATGAAATTCATCCCCTCAATCATCACCGGCGTTTCTTCACTAACCAGGCCAATACCAGGCAGCATGCTCGCCACAGCCGGGGCCGGGCTAGCCGGCCTTGCCCCCGTCACCAGGACGTCATCAATGAACCAGCCCGTACCAGGCGTTGAGCTGTCGGTGCCTACGCGCCAGCGCAGCAGTGCGTTCTGCCCGGCATAACCGCTCAGGTCCACCACCACCTGCGTCCAGGTCATCAGATCACCCCCCCAGCCAGCTCGCCCTCCCAGTGGATTCCCAAAACCGGTGGAGATGGTGCCGTTATAACCGCCGGCAGTCATATCCGGGCCCAGGTCTTCCCAGGTCGCACCGCCGTTGGTCGAGATTTCCAATACCGCCCCGTCATAAAAAACAGAACTGCCCTCAAACTGGTAACGGTGCCAAAATGTGAGGCTGCTGCCGTTCGTCACCCCAATCGCCGCCGCGTTCCACAAGGCACTATCCGTCACCGTGCCTGGGTCTGGATGGAACCAGGCATGGGTTGGGCTATGAGATTGATCGGTTGAGAGCGCCCACCCATCACTACCGTTCGCTGCCGCGTGGCTCCAACCCCCATCTCCCCCTTCCATATCATCCTCCATAATGGCCAACAGATCCACCGTGGCAAAGTGCAGCATCTCAGACCAGGCGCCGCTGCCGCAGGCGTTCTCGCCCTGTACGCGCCACCAGTAACAGCGCCCGCCTGCCAGCGGCCCCGCGGGCGTATAAGCCGGGCCAGGCAGGCCGCTTTCTTGCACCAGGGGTGGATCGAAGAAAGGGTCCAGGTCCAGCTCAAAGGTGTACGCCCCCGTGAACGAGCCTGGGGCCCACGTAAACTCCGGCGTCAGCGCCTGGCCCAAAGCCCCCTCCACCGGCGCCAGCAGGGTCGGGGTATAAGGCGCCGCAGCGTACAGGTTCAGCCCCACCGTGGCGGTCAGGGTGCTGGTCAGGCCCGTGCCCACCACATCGATCGCATAGCTCCCTTCAGAAGCCGCCGCTGTGTTGGTCAACGAGAAGGCTGATGTACCGGGCGGGATGACTGGGTTCGAGTCGAAGCCCGGCACCGTACCGGCAGGGTAATTAAAAGCCGTCAATGTGATCGGCTGGCTGTACCCGGCCGTCTCTTGGGTCACCGCAATATTGTAAGCCGCATCCTCCGGCATACACACATCCAAAGTCTCCGGTGTTGCCACAACGTTAAAATCGAACTGATCGCGCCCATCCAACGTAGTCACCCCGCTGCCCGTCGGGTCAAGCCAGTCACTCAGCCGGCTGTCAAATGTGCCGCCGCCCGTCCATGAGACTGAAAAGCGCCCATACCAATCCGATGAATCATTGCCACACGCCGCATCTCCGCCGTGTAACTGGCCAATCACACGGTGATCTTGGTTGAACAAGGGCGAGCCTGAAGAGCCACCTTCCGTAGTGCCTACGTCCCAATCCGCAACCCGGATATGCGTGCCGTTGCCTGGCACCGCCGTACCATAATACGATGTGGTGGTGGTCGCATCGTTCTCAAAGCTGATCCGCTTCTCATCTGTACTGGGGTGATGGATGGCTACCGCCGAATCAGCGTCGTCCGAAGAGCGATCCCAACCGGCCCAATGCACGTTAAAGGCCGGGTCGGGGTCATCGTCCAGCTCCACCAGGGTAAAGTCCGACGCTGGATAAGTTGCGCGGAAAAGCGCCCCGCTGTTGAATTGGGTTAACTGCCCATCTCCCACATCCCCGCTCTCCGCCGAGCCCGGCGGACGGCAGGTGGAATTCTCATAATTCCAATACACCACCAGCGAGGCCGCATTCGCACCGGTGATACCGCAGTGATTGGCGGTCATAAAATAAGGCTTCTTATCTTGGGCGGTGTTATTGACCATGAAGCCGGTGCAAAAGGTATCCCCTCCGGTAGAAATCACCCCCACCGAACGCATCTCATCCCGCCAGGCATCCCCCTCCGGGCAAACCACGTCCACGTTGCACGACCCCGAAAGCGGCGCATTGCCAAACTCAACATACCCGTAATTGACCGAGGTCAGCGCCAGCCGCAAGCTGGCGCGGGCCTGGGCCGGCAGCAGCACCTCGATCACCATCTCGTCATCCTCCAAGATCGGCGACCAGAACTGCCCGTGAAGCTCGTTATCCGCCGCCGTGAAGGGCCCGCGGAGGATGCGATAATCGGGCGTGTACAAGAACATGCGCCCGCCTTCGGGCATTTGATAGGTGGTGAAACCCAGGTTGAGCGAGAGCGCCCCCGGCGCCGCGATGCGCAAACGCCACAACCACGCCCCGTCTGCCAGCCTTTCCCAGGCCCCGCTGTTGCCGGGGTCCAGCCGCACCGCCATCGGCTGGGCAAAGCGCGTCGGCAAGCCGTCTGCCATGCGCTGCCGGTCTTCATCCAACAGCGCTTCCACATCCACAGCCGGCATGCTCACCTGCGGCACCGCGCTCAGGGGCTGCCCGCCCTGGGCCAGTTCAGGGGGCGGCGGGCTGGCAGCAGGAGGAAAGCTGGCGGCAGACCTTGCCGCGCCGCCGGGAACAGCCAGAGAAGACAGCCAACTGACCAGCAAGAACAAATTGAGCCAGAGTCGCTTGTCCATGAGCATCCTCCTCTCGCCACAAATCGGCGAAGTCTACAGATACAATCACCGGAAAACGCGCTGCCAAAAAAAATTGGCGCAGGTCTTGAACACCAGACTCAATAAATATCGATCAATCTCTCCTCAAAACAACCGGCACAAATATGTAGTGATAATCTACCGGCTCAGCCTCAACGCTAACCAGGTACCTCACCGTCACCGGCACCCCGGCGCAGTTATCCACCGTCAGCGTAATCGTATACACGCCCGCCGCCTCAAAGGCATGCGCCACCCTGGCGCCAGCAGCCGTAAAGCCATCTGAAAACGCCCATTCAAAGGTATAAGGCGCCGTGCCCTGGGCACTGGCCTCAAAGGTCACCGTCGTGCCCACCGTCGGCGTGATGGGCGCCCAATCCAAGGCCACATCCCGCACCCCCGCGCAGGTCGACGCCACGTGCAGCGTATGCGTCACCACCTCGGTTGCACCCCCGCAGTTCGCCGCCGTCAGGGTCACGCTGTAATCGCCCCCGGCAGCATAGCTGTGCGTGATCACGCTGCCCATGCCGCTTGTGCCATCATCAAAATCCCAGCCATATAAGATCGGCGCAGTGCCGCTGGCCTGGGCTGTGAAGGTAATCGTCTCGCCAGCCGCCGCATTCTCCGGCGTGAATGTAAATTCTGCCTCGCTCACCGGCTCGCAGGTCACGCTCAGCGTCACAGGCACAGAAAACGCCTCTGTGCCGTCCGAGTCGGTGGTCCTGATCCCAATTGTCGTCGTGTAAACCCCCGCCGCCAGCTCTGCGGCGTTAAAGTTTGCATCCACCGTCAGCGTGCCACTGGCAGGCAGCGTGCCGCTGATCGGGTTCAGGGTCAGCCAGGTCACCGCAGGCCAAAGCCCCGTGTCAAAAGTTAACGTCATGCTTTTGGTGTTGACCAGGTCCAGCGGCTGAACCCCGCTCGTGCCCGTCACCAGCGTCTGGCTGATCGGATCAGGCTGTTGAAGGCCGCCCGTTTCCAGCAGGGCAAAGTCTTCCACCGTCGTCACGCCAATCTCGATCAGGCTGTCAACCGCTGCGCTCGGCGTATACCCCAAGGCATCCGCATAAACGCTGTACGGGCCGGCGCACAGGGTTCCCGTATATTCCCCCCCGCCGCCGGTGACAAATTCAAAGACTTCGCCCGCAGCCGCGCTTGCAAAGACGCTGGCCTCCTCGATTGGCAAACCGCTCCCCAGGTCGGTGACCGTACCCGCCAAAGTGCCTGCGCCAAACACGGGCGGCGTCCCAAAAGCCGGGTAAAAGATCACTGCCTTGCCATCCGCCATCCGCACCGGGTCGTCGTAAGCATATTGGGTCGCTTCGCTGCCATCCGCGTTCTCAACCCCCGCCACCACGCCAGCCGTATTGCTGACCGCCAGGTACTGCATCTTGATCGTCTGTTGGTCAAAATCCAGGATGATCTCAAAAGTCTCTGGGTTGCCGCTGGGGTAATGCTGCACCCGGTACCATTCGATCACAAAGGTGCTGCTATCTGCCCACAGGGTGTAGATATTCCCCTGGGCCCCGCCGTTGGGGTGGAGATCGGTGCTGAAGGCGTAGATGCCGTTATTCGGTGCATCAGGGCTGGGGATCGTCCCGCTCCATTTATCATTCCCGCTGCCAAAGGTCACGATTCCGTTTGATCCTACATACAGCTTGGTGTGATCTACGCCATAAAAGGTGAAGGCCTTGCTCAAAGTAATCCCGGTGAAGCCATCATCGGGCAGGGGCCGCGCCGTACCACCGGTTGCATCGATCCAGTCGAAAGGCACCCCGCAAACCGCATCGCTCACACGCATGTAGTAATTGAACACAGGCTCCAGGGAAAAATCCAGGCTCAGGTCCTGGTCCAGGGTCACCTGTACCACTTCCGTCCTGTGCCCGGGGCTTTCTGCCCGCACCCACCAGGTCCCTTGGGGCACCGCCGCCGTGTAAACGCCCGTCGCCGCATCCGTGCCTGCCGTCACCGGCGTATCCACAAAAATGATGCTCGCCGACAGCGGCTCGCTCGTCCCGGTCTCGGTCACCTGCCCTGACACCGTCCACACCGGGGCCGGGTTCAGCACAAGGTCTTGCGTCACGGTCAGCCCGGTCGTAATGGCAACACCCGCTGCCGTGCCGGGCAGGTAGCCATAAGCCTGGCCCGTAATATCATACATGCCGCCCGGCAGCCCGCGCCCAAAATCACCGTTGGCATCTGCCAGCATGGTTAGCTGCCAATTGGTGGCAGTATCCTCAAAGAGGATCTCCGCCCCCGGGATCGCCTGGCTGGTCGTGCCGTCGATCACACTGCCCTGCACACCGCCGAAGACCATACCTTGCGCCGCCTTGACTGCCGTCTCCACGTTCAGGATCCCCCACCCCCAAACATTATTGGGAACATCCACAAAGGGGCTGCATTGGGCACTGATCCTCGGCTCGGCATTCTGCTTGAGGAGCATCTGCAGCACATCAATCTTGCCTGCCAGCTCTGGGTTGGCGCTGATCAACAGGGCCACTGCCCCGGTCACATGCGGGCAGGCCATGCTGGTGCCGCTCATCGTGCCGTAATTCCCCCCCGGTATGCTCGAGCGGATATTGGTCCCCGGCGCGGCGATATCCGGCTTCACGTACTGTTCATAGCCAATCGTCACCGGCCCGCGGCTGGAGCTGTAACTGATCGCATCCCCCTGCGCAAAGTTCGCCGCCGTTGTCACCTCAGGCCACTGCCCCGGGTTGGTCACCGTTGCACAGCCCGGCCCCGTATTCCCCGCCGACTTGGAAAAGAAGATCCCAGCCGCATACAAAACCTGGATCGCAGGCTGGAAATTCGTCCCCGCCGCGCTCCACGAATTGCTGATCACATGCGGGGCCAGGTCTGGGCGGGGGTCCGTCCCATCCAACCGGGTGGGCGCCAGGAAGAACTCAAAGCACTCAAAGGGCCCCACGTATGGCGAGCCAACCCCCGGGCAGGCAATCCACTGCGCCCCCGGTGCCACCCCAATCTGGTTTGATCCGCCGTCATCGCCAATGATCGTCCCCATCGTATGCGTGCCATGGCTGCCGTAATCGGTTGGCGCATCATCCTCGCCCCCGTTATACCAGTTGTAATCATGCCGGCTGGAGGTGCCCGCAATCTGCGGCCTGTATTGGTTCACCAGTGCCGGGTGGTCCCACTGCACCCCCGTATCCAGGTCGCCAATCACCACCCCGCTCCCGTCCACGCCCATCGCCCAGGCCGCATCCGCCTTCACGCGGGTAATATTCCATTCAACCGCCTCAGGAGATGCCAGGATAGGGCCGAACTCGTGCCCATAGCCCGGGATGTCCATCCCCGGCACCGGTTCAGGCTCAAGGGCCTGCGGGCCGTATTCCTGGCCGTAAGGCCCCAGGTCATGCCCCTCCACATCTGGGTAAGGCGGGTTATAGATCTCAATCCGCTCCACACCGGGCTGGCGCGCCAGCTCTTGCACCAGGGCCGCATCCGCCGTCACGCGCAGCATGTTGACGATCCAATACGCATGATAGGTCACCCCCCGCCCCTCCAAGAATGCCGCCAGCGGCCCCTGGCTGCGGCGGGCTGTGTTCACCAGTTGCTCGTACACAAAAGTACCTTTTTCTTGCCGCGTAGCCATGTCTGCCGTGGCGCTTAAATTGGCCTGCTCCTTCAAGATCACCAACACCTCAGCCTTCCCCTTTTGCTCCAAAGCCACGTGCACATCCGGCTGTATCAAGGCCAGGTGCAAGCTTTCCAGGGCTGCCGCCTCAACCGGCTGCACCAGCCCCGCCCCCAAAGACACCAACATCGCCGCCACAACCAATAAATTTACCCATCGCAAAGAAGATAATTCCATATCTGCCATCCCTTTCCAAGTTATCTATATCATAACCCAAATTACCCACCAACGATCACGCCTGTTCGCACAGGCAGTCTAACAAGGCCAGCGTCTCACGCTTGCCGCCCGAACCGGGCTGCAAACGCTCTGGCTCGCCGTTCTGATTCACCCCCGGCAGCAGTTCTTGGCCCCCAGGGCCAATGCAAGAGGGGCAGCCATCACTGCAAGCGCAGGTACCTACCAGCTCGCGCGCCCTCAGCATCAGCTCATCGTGCAGCTCATACAGGCGCTCGCTCAAGCCTATCCCAGCCGGCACGCGATCATAAAGCACCACCGCCGGCGCCCCCTCTGCCAGCGCAGACAAGGGATCGGCATGTACCCCCAGGTCGCGCTCATCGCACATCAAAAACAGCGGGGCCAGGTGCCCCAGCGTAAAGGCCAGGCCCGAAAGCCCGCTGCGCATCCTCACCGCCGCCTCAGCCCGGCGGTGGCAGGCCGGGCAAAGGGTCACCAGGTTATGCAGTTGGTTGGCCTGCGCCGGTGCCGAAAACGCCCTGAAAGGGATCTTATGGTGCACGTCGTGCGCCCGCCCCTGCTCTGTCAGGCCGCAGGCCTGGCAGCGGTAGCCGTCTCGCTCTCGCACCTTCTCGCGCAGCCCATCCCATCCCGGGCCGTACTGGTTCGGGTCGCTGCGCCAGGCCCCCAGGTCGCGCAGGCGTTCCACCGCCGCCTCTGAGAGCGCCAACCAATAACCGGTGGTATCCAATCGCGACGGCGGCAGGTCCAGCTCAGCCTGGCCCAGGGTCTCGTTCGTATGCCAGCGTACTTTGCGGTACCCTACCACCTGCGTCGTCACCAGCAGTTGTCCATGGGCCTTCAACCCGCCCGCCACCTGGCCTTCAGCCGTTTTCTCCACCAACTCCACGCTCGTCTCAAGGCGCGGCTCAGTGTAATAATCAGCATTCACAGGGTTCAGCAGGGCCAGCCCTTGTTCCAGGTCCAGCATCCTCACGTGGAACATTTGGGCCTCGTGCAAATAAATCGCCCCGGGGTGCACCATCCACGGCGCGCTCGAAGCATCCACCTTCCCCAGCGTGCGCGGCGGCAGGTCATCCGCCTCTTGCACCTGCAAGACCACCGCATCCGGCGCAGCACTGCGCAGCGACACCCCCTGGGCCGGATACTGGTCAGCCGCCCAAAAATACTTGGCGCCTGAGCGGTGCAGCACCCCTTGCCCCTGCAAAAATTCCAGAAATTCTCCCACCCGCTCGCCACCCAGGCTCCCAAAACCTTCCCCCGCCTGGAAAGGCAGCTCAAAGGCTGCACAGCGCAGGTGTCCCAATAAGATCAGCAAATTATCCGGGTTGATCAAGCCCAGCTCAGGTGTCCGGTCAAAAAAATAATCAGGGTGGCGCGCCAGGAACTGGTCCAGCGGGCTCGCCGAAGCCACCAGCACCGCCAGGGCCGGGTCTTCACCACGCCCGGCGCGGCCCGCCTGCTGCCGGGTAGCCGCAATCGTCCCCGGGTAGCCCGCCAGCACCGCCGCCTGCAATCCGCCGATGTCAATCCCCAGCTCCAGGGCCGTGGTCGCCACCACCAACCGCACATCACCTCGCCTCAGCCCCTGTTCGATATCCCGCCGCTGAGAGGGCAGGTAGCCGCTGCGGTAACCGCGCATCTGCGGGGCCGCCGCAGCCGCCGGGGCTTCCGTTCCGCCCGCGCGCTCGCGCAGGGCCGTCAAGATCAGCTCCACCGCCCGCCGGGTGCGCCCAAATACGATCGTCTGCAAGCCATATGCCAGCAAATCATCCGCCAGGCGCACGCTTTCTTGCAGCGCACCGCGGCGCAAGCCCAATTCAGGATCGGTGATCGGAGGGTTATAGATCAAAAAGTGGCGTGGACCGCGCGCCGACCCATCTTCTGCCAGCATCGCCACCCGCGCCTCCACCAGGCGCTCGGCCAATTCCCCCGGATTCCCAATGGTCGCTGAAGTCAAGATGAACTGCGGCTCGCTGCCGTAAAAGCGCGCCACCCGCTTCAAGCGGCGCAGGGTATTGGCCACGTGCGAACCAAAGATGCCCCGGTAAACATGCATCTCATCCAACACCACGTAACGCAAACCGCGCCAAAAATCTGCCCAGGCCGTATGGTGCGGCAGGATCCCGGTGTGCAGCATATCGGGGTTGCTCAGCACCAGGCGCGCCTTCGAGCGGATCGCCGGGCGGTGGCTGGAAGGCGTATCGCCATCATAAATCGCCGAAGCCAGGGGCCCAGGCAGCCCGGCGCTCAACTCCTTCAGGGCTGCCTGTTGGTCTTGCGCCAATGCCTTGGTGGGAAAAAGGTACAACGCCCGCGCTTCAGGGTCGCGCAAGAGCATATCCAGCACCGGCAGGTTATAGCACAGCGTCTTCCCGCTGGCAGTGCCGGTCACCACCACCACATGCTCGCCCTGGCTGGCGTGCTGCCACGCCGCCGCCTGGTGGCTGTACAACGAATCAATGCCCCGCCCATGCAGCGCTTCCACCAGGGCCGGGTGCAGATTAAACGGAAAAGGCGCCGTGTTTGCCGGACGTGCCGGCAGCGTGCGCCATTCTACAATATTTGCGCCAACTTCTGGGTCAGAGCGCCAGCGACTTAACAGGGAACCAAGTGTCATAGGGGGGCCGCACCAACTGCATTATAACAGTTCAGCCAGCTCCCCCACCACCTGCCGCACCGCCTGAGACACCGCTTGCGAAAGCGGAGCGCCAATCTCGTCCGAAAATATGTTTTCCGTTGTCGGCTGGATGCCCAGCAGACAAACCCGGCATCCCAATTCGGCCACCAGGTAATCCGCCAATACGTGCAGCGGCAGGGCATGCCCCACGGCTGTAATGCCCGTGATCTCTTGCCAATCCAACCAGCGCACCGTGCCGGGTGGGTCGCCCATCTCAGCTGCATCCACCATGATTACCAAATCCGGCCCAAAACGCCGCAAAGTGCCCGTTTGGTTCTCCGGGGCCGGCCCACCCTGGATGATCATCACCGCATCCTCTTCAACCGGCTCCCGCACCGCCCACAGCCGCTGTGCCACCTTCAAACCGGCGGCATCATCCCCACGCAGCTCTTGCCCAATTCCCAACACCGCCACGCGGCGCGGGCCAACTGCACCACCCGCATCAGTCGATGCCGGGCTTTTCAGCGTCTGGATGACCGACTTGCTCCAGGTATACATCTACGTCCGCTTCCTTTCCGTAATACTGCGCGAAAGACAATCGATCCAAGGCTGCCAGCTCCCAATCCTCGCTGTCCATCTCAAAGCACTTTGAACGGCAGCTATGCACGCACTGTGCGCAATACGTACAGCAATCCAGGCGGTAGAGCATCAAAAAGCGTTTGTTGGCCCGGTCCAGGGTGATCAGCTCTAAAGCCCCCGATGGACAGTCTTTGACGCACAATTGACAGCCGCTGCACCGCGCCGCATCCCACTTGACCTTGCCGCGCAACCGCTCCGGGGTCTCCGTACGCTCCACTGGGTAGATCTGCGTCACGGGTTTATTCAAAAAAGAACGAAAAACATCGTTAAGCATCGTACCAATTTTCATCAGCGTATCCCTTTCAAAACAATCAGCACAACCCATTGTAACAACACCAATAATGCACCATACCGCCACCACAGGCCCACTGTTTGATCAATGCGCAAACGCGTGATCAGGGTCTGGAAGACCGAGATCAGCAACAGCAGCGGTAAAGTTTTGATCACAAAGTCTAACGGGCCATTGATTCCGCCCATGTACAGGGCCGCAATCATGGTCAGGCCCACCAGCATCTCTGTTGTGCGGCCAACGTGAAAGAACACCAGCCCACGGCCGCTGTAATCGGTCAGTGCACCCGCCACGATCTCCGTTTCAGCTTCCGGCGCATCGAACGGCGGCATCTCCAGCTTGCCCATCAACCCGATCACCGCCACAATAAAACCAATCGGCTGGGTGAACATCAGCCACGCGCCCTGGTTGCCGGCAACAATATCATTCATCCGCCAGCTCCCCACCGCCAGGGCCGGGCCCAGCATAGCCATCATGAACGGCGCCTCATACGCAAAAAGCTGGGTCAGCGTTCGGGTGGCGCCCACCAGCGAAAAACGGCTGCGCGTGTTCCATCCAGCCAGGCCCGTAGAAAGCGTCAACAAGCTCAATAGATACAGCGTCACGATCAAATCGCCGTCAAAGCTGTAAGCCGCCGGGAAGCCCCACAGTGGCACGTACAACCCCGCCGTCAGCACACCCGCTATACCCGCCACCGGCAGGCCCACAAATAGATAAGGGTTGACCTCAGAGGGAATGATCTCTTCCTTCAACAGCAGCTTGAGGGTATCTGCCATCGGCTGGAACCAGCGTGGGCCAATCCGGTTTTGCAACCGCGCCACCAGCTTGCGGTGGGCCCACTCATACAACAGCCCGGTCATGATCAAGCCCAACCCACCCGGGAATAACAGCATGTAAATAAGCGGAGGAATTACCAGTTTCATTTGTTGCCGCCTCGTTTATAGAAATCAATCCCATGTTGGCGCAATTTTTCCCACGTCCAAATCTCGGTGTGGTGGGCATCGCCCTTCGAGCTGGCCGAGCGCACGCCGTGGTGCATAGAATTATCACGCACCACCACCATGCGATCGTTGCACGAAAAGCATGGGTCCATGCCCGCAATCAATAAAGGCACATCCGCCAATTGGCGGCCAATCGCCTGGTTCAGCACCGAAGTCCAGTTGCACAGGCTTGGTGTGCGCACCTTCACCCGTTCCGGCATATCACTGCCGTTGCTCTTCACAAAGTAAAACGCCTCGCCGCGCGGGGCTTCCACCCGGCTCACCGTTTCGCCCGCCGGTATGCGGCGCGGCATACGTGTCGCCAGCTCAGTATCGGGCAGGTTATCCAGGATCGTGCGGATGGCAGCGCAGCTCACAAACAACTCCTTCAAGCGCACCTTGAAGCGCGCTTCCAGGTCGCCAGCCGTGTCCATCACCACGCTCACCGGAAAACGCCGGTAAGCCCCATACGGAGCTTCCACCCGCACATCACGGATCACGCCCGAGGCCCGCGCTGTTGGGCCCAGAGCGCCCAGGTATTCGGCCTGTGCCAGGCTCATCGTACCAATATCGCGTGTACGCTGCAAGAACATCGAGTCGGTGGTCACCACCTCATAATAATGCCGTGAGCGCTGTTCAAGGTAATCCAGCCCCGCCCGCAGCGCATCTGCTTGCGCATAATTGATGTCTTGCTTCACCCCGCCCAACAGGCAGATAGAATAATTCACCCGGTTGCCCGTAATCTGCTCCAACAGGTCCATCACCGTTTCGCGATCGCGCCAACTGTACATGAACAGCGTATCGAAACCCGCCTCGTGCGCCGCCACACCCAGCCACAACAGGTGGCTGTGGATGCGTTCCAGGCCCGCCACGATCTCGCGGATCGCCTGGGCCCGCAAGGGCACTTCCACCCCCGCCAGTTGCTCAACCGCATTGCTGTATGCCGATGCATGCGTATGCGAGCAAATGCCGCACACCCGCTCTAGCAAATACAGGTTTTGAATGTAATTCCGGCTCTCAGTGGCCTTCTCAAGCCCGCGGTGCACATAACCCAGGCGCATGCTCGCCGCCACCACGATCTCGCCTTCCACCGTGAACTCGAAATGCCCGGGCTCTTTCAAAGCCGGGTGCTGCGGACCAATCGGCACAATAAAGCGCCCGCCGCCCTGGTCCACAATCGGCTTCTCCAGCCCATCCATCGAAGCAATTGTTTTTGCCGAGGGAATTTCCGTATCCTTCAGTAGTGGGTACACGCCGTCCGGCCAATCCTCAGGCAAAAAGAGATGGGCTGTATCCTCCAGGCCAGTCGGATAGACCCCAAACATCTCAGCAAACTCACGTTCAAAAAAGCCCGCCGCCGGGATGCGCGCCGCAATGCTTGGCACGCTGCCACCGTGGCGCGGCAGTTTGACACGCAGCGTGGTCACCGCCGCCCCACCGCAGAAGTGATACAGCGCCTCGAGATAATCTTCCTCCGGGCCATGATCCAACCCCGTGATCGCCGCCAGGTATCCCCAGCCGTTATCATACAGGGCCGATGCCGCCGTCAGCAGGTCCTTCGCCTCAATGTTCACGTCCACACGGTTCGGCTCAGGGCTGTTAAAGTCCAGCGCCACCGCACTCTGGCTGGCAATCGGTTCCAAATACTCACGCACTTTGAGAAAACGAGGTTCCACATCCGCCAACAATTCGGCATTTACCGGCTTCGGTGTAGGAGCAGGAGCAGTCGCAACCATTACAATACCTTCCCTTCTGTGATAGGAGCCGGGGCTGCCTTCGCCGGAGAGCGCAGGCTTCCCAACAGTTTAACAATACCATCAATGATCGCTTCGGGCCTGGGCGGGCAACCAGGAATGTAGGCGTTAACCGGGATCACCGTGTCTACGCCGCCCATCACATTGTAACAACCGTCAAAAACACCCCCCTGCACACCGCAAGACCCAACCACCACCACAAACTTCGGATCCGGCATCTGCTGGTAGGTGCGCAGCAAACGCTCGCGGGCCTGCAGCGAAACCGGCCCCGTGCAGATCAGCACATCCGCATGCCGTGGACTGCCGATCAGCTTAACCCCCAGGCGCTCAGCATCGTAGCGCGGGGTCAGCGTAGCCAGGATCTCGATATCACAACCGTTACAAGAACCAGAGTTAAAGTGCACCACATAGATTGAATTGGTGAACGCCCAAGTTTTGACCTTACCAATCACTTCGTTCCATCGCTCACTTAATGAAGTCATTTCACACCTATCCTAAGATCAAAGCAACCAATACTAAAATCAAACCGCCCAGGTAAGCCCCGGTCACGGCATCCAGGCCGCCGCTGCCAGCCATCAAAATACCCAGGTGCAGCACCGCAAAGAACAAAGCCACCACAAAGAACTGCCGGTAACCTGGCGCCGCCTGGTAACTGGGCCCCGCCTCGCCGCTGGCATAAATCGCCAGCTTTTCAGGCGTAGAAGGCCCTCCCGGCCCAGACAGCAGGCGGCCAATCAAGGTCAGCACACCCACCAGGAGCATATAAACCAAGAACGCAACTACAGGAGATAATAACAGGCTCATATCCATGCTACCCTTTACTGGAACAGTGTACCCAGCCAGCCCACCGCGCCGCTAAAATACGCTCGCAGCGATAGGCTTGCCGGTTCAGTCAACCAATTCATCAGGCCGGGCCAAAAACCCAATACCAAGATCGCGGCCGCCAGCACCCCCAACGGGATCAGCATGCTCAGCGGTACCTTCTCGCCCATTTGCACAGCCTCTGAAGGCTCTTTCCGGTACATCGCATTCACCATCGGCGCATAATATCCCAAAGAGAGCACACTGTTCAGCGCCGCAAAGATCACCAACCCAATCACCAGCCCATCTTTGGTTTCAAAACCTGCCACAAAGATCTGCCATTTTGACATAAAACCAGCCAATGGGGGCAGCCCGCCCAATCCCAACACCGCCAGGCTCAGTGCCAGGGCCGGGATGGGATAGCGCCGGGCCGCGCCGTTCAAATCGCCCATGGTCAGCGGATCATGGCGGTCAAAGGCCAGGTGCAGGGCATACAGCAGTGCCCCTGCCGCCAAAAAGGCCAGGCCCTTCATGATCCCGTGGTTGATAATGTGGAAGAAAGCCCCTTGCGCCCCCAACTGCCCCGCTGCAATCACCTCTTCCCCCGCATAGAACGCAATCCCCAGGCCGATCAACATGTACCCCACGTGGCTCAGGCTCGAATAAGCCAGCACACGCTTCACCTGTGCCTTCGGCCCCGAGGCCACCTGCTTCAAAGCCAGGAAGTTGCCGAAGAACATATTCAACGCCCCAAAGATCATCAGCAGCAGGCCCCAAGAAGTCGAAACCCCAGCCAGCGCACTGATCACCCGCAGCAAAGCCACCAGGCCCGTCTCAATCACCACGCCCGAAAGCATTGCACTGATCCCGCTGGGTGCCTGGGAATGGGCATCCGGCAGCCAGGTATGCATCGGCACCATTGCAATCTTGACACCGAAGCCGATGATGAACAACGCCCCGGCTGCCAACAGCCCCAACGATGGCTGTGCCGAGGTGCGCAAGTGCTGCAGATCCAAAGTCCCCGTGCTGGCCAAAACCAGCGCAATCCCAAACAGCACAAATACCGAACCCGTGGCGCTCTGCACCAGGTATTTGATCCCCGATTCCAAAGCCGCTGCCTGGCGGCGGTAAAAAGCCACCAGCAAGTATGACGAAACAGCCATCGCTTCAAACCAGACCCACAGGTTGAACAGATCGCTGGCGCAGCCCAGGCCAATGATCACACCGATCATCGCCAACAGCATCGCATAGTATTTCTCTTCGCC